>NZ_CP053985.1:5797559-6441732 GCF_013267355.1 Achromobacter pestifer
CCGCCGCCGTACACACCCAGCGTCAGGCCGACGGCCGCGGCCGACAGGCCCAGGCGTTCGATGGCGTAGGCCACGTAGATGGCCTGCAGCACGAACCAGGCGGTGTTGAAGAACACGGCGGTCACCAGCACGGGGCGCAGCAGCGGATGCGTGAGGACGAAGGCCGCGCCCTCACGCAGTTCCTCCAGCACGCGCCGGCGCGGCGCGGGGCCGGGCGTGTCGTGGGGCAGGCCGGCCAGCAGCAGGGCCGCCAGCAGCGACAGCACGGTGGCCAGCACATAGGCCGACGGCGCGCCCATCCAGCCGACCAACGCGCCGCCGGCGGCCGGCCCTGCGGAAAAGGCGGTGCTGCGTGCCAGTTCCAGCCAGCGGTTGGCGCTGGCCAGCCCGGCGGGCGCGACCAGCCGCGGCACCAGCGCTGGCGCGGCCACGTTGTAGGCGACCGTGCCGACCGCGCCCAGAAAGCCCAGCGTGGCCAGCCAGCCCAGGTTCAGCCCGCCCGTGGCCAGCAGCGCCAACAGGCCCAGCAGGCTGGCGGCGCGCACGCATTCGGCGGCGGTCATCAGGGCGCGGCGCGACATCCGGTCGGCCAGCACGCCGGCGGGCAGGGACAGCAGCAGGAAGGGCAGCGTCTGGGCGGTTTGCAGATAGCCGGTTTCCGCCGCGCTGGCGCCCAGCGCCAGCACCGCGACCAGCGGCGCGGCTGCCAGGGCCATCTGTTCGGAAAACTGGGCGGCCAGGTTGGAGGCGGCCAGGCGGCGAAACGCTGAGGACAGGGCGGGCATGGGTGCGGACGGCGGAAACGGCAAGGGCACGATCATGATCGTGCCCTTGCCTGCCGGCACTCCGTTCCTTGCCATGGGCAAGGCGGGCGCGCCGCGTCACATCCGCGTGTCAGGGCATGGGCGGATAGTCGCCGAAGCCGTCCGGCCAGGATGTCAGGACGTCGTAGCCGGTCTCGGTCACGACCACCATGTGCTCCCATTGCGCCGACAGCGAGCGGTCCTTGGTGACCACGGTCCAGCCGTCGGGCAATTGCTTGGTCTGGGGCTTGCCGGCATTGATCATGGGTTCGATGGTGAACATCATGCCGGGCTGCAGCACCATGCCTTCGCCAGGGCGGCCGTAGTGCAGCACCTGCGGATCGTCGTGGTAGATCTGGCCGATGCCGTGGCCACAGTATTCGCGCACGATGCTGAAGTGCTCGCGGTGCGCCACGGTCTGGATGGCGTGGCCGATATCGCCCAGCGTCGCGCCCGGCTTGACGGCCATGATGCCGGCGCGCATGGCTTCGTAGGTGGTGTTGACCAGGCGCCGCGCCAGCGGGCTGGGCTGGCCCACGTAGTACATGCGGCTGGTGTCGCCGAACCAGCCGTCCTTGATGACGGCCACGTCGATGTTGAGGATGTCGCCGTTCTTCAGCACCTTGGCCGACGGGATGCCGTGGCAGATCACGTGGTTGGCCGAGGCGCAGATGGTCTTGGGAAAGCCGTGGTAGCCGACGTTGGCGGGTATCGCCTTCTGCACATTGACGATGTAGTCGTGGCAGATGCGGTCCAGCTCATCGGTGGTGACGCCAGGGCGGACGTGCTCGGCAATCATGTGCAGCACTTCCGCCGCCATGGCGCCGGCCTTGCGGGCCATTTCGATGTCGGCGGCGGACTTGATGGAAACCTTCTTCGCCATTTATGCGGCCTCCTGTTGGGCTGGCTGCGGCAAGCCCTGCGACAGGGAGGCGATGGCGAAGCCCTCGGCCTGCTCGATGCGGATCAGCAGTTGGCAAATGTCGGCGTGGCGCAGCTCGGGGTAGAGCTCGGACAGCATGCCGATGCGCATCCAGTGTTCGGCCTGGGAATTGATCGAGCGGCTGAGCGCGCCGCTGGCGACGCGCAGGTTCTCATGCATCTGCTCGGAAATCTTGACGATACCCATGGAGTTAATGATCCATATATGTTTTGTATATGGATCGTATCTTACCGCCGATGCGCGGGCGGGCGCAAATCGGGGGATCAGCGTCCCTTGCCGCGCGCCGTCTTCTTGGCGCCGGAGCGAGGCGCGGCCTCCTTGGGCGGAGGGGCCATGGTGGCGTGCACTTGCTCCAGCCACATCAGCGCATCCGTGTATGACAGGAACTGCTGCAGATAGCCCGGCGACACCTCGCGCATCAGCGACAGTGCGCGGTGCACCAGTTGGTTGGAGTTGAGCGGGCCGGCGTTCTTGTGCACCTGTTCCTGGGACTGCCGCACCTGGCGGTCGGCGCTGACCCGCGACCAGACGCCGCGGAAGTACTCCAGCACGTCCAGTTCGGGGTAGGAGGCGCGCAGGTCGGCGGCGCCGCGCGCCTCGGGACCAGGATCGGCGATGTAGGCGGTCAGCACCGCCAGCGGTCCGGGTTCGGGGGCGGCGCGAGCAGCCGCGGGGGCGTTTTCGGCAGCATCCACGGACGCGCCGTCCAGCTCGGCCTCGTAGGCCTGGACCAACGCCGCCAGCTTGCTGTCCAGCAGCCTGCGGGGTTCGCCGGCCTGCGCGGCTGCACGCCGTTCCAACGCGTCCATGAACTGGAAGCGGACGGGCGCCACACGGTCGGCGCCGGCCTCGCGCCAGGCGTCCAGCATGGCCCGGGCGTCGACGATGTCGCCGCGGGTGCCGTCACTGGCCATTGGCGGTCCCGGCGTCGCCGGACGGCTTGGGGATGGGCGCGATTTCGACCCGGCGGTTCTTGGCCCGGCCGTCTTCGTCGGTATTCGAGGCCACCGGCTGCTCGGAACCGAAGGCCGCGGCGAACACGGCCGACGAAGGCACGCCTTCGTCGATCAGCGCGCGCGTCACGGTCAGGGCGCGCTGCGCCGACAGGTCCCAGTTGTCGGCGAAGCGCCGGTTGCCTTCGCGCACCTGCTGGTCATCGGTATAGCCGCTGACCATCAGGATTTCGTTGCGCGACTTCAGATAGGCCGAGAGCGGTTCGATCAGGCTCTTCAGGACGTCACGGCCCTCGGGCTGCAACTGGTCGGAGTTCAGGGCGAACAGGACGCTGCCGCTGATGCCGATGCGGCCGTCGATCAGGGTCACGCGGCCGGCGGCCAGCGGTCCCGCCAGCGCCTGCTCCAGCGTTTCGCGGCGCTGGGTTTCGGCCTGGCGCTGCTTGACCTCTTCTTCAAGCTGGGTGGACAGCTGCAGCTGCACGGCGACGACGCTCACCAGGATCAGGACGAAGGCGCCCAGCAATACCGACATCAGGTCGCCGAAGACGGCCCAGGCCGGGACCGTGGGCTCCACGCCGCCGTCGAGGTCTTCGCTCATGCCGCTTCCGCTCCGGCCGTCGCGCGCTGGATCGCCAGCTGCTGCAGGTTCTCGATGATCTGCTTCTGCGAGACCATGCTCAGGTCCACGACTTCACGGGCCTGCGCCACGTAGTAGGCGAGCTGTTCGTCGCCGCGCGCGATGGACTTGTCCAGCGCCGCTTCGATGCGTTGCAGGTGTGCGACCAGCTTGTCGTTGGACTCGCCGAAAAGCTGCACGGCCGTGCCGAAGGATTCGCCCAGGCTGGCGACTTCGACCGCGCCGCTGGCGACCTGCGCGGCCACTTCGGCCAGCTTGCCGGTTTCGGCCTGGGCCTGTTCGGTGAACTGGGTGCCGACGCGCTCCAGCAGCTCCGCCGACGAGGACACCAGCGCGTCCACGGCGGTGCGCTGTTCGGCGGCGGTGTGGTTGACGGCGTCCAGCAGGGTGCCCAGGGTTTCCAGCAGACGGTTGCGCTCTTCCAGCATGTCGTTGTCGCGCTCCATGCTGTCGGAGAGCTTCTGGCGCAGTTCGCCGATGACCTCGGCGGCGGCGCGCGGCGCTTCGGAGGCGGCCTGCACCAGGCGGCCGATCTCGGCGATGGTGTCGTTGGCGGACGCCTGGGTCTGCGCGCTGATGTCCTGCGCGGTGATGGCCAAGGTGTCGCAGATCTGCTGCTGCTGGTTGGCGGTGTAGGAACTGGTCTGTTCCCATTCGGCGCGCAGCGAATCGGCGATCGTGCCGAGCTTGCCGGTCCAGGCCTCCAGGCGCGCTTCGTCCTTGGCGGCGAGCGCGGTCTGCAGGTCCGTCTGCGATTGCTCCAGCGTGTGCAGCAGGGCGGCGGAGTGTTGTTCGAATGCCGCGGCGGCGGTTTCCAGCGCCTGCTGGTTGTCGCCGGCCAACTTGGCGTTGGCCTGTTCCTGGCGCGCCTGCGCCTCGGTCCAGGCCTGGGTGACGCCAGTGGCGGCGGTTTCCAGGCGGGCCGACACGCTTTCCAGCAGGCCTGCCTGGGCCTGGGTCTGGGACGTAAGGTCGCGCGCGGTCTGGGCCAGCGTGTCGTTGACTTCCAGCTGGCGCAGCGCGGCCTGGGTGCCGGCCTGTTCCCATTCCTGGCCGAGCTTGGCGGCCATGGCGGTGAGCGTGCCGGTCCAGGCGGCCAGGCGTTCCTGGTCGCGCGAGGCCAGCGCGGCCTGCAATCCGGCGTGCGACTGGTCCAGCGTCTGCAGCAGGGCGGCAGAGTGCTGTTCGAAAGCGGCGGCGGCGGTTTCCAGCGCCTGCTGGTTGTCGCCGGCCAGCTTGGCGTTGGCCTGCTCCTGGCGCGCCTGCGCCTCGGTCCAGGCCTGGGTGACCCCGGTGGCGGCGGTTTCCAGGCGGGCCGACACGCTTTCCAGCAGGCCTGCCTGGGCTTGGGTCTGGGACGTAAGGTCGCGCGCGGTCTGGGCCAGCGTGTCGTTGACTTCCAGCTGGCGCAGCGCGGCCTGGGTGCCGGCCTGTTCCCATTCCTGGCCGAGCTTGGCGGCCATGGCGGTGAGCGTGGCGGTCCAGGCGGCCAGGCGTTCCTGGTCGCGCGAGGCCAGCGCGGCCTGCAAGCCGGCGTGCGACTGGTCCAGCGTCTGCAGCAGGGCGGCGGAGTGCTGTTCGAAAGTGGCGGCGGCGGTTTCCAGCGCCTGCTGGTTGTCGCCGGCCAGCTTGGCGTAGACCTGCTCCTGGCGCGTCTGCGTCTCGGTCCAGGCCTGGGTGACGCTGCCGGCCGCCGTTTCCAGGCGGGCCGATACGCTGTCCAGCAGGCCGGCCTGGGCCTGCGTTTGCGCGGCGATGTCGCGCGCGGTCTGGGCCAGCGTGTCGCTGGCGGCCTGCTGGCGGGCGACGGTGTCGGCGCCGGCCTGCTGCCATTCCTGGCTCAGCGTGGCGGCCATGGCGGTGAGCGTGCCGGTCCAGGCAGCCAGGCGCTCCTGGTCGCGCGAAGCCAGTGCGGCCTGCAATTGCGTGTGCGACTGGTCCAGTGTCTGCAGCAGGGCCGCGGAATGCTGTTCGAAGGTGGCGGCCGCGGCGGCCAGGGCCTCGCGGTTGTCGCCGGCCAGCTTTTCGCCGGCCTGTTCCTGGCGCGCCAGGGCGCTGGCCCATTGCTGCGAGACGCCGTCGGCGGCCGCTTCCATGCGGGCCGATACGCCTTCCAGCAAGCGGGCCTGGACTTCCGCCTGCGCGGCAATGTCGCGCACGGTCTGCGCCAGCGTGGCGCTGATGGCTTCCTGGCGTTCGGCGGCCTGCGCGCCGGACTGTTCCCATTCCTGGCGCAGCGTGGCGCCCATGGCGCCCAGGGTGTCGGTCCAGGCGGCCAGGCGCTGCTGGTCGCGCGAGGCCAGCTCGGACTGCAGCAGGGTGTGCGATTGGTTCAGGGTGCGCAAGAGCGAGGCCGAATGCTGCTCGAAGCTGGCCGCGGCCGCGGTCAGGGCCTGCAGGTTGTCGCCAGCCAGCTTTTCGCTGGCCTGTTCCTGGCGCGACAGCGCCTGGGTCCAGGCGTGCGACATGCTGCCCGACGACTCCTCCAGGCGCGAGGACACGCTGTCCAGCAGGGCGGCCGAGCGCTGTTCGAAGGTCTGGGCGAAGTGGTCGAGCGAGGCGCGCAGGTCCTGGGACAGGGCCTCGCTGGCGCGCTGCTGGCCGGCCAGGGCCTGGTTCCAGATGCCGGCGACATTGCTGGTGGTGGCCTGGAAGCCCGAGGTCAGGCCTTCCAGCTGGCGCTGCACGGCTTGCGCCACGGTGTCCTGCAGGGACGCGGTTTCGCGCGACAGGCTGGCCATCGTCGCTTCCACCACGGGTTGCAGGGCGGCGCCGGCCGAGCGCGCGCTTTGCGACACGCTTTCCTTCATGGACTGTTCCATGACGGCGGCCAGGCGCGAATAGGCCGCTTCGGCTTTGCCCTGGAACGCGTCCTGGCTGGCCATGTGGCGCTCGCTCAGGGCCTGGTTCTGCTGCGCCATGCCGTTCATCATGGCCTGCAATTGGTCCACCAGGGTAGGCAAGGCGTCGGCCTGGCGCTGCATGACTTCGGCCTGGCGTTGCAGCAGCTTGAAGGATTCCTCGCGCTGATAGCCTTGCGAGTACACGCGCAGGGTGGTCGCGGCCTTGCCGTCCAGCAATTGCGCCGCGCGCACGCGTTCGCGGCGGCACAGGGCTGCCAGCAGGCCCAGCATCGCGGAAGTGGCGACGCCGGCGATCGAGGTGCCGAAGGCGAAGCCCAGGCCCTTGACCGGCGCGGCGAGCGAGGCGCGGATGGCGGCCAGGTCGGTGGCGCTTTCCAGCGCCAGGCCGGTGCCGCGCAGGGTCACGACCATGCCCAGGAAGGTGCCGAGCATGCCCAGCAGCACCAGCAGGCCGACCAGGTACGGCGTCAGCGCCGGGCCGGGCAGGCCCGCGCGTTCGCCTTCGATGCGCAGGCGCGCGGCATTACGCAGGCTTGGCGGCAACTGGTCCAGCCAGGATCCCAGATTGCCGGGGGCTTCGGACAGGCCGGCGAGCGCGCGCGTCAGCGCGGACGTCGCCTGCTGGTAGCGCAGCAGTTCGAGCGCGCCGCCCAGGTAACAGACGCCTATCAGCAAGGTCACGGCCAGCGCCAGCGGGTTGGTGCCCGCATAGCCCACGCCGATCCAGCCCACGACGGCCAGACCCGCCAAGAAAACTACGAGATTAGTCAGATATTTGGACATAGTGTCCCGGTTAGCTGGCGCGAAGGGTGGCAAGCAGCCCTTCGACCGGTTGTAAACGAACATCCAATTCGGCAAGCAGCACGCTACGCATGTCTTTGCGGAACGTGTCGAGCCAGGCGCCCGGCGTTATCGATGCCGGCGCCGGCGCCGCGCCTGTCTCGGCCGCGGCATCGCCTTGCGCTTCGGCCTCGGCTTGGGCTTCAGCCCATGCGGCAGCCTCGGCCAATGCCGCGGCCTCCGCGTCGCGCAGACGCTGGAAATGGCCTTGCAGCAGCTTCGGAATCGCGCCGAACAGCGCGCGTTCCTTGGGCAGCAGGGCGCGGTCCATGATGGCGTCGACCACCGCCAGGCGGGTCATTTCGCCGTTCCTGGCCGCGACCATGCCGCGCAGCCGGCTGCGCAGATTGCCCACGGCGGTTTCCATCGTGTGCTGCAACGACAGATAGCGTTGGCGAAAATTCGCGTAATCGGCGTCGGCCTCGGCCAGCGCCGCCAGTTGTTTGGCGGGCGCGGGCGCTTGTCCCGGCGTGCGCCGCTTGGCGGCCGTGGCTGCGGTGTCGCTGGCGATGGCGTCGGCCAGCGTGGTCCGCACGCGGGCGCACTCGCGCTCCTCGGCGCTGCTGAACATGCGCGCGCCGGGGGCGATCACCGGCGGGCTGGTATTCAGCGCCGCGGAGAGCGCGATCGCGTCCGTCCAGCCGAGCCATTGGCTCAGATGGTCCGAGAGCGATTGCCTGGATTGCGGAACGTCGACATCCGTCAGGCGAGTCAGCAAGCGAATGAGCGTCGGGCCGCTTAAACCTGTGCGCTGTGGGGCCTGCAACATACCACCAGAGTCAAAAAGGGGGGAGTTTACACGCTGGAGGGGGGCGCCAGGGGCCAGGGGCGGACGGCGAGGGCGCGCCGCCCGTAAAAATGGGGTCGCATCTCCTGGGGATGCAATATTGTGACGGGCGTTATGCGGCCCGGCGGATCTGGAGTTCCGGCGCCAGGCCATGCGCCGGCTTGTTCAGCGGAGTGTCCAGGTATTCAGCCAGAAAATCGATGAGCCGCCGGGTCCGGGCGGGCAGCAAACGGGTTTCGGTCACGGCGTGGACCTCGATCGGCCCCAGGCTCCAGGCCGGCAGCACGCGCGCCAGCTCGCCCGAGCGCAGCTGGCTGCTTTGGTCGCCGCCCAGCGCGGCGATGCCGGCGCCCAGCACGGCGAGCTGCCTGGCCATGCAGGCGTCGTTGGCGCCATAGCGGTATTCCACTGGAACCAGTAACTGTTCGCGGCCGCGCTGCAACGGCCAGGGCGCGGGCTGGCCGCCGCCGGCGCGCAGGCCGATGCAGTCGTGGCGCGCCAGGTCAGCGGGGCTGAGGGGCGCGCCGCGGGCGGCCAGGTAGGCGGGCGAGGCGTATAGCTGGGCATGGACCGCGCCGAGGCGGCGCGCCACCAGCGACGAGTCGGGCTGTTCGCCCAGGCGGATCGAGACGTCGCCGATCTCGGGCGGGTGCTCGGCAAACTCCGGCCCGGCCACGCTCATCTGCAGGCGGATTTCGGGGTAGCGGCCGCCGAACGCGACCAGGGCCGGTATCAGGGCGTCCAGCGCATAGGCGGCGGGCAGTTGCACGCGCAGGGGGCCGCTGGGGATTTCCAGCTGCTCGCGCAGTTCCTCGTGGGCGATCTCGGCCTCGGCCACGATGCGGCGGCAGCGTTCGAAATACAGCCGGCCGGCGTCGGTCAGTTCCACCCGGCGCGTGTTGCGGCTGAGCAGGCGCAGGCCGACCGCGCGCTCCAGTTCGGCCACCTGGCGCGACACCGTGGAGGTGGGCATGCCGAGCGTCGCGGCGGCCCGGCTGAAGCTATGCGCCTTCGCCACTTCGGCGAACAATTCCATGCCATGCAGGCGTTTCATGTGTGCATCTCCCACGCGCGGCCCGGCCGGGCCCGCGTCTTCAGAAAGCGTAGACCACGCCCACGTTGGCGAAGACGTTGGTCTTGCGCTCGGTCAGGGGGCTGTTGCGGGCGTCGCCCACCAGGGTGTTGACGCCCAGCGTCGTCACCGCGCTCCAGCTCGCGTCAAAGCGATGGGCCCAGGTGCCGAAGAGCGCCACGGACTTGAAGCCGGACGAGGGCGAGTACACGTCCAGGCCCTCGCGGCTGCGTGCGGACTGGGAAGGCGTGATGCCGAACCAGGTCTGCATGCTGTCGTGGTCGGCCCATTGCGTGGCGGCGCTGAGCGAGACGCGGTTGCTCGAGTCCTGCCAGGCGGCGTAGGTGGCGCGCAGGTCCAGCGTGCCGCCATAGCCGCTGCGGGCGGCCTGGCGGTAGGCGACGATCAATGAATAGGGGCCCGGAGACCATTCCAGGAAGGCGCCATAGGTGCCGTGGAAGTCGATGTCCTCCAGGCCCTTGGTGCGGTCGGCATCGTCGGCCTTGCGCCCCAGCGCCATGCCGACGAACACGCCGGCGCTCCAGTCGGGCGCCAGGTCCGTCTTCAGGCCCATGGCGGGCAGACCGGCGCGCGGCGAAATGAAGAAGCTGCCGGCGTGGTAGTTGATCATGGGGACCGGCAGCGCGCGGTATTCGCGCGAGCCTTCATACACGGGCACGGCGCCCACGCCCATGCCGATGAAGTTCGAGCTGCCCTCGCTGGCGCGCGCGCTGCTGGCGGCGGCGGCGAGCAGGGCCGAGGCCATCAGGGGGGCGCTTGCTAAAATGTGTCGCTTCATACCACTGTTTCCTATGCGTTTTTCCGGCGGGCCAGGGTCCAGACCCCCCGTCACAGGAGCGCATTGTCGGCATGGGGTTTTAATAATTTTTTAAAGCGGCGCCGGCATGCTGCGGCATCGTTGACGGTCCTGGAGTTTTCTTGCGTGTCCTGCTAGTTGAAGACGACGCCATGTTGGGCGACGCCGTGCACACCAGCCTGGCGCAGTCCGGCGCCGACGTGCAATGGGTGCGCGACGTGGCGCAGGCGCGGCTGGCCCTGGTGGAGCACGGCTTCAATGCCGTGTTGTTGGACCTGGGGCTGCCGGACGGCAGCGGGCTGGCGGTGCTCAAGCACCTGCGCGCGCGCTACGACGCCACCCCGGTCCTGATCCTGACCGCCCGCGACCGGCTGAGCGAGCGGATACAGGGCCTGGATGCGGGCGCCGACGACTACATCGTCAAGCCATTCCAACTGGACGAACTGCTGGCGCGGCTGCGCGCCGTGGTCCGGCGCAGCAGCAACGCCGTGGTCTCGGCCCTGCGCTGCCGCGACGTGGTGCTGGAGCCGGCCAGGCGGGCGGTGACGCGCGCGGGCGTGGAAGTCAGCCTCAGCGCGCATGAATACCGCACGCTGCTGGCGCTGATGGAGCGCATCGGCCACACCGTCAGCCGCGAACAGCTCGAGGCCGCCGTCTACGGCGACAGCGGCGCAATCGAAAGCAATACCGTGGCCGTCTACATTCACCAATTGCGCCGCAAGCTGGGCGAAAAACTCATCGCCACCGTGCACGGTTTGGGCTATCGCATCGAGGCAGGCGAATGAAGACGCTGCGCAAGCAGCTCACGCTGACGCTGCTGTTGACGATGGCCCTGTCCTGGATTGCGGTGTTCGCCTTTCAGCAGTACGAAGCCACGCGCTCGCAGACCGGCGCGCGCGATCAATGGCTGCACGACGCGGCCAGCCAGATGCTGGCATCGTTGCCGGTCAGCCTGTTGGGCAACGACGCCCCGTCGGAACGTTTCACCCCGCCCGCGTCCAGCCGCGTCGACGGCGACAAGGTGCGCTTCCACCTGTGGTCGCTGGCCGACCGCCGGCTGCTGCTGCGCTCGCCCGAGTCGCCCGCGCAGCCCTTGAGCGGCGGCTTCCAGGACGGTTATTCCGACGTGCGCGCCGACGGCATGGACTGGCGCGTGTACGCGATCTCGGACGCCAACGGGCGGGTGCAGGTGCAGGTGGCGCGGCCGCAGAGCGAATTGCGCGCCCAGTCGCTGTACAGCCTGAAGCGCGGGCTGCTCATCGTGTCCGTCCTGTTCGTGCTGCTGGCCGTGGTGAGCTGGATGGTGGTCGGCCGCGCGTTCCGCAAGGTGGACCGCGCCGGCGTGGCCATTGCGCGGCGCGGCCCGTTCGACCTGGCGCCGCTGCCCATGGCCGGCATGCCCGGCGAACTGCGTCCCTTCATCCGTTCGATCAACCAGCTGCTGTTGCGCGTGAAGGGCGGCATGGACCGCGAGCGCCGTTTTCTGGAAGATGCGGCGCACGAGCTGCGCACCCCGCTGGCCGCGCTGAGCGCGCACGCGGAGCTGGTTGCCCGCAGCGCGGGCTCCGGCGACGCCCCGGCTGCCATCGAGAAACTGCGCCAGGTCGCCCAGCGCACCTCGCGCCTGTCCGAGCAATTGCTGGACCAGGCCCGCATGGACGCGCTCAGCGCCAGCGCGGACGAGCCCGAACCGGTCGAACTGGACGCGCTGGTCGCCATGCTGGTGCGCGACTGGGAAACCGACGCCACCCGCAAGCAGTTGCGCATCCAGCTGGACGTACAGGCCTGCGTCGTCAGGGGGCGGCTGGACGCCCTGGGCGTGCTGGTCCGCAACCTGCTGGATAATGCCGTGCGCTATACACAAAGCGGCGGCCAGATCGCCGTGTCCTGCGGACCGTCGGCGGATGGCGGGGCCTGCCTGCGCGTGGCCGACGATGGCCCGGGCATCGCGCAGGAGGAGCGCGCGCGCGTGTTCGACCGCTTCTATCGCGCCCCGGGCAGTGCCGCGGGTGGCAGCGGCATCGGCCTGTCGCTGGTGGCGCAGATCGCGCAGCAGCATGGCGCCGAGGTCACGCTGGGCGAGGGCCTGCGCGGCGCGGGCGTGGCGCTGACGGTGGCTTTTCCGCCTGCGGCCGGGGGAGCTCCCGGGGCGGGGGCGCCGCGCGCCTGAATCCAGCGGGGCATGAAGCCGGCCACCCTGGCTACGCTGCGACAACTCGCCAGATGGTAGATTAGTTCCCGGCAAGCGGACTGCGGGAGCGGCGGCAGTGGCGGGATTTCCATGGATTTTCTGATCACCTCGGCTGCGCGCGCGCTGGCCGCCGGCAATCCGCTGGGCGCCCTGAACCTCGTGGCCTTGCGCGACGACGCGCCCGCGCTGGCCTTGCGCGGCATCGCCATGGCGCAACTGGGCGAATTCCGCCGCGCCCGGACCCTGCTGCGCAGCGCGGCCAGGAACTTCGATCCCCAGCATGCGCTGGCGCGCGCCCGATGCGTGGTGGCCGAGGCCGAGATCGCCCTGGTGTCGCGCGACCTGGCCTGGCCGGAGAAGGCGTTGGAGGCCGCGCGCGCCACGCTGCAAGCCCACGGCGATCCCGCCAACGCCGCGCATGCGCGGCATCTGCAGGCCCGGCGCGAACTGCTGCTCGGCCAGCTCGATCGGGCCGAGGACACGCTGGCCTTGCTGGACCCAGCCTCGCTCGCCCCGGCGTCGCGCGCCATCCATGAACTGATCGCGGCAGGCATCGCGTTGCGCCGCCTGCGCACGGGACCGGCGCGCAACGCGCTGACCCAGGCAGAACTCGCGGCCCGCGCCGCCGGCATTCCCGCGCTGCTGGCCGAGGTCGAACACGCGACGCTGGTCCTGAACACGCCCGCCGCGCGGCTGATAGCGCAGGGCGTGCCGCGGCCCATCCTGCTGGATGAAGTGGAAGCGCTGCTGGCATCCGACACGCTGGTCGTGGACGGTTGCCGCCATGCGGTGCGCAGCGCGGGCCGGGAGATCCCGCTGGCCAGCCGGCCGGTGCTGTTCGCGCTGGCCCGCGTCCTGGCCGAAGCCTGGCCGCAGCCCGCGCCCAGGGAAACGCTCATCGAGCAGGCCTTTCGCACCGCCTACTTCGATGAAACGCACCGCGCGCGCCTGCGCGTCGAGATAGGGCGCCTGCGCGCGGCCTTGGACGGCGTGGCCGGCATCAGCGCCGCGCGCGGCGGCTTCCTTCTCAAGCCGGAAGCCGGCAGGGCGGTCGCGCTATTGGCCCGGCCAGCCGGCGACGGCGACAGGGATCATGGCGCGGTGCTCGCCTGCCTGGCCGACGGCGAAGCCTGGTCCAGTTCGGCCCTGGCGCTGGCGTTGGGCGCAAGCCAGCGCACCGTGCAGCGCACGCTGGACGCGCTGGCGGCAGCCGGCAAGGTGCAGGCTTGCGGCCAGGGCCGGGCCCGCCGCTGGATGACGCCGCCTGTGCCCGGATTCACGACAACCTTGTTACTCCCGGCCGCGCTGGCCGCCGACTAGCATGAATGCTCGAACTCCCGTTCAAGGACATCGACATGAAACGTACGCAAGCCCAGATCATCCGCGAGTACGGCCCATTTCCCGGCGTGCAGGCCGTGCATGGGGTGACCTACGACGGCCGGCAGGTGTGGTTCGCCGCCGGCGAAAAGCTGATCGCCATGGACCCCGACAGCGGCAGCACGCAAGCCTCGATCGACATCGTCGCCGACGCGGGCACGGCCTTTGACGGCAAGCATCTCTATCAGATCTCCGACGGCACCATCGTCAAGCTGGAACCGAAAAGCGGGCGGGTGCTGAGCCGCATTCCCGCGCCCGGCGGCAACGGCGCTTCGGGCATGGCCTGGGCCGAGGGCAGCCTCTGGGTGGCCGAGTACCGCCAACGCAAGATCTATCAGGTGGACCCCGAAACCGGCCGGGTGCTGCGCACCATCGAATCCAACCGCTACGTCACCGGCGTGACCTGGGTGGACGGCCAGTTGTGGCACGGCACCTGGGAGGAGGGCGCCAGCGATCTGCGGCAGCTGGATGCACGGACTGGCGAAGTGCTGCAAAGCGTGGAAATGCCGGCCGGCACCGGCGTATCCGGATTGGAATCGGATGGCGCCGGCTGCTTTTTCTGCGGCGGCGGCGACAGCGGCAAGCTGAGGGCGGTGCGGCGTCCGCTGGCCGAGTCCGACGACGCGGCGCTCACCAACGGATGATGTAGGGCCTGTCTCCCAGTTCCCACACGCCGTTTTTCCGTTCCAGCATGATGTACTCGGTCTGCCATTCGTCCGGCTGGTCCTCCGGCGCAAAGCCGGATATGTACGGACGGAAGGCGGGATCCGTCGCCCAATCCGCGGTACTGCGGTCCAGCCGCCATTCGAACTTCACCGCCGAGACCAGGTTGGGGTTGTCGTCGAATGGATTCTTGAGCGGCTTGGTATGGGTGAGGATCTTGCCGATCCGCAGGCCGGGGGCGCAGAACTTCGCGGTATAGACCCGCTTGGAGCCGAGGCGGGCCTCGCCGTCCGTGTAGTAGGGTCGGCCCTTGTCGGTGAGCTCCATGCGGCTGCTCGCGTCCTCGGGATCCTCGTCCGCTTGCGGGGGGCCGCCGTCGCCGTTGGCGCTGACGCGCTTGACCGTGACCAGCTGATGCTTGATCAACGCCTGCACGATCCTGTCCTGGCTTTCCAGGAACGAGGTGTAGACATCCGTGGGCAAGGGCCGCACGCCCACGACGTTGACGCAGGCGCCGACCGGCGCAAGGGCCGGTTGCGCCGTCGCCTCGACCAGGAGCTTGCGTATCTTGCCTTCGGTCAGGCCCGGGCCCAGCGGCGATTCCCACCATGCGTAAAAACCTGCCGCGCCAGCGATGGCCAGGCCCAGGGCCCAGACCTTGCGTGGAATCCGGCGGCGCTTGGCGGCGCGCTCTTTCTGGTTCATTTCTACCCTTGCCGATTGCGTTGCCGCGATGGTAACGCGTGGGTTGTCCATCATACAAAAGATGTAATCCACGCTTCTAGGGTAATTCCTGACAAGAAGCTGATTGTCAGCGATTAGTCAGAAAGGTTTAATCAGGCTCACGCTTTGCGCATCGTCCGCAATCGCGCCGGCGGGATCCCGCAGCAGGCTTCACCATCCCGCGCCCACGCAGGAGTAGTAACTACAAGCTGGTCCATGTAGTCCTAATTCAGGAGACAAGACGCCATGCAACACGTTACCAAGCCCCGCCGCAAGTTCATCTCTGGCGCCGCTGTCGCCGGAGCCGCCGCGCTAGGATTTCCGGCCGTGGCCCGGTCGCAGAATGCCCCGGTTTCCCTGCGCTTCCAGAGCACCTGGCCCGCCAACGACATCTTCCACGAGTTCGCGCGCGACTATGCGCAGAAGGTCAACGACATGGCCGGCGGCCAGTTGAAGATCGAGATCCTGCCGGCTGGCGCCGTGGTCAAGGCCTTCGACCTGCTGGATGCGGTGTCCGCGGGCACCCTGGACGGCGGGCACGGCGTGGTCGCCTACTGGTACGGCAAGAACACGGCGGTGGCGCTGTGGGGCTCGGGCCCGTCCTTCGGCATGGACGCCAACATGCTGCTCGCCTGGCACGAGTATGGCGGCGGCAAGGAACTGCTGGTCGAGATCCAGAAAGCCATGGGCGTGAATGTGGTGTCGCTGATGTACGGGCCGATGCCCACTCAGCCTTTTGGATGGTTCAAACGTCCTATCACAAAGGTTGAGGAGGTCAAGGGCCTCAAGTTCCGTACCGTGGGCCTGGCCATCGACATGTACACCGCCATGGGCGCCGCCGTGAACGCGCTGCCGGGCGGGGAAATCGTGCCCGCGCTGGACCGCGGCCTGCTGGACGGGGCGGAGTTCAACAACGCCTCGTCGGACCTGGCGCTGGGCTTCCAGGACGTTTCCAAGATCTGCATGCTGCAGAGCTTCCACCAGAGCGCGGAACAGTTCGAAATCCTGTTCAACAAGGCCAAGTACGACGCGCTGCCCGACAACCTGAAACACATCCTGCGCAATGCCGCGCAGGCGGCCAGCGCGGACATGTCCTGGAAGGCGGCGAACCGTTATTCGCAGGACTACGGCAAGCTGCAGAAGGACCACAACGTCAAGTTCTACAAGACGCCCGACGCCATCCTGCAGCAGCAGCTGAAGATCTGGGACGAGATGATCGCCAAGCGTGCGGCCGAAAATCCCTTGTTCAAGAAGGTGCTGGAGTCGCAGCGGGCCTTCGCCGAGCGGGTGGGGCGCTGGCACGGGGATACCTCGGTCAACTTCCGCATGGCCTACAACCACTACTTCTCGCGCACAACCAAGCAGGCTTGAAGGGCCGGTACCTGTATCCCGCGCCGCGCGCCGCACAACGGCGCGCGGCGGGACGCCATGCGTCTTGACCTGGAAGCGAGATGATCCGAATCATACGTTTCATAGACCGCATCTCCACTTTTGTCGGGCAGACCTTTGCCTGGTTGATCGTAGCGCTGACCTTGCACGTCTGTTGGGAGGTGGCCGCGCGCTACCTGTGGAACCAGCCCAGCGCCTGGGCGTTCGACATGCAGATGATGTACTACGGCATCCTGTTCATGATGGCGGGGGCCTATACCCTGGCCAAGAACGGGCATGTGCGTGGAGACATCCTGTACGGTTTCCTGCCGCCGCGGGTGCAGGCGGGGCTGGACCTGATCCTGTACATCGTGTTCTTTTTTCCCGGCGCGATCGCGCTGGTGTGGGCGGGCTGGTACTACGCCGGCTATTCCATCGCCATCCGCGAGCATTCCTCGCTCATGGCCAACGGGCCGCCGATCTATCCCTTCAAGGCCTTCATCCCGATAGCGGGCGCGGTGCTGCTGCTGCAGGGCGTGGCGGAGGTGCTGCGCTGCGTGCTGTGCCTGCAGCGCGGCGCCTGGCCTTCGCGCGCGGAAGACGTCGAGGAAGTGGACGTCGACAAACTCAAGAAGATGGTGCATGTGAAGGACGAGGACATCGCCAAGCTGGACCGCTACGTCACTACCGGGGAGCCGCGCTCATGAAGATCCACAAGGCGCTGTGGTTCGGCCTGTCGTGCATCGGGCTGGTGCTGCTGATGATCGCGTTCCTGACGCCCTGGGACCATCTGACCACGGGACACATCGGCCTCTTGATGCTGGCGCTGATCGTGGTGGCCATCATGCTGGGCTTTCCGACGGCGTTCACGCTGATGGGCATGGGGGTGTTGTTCACCTTCCTGGCGTACTACATGCAGAGTTCGGACGCGGCCCGCTCGGTCGGCCAGACGCTGGACCTGATGGTGCAGCGGACCTACGCCACGATGACCAACGACTCGTTGATTTCGATTCCGCTGTTCGTGTTCATGGGCTACTTGGTCGAACGCGCCAACCTGATCGAAAAGCTGTTCCGCTCCATGCACCTGGCGCTGGCGCGCCTGCCGGGCGCGCTGGCGGTGGCCACGCTGGCGACTTGCGCAATCTTCGCCACCGCCACGGGCATCGTGGGCGCCGTGGTCACGCTGATGGGACTGCTGGCGATGCCGGCCATGCTGAAGGCCGGCTACAGCGTGCGCCTGACCGCCGGCTCCATCACGGCGGGCGGCTGCCTGGGCATTCTGCTGCCGCCTTCCGTGATGCTGATCGTGTACGGCGCGACCACCGGCGTGTCGGTGGTGCAGCTGTACGCCGGCGCGCTGTTCCCCGGCATCATGCTGGCGGTGCTGTACATGATTTACGTGGTCATCGTGGCCAAGCTGCGTCCCGACATGGCGCCGCCCCTGCCCAAGGAAGAGCGCGGCGTGCCGCTGTCCCGGGAGTCCGCGGCGCTGGCCGCAGGCGGTTACACGCGCGCCGTGTCCGGCATGCTGGCGGCCCTGTTCAAGGGCCGCCGCAACAAGGACGTGCCGCTCGGCTTCCTGCTGCGCAACATGGCGATGGCGCTGGCGCCGCTGGCGGTCACGGTGCTGCTGGTGGCCGTGGTCTATCAGGGGACCACGCGTCCGGCGGTCGTGTACGAGATTCCCGCCGAGCTGCAGCTGGGGTCGGGGGACTTCGATTCGGGCTTGAGCGAGCCGCCGTCAGATGGCCTGGCGGAGCCGCCTTCGAACGAACCCGCCGCGGCCGGCGGCCTGGCCGAGCCGCCGGAAACGCCCGTCGCGCCGCCAGCGGCCGTGCCGGAGACGGCCGCCGCGCAAGCGCCAGCGTCAGCCGACGAGAGCATCGCCGCGCCTCAAGGCTTCTGGATCTTCGCGGCCATATGCGCGGCCATCCTGGCGGTGTTCTATGCGCTGCTGACCTGGGCGCGCATGGAAATCTTCAAGATGCTCATGGCCTCGTTCTTCCCGCTGGCCGTGATGATCGCGGCGGTACTGGGTTCCATCGCCTTCGGCCTGGCCACGCCCAGCGAGGCCGCCGCCATGGGCGCCATGGGTGGCGCGCTGCTGGCGCTGGCGTACCGGCGCCTGAACCTGCCGGTGCTGCGCGAGTCGGTGTTCCTGACCGCCAAGACCAGCGCCATGGTGTGCTGGCTGTTCGTCGGCTCGTCGATCTTCTCGGCCGCGTTCGCGCTGCTGGGCGGCCAGCGCATCATCGAGGAATGGGTGCTGTCGCTGGGGCTGTCGCAGCTGCAGTTCCTGCTGCTGGCGCAGATCATCATCTTCCTGCTGGGCTGGCCGCTGGAATGGACCGAGATCATCGTGATCTTCATGCCCATCTTCGTGCCGCTGCTCAATACCTTCGGCATCGACCCGCTGTTCTTCGGCCTGCTGGTGGCGCTGAACCTGCAGACCGCCTTCCTGTCGCCGCCGGTCGCGATGTCGGCCTTCTACCTGAAGGGCGTGTCGCCGCCGCACGTGACGCTGAACCAGATTTTTCTGGGCATGATGCCGTTCATGGGCATCCAGGTGGTGGCAATCTTCCTGCTCTACGTGTTCCCGGGCATCGGCATGTGGCTGCCGACGGTGCTGTACCGGTGAGGGTTGGTGGCGGGGGCGGCCGGCGCGCCGCCTCCCGCGCGGCCCCGGTTCAAGCCGCGGCCCGAGCCTCGCGCCGGCCCAGGCCCGCTGAATAGCGGATGAGATAGCCGTCGGGATCCTGTACCAGGAACTGATGCACGCCCACCTCCGCCGTTGCGGCGCGATACCACTTTTCCTCGGGCTGCATGTACAACGGCCAGCCGGCGCCGCGCAAGGCGTCGACGATCGGCATGATCGCGGAAACCTCGATCTGCAGATTGATCCCGCGCCCCAAGGGCGCTTCCAGCGGGCCGGTGATCCAGTTCCTGCCGTGGCCGTATTCCTCCAGCATGACCTGGGAGCCGTTCTTGTCCAGATAGGCGAAGTTGTCTTCCGGGCGGTCGTAGGCTATCGAGAACCCGCAAAGCCCGCACCAGAACTGCAGGCTCTTGTTGATGTTGGACACCAGCAGTTCGGGCACGACGCGGGCGGCGGAAAATTCGGAGGCGGGTAGGACGGGATAGGTCATGGCGGACAACTGCCGGAATGGGGCGTAAGGGGATCAGGTCCGCAATGATAGGACGGATTAAGTGGCGGGACGCGCCAGTGCATACACGGCGGTGTCGCGCCCATAGTGCCGTTCATGCGCCCGGAACGTGAAGCCCAGCTTCTCCAGTACACGCATGGAGACCTGGTTGTCGGGCCAGACCACCGCGACGAGTTCGCCCAATTCAAGCTCGCGCCAGGCGTATTCGCATAACTGTTGCGCCGCCTGACTGGCATATCCGCGTCCCCAAGCCGCGCGTTGCAGCCGATAGGCAAGCTGGATGCTGTCCGTGCCTGCCAGAGGGACCAGGCTTACCCAGCCCACCGCGGCGCCGTTCATGGTGATCGCCCAATGGCCCAGCCGGGTCGACGGTTCGCGCAGCCACGCCAGCAGCTCATGCCGCCGTGCGTCGTCTGCCGGTTTGACGCCGGTGCTGTAGCGCATGACCTCGGGATCGGATTCCATGGACAGCAACATGGGGATGTCATCTTCCTGCATGCGGCGCAGGATCACGCGGGGAGGTAGGGGCATGGATTCAGTCGCCGGCTGCTGGGGTAGCCAGGATGATAGCGGTTCGAAGCCAAGGATCCGTCTTGCGGGAATTTAATTAGGCGCCTTATTATTATGGCATCGAGAATCACAGGGTTGGATGACTCATGCAAGAAGCACAACACATGCTGGAACCCAAGCACCGCGCGCTGCTGGACGTCGCCGCCAGGCGCGGCCTGCCGTCGGCGGAAGGCATCGGCCTTTGCTTCCAGCTGCTGTCGCTGGCCAGCGCCATCGACCGCGATTGCGCCGCCCGGCTGGCGCCGCGCCAATTGTCGGAAGGGAAGTTCGTGCTGTTGTTCCTGTTGCATGAGCAGGCGGACGGGATGTCGCCGCATGAGCTGGCCGACGGCGCGGGTGTGACGCGGGCCACGGTCACGGGCCTGCTCGACGGCCTGGAGCGCGACGGCTTCGTGTCGCGGCGCGCGGGCAAGGACGACCGGCGCAAGATCATCGTCAAGCTGAGCGCCAAGGGGCGGACCGAGGCCGGCAAGCTCTTCAAGCAGCATACGGACTGGATAGGCTCGCTGTTCGCGGGCCTGAGCCCAGCAGAGCGGGCCAGCCTGCGCGAGTTGTTGGGCAAGATCTGGCAGGGTACCGACGCAGGCGGGGCCGCAGGGCAGGAGACACCGCAATGAGCAAGAAGACCGCTGCCGCGCCGACAGGGCGCGGCGTAAAGGACATCAGCGCCGAACGCTTGGCACAGTTGAACGCGGACGAACCGGCCGGCAACCTGACCGAATGCCTGGCGGTGGACTTTGCCGAACTGATGCAGGCGGCCGCCCCCCAAGTGGGCGCCGAGGCCGTCGCCGCTTTGCGCGCGCAGGCCGCGATGGGGATCTCCAAGCGCATGGCCGCGGCAGCGCATCTCTTGCAGGAGGGCCTGGGCCGGGACGCCTTCCAGCAATTGCGCAATCACCGTTCGGATACCGTCCGGGGCTGGGCCTGCTTCATGGTCGGCGCGATGCCGGACCTGACCTTGACGCAGCGGCTGGCGCTGATCCGGCCGCTGGCCGACGACGCCCATTTCGGCGTGCGGGAATGGGCCTGGCTGGCGCTGCGCCCGCAGTTGGCGGCCGAACTGGATAAGGCGCTGGACCTGCTGCGGCCCTGGACGGCGGATTCCTCCGAACGCGTGCGCCGTTACGCCTGCGAGTCCCTGCGGCCGCGCGGGGTCTGGTGCGCGCACATCGCGGCCTTGAAGGCCGAGCCCGGCAGGGCGTTGCCGCTGCTGGAGCCGCTGCGGGCCGATCCGGCCGTCTATGTGCAGGACTCGGTGGCGAACTGGCTGAACGACGCCAGCAAGGACCAGCCAGACTGGGTGCGGGAAATCTGCGCGCGTTGGTCCAAGGGCGAGCCGGCCCAGGCGACGCAGCGCATCTGCAAGCGTGCGCTGCGTTCCATCGGGGCCTAGCCTACAGCTGGCTCATGCCCCCGTCCGCGATGATCTCCGTGCCCACGATGAAGGCGGACTCGGGCGAGGCCAGGTGCAGCACGGTGGAGGCGATTTCCTGCGGCGTGCCAAAGCGCCCCAGCGGCACCTGGGCGCGGATGCTGGCGGCGGTTTTCTCCAGCGTCGCGGCGTCCAGGCCCAGTTTGTCGTAGATCGGGGTGGCGACGGGGCCGGGGCTGATGACATTGACGCGTATGCCGCGCGGCAACAGCTCGGCCGACAAGGTCTTGGCCAGCGAAATCAGCGCGGCCTTGCTGGCGGCGTAGATCGATGAGGCGGGCATGCCGATACGGGCGTTGATCGAGCCGTTGAGCACGATGGACGCGCCGGGGTTGAGCAGCGGGTCCAGCGCCTGCAACTGGAAGAAGGCGCCCTTGACGTTGGTGGAGAAGGTCTGGTCCCAAAGCGCTTCGGTGGCTTCGGCCAACGGGGCGAAGCGGGCCACGCCGGCGTTGATGAACACGGCGTCCAGGCGGATGCCGGCCTGGCGCAGTTCGGCCGCCAGCGCGGCGGGGGCGCCGGGCGCGCCCGCGTCGTTGCGCAGCGCCAGCGCATGGGAGCCGAGGCTGGCGCGCACCTGCTTGAGCACCGCGGCGTCGCGGCCGGTGACGACCACGCGGGCGCCTTCGGCGGCGAAGGCCTGGGCGGCGGCCAAGCCGATACCGCTGGTGCCGCCGGTGATCAGGACGGTCTTCTGTTCGAAACGGTTCATGGTGGGCTCCTTGGAAGCCGGGGAATGTCCTGCGCGCCTGCCGCGGGCAGGATGGTCGAATTCCACGATAGATCAATCGAGGGCCCGGCGGGCGATTCGTTATAGTCATCGCTGACCGCGATCAATCTGCGGCAATGCGGCAAGGTCCGCGACACAACAGTCCAAGGGACGGGCATGGAAGAGACGACACTGAACTGGGCATCGCTGGTCGATGACCTGAACAAATTGCTGCGCCTGAAGACCACGGTCATCGGCATGAAGCTCTACGAGCGCGAAGACGAGATGGCCGCGGTAAAGGGCCTGCGGCGCCCGCAAGCCACGCACACCACCGACCAGATCGTGGGCATGGCGGCCAGGCTGGGCTGGACGGTGGGGATCACGGGCGACGACCTGGTCGGCGCGCAATGCCGCGCCGTGGTCGGCCTGGGGCCGCAGGACGATGCCTGGAAGCGCGGCGAGGATTACGTGGGCGTCTGGCACGCCACCCAGCAAGATGCCCAGGCGCGCCAGGAGGCGTTGTCCTGTGTGCCGGCGGGCAAGTATCGCGGGCTGGTGGTGTCGCCGCTGGCCGCGGGCCGGCTTGACCCGCCGGACATCTGCCTGATCTACGCCACGCCGGGCCAGATGATCATCCTCATCAACGGCCTGCAATGGAAGAACTACCGGCGCTTTGATTGGAGCGTGGTGGGCGAGACGGCCTGTGCGGACTCCTGGGGCCGGGCGCTGGCCACCGGCGAGCCCAGCCTGTCCTTGCCCTGTTACGCGGAGCGCCGCTACGGCGGCGTGCCCGACGAGGAAATGCTGATGGCCTTGCCGCCGCGCTACCTGCCCATCGCCATCGAGGGCATGAAGGCGCTGTCGGCCAACGGCCTGCGCTACCCGATTCCGCCCTACGGCATCCAGAACGACGTGCGCGCTGGCATGGGCGTCAGCTACGCGCGCCCGCCCGAATCGGCGTCCAAGTCTTGATGCGCCGCGGCGCGCAAGGCGCTCGCCAGCACGCGGGCGGCCGGTCCCAGGGGCTGGTCGATGCGGTGCGCCAGATAGGTTTCGCTGGCCACCTGGCTGCCGCGTCCCAGGCTGTCGGTCGGCAGGCGCAGCAGCCGGCCTTCGGCCAGGTCGCGCCGCACCTGCCAGTAGGGCAGCCGGCCCCAGCCCACGCCCGCCAGGATCAGGGCGTGCTTGGTGTCCTGGCCGTTGACGCGGCAGGTCTGCGGCGACAGCACCGCGAAGTCCCGGCCCTGCGTCAGGGTAGAAGGATCCGTCTGCACGATCTGCACGTGGTCGGCGAGTTCCGCCGGGCCCAACGGGATGTCGGCGGCGACGCGCTGCGCCAGCGCATGCCCGGCGCCGACCACGGCCACCATCTGCACGGACGACAGCGCCTGCATCACGATGCGCGGATTGCGGAAATGGTCGCCGGCGACGATGGCGAGCGTATGGCTGCGCGTCAGCAAGGCTTCCACCGGGCCGCCCAGGGGCAGCACGGATACGCGGACGGCGACGGACGGGTAGGCCGCGCGCAGCGCGTTCAGGGCGGCGCCTACCTCGGCGATCGGAAACAGCGTGTCCACCGCCAGCGACAGCTCCAGCTCGACGCCTTCGCCCAGGCCCTGGGCGCGGGCGCGCATGGCGTCCACGCGCAGCAGGATGTCGCGGGCGTTGGCCAGCAAGGCTACGCCTTGCGGCGTCATCACGGGCCGGTGGCCGCTGCGGTCGAACAGGGTCACGCCCAGCTGCGCTTCCATGTTGGCGATGGCGTGGCTGACGGCCGATTGCACGCGCGACAGGCGGCGCGCGGCCGCGCGGAAACTGCCGGCGTCGGCCACGGCGGCGAACACGCGCAACTGGTCCAGGGTCAGGGCGTCTATCATCTTGCCGGCTGATCTATTAAATCGATCAAGTTCATCAAAAGATTATCACTTACCAGGATCGGCCGGCACAGGCATCCTGGCTGGGTTGAAGCAAGGGGAGACTAGGATGGGCAAGGAAGGAACGCGCTGGTCGGCGGTGCTGGCCATCGTGGGGGCGGGGGTGGTTGCGGCGCTGCAAGTGGGCAAGGTCATCATCGCCGCGCCCCTGCTGCGCAAGGACATGGGGCTGGATCTGGCCTCCATCGGGGCGCTGGCCGCGGTGTTCTCGATCCTGGGCCTGGTCGGCGGGATCGCGGCGGGCGGCGTCATCAACCGCTACGGCGCGCGGCGCATGCTGCTGGCGGGCCTGGCGGCGACGGCCGTGGGGACGGTGACCGGTGCGATGGCGACGGCCTACGGCGTGTTGCTGGCCTCGCGAGTCGTGGAGGGGCTGGGCTTCCTGATGATTACCGTGGCTGGACCTGCTGCCCTGCAACGCATGGTGTCGGCATCCACCCGCGATTTCGCCTTCGCGCTGTGGAGCTGCTACATGCCGGCCGGCATGGCCATTGCGATGCTGGCCTCGCAGGCGTTCAGCGGCTGGCAGGCCTATTGGTGGTGCGCGGGCGCGGCGGTGCTGGTGGCCATGGTGTGCGTGGCGGCGCTGGCGCCGGCCACCCCGGGCGGCGCCAGCCTGTCGTGGCGGGGCCTGCGGCAGGACACGGCGGATACCATGGGCGCGCCCGGCCCGCGCTTGCTGGCGCTGTCGTTCACGCTCTACAGCCTGATGTTCTTCGCGCTGTTCACGTTCCTGCCGGTGCTGTTGACCGAACAGCTGGGATTGCCGCTGGCGACCGCCGGCCTGTACAGCGCCATCGCCAGCGCCGCCAACGTGGTTGGCAACTTGGGGGCGGGCGTGCTGCTGGCGCGCGGCTGGCGGCGCTCGACGCTGATCGCCTGCGCCAGCCTGACCATGGGCGCGGTGGCGCTGCTGATCTTCCGTTCGGTGCTGCCAGCCATGCCTACCTTCCTGCTGTGCGTGCTGTTTTCGGCGGTGGGCGGACTGATACCGGCGACGCTGCTGGGCACGGCGCCGCTGCTGGCCCCGCGGCCGGCGCTGACCCCGGCTTCGGTGGGGTTGGTGATGCAGGGCAGCGGGTTGGGGCAGGTGATCGGCCCGCTGGCGGTGGGCGGCGCGATCGACCGCTACGGCTGGTCGTCGGCCTCGCTTATCGTCGCGGCAGCCGGGCTGGGCGGGGTGTTTCTGGCGTGGCGCTTGCGGCGCCTCAAAGGTCCGAGGCTGTAGACGGCGCGGATCGCGCGCCTGTGTCACGAGCCAGGCATATCATGGAAATTTGTCCTGAAATGGAGCCATCATGCCTACGCCTGCCCCCAGCCTGGTCATCTTCGATTGCGACGGCGTCCTGATCGATAGCGAGATCATCGCGGCGCGCGCCCAATCGCGGGCGCTGGCCGCGCATGGCATTGCCATCACGCCCGAGGAAGCCGCGCGCCGCTTCGCCGGCATCCCCGACGCGGACATGTGGCAGACCCTGCAGCAGGAAAACGCCCGCAGCCTGCCCGCAGGATTCGCGCGCGAATATGCGGACGGGCTGGAAGCCACCTTCCGCCAGGAGTTGCGCGCGCTGCCCGGCGCGCTGGAGACCGTGCGCACGCTGCGCGAGCGCGGCCTGCAGGTCTGCGTGGCCTCCAGCAGCACGCCGCCCAAGCTGGAGGCGGCCTTGAAGCTGGTTGGCCTGTGGGACGAGTTCGCGCCCAATGTGTTCAGCACGGCGCAGGTGGCGCACGGCAAACCGGCCCCGGACGTGTTCCTGTTCGCCGCCCGGCAGATGCGCGCCGCAATCCTGGATTGCGTGGTGGTGGAGGACAGCGTGCCCGGCGTGCGCGCCGCCCGCGCCGCGCGCATGCGCGCCATCGGCTACGTGGGCGCCTCGCACAATGGGCCGGACCAGCGCCAGCGCCTGCTGGACGAGGGTGCTTCGGACGTCATCGACGATCTGCGCCGCTTGCCGGAATTGCTGCTGTCCTAGGGCTCATCCGGCCGATGCATCCCGTGTGGGCATCGGCGGGGCTCGCCATCAGGCTGCCGCAGGCACGGGCTCCGGCTTGACCCGCACCGCGCGCAGCACGCCCACCATCAGGCAGGCGATGCCGATCAGCGTCAGCGGCTGGGGCATCTGTCCGCGCAGGATGTAGGCATAGGCCAGCGCCGCCAGCGTTTCGAACACGATCAGCTGTCCGGCCAGCGCGGTGGGCAGGCGCTGGCTGGCTTCGTTCCAGCACAAGGTGCCCAGCCAGGACGCGAACAGGCCGATGATGGCCATCAAGGCCAGGAAGACTTCGGGCCGGGGGCCCGCTGGCATGGGAAAGTCGCTGCCGGCCGCGGCCATGCCGGCCCACAGCACCAGGTAACCGGTCAGCGCCAGCGGCAGGGTCGCCACGCCCTGGGCCGTGGCCCAGGTGCGCGGGCTGCGGTCGGGGTGGGCGCGCAGCCAGTCCGCGTTGCGCAGCGGATACCAGGTCCAGCAAACCACGGCGCCCAGCGCCAGCAGCGCGCCGATGGCGTAGCGCGACATGTCGGCGTCGGCATCC
The DNA here is from genome assembly GCF_013267355.1 of Achromobacter pestifer. NCBI lineage: Bacteria > Pseudomonadati > Pseudomonadota > Betaproteobacteria > Burkholderiales > Alcaligenaceae > Achromobacter > Achromobacter pestifer. The sequence continues at coordinate 5,823,945 of NZ_CP053985.1, forward strand.
TGGCGCAAGGCCTGCAGCTCCACTTGATTGACGCAGGCAATGCCCAGCGCGATCAGGGCCAGCGCCGGCGCCAGCCGCTTCCATGGCAGCCGGCCGTCGCGGCGGGCATTGCGCAGATTGGCGCTGATGGCGATGACCACGGGCAGCGTGCCGATGATCATGGTGGGCAGCGGCCCGCCCGCGCGCTGGATGGCGCTGGCCAGGCACAGGTAGTACAGCAGGTTGCCGATGGCGGCCAGCTTCAGCGCCTCGATCCAGTCGGCGCGTTTCAACTGGCGCAGCCCGCGCCGGTCCAGCCAGGCCAGCGGCAGCGCGATCAGGCCGAACGCCAGATAACGCGCCACGGATTGCAGCGCGGCAGGATATTCCGGCAGCAGCAGGGGCCCCACGAACACCAGCCCCCACATCAGGCCGGCGGCCAGGGCATAAAGGGTTCCAGCCCACATACGACGTCGCTCCAGGTCACGAATGGCGGCAGTCTAGCCAGCGGGCGGGCGGCGCGTCTTGTACCAGATTGCTGTATCGAAATCAGGCGCGGACTTGCTTCTGATAGCGCGAGGGCGTGACGCCGTAGCGGCGCGAGAAGGCGCGGGTCAGGTGGGCCTGGTCGGTCAGCCCCGAGGCCAGCGCCACCTGGGCGGGAGGCTCGCCCGCGGCCAGCCGGCGCTTGGCCTCGAACAGCCGCAGCGCCATCAGCATCTGCTGCGGCGTGGCGTGGTACTGCACCTGGAAGCTGCGCAGGAAATGAAAAGGGCTGAGCCCGGCCACGGCTGCAAGCTCGTCCAGCGTCAGGCGGCGCGCCAGGTTGGCACGCAGGTAATCGATGACGGGCGCAAAGCGCGGCGCGCCTTCGTCACGGAGCGCCCGCGGCACGCGCGCGTGGCGGCGGAATTCGCCGAGCAGGGCGTACAGCGCGCTGTCGAAAGCCAGCGGTTCGCGCGCCTGCCACAAGGTGTCCAGCAGCGTGGTGACGCGCTGCGCGCCGGCCGCGTCATGGCCGACGGCCGTATCGAACCACCAGCCGTTTTCGCCGGTCACGCGGGCCACCACGTCCGGGTCCAGGTAGACCATGCGGTAGCGCCAGCCGCCCTCGGTTTCGGCGCGGCCGGTGTGCAGCTCGTCGGGGTTCATCAGCACCACCGAGCCCGAGGGCGCCAGATGCTCCGCGCCCCGGTAGCGGAAGCGCTCGACGCCGGCCTCGATCGCGCCCAGCCCGTAGGCTTCGTGGGTGTGGGGCTCGAAGGCGTAGCGGATGATGTGCGCGCGGTACAGCTCCACGCCGGGCAGGTGCGCCGCCTGGCGGAACTCGGCCCGGTCGCCGGGATGCTCGAACGCCTGTGGCACGCCCGGCATGGCGGGCGCGGCAAGGTCGGACGGGGCAGGGTCGGCGGGGCGCATGGGAGGATTTAAGCATGCCGGCCGGCGCTGCGGCGCCCCTGGCCGGCGCGGCTAGGAATCGCTCATGTCGCGCGCCCGCGCCAGCAGCAGTTCCCGCTCGCGCGCATTGCGCGTCATGCCGGCCGCGCGCTCGAACTCGGCGCGGGCCTCAGACTTGCGTCCCAGCTTGGCCAGCAGGTCCGCGCGCACGCTGGGCAGCCAGTGGTAGTTGGCCAGGGCCGGTTCCTCCGCCAGATGGTCGGCCAGGTCCAGCCCGGCCTGGGGGCCGAACGCCATGCCCACCGCCACGGCGCGGTTCAGCTCCACCACCGGCGAGGGCATGGCCTGGGCCAACGCGTCGTACAGCGCCACGATGCGGGGCCAGTCGGTTTCCTCGGGCGTGCGCGCACGGGCGTGGCAGGCGGCCAGTTCGGCCTGCAGGGCGTAAGGGCCGCGCGGCGCGCCCAGGTTGTCCGACAGCGCCAGCGCCGCCAGCCCGCGGCGGATCAGCAAGGGATCCCAGCGGCCGCGGTCCTGCTCCATCAGCAGCACGGGGCGGCCTTGCGCATCGGTACGGGCATGCAGGCGCGACGCCTGCAATTCCATCAGCGCCGCCAGTCCGTGGACCTCGCTTTCGCCCGGCGCCAACTGGGCCAGGATGCGGCCCAGGCGCAGCGCTTCGTCGCACAGCGCAGGGCGCATCCAGTCATCGCCCGAGGTGGCCGAATAGCCTTCGTTGAAGATCAGGTAGATGACTTCCAGCACCGACGCCAGGCGCGGCGCGCGCTCCTCGGCCCGCGGGACTTCAAACGGCACGTTGGCCGCGGACAGGCTGCGCTTGGCCCGCACGATGCGCTGCGCGATGGTGGATTCCGACGCGAGGAAGGCGCGCGCGATTTCGGCCGTGGTCAGCCCGCCCAGCAGGCGCAGGGTGAGGGCCACGCGCGCTTCGGTGGATAGCAGCGGGTGGCAGGCGGTGAACACCAGCCGCAGCAGGTCGTCGCCGATGTCGTCCTGGCGCGCGGCGTCCAGCGCGTCGACGAAATCGGGCTCGACGTCGGCCTGCAAGGCCTCCAGCTCGTGCCCGATCTGCTCGTGCTTGCGCGTATGCAGCGCGTCCAACCGCAGGCGGTCGCGCGCGCGATTCTTGGCGGTGGTCATCAGCCACGCTCCCGGGTTGTCCGGCACGCCGGTTTCGGGCCAGCGTTCCAGGGCGGCGACCAAGGCATCCTGCGCCAGCTCTTCAGCCAGCCCGACGTCGCGCACCAGGCGCGCGACGCCGGCGATGACGCTGGCGGCCTCGATCCGCCAGACCGCCTCGATGGCGCGATGCACGGCCTCCCGCGTCATGCGTTGGGCACTTCGCCAGGGACCATGTACACCAGCTCCCAGACATGGCCGTCCAGGTCCTCGAAGCCGTGGGCGTACATGAAACCGTGGTCCTGGGGCTGGCGCGGGGCGGTGCCGCCAGCGGCGAGGGCGCGCGCCACCTGCTCGTCGACTTCGGCGCGGCTGTCGCAGGACAGCGCGATCAGCACCTCGGTGGTCTTGGTGGCGTCGGCTACCGGTTTGCCAGTGAAGGTCTGGAAGAAGTCCTTCACCAGCAGCATGACGTAGATGCTGTCGCTCACGACCATGCAGGCGCCCTGGTCGTTGGTGAACTGCGGATTGAAGCTGAAGCCCAGGCTCTTGAAGAAAGCCTGCGATTTCTGCATGTCGTTGATGGGGAGATTGACGAAGATCTGGTTGTGCATGATGTTCCCGCTTCCTTTTTAGTGTGTGTCCTAGCGCTTTTCCGCCAGGGTCTTGAGGTTGGTCAGCCCGTCTTCGAAGTCCTGCCCGACCATGCTGTCCATGTTGAAAAAGAGATGCATCAATTTGGCGAAGTAGTTCAACCGGCCTTCCATTGCCCAGGTGACTTGCGTGCCGTCGCCAGCCGGCGTCAGGGTGAAGGTGACCTGGTTGACGGCGGAGAAAGGCTTGATGAAGGTCAGGCGCATGGTCACGGAGGAATCCGGCACGGCGGTTTCGATCCGCATGTCGCCCACGCCCACTTCCTTGCTTTCCCAGGCGTAGGTCGCGCCCGGACCCGCCGTCACCGCGCCGTAGGTACCCTTGATCGCCGGGTCCTTCTTTTCGTAGGGGTTCCAGGTGTTGAAGGCATGCAGATCGTTGATCAGGGGGAATACGCGCGCGGGCGGCGCCTGGATCCGCGCGCTGCGTTCGACGCGGAAGGTGTCCGGACGCGTGGTCGCGTAGACCAGCACGAGCGCGATGGCGGCCAGGACGATGAGCAGCAGGGTTTTCAGCATGTGGGGGGATCCGGTGATGGTCTTGGTAGAGGAGGCGTTCATTGGCCGTTGCCGGCAATCTGGCGGTAGCGTTCGACGCCCTCGCTGGGGCCGAACTCGTCCAGCTCGAAGACCTGGCGCACTTCGACGGCGCAGGGCTGGCCAGGGAAGGGTTCGGGAAAGCGCAGCGCCCATTGCATGGCTTCCTCACGCGTTCGCACCTGGATCATGGTGTAGCCCGCGATCAGCTCCTTGGTCTCGGAGAACGGGCCGTCCACCACCGTGCGCTGGCCCTGGTCGTACTGCACCCGCCAGCCCTTGGAGGAAGGGTGCAAGCCATTGGCGTCCAACAGCACGCCGGCCTTGGCCAGCGCCTCGTGATAGGTCGCCATGGCGGCCAGCAGGCTTTCCTGCGGCATCACGCCGGCTTCACTGTCCGGCGTGGCGCGGACGATGATCATGTATCGCATTCTTGGGACTCCTCGATTCGGAAAACACAGCCCGTGGAGGGCTTGTATTGGCACGACGAACGGCAAGACGCGAAATCGACAGAAAAATGATGGGCCTAGGGTAAGTACTAGGAAAGCGGGCCAGCACGCCGTTACAAAGGCACAGCCCTGGTTGCAGCGCGCCTCCATACACTCGCAGCGTCCGCAACTTTGAACACCGATATGAAAATCCTGTGCAGTTTTGCCCTGCTGGCGTCCTTGCTGACGGGCTGTGCCGTCTATACCCCCAGCGGCGCGGTCATCGTCGATCCGCACGACGGCGGCGGCCGTGGCGGTTTCTGTCCGCCGGGCCAGGCCAAGAAAGGAAACTGTTGAATCGCGCGGCTGGCGCGCGCGCCAGCCGCCGGTCCGCCATGGGCCGCGTGCCTACATGAAGCAGGGGCCCAGTTCACGCACTTCGACCGTGGCCCATTGGGCCGCCGGACACTCGGCCGCCAGCGCCAGCGCTTCTTCACGGGTGTCGCAGTTCAGCAGGAAGAAGCCGCCTATCATTTCCTTGGCCTCGGCATAGGGGCCGTCCACCAGGGAACGTTCGCCGTCGCGGATCCGCAGGCGCACGGCTTCCGATTCGGACTTCAAGGATTCCGCGCGCGCCAGCTGGCCGCGCGAACTCAGGTCTTCCGCATAGCGCAGCATTTGCGCATAGGCTTCGCGGCCCTCTTCGGGCGTGCGCTGGGCGCGCTGGCCCACCGGTTCGACGATGAAAAGCAGATAGGACATGGGATCTTCCCGTTCGGACTTCCGATAAGGTTCGCCAGATTACCGCTATTTGTTGCGCCGGTGCCATCCTGCAATACGTGGCCCGGCGTTCTTTGTAAGCAGAGGTAGATGGGTGCTTGGCCACCGGGCGCGGCTTGCGGATTGGTCATCTGCGTCATGTGGATTCCTGCTTGTGTCTGTATAAAGAAGGAAAGCCGTCCGCGGCTGGACGCGAGCAAGAATAATGCGTCAGACTGCGGAATCGGCGCCACCGGATTTGCAGCCTGACGCCATCTTCCGGCACACCCTACAGCACACAACAAAGATCCCATGGCTACCCATGCCTCTGCCTCCGAGGATGCGCCTGCCCCCAGCTGGTTGCGCTGGCTGCCCGGACTGGCGGTGCTCAGGTCGTACCAGGCCGCCTGGCTGCCTAAGGACCTGGCCGCCGGCCTGGTGCTGACGACCATGCTGGTGCCGGTCGGCATCGCCTATGCCGAAGCCTCCGGCGTCCCAGGCGTCTACGGCCTTTATGCCACCATCATTCCGCTATTGGCCTATGCGCTGTTCGGCCCCAGCCGGATCCTGGTGCTGGGGCCGGACTCCGCCCTGGCCGCGCCCATCCTGGCGGTGGTGCTCAGCGTTTCCGACGGCGACCCCATGCGCGCGGTGGCCGCGGCCAGCCTGATGGCCATCGTTGCGGGGCTGTTCTGCATTGTCATGGGGCTGTTGCGCCTCGGCTTCATTACCGAGCTGCTATCCAAGCCTATCCGCTATGGCTACATGAACGGCATCGCACTGACGGTGCTGGTCAGCCAGCTGCCCAAGCTGTTCGCGGTGTCGATAGACGATGCCGGCCCCTTGACCGAATTGTGGCAACTGGGGCGGGCGGTATTCCTGGGCGAGACCAACTGGTACAGCTTCGCGGTGGGCGCGGCGACGCTGGCGCTGATCCTGCTGCTCAAGCGTTACGAACGCGTGCCGGGCATCCTGATCGCGGTGATCCTGGCGACGCTGGCCGTCAGCCTGTTCCAACTGGACTCGCAAGGCGTGAAAGTACTGGGTGAAATTCCGCAGGGCCTGCCCAAGTTCGCCTTGCCCTGGCTCAGCAACGCGGACCTGGTCAAGATCGCGCTGGGCGGCTGCGCGGTGGCGTTGATCGCCTTTGCGGACACCAGCGTGCTGTCGCGCACCTATGCCGCGCGCACCAACACGCGGGTCGATCCGAACCAGGAAATGGTGGGCCTGGGCGTGGCCAACCTGGCGGCCGGCTTCTTCCAGGGCTTTCCGATCAGCAGCAGCGCTTCGCGCACGCCGGTGGCCGAGGCGGCGGGTTCGCGCACGCAGCTCACGGGCGTGGTGGGCGCGCTTGCCGTCGCAGGGCTGCTGGTCGCAGCGCCCAACCTGCTGCGCTATCTGCCGAACAGCGCGCTGGCGGCCGTGGTGATCGCGGCGGCCATCGGCCTCTTTGAATTCAAGGACCTGCGCCGCATCTACCGCATCCAGCAGTGGGAGTTCTGGCTGTCGATGGCGTGCTTTGCGGGCGTGGCCGTGTTCGGCGCCATTCCGGGCATCTGCCTGGCCGTGGTCCTCGCCGTGATCGAATTCCTGTGGGACGGCTGGCGTCCGCACTTCGCTGTGCTGGGCCGCGTGCCCAACCTGCGCGGCTATCACGACCTGAAGCGCTATCCCAATGCCGCGCTGATCGACGGCCTGGTGCTGTTCCGCTGGGACGCGCCGCTGTTCTTCGCCAATGCCGAACTCTTCCAGCAACGGCTGATGGAAGCCGTGGACGCCTCGCCCACGCCGGTGCGCCGGGTGGTGGTGGCCGCCGAGCCGGTCACCAGCGTCGACGTCACGTCGGCGGACATGCTGCGCGAACTCAGCCGCAGCCTGGCCCAGCGCGGCGCGGCGCTGCACTTCGCGGAAATGAAGGATCCCGTGCGCGACAAGCTCAAGCGCTTCGAGCTGACCGAGGTATTCGGCGACGACCGCTTCCATCCCACGGTGGGGAGCGCGGTGGACAGCTATCTGGAAAGCGCGGGCGGCCGGCATCCTGGCGATTAGGGCCCGTCTCGCTTGGGTCAGGCCATCAACACGGCGACCTGTTCGCCGAACAGGATCAGCGCGATGACAATCATGGCCAGGCCCGAAAACTGGCTGACCCTGCGCGCCGCGGCGGGACGCGATTGCAGCACGGCCTTCGACCCCAGGCCCACCAAGGTGTAGATGACGGCGCAATTGAGGATCTGCAGGATCCCCAAAGCCGTGATCTGCGTGGAGATCGGCCAGGCGCCGTCGCGGCTGGTGAATTGCGGCAGCAAGGCCAGGAACAGCAGGATGGCCTTGGGGTTCATGCCGCTGACCGCGAAGCCCCGGGCGGCCCAGCCCCGCCAGTGCCCCGCAGCCTGAGCCTCACCGGCCTTGGGCTCCGATGGATGCGCCAGCACGTTGGCGCCCAGCCAGAGCAGATACGCCGCGCCGACCAAAGTCAGTACGGTAAGGATGGCGGGTTCGCTCGCCACCAGGGCGCCTATGCCCGCCGCGACCACCATGGTGATCATCAGATAGCCGGTCAACATGCCCGCCACGGCGGGCAGGACGGCCTTGTCCCGTAAACCTGCGGATATGGCATACGCCCAATCCGCGCCCGGGACGACAACCAAAGAAAGCGAAACAAGCCAAAACGCCACCAGATTGCCGGTTTCCAACTGCATACCCCAAATGAATCTCAGGCGGGGAATGTTATCGGCGAAGCAAGGGGAAGTGCTCCTGCTATCTACTGGAAGAAGCTCAATATTGGGTAGAATCTTCCTCATGGATGACTTAGATAGAAAAATTCTTGCTCAACTTCAGGAAGACGGCCGGATTTCCATCACGGACCTGGCGGAACGGGTCGGCCTGAGCCTGTCTCCGTGCCACCGGCGGCTGCGCGCGCTCGAAGAGGCGGGCGTCATCAGCGGCTATGGCGCCAACATCAACCTGGCCGCGGTCGGGCTGAATTTTTCGGCCATCGTCTTCGTCACAATGCGCGAAGGCAGCAGCGACAGGGTGTCGGCGTTCGAGGCCGCTCTGGCGGATATTCCCGAGGTAGTGCAGGCGCAGCGGTTGTTCGGCGATCCGGACTACATGCTGCATGTCGTCACCCAGGATTTGCCCGCGTTCCAGGCGCTCTATGACCGCGTGTTGTCCGCGCTGCCCAGCGTGCTGCGGCTGAGGTCGACGCTGGTGATGAAGAACGTGCTGAGAAACCGCCCGGTGCCGCTCTGAGGCGCAGGGGCGGCGAGATGGCCGCGCGTGCGCGCGGCCTGTGTCCGGTCAGGATTTGGCGGCGGAGGCGGGCGCTGCCGCCGCGGCGGCAGGCGCCGCACCCGACGCCGCCTTTTGCGCGGGCGCGATGTCCATGATCAGTTCCACGCGCCGGTTGGCCGCGCGGCCGGCCTGGGTGTCGTTGGACTCGATGGGGCGGGTCTCGGCGTAGCCGACGGCGCGCAGGCGCTGGGCCGATACGCCGTCGCGGACCAGCTCGCGCAGCACGCTGGTGGCGCGGCTGCTGGACAGTTCCCAGTTGGACGCGAATTGCCGGGTCTGGATGGGCACCGGGTCGCTGTGGCCCTCGACCGAGACCTGGTACTCGTTCTTGTTGAGGATGGCGGCCAGGCGCTTGATCACGTCCAGGCCGGTGGGGCTGAGGGTGGCCTGGCCTGACGGGAACAGCAGTTCATTGCTGATGCGAAAGCTCACCGACTGCTCGTTGATGATCACGTCCACCGATTTGCCCAAGTCTCCCAGCCCCAGCGACTCCTTGGAGGGCGCGCGCAGCGGCGCGGCGGCGTCGGCAACGATCTCGCCTTCCTGGGCCGGCGCGGCCGCGACTGTGGTCACCGGCGTCTCGGGCTGCGCCCAGCTTGCGGGAATCTGGACCGCCTCGAATTCGGAATACTCGCCGTCGTAAGTGGGCAAGCCGCTGGCGGCCAGCGTGCCGACCAGCTCCACGGGCTGTTCCGACTGGCCGAAGGCGCTGCCATGCAGGCGCGTGAGCGCCAGCAGCACGACCAGCATGGCCAAGAGCAAGGTGATCAGGTCCAGGTAGCTGAGCAGCCAGTTCTCGGAATCGTGTTCAACGGTTTCCTCGACGTGCCAGCGGGCATAGCGGTCCTTGCGGTCGCTCTTGCTGGGACGCCAGCCGCCATTGGCCGCCGCCTTCTCGGCGCGCAGCTGGGCCTGGCGGGCCTGCTCGATCCGCTGCGCCAAGGTGGGGGAAATCAGGCTCATTGGCGCGCGGCGGCAGGACGGGCGATGGAGACGGGCTGGGTTGCGGCGGGTTTGGCAGCGGGCTTGACGGCGCCTTCCGCCTTGGCTTGCGCGGCCTGGGGCTTGGCGTCCGCGCCGCCGTCGTAGATTTCGTCCTCGACGTGCATGACGAAGGAATTCAGGGTTTCGCGCACCACCGCGGGGCCGCGCTTCTCGCACATCATGGCGATGCCCTGCAGCACCATGTTCATGGATTCGACGCGCCTGGCGGTGCGGCGTTCCAGCTTGAGCGCGATCGGCTTGCAGATCAGATTGGCCAGCAGGATGCCGTAGAAGGTGGTCATCAGGCCGATGGCCAGATGCTGGCCGATCATCTGCATGCTGCCTTCGCCCAGCACCGACATCAGGTTGATCAGGCCGACCAGCGTGCCCAGCATGCCGAAGGCCGGAGCGAAGGTCGCCATGACGCGGAACATCTGGGCTTCGGCCTGTTCGCGGGCGCGCAGCCGCGCCACGCGCCATTGCAGCAGTTCGATGATCTGGTCTTCGGGCGTGTTGTCGATGATCAGCTGCACGCCGGTGCGCAGGAAGGGGTTGCTGACCTTCTTGAGTTCCTGCTCGACCTTGCGCACGTCGGTGTTCATCCACAGCTGGGCCATGGACACGAGTTCCTCGATGTCGCGCTGCTGGTCGTGCTGGTCGTTGCGAAAGACGGTGCGTACCAGCTTGAAGACGCGCAGCACTTCCGACAGCGGGTAGGCGATGAACACGGCGGCCGCGGTGCCGCCCAGCACGATGGCCAGGCCCGGCAGGTTGATGTACATGCCGGGGTCGGTGGCGGCCAGGGCCACGACGATAACCAGGGTAAGCAGGCCGACGGCGGCGCCGATGACGGTAGACGGATTCATGGATCTTGCCCGATAACGTGGGCATTCCGTGCGCGGAATGCCGGATTTTCGGGAATTCTAGCCAGCGCCGGCCCGGGTCAATCGGCCGGAAAACGGGGCGAAAAGGGCGGTAAGCGGCGGCTTGGACCGGGTCAGGGGGCGTGCGCCCTCCTGGGAATAAAGGGGGCGGATAAGACGCAAGATCGTCCGGCGCCCCTCGCCGGCCTGTTGCCCGCCCGGCGTCAGCCCTGGCGGCGCTTCCGGGCGAGCCACTCCTCGCGGGTGATCTCCCAGATTTCCGTGGGCAGGCGTCCGCTGACGTAGCCGCGTTCCTCGGTGCCGACCAGGCGCATGCCGCCGCGCTCCGAGATGCGGCGCGAAGCCGCGTTGACGGCGGCCTTGGGCGCGCGCAGCAGCGGCTTGCCCAGCACCTCGAACCAGTAGGCGGTGGCGGCCTCGCTGGCCTCGGTCATGTAGCCGCGGCCGTGATGGGCGGGGTCCAGCCAGAAACCGCGGTTGTTCCAGGGATCGTCGTCCATCAGGCTGACGATGCCGATCAGGCTGCCGGGCGCCTGGCGGGTGCGGATGGACCAGTGCCACTCCTTGCCCCGCCGCATCGCAGGGATCGCCACTTGCTCCAGATATTGGCGCGCGCCGTCGGGCGGGTAGGGCCAGGGCACCTGATCGACCAGGTAGCGCACCACTTCCCACTGCGGAAACAGGCGCTGGATGGCCTCGGCATCGCCGATTTCCAAGGGCTGCAGGATCAGGCGGTCGGTGGCAAGAGCCGGGAACAACGGAGCTTCAGGCATGGCTGTTGAGGATGGGCGCCGCGTACCGGCGGCAGATATGTATATCATGAGCGTCATCTGGCAGCGTCTCGCCCGGCGCCGCCGCAGCATTGGAGCAAAAACATGAATACCCCCAACGAAAACGTCAGCATGGCGCTTTTCTGTGATTTCGAGAACGTGGCGCTGGGCGTGCGCGACACCAAATACCAGAAGTTCGACATCCGGCCGGTGCTGGAACGGCTGCTGCTCAAGGGCAGCATCGTGGTCAAGAAGGCCTATTGCGACTGGGAGCGGTACAAGGAATTCAAGGCCCCCATGCACGAGGCCAATTTCGAACTGATCGAAATCCCGCACGTGCGCCAGTCGGGCAAGAATTCCGCCGACATCCGTCTGGTCGTCGACGCGCTGGACTTCTGCTACACCAAGTCCCACGTCAACACCTTCGTGATCATCAGCGGCGATTCCGATTTTTCGCCCCTGGTGTCCAAGCTGCGCGAGAACAACAAGAAAGTGATCGGCGTGGGTGTGAAGCAGTCCACCTCGGACCTGCTCATCGCCAACTGCGATGAATTCATCTTCTATGACGACCTGGCGCGCGAAGGCCAGCGCGCGGCGGACGCCCGCCGCGACAACCGTGGCGGTGGCACGGCGAGCCAGCAGCGCCGCACGCCCGACGAGGAACGCCGCCGCAAGGAAGAACTGGAGGCGCGCAAGACCCAGGCCGTGGAAATGGTCGCGGAGACCTTCGAGGCGCTCATGGCCGAACGCGGCGACAGCGGCAAGATCTGGGCTTCCGCCCTGAAGGATGCCCTCAAGCGCCGCCGGCCGGATTTCAACGAGTCCTACTACGGCTTCCGTGCCTTCGGCAACCTGCTGGACGAGGCGCAGTCGCGCGGCCTGCTGGAAGTCGGGCGCGAGGAAAACGCCGGCACTTATGTGTACCGCGACAGCGCGGACGGCGCGCCGGCCGCGAATCGCGCCGCCGCCGATGGCGGATCCCGTTCTGCCCCGGCCCGTCAGCCGGCCGCCACGGCCGATACCGGCGACGCGCCGGCCGTCACGGCTCAGGAAGAACCCCGTTCCCGCTCCGGCCGCAAATCGCGTGGCGGGCGCAAGTCGGGTGGCGAGGGCAAGGGGGCCAGCCAGGTCGCGGAGCAGGGCGCAAGCAGCGAGAACGCCGCCACGCCGTCCGAAGCTTCATCCGTAACCATTGCCACCGAGTTGTCCGACGCTCCGGCCGAAGCGCCAGGCAAGGCACCGGCAGCAACGGCGGCAGCCGCGCAGTTGCCGGCTGCCATGCAGGCCACGGCGCAAGCCGACGCCGCCAAGCACGCCGCTGAACAGGCGGAAGCCGCCAGGCTGGATGCCATGCGGGCTGACGCCCTGGCTCGGGCGCAAGCGCCCAAGCCTGTCCAGCCTTCGCGCCTGCCGCCCATGCCCAAGCCCTTGCCGCAGGCGCGCCAGCCGCTACCCGCGGTGGACATCGCCGAGTGGACCTTCGCCGAACCTGCCGTAGCCAGCCGCGGCCAGCCGGCGAGCAAGACGCCTGCCAAGATGCCCGATCCGTTTGAGGGCGGCGTGGCCCGGTCTGCCGATAGGGACGAGCCCAAGGCCAGCAAGCCTGTCGCGGACAAGGCCGAGGCCGACAAGCCCGCGGCGAAGCGCGCCGCAACCCGCAGCCGCACCGCTGCCAAGAAGACCGCCGTCAAAACCGCGTCGGCCGATCCGGTGCCAGCCGAACCGGCTGCGGCTGCCGCGGCGCCCGCCAAGCCCGCCCGCAAGGCCGCGAGCAAGGCAGCCCCTCGCGCGCGCCGGGCCGGCAAGACGGCCGAGGAATCCTGAGTCCCAGGTTTCCGGATGACGAGGGTCAAGCGCCCGGGCCGCCGTAGCGGCCCGGCGTCGCGCCCAGTTCGCGCTTGAACATGGCAATGAAGGCGCTGACGTTGTCGTAACCCAATTCCAAGGCCACCGTGGTCACGGCGGCGCCCTCCGCCAGCATTTCCCGCGCCCGCATCAGCCGGGCGCGCTGCCGCCATGCCCCCAGGGTCAGGCCGGTTTCCGCCAGGTAGCGGCGCGCCAGGGTGCGCGGCGACATGCCGATCTCGGCAGCCCATTCTTCCTGCGTCCGCATATCGGAGGGTTGGTCCGACAGCGCAAGCGCCAACCGTTGCAGCCGCGGATCGCGCGGCAGGAGCAGCGCCTGGCCGGCATGCGGCAAGGTCCGGATTTCATCGCGGATCACTTCAATCAGACGGCTGCGGGCCGGGTCTTTCGTGTCGCCGTCCCAGGACGCGGCACGGCTCACGGCGGCCAGCAGCAGATCCGAGGCATGCAGCACGCAGGGCGCCGCAGGCAGCCCCGCGCAAGCCGCCGGGCTCAAGTACGCGCTATAGCCGGCATAGGGACCGTGCGAGTACAGCCCGTGCGGCAGGTCGGGGGGGATCCAGACCGCCTGGCGGGATGCCACCACCCATTGATGCTCTCCCGCATAGACCGTCAGCAAACCTTGATAGGCGCCCAATAGTTGCCCGCGCGCGTGCTGGTGCATGGCGGTATGGCGCAGCGCGCCGTCCTGGCTGCGCACGGCGATCAGCCTGGGGCCGCCGCGGGCGCGGGCGAGTCCGGGGTCGAGCAAGGGCGGGTTGGGAGCAGGCAGCGCCATTGGCGGAAATACCGTATTGAATGACCAGAACCACGCAGACTTGCCATGCGGGCGCGTCTATCGTAACTCCTGTCTCGAACTTCAACAGGAGCACTACATGAAAGCAAGCGACGTCCTGCCCGACGGCAGGGATCTGGGAGAGTTCAACGGCGTGGCCGTGCGCAAGGGAACGGTGGGGGCGTTTCTCGCCAACGCCCGCGTTTGCCTCGACCCGCTGGCGCCGGCCCAGGCCGTGGCCGATGCGCGCAGGGACATCCAGGAGGCCTTGCCGGCGCTGAACGCGCTGGGGCTGTTCGAGGTGCTGCAAATACGCGATCCCGCGCTGCGCGCCTGGATGCTTGAAATAGGCGCGGCCGCAAGCTGAGCCTGGGTAGGCAGGCGCCCCGGGAACCGGGGCTCGTGCTCTATCATGCTGCTTTGGATACGGGCCGCGCGCCGCGCTGCGGCCCATCGCCTCGGATTACGCATGCAATACGTTCTGGTCAGTTCCTGCCTGCTGGGCAACCCCGTGCGCTACGACGGACGCGGCGCGTCCCATGACAACGCCGTGCTTGCGCGTTGGCGGGACGAAGGCCGGGTGGTGGCCGTCTGTCCGGAAATGGCGGGCGGCATGCCGGTTCCGCGCCCGCCCGCCGAGATCGAGCCGGATGCGGACGCGGCGGCGGTGCTGGCCGGCCGCGCCCGCGTGATGGCGGTGTCGGGCGAGGACGTGACGACCCCCTTCGTGCACGGCGCGCAGGCGGCCTTGGCGGCTGCGCGCCAGCACGCCATCGGCATCGCGGTACTGAAGGAGGGCAGCCCTTCCTGTGGCAGCGGCTACGTGTACGACGGCCATTTCGCCGGACGCAAGCAGCCCGGCGTGGGCGTGACGGCCGAACTGCTGGCCCGGGCGGGCCTGCGCGTCTTCAGTGAAAAGCAATGGGATGAGGCCCAGGCCTGTCTGGCCGGCCTGGAGGCGGCCGATGGGCGCTGACGTGGGCGACCTGCTGGTGCTGCTGGGCGCGGCGGGCTGTGCGGTCCTGGCCTGGAAGGCGGCAGTGCGCACCGGCCGCAGCAAAGGCCTGCTGCGCTTGGCCGCGGGCGTAAGCCTGGCCCTGTCCGCGCTCTTTTTCTACGCCTGGTACGCGCAGTACCTGAGGTGGGATTTCAACGAGCTGGGCCGCTACTACGACCCGGTCGACCAGGTGGTCTACACGGATTCGGGATTCGTCTGGATCCTGCCCGCAGGCGCCATGCTGGCGATCGGCCTGCTGTGCGCCTGGCGCGGCTGGCGCCGCTGAGCCGCCAGCCGCTCACTGCCCCCCGCGGCTATTCGCTGCGGATATTGGCCTGCTTCACGATCTGGCCGTTGGCGGCATATTCCTTCTGCACCAGGGCCGTGAACTGCTCCACCGTGCCGGGCGACATGATGTTCAGCGCATCCGTCAGCGGCTTGCTGATGTCCGGCATGGCGGCGATCCGGTTGATGAGGCCGTTCATGCGCTGACGGAATTCCGGACTGGTGCTGGCCGGAGCGAAAAAACCGAAGGTGGACGTCATATTGGCCATGGGATAGCCCAGTTCGGCCAGCGTCGGCGTGCCGGGCCGTCCCAGCAGCCGGGCGGGCGAGCCCACCGCCAGCAGTGTGAGCTTGCCTTCGTCGATCAGCGTATTGACCGGGCCGGAGGCATTGACCAGCATCAGCGTGAACTGGCCGCCCAGGGCGTCGGGCACCATCTGCGCCATGCCCTTATATGGCACGTGCGTGATGCGCACGTCCGCCTGGCCGTTGATCTGCTCCAGCATCAAGTGGCCCAGCGAGCCCACGCCGGCCGTCGCCAGCGACAGGCCGCCAGGATCGGCCTTGGCCTGGGCCAGCATGTCCTGGAAGGTCTTGCCGGTGAACTTCGGGCCGCCCACCAGATAGACCGGCGAATACATTACGGACGCCACGGGCGCCAGGTCCTTCAAGGGGTCGTACAGCGTCTTCATCACATGCGGCGACAGTGTGACAGGACTGACGGCGGTAAAGGCCAGGGTGTTCTCGTCATGGGCCCGCGCCACCGTATTCATGCCTATCATGCCGCCCGCGCCGCCGCGGTTCTCCACCACCACGGGCCGGCCCAGTTCCGCCGCCAGCTTCTGCGCGAAGGCGCGCGCGGTGTTGTCGACGATGCCACCCGCGCCATAGGGCACGACGATGGTCATGGCCTGTGCCTTGGCGTCGGCCTGGGCGTGCGCGGCGGCCGAGAACGCGCAGGCCGCGCCGATGGCGCACAGCCCCGCGATCCGCTTGAGATTCAACATGCTTTCCCCTTGTCTATGCCCGACGGCCTGTCCACCGGGACGCGGCGACGGCCCTTCAATGAGGCGCGCCGGCATGCAGTGTGTGCAGGCCGGCGCGGCGGGACAAGCGGGAATACCCGGAATGGCGTGTCAGTGCGCGCGGTAGCCGCGGCTGGTCATGCAGGAATCGAGCGCCCGGTTATAGGAGTCCACCATGACCTGGGTGGTCCATTGCGTGATGGTGGCCGGGTCGTAACCGCTCTGGTTCATGGCCCAGCGCTGGCAGTCCAGGCTGGCGTTGGCCTGGGCGCTGTTGACGGGCGGTACGGACTCGTATTGCACCGGCTCGTACTGAGGCTGGGGCGCGCTGTACACGGGCTGCGCCTCGTATACCGGCGCGTTGTAGACGGGGGCCGCGTAGACCGGCGGGCTGGTGTAGCCCACGCCCGATGAATAGACGCCTGCCTGGGTGTAGGAGGGCCCGGAATCCGCCGCCAGCAGCAGGCCTATGGTGGCCAGCGCGAAGGCGCCGCCTATCCACCAACCGTCGGAACTGCTGCTGCCGCCATGGTAATTGTGATATCCGCCGTGGTATCCGCCACCGTGATATCCGCCGCCATGGCCGCCGCCCCAATAACCGCCACCGCGCCCGCCGGCCATGGCGGGGGCGCTTGCCACGGCCAACGCCAGCGCCGCGACGATGGCCATACGGCCAGAAAACCGCTTCATGATCTTGCTCCTGATCCGCCCCGGGGCCGGCATGGCGCCTGACCCGGACCGATACTGCCACTTTACTGCCTGGCCGCTTCCATAAAGTGTCTCAAGCGCTACGGAGATTTCAACTGATTTCAGCGGGGCGCAGCCGGGTCCTGGTGGTCAGGCCAACTGTTGCAGGAACGCGACTGGCCAGGGCGCGGCGTGATTTGCGGCTTGTCGTTTAAGTCCGAGGCGTCGGGTTGCATGGTCTTGTACACGGGATAGGGCACGCAGCCCGAGAGCAGACTGGCGAGCGCCAGGGGTGCAAGAGTTGGCAAGCACTAGGGGAATGACATTGCAATGGTTGTATCCGTCCTGGGGACCGTGGGTAAAACCAGTGGCTAAAAGCGCCGAAGGGTAGTATTTTCTCGCGATGATTACGGCACGACCCTCTTCTTTATCGCAAGACAAGCGTCTCACCAAGGGTGAACGCACACGGGCTCAACTCCTGGAGGTCGCGGCGGCGGAGTTCGCGGAACGCGGATTCCAGCATACGCGGATCAGCGACATCGTCGCCCGGGCCAGCGTGACCCAACCTGTCTTCTATCAATACTTCGCCAGCAAGCAGGCGGCCTACGACGAACTGGTGGGCATGTTCGCCCAGCGCTTGCGGCAGGCCATCGGACAGGCGCGTCCACCTGACGGACTGAAAGGCGCCGAACTGGCCGGGCGCATCCGCGGCGGCGTGAGCGGCCTGCTCGCCATCCTGCAGGAAGATCCCAACCTGACCCGCATCGGCTTCTTCCAGGCCGCCGAGGCCGAGGCGCTGAAGGATGAATTGGTGGCGATGATTGCCGACAATGCGGACGCTGAACGCCAGGCCGGCTGGTTCCGCGAGGATGTGCCATCCAATTGGTTCGCCCAATCGATGATGGGCATCATCGAACGGTTCACGCGGCAGGGGCCGGACGCGGCCAGGCAGCAGGCCCTGGCGGAATTCATCACCGATCTGCTA
This sequence comes from Achromobacter pestifer, assembly GCF_013267355.1. Taxonomy (NCBI): domain Bacteria; kingdom Pseudomonadati; phylum Pseudomonadota; class Betaproteobacteria; order Burkholderiales; family Alcaligenaceae; genus Achromobacter; species Achromobacter pestifer. Next base: position 5,841,391 of record NZ_CP053985.1, read on the forward strand.
CTGGACGGGATACGCAAACGACAACCACAAGCCTCCTAGCCGGAGGCTTTTTTTTGGCCCGAGGGGCGATCGCCCCCTCCGGCTCTCAGGCCCAGGTCTCTTGCAGATACATCCATTGCGGCTGGCCGCCGGGCTGTACTGTGAACAGTGCCGTAGCGCGCCGCTGAGTCGCGCCCGCGTTCCAGGCATGGCGTTCGCGATAGCTCAGCAGCACTGAAGCCGCGTCGGCGTGCAGCACGGTCAGCTCGTCGATATCGATCTTCAGGCCGGGGCGGGCGCCCCGCAAACTGCCGAACAAGGCCGGCAAGGCTTCCGCGGGCAGGCATCGGCCATCCGCCGCGATCATGCTGAAGCCGGGCGCAAAGTCCTCGAGCAGGGCGGTCAGCTGTGTGTCCGGCGCATCGGGCGAGCCTATCCAGTGTTCGATACGGGAATGGACGTCGAAGGCCAGACGCAGGCAATGGGATGAAAGGTCGGACATGGGAAGGATTCATGGAAAGGGAGCGCCATTCTAGGAGCCTCGTTGTTCCCGAAAAATGCCCTATGGATGGATATACTGTTCTTGTTTTTTTGACAATAAATCCATGCCCTCATGATCAATCTGAATCGTCTGGCGATGTATGCGGCAGTGGTTGAAGCCGGGACGTTCACGGCGGCGGCCGATGCGCTGGGCACGACCAAGGCGGTGGTCAGCTTCAACATCAAACAGTTGGAACAGGAGCTGGGCGTGGCGCTGTTGACGCGCAGCACGCGGCGGCTGGCGCTGACCGAAGCGGGCGAGGGCTTCTACGGCCATTGCGCGCGCATGCTGCGCGCGGCCGAGACGGCGGTGGACGAGGCGCGTTCCGGCCAGGCCGCCTTGTCGGGCAGCCTGCGGGTGACGGCGTCGGTGGATTACGGCAACCGGGTGGTGGCGCCGGCGCTGGCGGCGTTTGCATGCGCGCATCCCGCCCTGCGGGTGGGCTATCGCGCCGGGTCGGCGCACGCGGACCTGATCGCCGAACGTCTGGACCTGGCCATTCGGGTGGGGGCGCTGGAAGACTCCAGCTACCGCGCCACGCGGATCGGCCAGTTCAAGCTGTGGCTGGTGGCCAGTCCGGCACTGCTGGCGCAACATGGGGCGCCGCGCACGCCGCAGGCGCTGGCGGCGCTGCCCTGGCTGGCGAATCGGCCTGGACGCAGCGACCGCTGGCGACTGACGGACGGCAAGGGGCGCGAGCATGAGTTACGGGTGGCGCCGGTGGCGCAGGCCGATACCGCCTCGGCCCTATTGGCGTTCGCGGAAGCGGGATGCGGTGTGGCCGCGCTGCCGGAATGGCTGCTGGAAGAGCCCCTGGCGCGGGGCTCGTTGCAACGCGTGCTGCCTTCGTATGCGCTGCCGCGCCAGGAGGTTTACGCGGTCTATCCCGACACGCGCCACGTCAGCGCCAAGGTCCGGCGCTTCATCGATTTCCTGCGAGAGCGGCTGGGGCCGTCCGGCAAGCCTTAGGGGCGGAGCAAGGTCCTTTGATTGCGCACAGGCCCTGGCCGCGCGTCTCAGCGCTCCAATGCCGGCGTGCCGCCCGCGCCCAGGTCCCAATACAAGCCCGTCATCAGGCTCAATGCCTGCCGCAGCAAAGCCGGTGGCAGGTGTTCGTTCGGCGCATGTTGGGAGCATCCGGGATAGGAATGCGGCACCCAGATCGTGCGCAGGCCCAGCACGTCGGTGAAGATGTCGTTGGGCAGGGAGCCGCCCAGGTTGGGCAGCACGGCGGTCTTGGCGCCGGAGGTGCGTTCCAGCGAATCCACCGCCCAGCGCACCCAGGCGTCGTCGGGGTCGATGCGGGTGGCGCGGAACATGTTCTCGCGAGTCAGCGTGATCTGGACCATGGGGAAGCCCTGGCGGTCCAGGTGGCGGCGCAGGGCGGGAACCAGATCGTCCGGGTCCACGCCCACCACGAAGCGCAGCTGGCAACGCGCCCATGCCCGCGGCGGAATGGCGTTGACCGGGGTGTCGGGGTTACCGGTTTTGTAGGCCAGCACCTCGAACGAGCACCAGCCGAACACGCGCTCGGCCGGCGACAGGCCCGGTTCGCCCCACCACGGTTCGATCTCGGGGCCGTCGGCGCCGCCGTCCACCTGGCAATCGGCCAGGGCGCGCCGTACCGCGTCGGGCAGCTCGCGGGGGACCCATTCGGGGATGCGGATCTGGCCGGTGGGCGAGACCAGCGTGGAAATGGCGTGCGCCAGCTGGATGCCAGGGTTGGAGATCAGGCCGCCCCAATTACCCGAATGATGTCCGCCTGCGCGGGCCTCGATGCTCAGGTCGAAGTTCAGGCTGCCGCGCGCGCCCAGGAAAAGGGTGGGGCGCTCCGCGCTCAGCCGCGGCCCGTCCGAGGCGATCAGCAGGTCCGCCGACAGCATCGCGCGATGCTCCTCACATAGATCGCGCAGGCCCATGGAGCCCGTTTCCTCGCCCATCTCGATCAGGTACTTGGCGTTGAAGCCCAGCTTGCCGCGCGTCTCCAGCACCAGCCGCAAGGCTTCCATGTTGGTGGTGTGCTGGCCCTTGTTGTCGGCGATGCCGCGGCCATACCAGCGGCCCTCGGCTTCGGTCAGCGCCCAGGGCGACAGGCCTTCCTTCCATTCTTTTTCCAGGCCGCGGATGACGTCGCCATGGCCGTAGCCCAGCACGGTGGGCAAGGACGGGTCCTCGATGCGCTCGGCGTACAGGAACGGCGCCAGCGCCTTAGGATGCGTCAGCGTGCGGCAGGTGAAGCCCAGGGCTTCGAAGGCGGGCCGGATCTCGGCCTCCAGGTAGGCGGCCAGTTCGGGCGCGCGCGCCGGATTCTGGCTTTCCGTGGGCTGGGCCAGGCGGCGCGCCAGCAGCGCGCGAAAGGCGCCGGAATCAAAACACTGTTCCGCCTGGGCGATGGCTTGTGCGCGGGTCATGGTTGCTGGGCTCCGTTGGGGGTAGGGGGATAGAGGTGGCAGGCCACCACGGATTGCGCGCGCCGGGTCAGCGCCGGGCGTTCGGTCTTGCATTGGGCCATGGCTTGCTGGCAGCGCGGATGGAAGGGGCAGCCCGAAGGCGGGCGTAGCGGATCCGGGAACGACAGGCCCAGGCCCATGTCCGGTATGCCCAGGCCGGGCTCGGGCGTCAGCACCGAGGCCAGCAGCGCCTGCGTATACGGATGGCGCGGATCATGGAACAGCTGCGCGGTGGCCGCGGATTCGACCACCCGGCCCAGGTACATCACCGCCACCTGGGTGGCGATGTGCTCCACCACCGCCAGGTTGTGGCTGATGAAGACATAGGTCAGGTTGAATTCGCGCCGCAGGTCCATCAGCAGGTTCATGATCTGGGCCTGCACCGACACGTCCAGCGCCGAGGTCGGCTCGTCGCAGATGACGATCTCGGGATGCATCACCAGCGCCCGCGCGATGGCCACGCGTTGGCGCTGGCCGCCGGACAATTGGCCGGGCGTGTTATGCGCCAGTCGCGGCGGCAGGCCCACGCGCTCCAGCATCTCGATGGCCTTCTGTTGCTTCGGGTTGGCGATGCCGTGCACTTCCAGCGGCAACGACACGATGGAGGCGATGGAGCGGCGCGGATTGAGCGAGGAATACGGGTCCTGGAAGATAGGCTGGACGCGGCGGGCCAAGGCGCGCCGGCCCAGACTGCGGATGTCCTGCCCGTCCAGGCGGATCGCGCCCTCGGTCGGCGGCGTCAGGCCCAGCAGCATGCGGGCCAGCGTGGACTTGCCGCAGCCCGATTCGCCGACGATGCCCAGCACCGCGCCGCGCTCCACTGCCAGGTCCACGCCATTGACCGCATGCAGGGTGCTGCGCGGCCGGAACATGCCCGAGCGGATCGAGAACTGCCTGCTGACGGCCTCGGCTTGCAGCAAGGGACTCATGCCGGGACTCCTTCGGGTTCGAGGATGCAGCGCCATTGCTGACCGGAGGCGGCGCCACGCACGGGGACTTCATGGCGGCATTGGGCCTGCGCGTGCGGGCAGCGGTCGTGGAAGGCGCAGCCTTGCAGCTCGCCCAGCAGCGCGGGCACGACGCCCGGGATGGTGCCCAGCGCTTCGCCGGGCGGTGTGCGCCCGGGCACGGGGATACAGCTGAGCAGCCCCCGAGTGTAGGGATGACGCGGCGAGGCGAACAGCTCCGCCACCGGTCCTTCCTCCACGATCTGGCCCGCGTACATCACGGCGACCTGGCGCGCGATGCGCGCCACCACGCCCAGGTCGTGGGTGATCAGCACCATGGCGATGCCCAGCTCGGCCTGCAGGTCCGCCAGCAGGCGCAGGATCTGCGCCTGGATGGTGACGTCCAGCGCGGTGCTGGGCTCGTCGGCGATCAGCAGTTCGGGGCCGCACATCAACGCCATGGCGATCATCACGCGCTGGCGCAGGCCGCCCGACAACTGGTGCGGATACTGGGAAAGCCGTTGTCCGGCCGAAGCGATGCCGACCTTCTCCAGCAGTTCCACCGCGCGGTCGCGCGCCTGCTGCGCGCTGGCCTTGCAATGGTGGATGTAGTGCTCGGTCAACTGTTCGCCGATGGCGTAGGCGGGGTTGAGCGCCGTCATCGGCTCCTGGAAGATCATGGCCATCTTGCTGCCGCGCAGCGCGTTGACGCGCCGCCCGCGCGCGGCCGACAGGTCTTCGCCCAGCACCGAGAGCCGCCGCGTGCTGCGCTGCGCGGCCTTGGGCAAGAGGCCCATAATGGCCAGCGAAGTCATGGACTTGCCACAGCCGGATTCCCCCACCAGGCACAGCGTTTCGCCGCGCCTGACCTGGAACGACACGTCGCGCACCGCATGCAGCGGTCCGCGCGGCGTGGCGATGTCGACGGTCAGGCCCTGCACGTCCAGCACGATGTCCGTGGCGCTCATGCTCAGGCCCTCTCTTCAGGCGTCAGGAGTTGGTGCAGTCCGTCACCGGCCAGATTGATCGCGAAGATCAGCAAGGCCAGCGCCGATCCGGGTATGGCGATCAGCCAGAAAGAGAAGAACATATAGGCCTTGGCCTCCGAGATCATCAGGCCCCACGAAGGCAGCGGCGGCTGCACGCCCAGGCCCAGGAAGGACAGGGAGGCTTCCAGCAGGATGGCGCTGGCGGCTTCCAGCGTGGCGATCACGATCAGCTGCGGCACCACGTTGGGCAGCACTTCGCCCCACACGATGCGCCAGGTGGACGCGCCCGCCGCCTGCGCCGCCGCCACGTATTCCAGCGAGCGCACCTGCTGGGTGGCGCTGCGCATGACTACCGCGTAGCGGTCCCACTTGAGCAGCCCCAGCACCAGGATCACCACCCAGAGCGAGCCGCCAACGATGGCGACCGTGGCCAGCGCCACCAGGATGACGGGCATGGACAGGCGGGTGGTGATGAGGAAGGACACCGCCATGTCGACCTTGCCGCCGAAGTAGCCGGCCGCCATGCCCATGGCCGTGCCGATCAGGCCGGAGATCAGCGCCACGCTGATGCCGATCAAGAGCGAAATGCGGGCGCCGTAGAACAGGCGCGACAGGTAGTCGCGGCCGAGCTGGTCGGTGCCCAGCGGATGCAGCCAGGTGCCCTTGGCGTACCAGACCGGCGGCGCGGTGCGGTAGGCCAGGTCCTGATGATAGGGATCATGCGGCGATATCCAGGGCGCGAACAGCGCGATCAGCACGATGACGAGCAGGATGCCGCCGCCGGTCAGCAGCGCCTTGTTGCGGCGCAGCCGCCGCCAACGCAGGGTGGACGCGGACAGTTCCGGCGGCGCCTGGACGCCGGGAGCGGTCGGGGTCAGGATGGGCGTGTTCATGTCAGGACACCCGGATGCGCGGATCGAGCCACGCGTTGGCGACATCGGCGGCCAGGGTCAGCAGCACATACAGCACCGACAGCAGCAGCACGATGAGCTGCATCACGGGATAGTCCTTGTAGGTGATGCTCTGGTAGGCCAGGTAGCCCAGGCCGTCCAGCGCGAAGATGGTTTCGATGACGACCGAGCCGCCCAGCAGGTAGCCCAGCTGCACCGCGGCCAGCGCCACCACCGGCACGATGGCGTTGCGCAGCGCGTGCTTGAAGACGATCTTGCGCGCCGGCAGGCCTTTGGCGCGGGCGGTGCGGATGTAGTCGGCGGCCAGGACCTCGATCATGCCGGCGCGTATCAGGCGCATGAAGGCCGGCGCGACGTAATAGCCCAGCGCGATCGCCGGCATGACGAAATGCTGCCAGCTGCCGCTGCCCGATACCGGCAGGATGCGTAGCGAGATCGAGAACAGCATGATCAGGATCAGCGCGAAGAAGAAATTGGGCAGCGCCTGGCCCAGCACGGCGATGGCGAGACAGGCGCGGTCGATCAGGCTGCCCTTGTACAGCGCGGCCAGCACGCCCAGCGGAATCGAGATCAAGAGCGCGAAGGCCAGCGCGCCCATGCCCAGCAGCAGGGTGGTCTTGAGCTTGGAGAGGATCAGCGGCCCGGCCTCGGTCTTGAAATACACCGAGGTGCCGAAGTCGCCCTGCAGGATGTGCCAGAGCCAATCCGCGTACTGCACGGCCAGCGGCCGGTCCAGGCCGTAGGTCTTGCGGATCATGTCGATGTCGGCCTGGCGCGCGCCTTCGCCGGCCAGGGCCAGCGCCGGATCGCCGGACAGGTGCAGCAACAGGAACGCCAGGATGGAAACGGTCAGCGCCACCAGCAGCGCCAGGCCCAGGCGCCTGATCGTGAAATACAGCATAGGGCTTCCTCTTCGTTGGACTCACGCCGGCCCGGCGCGATGCCGGGCCGGCGCGTGCCCGCGCCTTACTTCCAGCCCATGTCCCAGAAGCGCACCAGCTCGTCCGAGTAGGGCTTGAAGTTCACGTCCTTGGTAGCCACGTAGTAGGCGGGCAGGGTCCACAGCGGCACCGCGTAGGCCTTCTGCGCGATCAGGTCCAGCGCCTGCTTGTAGGCGGCGTTGCGCGCGCCGCTGTCGATGGTGCGGTCGCCTTTGGTGAGCAGGTCGCGCACCTGCGCGTCGCGGGTGACGTCGTCGTTGCCGAAGGCGAAGTACACCGGCGTGGACGCGGACACGTCGTTGACCAGGTTGGAGCCCCAGGTCTGGTGGGTGAGCGAGGCCTTGTTGGCGCGGATCATGTCGCGCATGGCGGCGTACTGCAGGAAGTTGAGCTTGGCGCGGATGCCGACCGCCTGCAGGTAGTTGATGATGGCTTCGGTCTGGTTGCGCTCGCGGTAGGCCACCAGATCGATGTCGAAGCCGTTGGGGTAGCCGGCTTCCGCCAGCAGCTTCTTGGCCTGGGCCGGGTCGTACTTATAGACCGGCGCGCCGTCCTGGGTGCAGCCCGTCTGGGAAGGCGTGCAGATGGTGTTGATGAGGCCGCCGCCTTCGCCCACGATGTTCTTCAACATCGATTCGCGGTCGATCGCGTGGATGATGGCGCGGCGCACGCGCTCGTCCTTCAGCTGCGGCGCCGGCGTGCCTTCCTGGATGTTCATCTGCATGAAGACGATGCGCATGGTGTTGCCGGTCACCATCTGCAGCGAGGGCATGCCGCCCAGTTGCTCGGCCTGGTCCTTGGGCACGCTCATGATCAGGTCTTCGCCGCCCGAGATGACTTCGGCCATCTGCGTCTGGCGGTCGGGGATGAAGCGGATCACCACCTTGCCGATCTTGGGCTGGGCCTTGGGCGAATCCTTGAAGTACTCGGCATTGCGTTCCAGCGTGATGGACTTGCCGGGCTGGTAGTCCACCACCTTGTAGGGGCCGGAGCCCACCGGCTTGGCATTCATGCCCTTGGGGCCGACTTCCTGGTAGTACTTGGCCGGATGGATGGCGGCGGTGGTGGACAGGTATTCCTTGGCGCCGGGGAAAGGCTCCTTGGTGATCAGGCGCACCTTGTATTTGTCGATCTTCTCGACCTTGTCGATCCAGGCCACGTTCTGCTGCGTGACGGCCTTGTTCTTCGGGTCCGCCACGTAGTTCAGCGTGTACACCACCGAGTCCGCGTCGAATTCCTCGCCGTTATGGAATTTGACGCCTTGGCGCAGCTCGAATTCCATGGTCTTGTCATCGACCTGCTTCCAGCTTTTGGCGAGTTGACCCTTGTATTCGTTGGTGACCGGGTCGCGGTAGAGCAGGGTGTCCCAGACGTTGGCGGCGATGATGACGCCGATCCGCACGTTGTTGTAGTAGGGGTCCACGCTTTCCGGCGCCTGGTCGTAGGCCATGCGCAAGGTGTCGTCCTTCTTGCCGGCCAGCGCCGGCGGGGCCGCCAGCGTGGCGCAGGCCAGCAGGGCGGCGGCCAGGGCCTTGAGGGGGATGGTGATGCGCCGGCTGGGCGCGGATGCTGCGGGGGTGATGCGGAAATCAGTCATGGCGAGGCTCCTGTGGAAGTCACTGCACGTACTGCTTATCTGTCATCTTGTTGTGGGCGGCGCGGCCCGCTGTCCTGCTCGCGCCGGGAACTGCGGGGTCAGCTGGAATCGGCGGGCGCCTGGTTCAAGGTCTTCAACGCCGCCTCGCACTTGCGCTGCAAGTGCTGGCGCATGATGCCGGCCAGCCGGTCGGCGTCGCGCGCGTCCAGGGCCTCGGCCATCTCGATGTGCTCGCGCATCGCCAGATCCCATTTCTGGCGGTTCTCGTTCGAGACGAAGCGCAGGTTCTGGATGCGGGCGTTCTGGGCGTCGTACAACTGCTTGAGCAGGCTGTTGTGCGCGGCCAGGCTGATGCGTTCGTGGATTTCGCGATTGGTGCGGAAGTAGGTGGGCAGGTCGTGGCGCGCGTGGCTGGCCATCATTTCGTAGGTCAGCGCGCGGATCTCGGCGATCTCGGTGTCCGTGGCCCGTTCGCAGGCCAGCCGGCAGGACATGGCTTCCAGCCCGCCGATGACCTCGAAGGCTTCGCGGATGTTCGCCTCTGACAACGCCACCACCTGCGCGCCGCGGTTCGGTTCGATCTGCACCAGGCCTTCGGCGGCCAGCACGCGAAAGGCTTCGCGCAAGGGTGTGCGGGACACGCCCAACAAGTCGCAGAGGGTGCGCTCGTTCAGGCGCGTGCCGGGCGGGAATTCGCCCTGGATGATGCGTTCTCGCAATTGCCCGGCCACCGTGGCCGGCAGCGTGCGGCCGTTGCCCATGCCGCGGGCCGCTGGCGGCGGCGCGGTTTCGGCGGCCACGCTGGCTGCGCCGGAATCAGGCATCAGGCTGGAAACGCTGCTCATTGGTATACAAAAATTCCCCGTGTTTTGCGAGACTATAAACCTGTATTTTCAAATGGTCCGATGGGTGTATACCCTAGGTTATTAACGCAAAAACAATGGGATAGAGTGACGCGTGCCGCAAGTCCGCATGCCGGGTACCTCCTACTTGTTTGCCTGGCGCCTTTCGTTGGTATACAAAAATATTCCACTTTGGGACTACGCATGCTTACCCTGAACAGTCATCCGTCCGGCCGGCATTTCCTGCAGATCCCGGGGCCGACCAACGTGCCCGACCGCGTGCTGCGCGCCATCGATCAGCCCACCATCGACCATCGCGGCCCGGAGTTCGGCGCGCTGGGGCTGGCGGTGCTGGAAGGCGTCAAGCAGGTCTTCCAGACGCAGTCGCCGGTGGTGATCTTCCCGTCGTCCGGCACCGGCGCCTGGGAGGCCGCGTTGGTCAATACGCTGTCGCCCGGCGACTGCGTGCTGATGGTCGAGACCGGCCATTTCGCCAGCCTGTGGCGCAAACTGGCGGGGCGGCTGGGCCTGGAGGTGGACTTCCTGGAAGGCGACTGGCGGCACCCGGTGGACGCGGCGGCCATCGCCGCCCGCCTGGCCGAAGACAAGGGGCGCAAGATCAAGGCCGTGTGCGTGGTGCACAACGAAACCTCCACCGGAGTGACCAGCGACATCGCGGCGGTGCGCGCCGCGATCGACGGCGCTGCGCATCCGGCGCTGCTGATGGTGGACACGATCTCGTCGCTGGGCTCCATCGACTACCGCCACGACGAATGGGGCGTGGACGTGACCGTGGCCGGTTCGCAGAAGGGACTGATGCTGCCGCCGGGACTGGCCTTCAACGCCGTCAGCGCGCGCGCCCTGGCCGCGGCCGATCAGGCGCGGCTGCCGCGCTCGTACTGGGACTGGCGCGAGATGCTCACCGCCAACGCCCGCGGCTACTTTCCGTACACGCCTTCGACCAACCTGCTATACGGCTTGTATGAAGCCCTGGCCATGCTGCGCGAAGAAGGCCTGCCGCAAGTCTTCGCGCGCCACCAGCGCCACGCCCAGGCCACGCGCCTGGCCTTGGCTGGCTGGGGGCTGGAGCTGCTGAGCCTGGATCCGGCCGCGCACAGCCCGGCGCTGACGGCGGTGATCATGCCGCAAGGCCATGGCGCCGACGCCTTCCGCAAGCTGGTGCTGGAACGCTTCGACATGTCGCTGGGCCAGGGCCTGGGCAAGCTGTCCGACCGCGTGTTCCGCATCGGCCACCTGGGCCACTTCAACGACCTGACGCTGTGCGGCACCTTGGCCGGCGTGGAAATGGGCCTGGCCGCCGCAAGCGTGCCGCATCGGGCGGGCGGCGTGCAGGCGGCAATGGAATTCCTGGCCGGGGCGCGCGAGCAAGCGTAGCGGCCTGAGACACACACATAACGAGGGAAACGATGAACACACTCATGCAGCAGGCGATCCAGTTCGCCAACGACCACGAATCCGCCTGGGACCGCAGCGTCCAGGGCAACTTCGGCGTGCACCTGAACGATCCGCCGCCCTGGAACCGCCTGCTGGGCCCCATCCACGACCGTGGCCCGGTGTCGGGCGTGGTGACCGTGCGCGGCGAAACCATTGCGTCCTGGGGCGAGCCCGAGCGTGCCGACCTGACCTTCAGCGTGGCCAAGCTGTACCTGGCGATCCTGGCCGGCGTTGCCCACGACCGCGGCCTGCTGCCGGACGTGGATGAACCGGTAGGCAAGCGCGTGCGCGGCATCGGCTTTGATGAAGGGCAGAATGCCGACATCACCTGGCGTCATCTGCTGCAGCAGACCAGCGAATGGGAAGGCGAACGCTTCGGCGTGTCCGACCAGGCCGACCGCTATCGCGCCGTCACCTTCGGCGTGCCGCCGGACGGCAAGAAAGGCGAGGCGCGGCCCTTGCAGCGTCCCGGCACGTACTGGGAATACAACGACGTGCGCATCAACCAGCTGTCGTATGCGCTGCTGCACCTGTTCCGCAAACCCTTGCCCGAGGTCTTCCGCGAAGCCGTCACGCGGCCCATCGGCGCCAGCGAAGACTGGCAATGGGTGGGCTACGACAACGCCTGGGTCGAGATCGACGGCCAGCGCATGCCGTCGGTGCCTGGCGGTTCGCACTGGGGCGGGGGCATGTCCATCAGCGCCCGCGACCAGGCGCTGATCGGCCAGATGTTGCTGAACGACGGCATGGCCAACGGCCGCCGCATCCTTTCGAGCGAATGGATCCGTGCCATGCGCACGCCATGCGCGATCGCGCCGTATTACGGCTATCTGATCTGGCTGAATCATGAAGGCCGCGTGTTTCCAAGCGTGCCGGCTTCCAGCTTTTTCGGCGTGGGGGCGGGTAGCTCGTTTACCTGGGTGGAGCCGGAGCGGCAGATGGTAGTGATCGTGCGCTGGCTGGATTCGGCTCACGCCGATGCGCTGTTTGGCAAGATCCTGGGCGCGGTGGACGCTGGCGTCTAGAGTTTTTTGGCTTTTGACGTTCGGGATCTCGGGGGCGGTCGGGGCTCCGAGCTTGCGGATGTCAGGGTTCTTTAGCCGCCGAGGCGGCCCTGCGCCATTCCGATGCTCGCCCCAATGGGGCTGCGCTTCGGATGGCTCCGGGCCGCCTCGGCTGGCAGTCGCCTAATGCGTTGGTTTCGGCCCCCCGTTCATGGGTAGATGCCGTGAGCCGGTGGCCGGGCGGAGGGATCCGAAGCGCAGCCCCACCGGGGCGAGCATCGGAATCCCGCAGTCCGGACGCCGGCGACTCAAGGACCGTGCCTCACAAAACCGAAGTGCAGGGCGGTAGGGCTTCGAGCTTGCGGATGTCAGGGTTCTTTAGCCGCCGAGGCGGCCCTGCGCCATTCCGATGCTCGCCCCAATGGGGCTGCGCTTCGGATGGCTCCGGGCCGCCTCGGCTGGCAGTCACCTAATGCGTTGGTTTCGGACCCCGTTCATGGGCAGATGCCGTGAGCCGGTGGCCGGACGGAGGGATCCGAAGCGCAGCCCCATTGGGGCGAGCATCGGAATCCCGCAGTCCGGACGCCGGCGACTCAAGGACCGTGCCTCACAAAACCGAAGTGCAGGGCGGTAGGGCTTCGAGCTTGCGGATGTCAGGGTTCTTTAGCCGCCGAGGCTGCCCTGCGCCATTCCGATGCTCGCCCCGGTGGGGCTGCGCTTCGGATGGCTCCGGGCCGCCTCGGCTGGCAGTCGCCTAATGCGTTGGTTTCAGCCCCCGTCCATGGGTAGATGCCGTGAGCCGGGGGCTGGGCGGAGGGATCCGAAGCGCAGCCCCACCGGGGCGAGCATCGGAATCCCGCAGTCCGGCCACCGGCGGTTCAAGAACCCCAGCCTTACAAAACCAAACGTCAACAATCCAACCAAGAATGCCTTAGATGCGCATTTGACTGGCGCGGGCTTGCCGTTGCATGCTCCCGTCTAGTCCATTTCCGTGAATGAGAGGAAGCCAACCATGAACTACCGCCGCCTCGGCCGCAGCAATCTCCGCGTCTCTCCGCTCTGCCTGGGCACCATGATGTTCGGCGAGCAGACCCCCGACGACGAAGCCGCCCGCATCGTCGCGTCCGCGCGTGACCATGGCCTGAATTTCATCGACACCGCCGACGTCTACAACGGCGGCCGCTCCGAAGAAGTGGTCGGCAAGCTGCTGAAAGGCCAGCGCCACGACTGGGTGCTCGCCAGCAAGATCGGCAACGCCGTCGGTGAAGGCCCGAACCAGGCGCACTATTCGCGCCAGTGGCTCATGCGCGGCGTGGAGGAAAGCCTCACGCGCCTGGGCACCGACTTCATGGACATCCTCTACCTGCACCGCGACTACCACGAGGAAAACCTCGAAGAAGCCCTGTGGGCGCTGGGCGACCTGATCCGCGCCGGCAAGCTGCGCAGCTTCGGCCTGTCCAACTTCCGCGGCTGGCGCATCGCCGAGGTCATGCGCCTGTGCGAAAAAATGGGCGTGCCGCAACCCGTGGTCTGCCAGCCTTACTACAACATGCTCAACCGCGGCCCTGAAGTCGAGATCCTGCCCGCCTGCAAGCACTACGGCCTGGGCGTCGTGCCCTACAGCCCGATCGCGCGCGGCGTGCTCACCGGCAAGTACCTGCCGGGCCAGGCGCCGGCGGCCGACAGCCGCGCCGGACGCGGCGATCGCCGTATCCTGGCCACCGAGTTCCGTGAAGAATCCCTGGAAATCGCGCAGAAGCTGGTGGCGCACGCCGCGGCGCGCGGCACGCAGGCGGGGCATTTCGCCACCGCCTGGGTGTTGGCCAATCCCATCATCACCGCCGTCATCGCCGGCCCGCGCACCTTGGCGCAGATGGAGGACTACTACGCGGCCCTGGCCGTGAAGATCACGGCCGAGGACGAGGCCGTCGTCAATGACTGGGTGACGCCGGGCCATGCTTCGACCCACGGCTACAACGATCCCAACTACCCGTTCCACGGCCGCCCGGTAGCGGCGGCCTGAGACATAAGCTCCGGTAAAAAGGCGCCGGCCCTCGCGGCCGGCGCGTTCACGTTCAGGCCTTGCGCAAGCCCGCCGCGGGTATCCCAGTCGCCGCGGCCGCCTCCAGCTCGGCCGGCTGCGCGCCACGCCCGATCAGCATGGCGCAGATCGCCGACACCACCCCCGCGAACAGCACATACAGGCAGATCAGCCAAGGCTGGCCGCCACCCGTCTTCAACAGCGCGGTCGCAATGATGGGCGTGATGCCCGAAGCGAAGATGCCCGAGAACTGATAGACGAAGGAAATGCCGGTGTAGCGCACCTTGGCATCGAACAGCTCGCAGAACAGCGCCGCCTCCGGCCCGTACACCGCGGCGTACAGGATGCCGAACGGAATGATGATGGCCAGCCAGATCAGCATCACGCTGCCCTGGTTGTTGGTCATCAGCCAGAAACCGGGGAAGGACGCCGCGGCGGTGATGAGCGAGCCCCAGAAGTAGACCCGTGTGCGGCCGATGCGGTCGGACAGGCGGCCGAAGAAGGGGATGAAGAAGCACATCACCAGGGCCGCGGCCATCACGCCGATCAGCGCCTCGGTGCGCGTGATCTGCACGGTCTGCGTCAGGTACGCGATCGAGAACACGCCGAACACGTTGAAGAACACACCGTCGATGTAGCGCGCGCCCATGCCCTTGAGAACATTGCCCGGATAGCGCTTGAGCATATCGAAGAAGGGGATGCGGCTTTCTGCGTTATTGGCCTTGACCGCCGCGAACTCGGGCGTCTCCTTGATGTTCAGGCGGATGTACATGCCCACCGCCACCATGGCGGCCGACGCCAGGAAGGCGATGCGCCAGCCCCAGGCCATGAACTGGGCGTCGGTCAGCAGGGTGGACAGCAGCGCCACCGTGCCGGAAGCCAGGCACAGCCCGATAGCCAGCCCGATCTGCGGCAGCGAGGCGTAGAAGCCTTTCTTGCCCGGCGGCGCGTACTCGTAGGCCATCAGCACCGCGCCGCCCCATTCGCCGCCCAGCCCGATGCCCTGGAACACGCGCAGCAGCAGCAACAGGATAGGCGCCCAGATGCCGATGCTGTCATAGGTGGGCACCAGGCCGATCAGGAAGGTGGCGATGCCCATGATCATCAAGGTCATCACCAGCATGCTTTTTCTGCCGATGCGGTCGCCGAAGTGGCCGAAGATCAGCCCGCCCAGAGGCCGCGTGACAAAGCCCACGGCGAAGGTGGTGTAGGCCAGCATGGTCGAGACCGTCGGGTCGCCGGTGGGGAAATACAGCTTGTTGAACACGATGCCCGCGACGACGCCGTACAGGAAAAAGTCATACCACTCGATGGTGGCGCCGATCAGCGACGCCGTGACGACTCTGCGCACCGCGGCTTCATTTTGCTTGGCCATGTCTAGTCTCCTTTGGTGGGGCGGTGGGGCAATCTGCGTTGTCCTGCGCCGTGAGGTGCTGCTATCCGGGGTCCGTCTTCTCCGATTCAGGCGGCGACGCGCAGCGCGTGCGGCTGCGCTTGCCTGAGGTCCTGCAACATGAAATCGGCCGCGCGTTCGGCCAGCATCACCACGGGCACATTGGTGTTGCCTGATACCAGCGTGGGCATGATCGAGCAGTCCACCACGCGCAGCCCCGCCACGCCGTGCACGCGCAGGCGCTCGTCCACTACGGCCATGGGGTCGCTGGACGGTCCCATCTTGGCGGTGCCGGACGGGTGGAAGATCGTGGCGCCGTATTCGCGGCAGAAGTGCAGGATCTCGTCGTCCGTGCGCACGTCCGGCCCGGGGCGGAACTCGCGCTTCATCAGGCCGGCCAGCGGTTCGGTGGCGGCAAGCCGGCGCGCGTACTTCACCGCGGCCACGGCCATCTGGCGGTCCAGTTCGGTGGACAGGTAATTGGGCTGCATGGACGGCGCCTCGAAGGGATCCGCGCTGCGCAGTTGGACCCGGCCGCGCGAGGTCGGCCGCAGCTGGCACACCGAATAAGTGCAGCCTGAGAACGGATGCACCTTGCCGCCCGCCATGTCGGCGGACAGCGTGGCGAAATGGAACTGGGTGTCGGGCGTGCGGCTGGCGGGATCGACCCGGCAGAACACGCCGCCCTGGTTGATGCCCACCGCCAGCGGGCCGCCGCGGAACAGCAGCCATTCCAGTCCCATGCGGGCGCGGCCCGTCAGGCTGCGCAGTTGGTCGTTGGTGGTGATGGGGCGCGTGGTCTCGTAGATCAGCCGGATCTGCAGATGATCCTGCAGGTTCTCACCCACGCCGGGCAGGTCGCGCACCACGCCGATGCCGAACTGGCGCAGCAGGGCGGCCGGCCCGACGCCGGACAATTGCAGCAGCTGAGGCGATTGCAGGGCGCCCGCGCACAGCACGACTTCACGGCGCGCGCGCACGGTGTGCACCTGGCCGTCGCGCCGGTAGCGCACGCCGCAGGCGCGGCGGCCCTCGAACAGCACGGCCATGGCGTGCGCGTCGGTCTCCACGCGCAGATTGCTGCGGCCCTGGGCGGGGCGCAGGTAGGCGACCGCGGTGGAGCAGCGGCGGCCGTTGCGCGTGGTGAGCTGGTAGTAGCCCACGCCCTCCTGGTCGCCGGTGTTGAAGTCCTGCAGATGCGGCAGTCCCAGGGTTTTTGCCGCGCCGATCAGCGCTTCCACCAGCGGGTGCGGCGTCTTGATCGAGGTGGCGTTGAGCATGCCTTCGGTGCCGCGCGTGGGGCCGGGGCCGAGGTCATTGTTTTCAAGCTTGCGGAAGTAGGGCAGGCATTCGTCCCAGCTCCAGCCGGGATTGCCGGCGGCGGCCCAGGCATCGTAGTCGCGCTGCTGGCCGCGGATATAGATCAACCCGTTGATGGAGCTGGAACCGCCCAGCGTGCGGCCGCGCGGCCAGTAGATGCGCCGGCCCAGCATGCCGGGGTCGGGGTCGGTGTAATAGCCCCAGTTCACGACCTTGTGGAACATCGTCTTGCCGTAGCCGATGGGGATGTGTATCCACGGGTTGCTGTCCTTGGGGCCGGCTTCCAGCAGGCAGACGCTATGCGTGCCGCTGGCGCTCAGCCGGTTGGCCATCACGCATCCGGCCGAGCCGGCGCCAACCACGATGTAATCCACGGTATCGGACATGTCCGCAAGCTCTCCCTGCAGCAGGGCGCCGCGCCTGGCCTACGGCGCGTTTACCCTGCTTGTCGTTGTGGGGCGCACTTATATACTGGATCGACGCCGGCGCATGGGCGCTACGGCATTTGAGGCGATTCTAGGAAGCACGCGCACAGAACAAAGCACAACAGGCGCAGGGGCGGAAAAGTGGAACAGAATATGCAGATTCAGTTTCAAAATCGCGGTGCAGCATCGGCGCAGCAGGCCGAAGACGCCGCGACCCAACAGGAAGCCGCGCGTTCGCTGCGCGCGCTGGTGGTGCTGGACCACCTGGCGCGGGCCCAGCATCCGCCCACGCTGGCGCAACTGGCGCAGCGGCTGGACATGCCCAAGACTACCTTGATGCGACTGCTGGCGGCCATGCAGCGCGCCGGCTTCGTCGCTGCCACGCCCACCGAGAACGGGTTCGTGCCGGGGCCGCAGGCAGCGACCCTGGCCCTGGCCACCTTGCGCGCCTCGGCCTTCACGCGCGCCTGCCGCGCCGTGCTGGCCCAACTGGTCGGCACGCTGGGCGAAACCTGCAACCTGACCGCGCCTGACGGTGACCGCGTGATCTAT
This sequence comes from Achromobacter pestifer, assembly GCF_013267355.1. NCBI lineage: Bacteria > Pseudomonadati > Pseudomonadota > Betaproteobacteria > Burkholderiales > Alcaligenaceae > Achromobacter > Achromobacter pestifer. The sequence goes on from NZ_CP053985.1 coordinate 5,858,778, forward strand.
ATGGAACGGGTGGAAACGGCGGAGCCGCTGCGCCTGTTCTTTGCGGTGGGCAGCCACGTGCCCATGCATTGCACCGCCAGCGGCAAGCTGTTCCTCGCGTCCATGAACCGTCTGGAGCGCGGACGGGTGCTGGCGCGCCTGCCGCTCACGCGCAACACGCCGCGCACGCTGACGGACCCGGCCAGGCTGGAAGAAGAATTAGAACGGCTGGCGGCGCGCGGCATCGGCATCGACAATGAGGAATTCGTGCGCGGCATGAGCGCCGTGGCCGTGCCGGTGCGCGACGCGGACGACCGCGTGGTGGCGGCGGTGGCCTGCCATGCGCCGACGGCGCGCGTCATGCTCGACGATTTGCTGCGTGCCGTGCCGGTGCTGGAACGCGCTGCGCGGGCCATGCACGACGTGCTGGCGCAGCACCGAACCGGCGCGACATAACGGCCCGGCCTGCGGGTTTTCAATCGCGCGTGAACAGGTCCGGCGGCAGGCGGGCCACGGCGTCGTAGGTCAGGCGGATGTGGGCGGCCAGCAGTGCACAGGCGCGGTCCGCGTCGCGGGCCAGCGTGGCGTCCAGGATGCCTTTGTGTTCGTCGTCCAGGTCGCGCGCGATGGGCTTGCGCGTGACGGTGAGGCGGCGGTAGCGCTCGGCCTGCTGGTACAGGATGCCCAGGAAGTGATGCAGCCAGCGCGAGGGACAGGCGCGGATCAGTTCGCGGTGGAACTCGCGGTTGCGCTGCTCCCACTCTTCAAAGCGGGTGTCGGGGTCGGCGGCCAGGCGCTGCTCGGCTTTGCTCAGGCGGTGAAAGGCGGCGAGCACCGCGCTTTCCCAGTCGTCGTCGCCTAGCGCAATGGACTGGCGCAACGCCTGGGTTTCGAGCAGCACGCGGTTCTCGGTGATGTCGCGGAAATCTTCCAGCGAGATCGGCGTGACGTGGAAGCCGCGCTGACCTTGCGCGATGACCAGCGCATCGGACACCAGCAGCGCCAGCGCTTCGCGCAGCGTACCCGCGCCCACGCCGTAATCGTCCTTCAGATGCTCGACCCGCAGCCGCGAGCCCGGCGGGTGCACGCCCTGGATGATGTCGCGGCGCAGGTTGACGTAGGCCGAGCCAACCAGGGTGTTGGCCGAGGCGGAATGGGCAAGCGGGGGGAGGGTGGCGCCGTCTGACATGAGGCTACTTTATCACTGTGATAAAAAAATCTCGATAAAAATTATTGACGCCGAGATTTATGCTGCTTATCGTAGAAAAAAGGCGTCGCGATCACGACCGGCACTCAGCCGGCGGCAGACGCGCCAGGAGACTAGCAGTGACACGGCTACACGACGTCCGGCATGCCCGGCTGCGCACCCGCAATCTGTCCGAAACGCCCGCCGGCCGGCCTTTGCTGCGATTGGTGGTGCGACATATTGCGGCCTGCGCCGCCGCCTTGGCCGCGTTGGCCGCCAGCCCCGTGGCCAGCGCCGACAACTGGCCGTCGCGGCCCGTGACCATCCTGGTCAACGGCGGCCCCGGCAGCCTGCCGGACCTGTTTGCCCGGCCTCTGGCCGAACGCCTGCACCACGCCCTGGGCCAGCCCGTGGTGGTTGAAAACAAGCCGGGCGCAGGCGGCATGCTGGCGATGCAGCAGCTGAAATCCGCGCCGGCCGACGGCCACACGCTGGCCCTGGTCACCAACGCCCACCTGGTGTGGAACCCCTACATTTTTCCGGCCCTGACCTACGATCCGGCGCGCGACCTGCAGCCCGTCAGTCCGCTGGCGGTCATCCCCATGGCGCTGACGGTCAACGACAAGCTCCAGGCCAAGTCCCTGGACCAGTTGCTGGCGCTGGCGCGCCAGAAGCCCGGCCGGCTGAACTACGCGTCCTCGGGCAACGGCAGCCCGCCTCACGTGCTGTTCGAGATGCTGCGCGAACAGGCCGGCGTCGACATCATGCACGTCCCGTTCAAGACCGGCACCGGCGCGCTGAATTCGGTGCTGGCGGGCGACACGGAAATCTACTTCGCCGGCACCGCCCTGGTGGAACCCATGGTCAAGGAAGGACGCCTGCGCGTGCTGGCCATGAGCGAAACCGTGCCCGACGCGGCCTTCGGCAAGGCGCCGACGCTGGCCGCCAGCCATTTCACGGGCTTCGAGGGCGCGGTGTGGCTGGGCGTGGCCGCGCGCGCCGGCACGCCGGACGCCATCGTGCAACGGCTCAACGAAGAAATCGGCCGCGCGCAGCAGGACGGCGCGCTCAAGCAGATGTACGCCAGCCACGGCTCCTTGCCGTACCATCTGGCGGCGGCGGCCTTCGCCCAGCGCGTCGCAGCCGAGCGGGACACTTCCGGTCCCGTGCTGCGCAAGCTGGGCATCAAGCCCGATTGAACTCCCTTCTTCCAACCCTAGTATCCCGGGCTCCGCTTGCGGAGCCCGCAGCAGCTTATGAACCTGATCGAAGAGATTGTTGAAAACTCCCCGTCCATCCGCGACATCCGCAGGGACATCCATGCGCATCCGGAACTGGCGTTCGAAGAGAACCGCACCTCCGACCTGGTGGCCCAGTTGCTGGAAAGCTGGGGCATCCCGGTGCATCGCGGCTTCGGCAAGACCGGCCTGGTGGGCGTGATCCGCAACGGCGACTCCGGGCGCACGCTGGGCCTGCGCGCCGACATGGACGCGCTGCCCATGCACGAGGTCAACCAGTTCAGCCACGCCAGCAAGCATCCCGGCGTCATGCACGCCTGCGGCCACGACGGTCATACCGCCATGCTGCTGGGCGCGGCCCAGCACCTGGCGCACCATCGCAACTTCGACGGCACCGTCTACCTGATCTTCCAGCCCGCCGAAGAGCGCGGCGGCGGCGCGCGCGAAATGATGCGCGATGGCCTGTTCGAGAAATTCCCCATGGAGGCGGTGTTCGGCATGCACAACATGCCCGGCATCCCGGTCGGCTGCTTCGCCTCGTCGGCGGGGCCGGTGCTGGCGTCCAACAGCGAGTTCCACGTGACCATCCGCGGCAAGGGCGGCCACGCGGCCATGCCGCATCTGGCCATTGATCCCATTCCTGCGGCGGCCCAGATGATCGAGGCCTTCCAGACCATCATCAGCCGCAACAAGAAACCGCTGGAGACGGCCGTCATCTCGGTGACGACGGTACAGGCGGGCGGGGTGGTCAACGTCATCCCCGACACCTGCGAACTGCGCGGCACGGTGCGCGCCTATACCCGCGAAACCCTGGACCTGATCGAGCGCCGCATGGGCGAGGTCGCGCAGCACGTGGCCGGCATGTTCGGCGCCCAGTGCGACTTCGTCTTTACGCGGCATTACCCCTCGACCATCAACCACGAAGCCGAGACCGCCTTCATGCGCACTGCGCTGACCGAGGTGGTGGGCCAAGAGCGCGTGCTGGCGCAGGCGCCCATCATGGCGGCCGAGGACTTTTCCTTCATGCTGGAAGAGGTGCCCGGCAGCTATTGCTTCATCGGCAACGGCGAAGGCGATCACCGCGAGCCCGGCCATGGCGAAGGTCCGTGCCTGGTCCACAACACCAGCTACGACTTCAACGACGCGCTGCTGCCCATCGGCGCCAGCGCCTTCGTGAAGCTGGCTGAGAACTGGATGCCGCGCAAGTAGCGGCGCGACAGCCCCGGTGGCGGTCGCGCCGGGGCCACGCGGCCATCAGCCTCAGTGGCTGGAACCGGCCTGGACCGATAGTTCGTGGTTGCGTGTGCGCACCAGCAGCGCGCTGAGCGCAGCGGCCAGCCCTGCGATCAAGGCCCCCGCCAGGAAGGTCAGCTGATAGCCGCCATTCAGCGCCAAGGCCGGCGCCGCGCCAGCCGCCGCCAATCCCGCGCTGCGAGCTGCGGCCAGGCTGGCCAGCACCGCCAGCCCCAGTGCGCCGCCCATCATGAAAGCCGTGTTGACCACGCCCGAGGCCAGGCCGGACTGGCTGGGTTCCACGTCGCTCATCGCGGCCAGCAGCATCGGATTGAAGGCCACGCCCGCGCCCAGGCCCAGCAGCAGCATGGCCGGCAGAACGTCGACGGCGAAGCTGCCGTCCGCCGGCGCGCGCGCGAACAGCGCCAGCCCCAGCGCGGCAATGAACAGGCCCGTGGCCAGCGGCCCGCGGATGCCAAAGCGCATCACCAGCTTGGCCGACAGGCCCAGCGAGAATGCCGCCATGATGAGGTTGGCCGGCAAAAAGGCCAGCCCGACCTCCATGGGGCTGTAGCCCAGCACCAGCTGCATGTACAACGCCGATACGAAGAACCACGCGAACATGGCCGCGGCCCACAGTACGCCGACAACGTTGGCCGTGGCCACGTTGCGCAGGCGGAACAGCCCCAGCGGCATCAACGGCGATTCGACGCGCGCCTCGATGGTCAGGAACAGCACCATCAGCGCGGCCGCCGCGCCCAGCAGGGTCAGCGATTGCGCCGACGTCCAGCCGGCCTCGTTGCCGTTGACCACCGCATACACCGCCAGCATCAGCGAGGCGGTGACGCTGAGCGCCCCGGCCACGTCCAACCGGGCGCCCGCGGCGGCGGGCGGCGCGGCCGGAATCAGCCGCAGGCACAGCGCATAGACCACCACGCCGATAGGCAGGTTCACCAGGAAGATCCAATGCCAGGACAGCGCGCTGGTCAGCAGCCCGCCCAGCAGCACGCCGATGCTGCCGCCGCCCGCGCAGACAAAGCCATACACGCCCATGGCGCGCGCCCGTTCCCCGGTTTCGGTGAACAGATTCATGATGAGCGACAGCGCCACCGCCGACACCACCGCGCCGCCCAGTCCCTGCGCCGCGCGCGCGCCGATCAGCAGGGCCTGGTTCTGCGCCAGGCCACAGGCCAGCGAGGCCACGGTGAAGACCACCAGGCCCACCAGAAACATGCGGCGATGTCCCAGCAGATCGCCCAGCCGCCCGCCCAGCAGCAGGAAGCCGCCGAAGGTCAGCATGTAGGCATTCACCACCCAGACCAGCGAGGTTTCCGTGAAATGCAGGTCTTCGCGGATGGAGGGCAGGGCGACGTTCACGATGGTGGTGTCCAGCACGATCATCAACACGCCCAGGCAAAGCACCATCAGCGCCCACCAGCGTTGCTGGCCGTGTATTCCATGCGTCATCAGTTCTTGCTCCTTGGATGGCGGCTCGATCCGCCGCCTGGCTTTTTCTTAGTGGGAGACGCGCCCGCCGCTGATCATCCAGCGCGTGCCGTAGCGGTCTATCAGCGAGCCATGGGCCTCGGCCCAGAAGGTCTTCTGCAGCGGCATGGTGATGCTGCCGCCATCCGCCAGCAGGTCGAAGACGCGCTGCGCGTCCGAGACCGTGGGATAGGCCAAAGACAGCGCCACGCCCTGCTTGCCTGGGTAGGGATGGCCGGCAGTGGCGTCGCTGCCCATCAGCGTCTGCTCGTCCAGGCCCAGGCGGGCGTGCATGATGCGCCCCGCGTCTTCCTCGGACAGGGCCGGCATGGCGGCGTCGGGCGGCGCGTCCGCGTAGCGGATCATGGCCTCCATCCGCCCGCCCAGCACGCGCTCGTAGAAGTGCATGGCCTCGGCGCAATTGCCGTCAAAGCTGAGGTAGGCGGATAGTTGGGGCATGATGTCTCCAGAGTGACGAGCGGACCGCGCCATGACGGCCGGCGCCGCTCTATGATGGAAGCCCGACCCGACGTTAACGAAGGAGCCCGGCCATGCTGAAAGGAAGCTGCCATTGCGGACAGATCGCGTTCGAAGTCGATGGCGAACCGTCCCAGGTACTGGAATGCAATTGCTCGCACTGCAGCCGCAAAGGCTATCTGCTGTGGTTCGTGCCCCGCGCCAGCGTGCGTCTCACCACGCCCGCCAGCGGCATGTCGACCTACCGGTTCAACAAGCACGTGATTTCACACCACTTCTGCGCCAATTGCGGCTGCGCGCCATTCGGCTTCGGCGTGGGTCCCAAGGGCGAAGAGACAGCGGCGGTGAACGTGCGCTGCCTGGAAAACGTGGATCTGAACGCCTGGCCCCGCATTCCGTACGACGGCCGCAGCATCTGAGCGCCGCGAACCGCGCTACATCATAGGGCAAGCGCGTGCCGCGCGATATGGCGAGCGCGTGACATGTCTTTTCATCGAATTGAACTAGTTTTCAGGGAAGCGCCGCATGAGCACCGTAAAACTGCTGTCCGACGACGACGTCCGCAAAAATCCGCAAGCCTGGGCCGTGTTCGAGGACATCCGCGCCACGCGCAAGTCGGACTTCGTCAACAACTTCTGGCGCGTCCTGGCCAACGATCCGCCGCAGCTGGAGCGGGTCTGGGGCCAGCTCAAGCTAGTCATGATGGCGGACGGCGAACTCTCGCCGCTGGTGCGCGAAATGATCTATATCGCCGTGTCCACCGCCAACGGCTGCACCTACTGCATCCATTCCCACACCGCCGCCGCCCGCGCCAAGGGCATGACCGACGGCCAGCATGCCGAACTGCTGGGCGTGATCGGCATGGCCGCGCAGACCAACGCCATGGTCACCGCCATGCAGGTGCCCGTCGACGAGGCATTCATCGTGAAATAGGAGGCCGCCATGTCTCTGATCCCGCTGTTTCCGCTATCCAACGCGCTGTTTCCCGCCGGCGTGCTGCACCTGCGCATCTTCGAGGTGCGCTACCTGGACATGATCCGCCGCTGCATCGCGGACGGCAGCGAATTCGGCGTGGTCGGCCTGTTGTCGGGCCAGGAGGTCCGCACCCCCGAAGGCACGGAGACCCTGGCCCCCGTGGGCACCATGGCGCGCATCGACGCCTGGGACGCACCCATGCCGGCCCTGCTGGAACTGCGCTGCGTCGGCACCAGCCGCTTCCGGCTGCTTTCCAGCGAGGTGGCAAAATACGGCCTTTGGATGGGCCAGGCCGAGCCCATCCCCGACGACCCGCCCGCGCCCGTGCCGGCCGCCATGCAGCCCAGCGCCGACGCGCTGGGACGCTTGGTGGCCCAATGGCAGCAAGACGGCGTGTCTCCTGAAAGAATGCCCCTGGGCCCGCCATTCCGGCTGGACGACAGCGGCTGGGTCGCGGATCGCTGGTGCGAACTGCTGCCGCTGCCGCCGGACGACAAGGTCACCTTGCTGGGCATGACGGACCCGGTGGCGCGGCTGGCGGCCATTCAGGACGTGCTGCGGGGACAGGGGCTGGCTTAGGGCAGATGCAAGGGGCCTCGTATTGCGTACGGGGCCAGGACGTAACCGTATTTGGACACCATGGAAATCAGGATAGACGAGGGCCTGCGCGCCTATATAGACCCCTTGACCGACGACGAACGCGAGGCGCTGGAGCGCAGCCTGCTGGCCGAAGGCTGTCGCGATGCCCTGGTGCTGTGGGGCGACTTGCTGGTCGACGGCCACAACCGCCATGCGCTCTGCATGAAGCACGGCATCCCTTTCGAGACACGGCAGAACACCTCGTTCAAATCCGTGGAGGACGTGCATCTCTGGATGATCGAGAACCACCTGGGCCGGCGCAGCGTGTCGGATTTCCAGCGCGGGGTGCTGGCGCTGCGCAAGAAGGAAATCCTGCAAGCGCGCACCGCCTCGGCGCCCGCGCCTGACGATCCGCCCTGGGACGAAGATTCCGGCGAACCGCCGCCGCTGCCGGCCGCAGTCGTGTCGCAGGCGCTGAGCCGGCAGGCGCTGGCTCGGGCTGCGCGTATCAGCAGCAATACCTTGGGGCAGATCGAGAAGATCCAGAAGGCTGCGGCGCCGGAATTGGTGCGGGCGGTGAAGGATGGGGCTATCTCCATCAACGCTGCGGCAGCGGTGGCGACGTTGCCGCCCGAGCGGCAGGCTGCGGCCGTGGCTGGCGGCCGGAAGGAGTTACAGCAGGCCGCCCGCGAAGTCCGTCAGGCCAAGGCTCCGCCGCCGCGGGAGGCAGTGCCGGATATTCCTATCGAGAATATTGCTGATTTGCCGGCGGAGGTGGCGCGGTTACGGGAGTTGCTGACCCGGCTGACGGACGAAAGGGATCAGCTTAAGAAGAAGGTGATGCATTTGACGGTGGCGCTGGCTGAGGCGAGGAACGCGTCGGGGGGAGGGGATGATTGACGGCTTGGGTGGCGTAGGGGGCGGGAACTGATTGCCAAGCACAAGCTTTGGACCGGGGCATTAGTCAGCACGGAGGAAGGTTCCAGCGGATAGTCGCATTGTGGTAGTTATCGTGACTGAAGAGAGTCTGACTGATGAAATGCGCCACTTCCTTGATTACCACGGTCGGAGGCGGCGCCCGCCGTCAATCTGATGCAGGTTTCAGCCTCAAGCAACCTACCTTTTCCTGTTCTCGAGAAAATGACAAATACCGACCTACCGATCAATCCATCCGAGCTGGTGATCCATCTCGAACGACCTATGGATCAGTTGCCCCTCGACGGCCCTTCAGCCAGAGAAATTGTGATCGCTGGTCTAAAGTGGCCAACGGAATATTGGCCTCAGTTGGCATTGGCCTGGCTTGAAGAAGGACTTTCCATTGATGAGGAGATAGCCGCTCTGCTCCTGGCGGTCTCTCGCCAGCGTGTTTTCCCTCAGCGCCTCAGGCATCAAGCATTCGCCATGGCGAGGCGGTGGCAAAAGAAAAGACCCTTGCCCTAGTTTTGAGATTCGTCTTTCTGTATAGCGGACAGAGAAACGGAAATGGCGCAGCAATACAGGCAGCAAGGGCATGTCGCTTCTGGCAAACGCGAAGGGCTGCCAGGGTCGAAAGCAGTCGTCGTGCTTATTGCGGGCTATTCACCAAACACTTGCTAAAAAGGGTGTCAACCTAAAATTTCACTAGTTCAGAGCTGAGAAATTGTAGTTTGAAATCCTCTCCAAGGGATAAGACTGGAGCTAAGCACGCGCTGATGACCTATCAATCAAAAGCCAGGCTCGTCCTTTACAGAAAACCATTGATTAAGAGTGATTTTCCCCGAGATTTGCGGAAATATCTTAATATATCATATATTAAATTCGCGAGGCAAAAGTGGAAGAAATTTCGATCAAGTGGGAGCCCGTAAATACGGTTCCGTTGCGGGATATCGAAAAAGCGATCGGCCCTCTGGTTTTCAATAGGGGAGGGGTTTCTATTATGAAAAATGGAACTCTTCTTTTTATTAAGAAATCTGACGATGATTGCAAAAATGCATGTTTGGCATTGAGCGAGGCTAAGTATTTGACCGATTTTAGGGTCAAGCACATCTCCGACGGGAATTTTTTAGTAGCCTTGCACGGAGCAATAGGAGTTTTTGTCGGAAGAGGGGAGCTGTCGGAAAATATCGAAGAAATAAAAACCAGAATGGACGAGCTGAAATTCCCCGGTGAAGACCTGATCGTTCCACAAGGATGGGCGGAGGAGGATTTTTTGGCAGGATTGTACGGCAGGGGGAAACTGCAGAGAGATATTCGTGAACAGAATTTTTATGCTCGTATAGATTGAGAATATTAATGGTTGGCGAAATTTTAAAAAATTGAAACGGAATCAATGTGTAAGACCGTCGCGGACAAAATTGCTTGTGTAGTTCTTAGTAAGATGGTGTTGAGCTTGGAAGGAAGAGCAATGAAGAGCGGCGCACTGACACGATGCGATATTTAAAGGTGAGGTGGATTCACGAGTATTTGGACGAGCCTTTATTGATCTATAGCGAGATAGACGTTGATGGATTCGAGGTGAGGAAGGTGGATGTGCTGCGAGATGGACGAATGCACTTCGCCGATGGAGGTTGTAGCGAGGGAGGGTGCGGGCTAAGTAAAGAGCCGCTTCCGAGCAATGATGAAATCTCTAGTGATAAGCAATTTGAATTGAAGGAGATATCGAGAGACGATTTTAATAAAATATGGTCGAAAAAAATCTAAGGTGTTCAAGAGGAGGGTAAATGGATTCCCTTGACAAGAAAGATTGGACGGGGGGCGTCGGCGCCTCGGCTTCAGCCCTAAGCCAATTGCAGAAATTGGCACATGCAGAAATCCCCAGTGGTTACTACGAATTCCTCGCTGTGAGCGACGGAGGCGAAGGGCCTCTACCGGTTGCACCCTATAACGCGTGCTTGGATAACGTTGGGATGATGCTGCGCGAGGTGTCCGACAGGTGGCATCAAGAGTGGGTCACTGAGGGTTTCTTCCCAATAGGTGGAAACGGTGCGGGTGAACTCATCGGCTTCGATTTAAGAAATCCTGCGCCGTTCGCGATTATCTACGTTGATATGATCGCAGGTGTGGATAGTGCCGAGGTGATTGCGCTGAACTGGGAAAAATTCAGTGAGTTGCTAGGACGCCAGAGTTGAAATCCGCGTTATTGTGGAAAAAAGGTAACGAATTTCAATTCTGAAAAAGTGCGATCCGGAATGTTCTTGCGCAGATAAAAAAAGCCCCTGCTCGAATATGCGGCCGGGGCTTGTATTGCGGCACTAGCTGTAGACCGAAGAATGCCAAAGAATACACGCTGGTCGTAGTTTTACATCTAACGCACTCTTGGTATGCCTGGGAGACGGTCCTCGTGAGACTCGCCCAGGAGGATTAAATCGAAGGTCATATAAAGCGTGCCCGCCATCTGACTGACAAGGGCACTATCTTGCGAGTACGGGGCTTCGTTCTCAAGGATCTTGGCTGTGATGTAGAGGTCGTTGATGATATTTCGCGGCAACTGCTCAGCTCCCCTCAGTAGCCTCGCCAGCTCTCTGGATGCTTTATCCAGACGCTCGAATGCCTGCCGCTTGATCTCTTTGGTAGTTTGCAGCGCCATGACAAATTCTGCTCCACTACTCCGCAAATCTGCTGCTACGTCTTCAATAGTCATAAATTCTCTCCAGACCCCAATGTTTGGTCAAGATATCCGGCTATCATTTTTATCGCAATTTGTTGTCTGGCAGCCATTTTTTTCCCATCATGCTTCTTTCCTCCGGGAGAGCATACTCGACGGCATTAATTTCCCGTCTGTCTAGAGACGCTTCAAATCAAGCGAAAGCGGGCTTGTCGCCATCGCTATTGGGCTTGTTCACCCCCACGTTGGCCCGCATCAGCCGTTCAGGGTGCCTCACCAGTTCCGTCACCAACGCTGCCACGCTCTTGCGCGATACTTCGGTGCCCCTGAATGGCTCGTCCCGGCCGGTGATCTCGTAGTCCACTTCGTCCTCGTCCTGCAGCCAGGCAGCGCGCAAGATGGTGTAGTCGGTATCGGATGCCTCGATCAGATCCGCCGACTTGCGGTAAGGCGTCAGATACTGACCGATCTCGTGGCGGTTCCATTCGCCGAACTGACCAGGCACTTCGTCATAGATGCCCAGCGAGTTCACGATGATCAGGCGCTTGACGCCCTTGGACCTCATCACCGCCAGGATGTGCGCAGTCTGTTTGTCCACGTCCCCCGCGAGATTGGCATAGACCACATCCTGCCCCTCCATCAACTGGGGCAGCAGCTTCTTGTCCATCACGTCGCCGATGGCGATCCTGGCGTTGCTGGGTTCCGCGCCGGTGAGCTTCTTGGGATCGCGCACCAGCAGGGTCTGTTCGATATTCTGGCGTTCGCCCAGCATCCGTACGACCCAGCGGGCAATCTGGCCGCTCGCGCCCAGGATCAATACCTTGGTCATGTTGTTCCTCTCCAAATGAATCGGCCCAGCCGTCTCCGGCAAGGCCGATGGCTTGTTCTCGCAGACAGCCGCGGAGCCGCAGGCTCGCGCTCTGCCCGCGTTTACAGGTTTTCCTGATAGAAGGGGATCAGCTTGGCCAACGCCTGGCCGACCGGCTCGGGCTTGTCGTACAGGTCGTAATGCGACCAGCCTTCGACCACTACCAATTCCTTCTTCTTCGAGGCGGCGCGGCCGATGATCTCGCAGCCGTCGCGGTAAGCGCCAAAAGCCCCGACCTGATCGCCGACCACCACCATCAGGGGCTGCGTCAACAAGGTCTCGCAAAGGTGAAAAGCATCCCAGCCTATGGCCGCGGACTGGTGCGAGAACAGCGCACGGTTCAGGCCATTGGGCGCGCGGCCACGGTCACTGCGGTAGTACTCGGTGGCGCCCAGCACGTCAATTTCCTTGATGCCCGCTTCCTTGGCAGCTTCGGGCGAAGGCGGCAGCAGGTCGTCCACGCGCAGCGCGGCCCCCCGGGCCTCTGCCGTGCGCTGTTTGGCCATGGCCTCCAACGCGCCGATCGGATCAAAGCCGCTGAAGCCTTCGCGCATCAGACGGCCATAGTTGGCGCCCGTGACGGTGCCCACGGCCTTGATCCGGCGCTCGGTCATGGCGGCGTTGATGGAGTACCCGCCGCCTCCGCAAATGCCCAGCACGCCGATGCGTTCTTCGTCCACATAGGGCAGCGTTACCAGGTAGTCGCACACCACCCGGAAGTCCTCGACGCGCAGCGTGGGGTCTTCGGTGAAACGCGGTTCGCCGCCACTGACGCCCTGGAAGCTGGCATCGAAGACGATAACGACGAAACCTGCCTTGGCCAGGGCCTCGCCGTAGACATTGCCCGAGGTCTGCTCCTTGCAGCTTCCTATGGGGTGCGCACTGATGATCGCCGGGTACTTCCTGGTTTTGTCGAAATCCGGCGGGAAGTGCAGGTCCGCCGCAATGTCCCAGTAGGTGTGCTTGATCTTGACGCTTTGCATGACGCGCTCCTGGTAGGCGCTGAATAGGAATTGCCGGGCCACTTTTCTCTGAAGGCTCAAACCCGAGCCCGATGGATGCACTGTACGCCGAGCGTTTGGTTAGCCATAGACCTCAATCCGAACTACAGTAGTATTTCTAAATTGACAATGAGCGCTGCATGGACCCGTCACTGCTTCCGTCCCTGGCCTGGTTCGCCCATGTGGCGCACCATCGCAGCTTCACCAAAGCCGCAGCTGAAATGGGGGTCTCCCGGGCCAATCTGTCGCAGAATGTGAAGGCACTGGAGCGCCGCTTGAACGTCAAGCTGCTGTACCGCACGACGCGGGACATGTCGCTCACCGAAGAAGGCCAGCGTCTCTATGACGTGTGGTATCCGGCATTGATCGCCGTGGAGCGCGCGGTACGCACCATGCACGACATGCGTGACGAGCCCTCAGGATTGGTGCGGGTGAACACCTCGCGCGTAGCGGCCAAAACGCTGCTGGAACCCCATTTGCAGGAGTTTTGTACGCGCTACCCCAGGCTCCAACTGGAACTGGTCATGGACGATGCGCTGGCCAACATCGTGGCCGAAGGCTGTGATGCGGGCATACGCATAGGCGAGAGCCTGGCCGAACACATGGTGGCGGTGCCGATCACGCCTGCGCTGGAAATGGCGGTAGTGGCCACGCCCGCATACTTCGAGCAACATGGTTCGCCCGCCACGCCGGCAGACCTGTCCCGGCACAACTGCCTGCGTTTCAGGCAGACCCGAGGTGCGATCCATCCATGGGAATTCACCTCGCCCGAGGCAGGCGGGCACACCTTCACCGTGGAGCCTCAGGGTCGCATCATCACCAACGACGACGATGGAATGATCCGTGCCGCATTGCAAGGCGCTGGGCTCATGCAGCATATCGACATTGCTGTCCGGCAACACCTGGAGTCCGGCGCGCTGGTGCGTGTGCTGCACAACTGGTGCAAGCCTTTCGCGGGGTTCTATATTTATGCGCCGACTCGGGCGCAGATGCCTGCCAAGGTACGCGCGTTGATTGATTTCTTGGTTGAGAAGCGCGAGGGCATGACAGGTCTGCGAAAGTCCCTTCTTAGGTAGGAGCGGGGGCATCGAGTGGTTTGATCACGCCGACTGTTAGCCGAAGACCAAGGCAGTTAGGCTAAAGAAATTCGCTACCTATGCTGCGGAATTGCAGTCAGGCATCTTTATTTCCTCGATCTGGGGAAGGTTCGTATCGCCTAGAAGGATTGGATTGCTCCTTCCGGGCTAGATACATACATCGCGATAGCGAATACCCTACTTGTTCAAAAAATGAGTGGGGGGGCGATCATGAAGAATTGGCTATGCGGTGCGGGCGTGATAGGCATGCTGCTGGCTGGTCCGGCTGCCGCGCAATACATCGCCACCTGGCAGGATCCTGCCGGAGTGTGGAAGGGGCCTGCGGCAAACCAACCAGGGACCGATCTGAATTTTGCGGAAGGGGCAGCGCATCGGGCCTGCTTGGATCGCGGTATTCCCAAGCTTTGGAACCGCGTAGCGAAAGTGACGGAGAAGGCTACTGGGAAGGTCGTACTGGAACTGGACTGCAACGCGGAGCGAGCTAAAACCAAGGAACGCCAGGCAGCAACCAACCCGCCGCAGGACACGACGATGTATCAGGCGTACTGGCAGGAACAATCCGGCCAGTGGAAAGCGGCGGTTACCGCTCCGCGCCATCCTGGGTTGCTACTCGCTTCCGCAAAAGGCTATGCATATGAAGCATGCAAGGATCGGGGCAACCCGAAAGACCTGAAGCTGGCATCGAAGGTCACGGAAAAGGACACGGGGAAAGTGGTCCTGGAACTTGACTGCAACGTGGAGCGCGCGAAGTTAAAGGCTGGCAGCAACGCTGCAAAGCCTGGCCGGGATGCCGCGAGCGCTAAACAGTAGCGTCTCGCGACCCGCAGTTTGCTCATCGAGTTCAGGCGTCCTGCGTAGGACGCGTTCATTCTTCACGGCTGATGGATGAAAAAAGATGCAAAACGTGCTTCCGAAACTTCTGCTGCTGGGCATTCTTTTGATGGGATCCCCTGGAAGTGCAACCGCGCAGCCTTCTGAAAAAACAAATGCCGATGCCAAGAGGGTTGCAACTGCGCTTCTAGCTATAGCGAGCCCGCAGAAAGAGACCAAGCAAGCGTTCGCTCAGCGTGTTGGTCCTAGCTTCAAGCGCCTGGTAGCAACCGAGACCATGACGCGAGTTGTGCTTGGACCGGCGTGGAGAACAATGTCACCGTCAAGGCAGGCAGAAGCCGTTGAACTTTATGGCCGGTTCCTGATGAGGACCCTCCACGGCGCCTTCGAAGGCCCGTTGCCCTCGCAGTTTGCGTTGGAGTCTGGGGAGATGTTCCGAAGTAAGCCCAGCTCGATTGCTGTGATCCAGATCACCTGCCTGGCGCTGAAGATGGCGGACTGTATTTATTATTCGGCGAAATCGAAGGCCCGCGAGTTCACCATGGAGTTTCAACGTCTTTACATTGATGGTAGATGGCGGGTGGTCGAAATTTATACGAGCGGGCTGTCCGTTCAGCAGACCTATCATTCAAGTTTCAGCTCCATTATCAAGTCCAGTTCGGTCGAAAAATTTCTGGAAAAGCTTCGCGCGCGGGTCGATAGCTGATCTGGCCGCAACGCCGGCCATGTGGCCAAATTCGAAAGCCGTCCGGTCTGCTGCTGGCCGAATGATCTGCGCTTAGGAAACGGTAGTCGAACTACAGTTTCTCTATCTGAATGCTGTGGAAACTTTAGCCCGGCATCTATTTTATTATTTGCACAGCTAGGTGTGTCGTAGTGTTCCGATCTGATTTCAGGCAATCGCCTAAATGGAGGACCTATGCTTGAACGTAGCTATCTCAGCAACAGTTTCACCGTCTCGGATCCCGACGCGCGGTTGAGGCAAGCAAACAATCTCATGGCTTTCGAAACGGCCAATGGAAAAATCCGAATAATACCGAAAGGAATTGTCGTACGTGTTGATGCGATTCAGCGCTTGCAGACTGGAGCAAAGAAGGTCGCACTGTTTGCGCATGCCGTCCGAGAAGATGGCGTGCCACTTGGCTGGACCTCGACAAGGAACTTCGACGGCGAGTTTATCAATGAGACACTCGATCTGCTCAAGCCCGGGGCTGGAAGTGGAAAGTTCGGTTCTAATGCCGCGTGGTCGCGTGGTGCTTATATAGGCCAGATTGACCTAGTCGAAATAGTCGACTCGACAATGGAGATTGAGCGCCTTTCTACGGATACCGTTTCACCATATCTGGAAATGGTCGGTAAGGCGAAGTCGTCGAGAGTGGCCCTCGCCATCAATAGTGGATTCCGATCCTATCCGGAGCAGAAGATGCTGTGGGATGGGTATGACAAGCGGCTTCCCGGCTTCAATTTGGCCGCGAAGCCGGGCAACTCGAACCACCAGAACGGGATCGCCATCGATATCGCTGTCGCCGGCGCGGACGGCAACGAGGTTTATGAGTGGCTAAAACAGAACGCGACCAAGTTTGGATTCGTTCGCACCGTCAGCCGTGAGCCATGGCATTGGGAATACGATCCCATACGCGCTGAGCAGGCGGTTCAAAATGGGACCTACAAGATTCCAGCTGTGAATGACTGACAGGGCGAATCTCTGTGGAACTGCTTGTGAATCCGTAAGCAGAGAAAAGGTTCAGACTACGGGCGGTCCCGCCCTAGGCAGCTTCCAGCTTTGCCATGCGCATGCGCCGTAGTTCGACCACCTGCTCCGCGCCAACAACCCCGAGCGCGCAACTGCCCACAGCCTCCATCCACGTCCTGCCCGGCGCTATTCCTCACCTTGGTCAGCACGCCACGGCTTTGCAGGGAGCCGACGATCTCGCGGATGCGCTCGGTATCGGGGCGCTGGTAGTCGTCACCTTCGAGACTATTGAAGGGAATGACGTTGAGGACGCCGTATTTGCCCTTGAGCAGACGCACGACGGCATCGAGTTCGTCGTCGCCGTCGTTGATGCCCTTGAGCAGCGTCCATTGATACTGGATCGGGTAGTCGGTGTCGCGAGCGTATCTCTCGCCAAGTTCGATCAGTTCTTCTGGCGTGATTTTCGGTGCGCGTGGCAGCAGGTGTGCGCGCAGTTCGGCCTTGGTCGTGTGCAGTGACAGCGCCAGCGCGGGCTTGACGCGTTGTTGCGGCAGGGCTTCGAACACGCGCAGGTCGCCCACGGTGGAGAACACGAGATTCTTATGGCCGATATTGCCTTCGGTGCCGAGCAGGTCGATGGCTTCGAGCACGTTGTCGAGGTTGTGCGCCGGTTCACCCATGCCCATGAAGACCACTTTCTTTACCGCGCGCAGACGCCGCGCCAGCACGACTTGGGCTAGGATTTCCATGCTCGTGACCTGGCGGATCAGGCCGCTCTTGCCGGTCATGCAGAAGCGGCAGCCGACCGCGCAGCCGACTTGGGTCGAGACGCAAAGTCCATCGCGCGGCAACTGCACGCTTTCCACCATCTGCCCGTCGGCGAGTTCGACCAGCAAGCGCGAGCCGTCGTTGCCGGCGTGTTCGGAGCGGACGCGGGCGAGGGCGTCCAGCTCTGCGGTCAAGGCGGGCACGGCATCGCGCAGCGCGAGAGGCAGAAAGTGCTCGGCGCTCCGCCGTCGCGTGCCGGTGTCGAGCGCTTGCCCTTGCAGCCAGACGCGCATGACCCGGCCACGATGGACGGGCAGGGCGCCGAGAGCGGCGAGGCGTTGGTTGAAGTCGGAGTAGCGCATGGGGGGGGGTTTACCCTGCCGCCGGAACGGGCAGTCGGAGGGTAGATGGTCTCGTTGGCGACTACTGCCGGGATTCGAAGGTCGATAACTGCCGCATGGTCTCTTGTCGGCCATGACCAGCCGTTGACGTTTTCCCTGGAGGTGGACATTCCAAGCGTTACCCTGGGAGCCGCATTAGGGATTCGACAAGCAGACCCTCTGGGCGAGGTAACTTCCTTGTTCAGAGGGTTAATCCCTCTGCCATAATTCTAATATTTATCAATCAAAATTCGGATGCGGTAGGTCCGTTTAATAACGGCGAGGACATGACATGTGGATAAAGGCATTGACCAGATGGAGCCAGACTGCGTACGGCTTGGTGCACTCGGTCACTATCAGCAGCAAGATTGATTTGGGAAACATCAACCGAATAGGCAGTAGCATTACCGACGCGTTTGGTTGGCTTCCTAGGCAAGACCAATTTGACTCAAACGTCGAGCATCGTCCCTACAAGGAAGACGATTTTCGCCTTAATGATGGAGACGTATCGGCGGTGGTTTTAAATCTTAAAGCCAACCTCTTAAGCCTTCTCCTTGTTGACTTAGCCGCCCTGACCGACGAATTGCTTTCGTCAATTATGCAGGCGAAGGGTAAGAACCCGGAGACATATCCGTACCTGCGCAACAAAACCAGGAATGTGACGTGCGCTCCTGAACAGGAGTGGGCACGCCGAGGTGTCCTAGAGTTAAACGTAATCCGAAACTGCATTGTTCACAATGATGGAAAGTGGAGTGATCGTGGACTAAAGGACATTGCGCCGCTTGTTAAAAATCTTGTCGCCAAAAATGGAGACCGCGTCGAGGTTAACTTTGAGGATGTATTCCGGTATAAACGAGCAGTCCGCACATTGCTCAATCAAGCGGAGATAAAAGGTTTTGCGCCTTAACTCTAGCGTTACTCCGACAAGCCTGCATCGTGCCTGGCGACTTCACGGTATTTTGAACGTCCTGCTTTTCTCAATTATCGCTTTGGGTCGGAAGCGGACTACCGCAATCGCCTGCTTCCGGCCAGGGAGCAGCCTTTTAATTAATCCCCGCGAACGACCGCGTCAGGCGAGAACCGGGCATTTGTCTACCCATATCTTGGGGCACAGGCACCTGAAGTCGTGCGTCAACTCCCGCCCTTCCCGAGCACTGCCTTTAGATAAGGCCGTAACTCGACCCACTCGATAACTTGGGATACGCGGCGAAGTTCGCTAAGCGTTTCTTTCATTGTCACCGGGTCGAAAGTCTCCGGAATAGCGAACGAAGCACCCTTTCTATCTGTCGCGTACCGATGGCGCTGGTCCAATACACCATGGAATGCGTCGGTATCTTCAGGAAACAGCTCCTCGTTCAGGGACACCAAAAACTGGCGCGGCACCTCGAAATGGTACCGAAGTTCTGGGTAAAGGCGTCGGTATTCTCGGTACAGCTTATTGAGGTTGTGGCCAAGGTGTTCATCCGAGCAGGAACCTGCTAGTGGGGAGGAACCACACGGGCAAGACGACGCTGATTCGCAGCTTGTTTGAGACGCTAGGCGCGACGCCACAGGGAAAGCTCGAACAATGGGACGAAAACGCTGCGTCGCTACTCGAGTTCTCAGTAGACGGCCGGCGCTACTTCGCCCTCCATCTGGCGCACCGTGCAAAGCAATGAAGGCACGTACGACGTCCCGGTAGTCATCGATTCGCCAAACCAGCAAGCGCAAGACGACTTTAACCTTCCTGCCGTCCTGAGTTTCATCGCGAAGGACTTGCCCGCCGGCATGCAACTTATCGTTGGCTTGGAAACACCTATCGACCTCAAGTTCGACCACGAGATGACGCTGACAGAGAGATACAGCATGCTTACCGAGGATGAGTGGGAGCAAACGGACAAGTTGATGGAGCCGTTGTTGAAGAAGATGTACGACGCGCCCCTTTCTCAGAGCTAACGGTCGATATTCGTGCTCTGGCGTCGATTGCATAAATCTTTAGACGCAGCTTCGATAAAATGACCGCTTGCGCAAAGCGAACATTAGCCATGGAAACTCGAACGGCAGCTAGGGTCGGATAGCGCCCCTCCGTAGGCGCACACTGAATCTCCCTTTACTCGAAAGGAGATTGTCATGGAATCCGCGAACGCCACCGTTGACCGTCGTGTGCCATGGAACAAGGGAAAGCTCACCGGGCAGAAGCCGCCCCTAAAGCTCCGAGAAATTTGGGCAATCCGAGTAAGACTTCAGATGGCTTCGAACATCCGGGAACTCGCGATGTTCAATCTCGCAATCGATAGCAAGCTTCGAGCGTGCGATCTCACGCGCTTGCAGGTGCAGGACATCCGCCATGGGAGCCACGTGGCCGTGAGAGCCACCGTCCTGCAACAAAAGATCCAGCGTCCGGTCCAATTCGAGATCACGGAGCAAACCCGTGAGAGCGTTGAAGCATGGATCGATGCACGAGGGCTAAAGTCGGCAGATTTTCTTTTTCCGAGCCGCTTGCATACGTCGCCGCATCTGTCGACGCGGCAGTACGCCCGGATTGTGCATCGCTGGGTCGCATCGATTGGCCTCGACGATACCGCATATGGCACCCACACGATGCGCCGTACAAAAGCCTCGTTGATCTACCGCCGGACGAAGAATCTTCGGGCGGTACAGCTGCTGCTCGGGCATACGAAGCTGGAAAGCACAGTTCGCTATCTGGGCATCGAGGTCGACGATGCTCTTGAGATGGCTGAACAAACCGAGGTTTGATGCGTCCTGGCCGGCGAGAGGTCGCTTGCCGGCCACTTCCGGACAGTCGATGGCGACGTCCATATCATCAACGAGCCCAGGTCAAATCAAACATCACCAATGTGCGCTCCAGCACATCCGAACGGAGCACTCCCTGGCTACGACTCCACGTCCTCAGCCGCGGGTCGGTATCGCGGATGCGGGAGTTCGGAGGCGGCGATGGCTCCCGTGCATATCGAAAGGCGCCGCGATCTCATTGCTTCACTCATTTTAATTGCCGTTCTGTTCGCTTCTTGGCACGGAAGAGTCGAGTGCGGTAACAGTGGCTCGCTTGCGCCCCGGTCCATTTATCGCTAACCCTAGCTCTGTCGGGGAGGTCAGTGTTACCTCTCTTTGATCGGCACCATCGATTTGAATACTCCTGATTTCACGCGCGACACAGTAATCGGATCCGTGGAGATATATGATATCTCCCACGCGAAATTTTCCGGTTAGTTTCCCGATAATAACTTCCCTATTTTTTAGGCATTCATCGATTTTTCCTCGTTTCGAAGCGATGCCGGCATCGATCAGTTTCTGCAACCCAACGAGCTGGACCCGCTCCGAAACCGCTTCGCAGATGGCACTAATGAAGTCGCAAAACTCAAATAGATAATCGATACCTGGAAGCTCGTCGATATCTATACTTCCATGTGCAGCGTCATTTCGATATTTTATTAGTTCTCGCATTTCATGATCGGCTGAAGCGCCCAGTCGACCACCGGCCGCAAAAAAATCAACAACGCTTGGGTGCTGATCGATCCACGACGCGATGTTCTCGATACCGCAACCCGAGAACAAGCGAGTCAACTCCTGGATTCTGAGGTTCTGCTCCTGAACCAACAGCGCAAGTGGCTCGAGAATATATGGTTGACCTGTGAGTGCCTTTCCATACTGCTCAACCAAAGATCGCAGATCAAGGTGCGCATAACGTGGCCCGTCCTTCTTTTCAAGGATAGCGGAAATCCCACGCCTATACGCCTGCCTTACCTCTTCAGGAAAGGCAGAAAAAGGTAAATTCTTCTGCAGCAGACCGATGTGCTCGCGAAGCATCTCATGAGAGAACTGCTCATAAATAGCATAGATACGTGTAACCGTAGTGCAGTGCTCTATTAATCGCCACTCCACCCTGTCGGGCGCCTTCTCTGTGGAGAGAAGAGATTGGTCAAAGCATTTTGCATCGGCTTTGCAAAGAAACGTTTTCTCATGGATAGTGCTCCGGATGACGTCTGACACCGAGATGTATTTTCTCAGTGCGTCGATGCGCTTCTGCGTTTGCTCTAAAAACGCGTTGTACATCACTGGCCTAGCAAGGAACCCAACATTTTGTCATAGAGGCTTATTCGTCCGAGGATATCCTGTTTAGTATTTCCGCGGCCGGTAAACGTCCCATCTTCATGCGCCGCGAACATCTGCTTGGTCGCTTCGATTACATCTGCCGAGCGCTTCCTTAGAGTGCCCCCTTCGTGCAACCGCGACGACAGGGCTACCATGACCGCGTCATAAAAGGCTTTGTGCGGTTTGGGCTCCCACTTTTCATTGCCTGAGTTATAAGGTCGAAAGACCTTGTCCTGATAGATATCCTTTGCAAGATCTAATGTTTGATCATAAAGATCACGAAGAAAAGCCACGTCATCGTCCCCGAAGAAACTGGCCCTGCGCATATAGAGGTCTAGAAATCCCTGCATGCCATTGCGGTAATGGGATGCATGGCGCAACGCGAAAAAACGAAGCACGATCTCAGAATCGCCCATTTTTGCATACATCGGGTTATCCAAAAGCTCCGTGTTTGTTTCGATTTCATTGTCGACCCAACGCGGCAATCCCCATACGTCACGAAACTTATCCCATCGAGTAATTTCGTCTAGGAGATCGTTAAATTTACCGCGATATAGAGCGTTTCGAATTTCTTGCCGCTCTAACCTGATGCCACCTGTGTTCAATCTTTCGAATACCGTCTCGCGAAGGAAAGAAGCCTCCTCCTCGTTTTCGGTAGACTCTTTCATCAACACAATTGACGTGATCGAGCGCCGATCAATACCAGCCTTGATCTTCTCGGGCAACGTCTTATAGCTGCGGCCGTTGAGCTCTGGCCACATTTGAAGGCCCTTCAACTTGAAACTGTTGGAATAAAAATCTCTAATTGCAGTAATTCTTTGCTGGCCATCCATAACCTCATACGAATTGAAGTCTCTTTCATATAGAAAGACCGGTGGAACCGGTATGTTCATAATGAAAGACTCGATAAGCAAGCTCTGTTGCCTCGCATCCCATCTAGGACGTCTCTGGTAGAAAGGGCGCAAGTCCATGTAGCCAGGATCTTGAAGTTGATTGACAAATCCCGGCAGCTTCTCCCTATTCGTCTCTATGACGATGCGCCCCTCACCTCGTACGTATCGCTCGTTGATAGCACGATCATCCAGGCGCTCTGGCTTGTCCTCATGATTGCCACTCCACATGTTTGACTCTGTTGGAGAGAGATTCATAGCAAAATCCTTTCAATAATCGTCGGCGCAGCGAGCGATGAGCGGCGGCGTTCAACTCCACCTGATGCGTCACATCATAACGCGGCTTTGGTTACGCCTAGTGTCCGTTTCGCCTTGGGGGCAGTCGCTGCGCCCTTTCCGTGCCGGTGGACGACTGCGGGTCGACTGCAGCCTATGGGGCGTGGTGACAGCGTCCGATTAGCGCTTCCGCGACTGTCTCTTCAGGGTCGGAATCGGTCGGTCAACAATGACGGCTGCCGGCTACGAATGGTCATTCGGAAGACATCGCGGAAACCGGTCATTCGCCTATATTGACCTGCACAGCCAAGAGCCGCTAGGATTGCAGGCATGACTATTAGCTCCAAATCCCTCTTTTCGCTGGTCCGCGCATGTTGTCAGAACATGCCGGGGGGAAACTGCGTCTAGCAATAGCTACACGTTGAATCAATCGCCTCTGGCCGCCCGTTGCAAAACCGGCGGCTTTTTTGTTTTGCCTGCGCCTTTCGATACGGAGAGAGTTGATGCCACTTGCGTTGTATGACACCTGGTCGCGTACCGTGCGCTCGTTCACGCCAATCCACGCTGGCCATGTCGGCATGTATTGCTGCGGACCCACCGTCTACGACCATGCGCATATTGGCAATCTAAGAACGTATGTGTTTGAAGACATTCTGCGCCGGGTACTCGTTCGGAACGGCTATGAGGTCCGTCACGTCGTTAATATCACCGACGTCGGTCATCTGACTTCGGATGCGGACGAAGGCGAAGACAAGATGGAAAAAGGTAGCAGACGGACCGGGGAGTCCGCATATGCCATTGCTCAGCGCTACACCGAGGCCTTCGTCGCGGATTGGCATGCCCTCAACTTGCTGGAGCCGACGGTATGGTGCCGCGCGACCGATCACATCGCCGAACAGATCGCGTTTATCGGCGAGTTGGACCGGTCCGGCTACGTGTACAGGACCAACGACGGTCTCTATTTCGACACAAGCAAACAGGATGACTACGGCTTTCTGGCCCGGCTCGACCGTGCCGGCCTGCAGGCGGGCAAGCGCGTAGCACTTGGCGCGAAGCAGAACATCACGGATTTTGCGCTATGGAAGTTCAGTCCGGAGGGCGTAGCGCGGCAGATGGAATGGGATAGCCCATGGGGGCGTGGATTTCCGGGCTGGCATATTGAGTGCTCGGCCATGTCGGCGAAACACCTCGGCATCTGGTTCGACATCCACTGTGGCGGAGAAGACCATATCGCCGTGCATCACAGCAACGAAATTGCGCAAACACAAGCGGCCCACGGCACTCGTCTTGCGAACTTCTGGATACACGGACATTTTCTAACACTCAATGCCGACAGCAAAATGTCGAAGTCGAGTGGGGATTTTGTTCGCTTGCAGACCTTGCGCAGTCGGAACATCGATCCGCTTGCCTACCGTTACCTGTGCATGACAGCTCATTACCGGAGCAAGCTGCATTTCAGTTGGGTGTCTCTTGGTGCCGCGCAGACAGCCTTGAACCGGCTGCGGCATCTCTATTCCGGTTGGTCGGACGGTGGCCGCATCGATCCGGATTTCGCCGCGCGCTTCAATGCCGAATTGAATGATGACCTGAATCTGCCGCGGGCATTGGCCGTGCTATGGGAACTCGTCAAGAGCGAGCTCCCACCTGCGACCTTGAAAGCGACTGTGGACAGCTTTGATCTTGTACTGGGCCTCGGGTTACGCGATTGGAACCCAGTTGCGTCTGATATTCCGGAAAGTATCCGGGTGCTGCTCGGTGAACGCGCTCAAGCCCGAGAGGCAAAGAACTGGGATAAAGCCGATGAGATACGGAAGATGTTAAACACCCGAGGCTGGAGAGTCGAGGATGGCAACGACGGGCAACGCCTGACTGAAATCGCCACGCCCCTCACAGATATCGGAAGCTAGTGATAACTGCATGGGCGCCGTAAAAAGGTGTCAGACGACAATTCTCATCGAGGTTCGGCAGCAGCCGTCGAAATCAAGAAAGACCAAGAGAGCGCAAGAGGTCGCGGGGGCGATCATCCGACGATCGGAGCGGAAACCGATCACCCCCGGCGAGGGCGTTCAGGCGGTCAGGAAGCGCAAGACTTCGGCCCAATCGTTAGTCGACAAGGCGACGTCCTCGTAGTCGCCAGCTTCCTCGTCGTAGCGCGAAACGCAGAAGCGCTGGCTCCTGCCGGATTCGCGGTCGGCATAGTTGGCGTAGTCGACATACACTTTCAAGCCGCGCGCCTCGTTCTCGAATGAAGGAGCTGCATCGATGTAGCTCGATGTGTCGAAATACCCTTCGGGTAGGGGCGGCAGGGTTGCTATGTCGAAGTCGGGAAATTCGCGGCGCAGTCGTTCAAGGTTCATAAAGGAAGCATATGGAGGATCGAAGCCTGGCATTTTACGTTGCTCAGTGTCAGTCGCCACGATGCCTCCCGAAAGCATAACCTCTGGCCGGCTTTGCGCCGGCCAGGCCTGCGATCAACCGCAGCGAATCGCAGTCATAACGTCCTTATCATCCACGATCAAATTCAAGCGCGTAGCGTTGTACTCCATCGTGACCAATTGCCCCGGACGCAGCATGCGTGCGGTGCTGCTCCCGCTGCGGCTGCGCAGGTCTTCCATGACGGACGGGGTGGCCTTTTGGCCGATTTGGGATTGCAGGGCAGCGGCGTCGCAGGTTTTGCCGCCGCCCATGGACGACGACGAGCCGTAGGACGACCCGCCATAGCTGGTTCCGGCGTCAGCAGTAGACGAGGGGCTTGAGGAGCTGGAGGCTGTTGGCGCGCTGGGTGAGCGCGGGGCGCCGGTGTTGGCGCACGCGGTCAGGCTGGCGACCAGCAGGAAAGGGATCAGCTTTCGGATCATGTAACGCTCCTTACAACAACACGTCTGAAAAAAGCCATGATAGACCAGCGCGGGCGCGCTGTGACCTGGGCCTGGCAGGGCCGCAAGCGGCATTCCTTACCTTGGCTTCGATGATCCAAATTTTGCATTGACACTAAAGTTTCATGAGAATATATTTCTGAAACTATAGTTTCATAGGCGGGATCATCATGACTTCGGTGTTGCAGGAGCGCATCCTCGCGCTGCAGGACAGCTTCACGGACAGCGAGCAGCGGTTGGCCAGCGTGACCCTGGAGTGCCTGGGCAATATCGCGGCCTATTCGGGGGCTGAGCTGGCGCAGAAGGCGGGCGTGTCCAAGGCGACGGCGGGGCGGTTCTTCCGGCGTCTGGGCTACGAGAACTTCAACGAAGTGCGGGCGCAGGCGCGCGATGAGGCCGATCGTGGGTCGCCGCTGTACGAGATGGCGGGCGTGCGTCCGCCGGACGCGACGGGCGATGCGCTGGCGGAGCATCTGGCCACCGACTTGCAGAATCTGGCGCAGACTTTCGAGCGCCTGGATAGCCGCGACGTGGAACGAGCCATCGAGCTGTTCGCCGGTGCGCGCCGCATCTGCATTGCGGGCTTTCGCAATGGGCGGGTGCTGGCGCAGTACGCCTGGGCTTTGCTGACGCAGCTGCGCGACGGCGTTGCGCTGGTGCCGGGCGCGGGTTTGAACCTGGCCGAGGATCTGGCGGATCTGGGGCCTGACGACGTGTTGCTGGTGATGGATTTCCGGCGTCGCGTCACGCTGCTCAAGCCCATCGTCGAACATGCGAACCGGGTGGGCGCGAAGGTCGTGGTGCTGACCGATCCCACCGCCACCGAATTGCCCGCGCGCTCGGACTTGGTGCTGCGCTGCGTGAACAGCGGCGCGGCCGTGTTCGATTCCTACGTCGCGGCCACCAGCGTCATCAATCATCTGTGCTCGGCCCTGGCCCGGAAACTCGGGGCGGCCGCGCGCGAACGTCTGCAGAACATAGAACGCCTGCACGAACACTACGGCGACTTGCATCGCTGAATTCCAAGAGGAGACTGACTTGAACCATCCCATTCCGAACATCCGGCTGCAGTACGCGCCCAATCCGGCCTTCGAACCCGCCGCGTCTTATGGCCAACGGCAGCTGGACGTGCTGGGCGGCCAGGCCTATGCGCAGGCCGAGGCGCAGATCCGCCGCTGGCCGGGCTATCAGCCTACGCCGCTGCGCGACCTGTCGGGCCTGGCGCGCGCCGTGGGCGTGGCGGGCATCCGGTACAAGGACGAGGGCGGCCGTTTCGGGCTGGGCAGCTTCAAGGCCCTGGGCGGCGCGTACGCGGTCAGCCGGCAGTTGCTGCGGGAGCTGGCGGCGCGGTTGGGGCGCGACGATCTGTCTGTGGATGATTTGCTGTCCGGCCGCTACCGGGAGCTGACGCAGGCCATGACGGTGACCTGCGCGACGGACGGCAACCACGGCCGTTCGGTGGCCTGGGGCGCGCAGCGCTTCGGTTGCCAATGCGTGATCTACATCCACGCGACGGTCAGCGAAGGGCGCAAGCGAGCGATCGAGCAATACGGCGCGCAGGTCGTACGTACGCCGGGGAACTACGACGACTCGGTGCGCCAGGCGGCGCAAGACGCGGCGCGGCTTGGGCGTTATGTGGTCTCGGATACGTCTTATCCTGGCTATATGGAGGTGCCCAAGGACGTGATGCAGGGGTACGCCGTGATGGCCGACGAGGCATTGCGCCAGCTGCGCGAGGCGGGCGATGGCGAGTTGCCGACGCACGTGTTCCTGCAAGGCGGCGTGGGCGGGCTGGCTGCCGCGGTCTGCGCGCATTTCTGGGAGCAGTTGGGCGAGCGCCGTCCGCGCTTCATCGTGGTGGAGCCGGACAAGGCGGCCTGCCTGTACGAGAGCGCCCGCGCCGGCAAGCCGGTGGCGGTGCATGGCGATCTGGATACCGTGATGGCCGGGTTGGCCTGCGGGGAAGTGTCGCTGCTGGCGTGGGAGGTGCTGCATCCCGGCGCGCAGGCTTTCCTGACGGTTGACGACGAGGCCGCGCTGGAGACGGTGCGTTTGCTGGCAAGCGGCAAGTATGGCGATGCGCCCATCGTCGCGGGCGAATCGGCCGTGGCGGGGCTGACCGGTTGCCTGGCGGCGCTGGCCGATCCGGCGGTGCGCGATGCGCTGGGCCTGGATGCCGACAGCCGCGTGCTGGTGTTCGGCAGCGAAGGGGCGACCGATCCGGAACTGTATCAACGCATCGTCGGCAAGAGCGCCGCCGAGGTCGAAGCCGAGGCCGTGGCATGACTGGCGCCACGCTTGAGGCCGGCCGTGAGGCCGTGCGGATGGACGGCGCCCGGCTGTTGCGCCGCATCGCCGACCTGGCGCAGGTCGGCGCCATCGAGGGTGGCGGCGTTTGCCGCCTGGCGCTGACCGACGCGGACCGGCAGGGACGCGATCTGGTGGTGCAATGGATGCGCGAACTGGGCCTGGCCGTGACGGTGGACGGCATCGGCAATGTGGTCGGCTTGCGGGCTGGGCGCAAGGCCGGTCCGCCCGTGATGACGGGTTCGCACATCGACACGGTGCGCACCGGTGGCCGCTATGACGGCAACCTGGGGGTACTGGCTGGGCTGGAAGTGATCGCGGCATTGAATGACGCAGGCGTGGTCACCGAGAGACCGATAGCGGTGGCGTTCTTCACCAACGAGGAAGGCGCGCGCTTTGCGCCGGACATGATGGGCAGCCTGGTGTTTCAAGGCGATCTGTCACTGGCGGATGCGCTGGCCACGGTCGGCATAGACGGCACCTCGGTGGGCGAGGACCTGGCCCGCATCGGCTATGCCGGGACCGCCCCGGTTGGCAATAACGAGGTGCATGCCTTCGTCGAATTGCACGTGGAACAGGGGCCGGTGCTGGAGCACGAGGACTACACCATCGGCGCGGTGACCGGCGTGCAGGGCATCCACTGGATCGAGTTCACCGTGCGCGGCGTGTCCAACCATGCCGGCACCACGCCGATGGCATTGCGCCACGACGCCGGCATCGTGGCGGCGCGCATCGCGTGCTTTGCCCGGGATTTGACCGTCGAGTTGGGGGCGGGCCAGCTGGCGACTGTGGGGCAGGTGAATCTGTTTCCCAACCTGATCAACGTCATTCCCAACCGC
The DNA here is from genome assembly GCF_013267355.1 of Achromobacter pestifer. Taxonomy (NCBI): domain Bacteria; kingdom Pseudomonadati; phylum Pseudomonadota; class Betaproteobacteria; order Burkholderiales; family Alcaligenaceae; genus Achromobacter; species Achromobacter pestifer. Next base: position 5,887,431 of record NZ_CP053985.1, read on the forward strand.
GCGACCTTCACGCTGGACCTGCGCAACACCGACGGCGCGGCCTTGCAGGAGGCGATTGCACGCTGCATGGCGTACGCGGCGCAGGCTGCGGCGGCTGAAGGCGTGGAACTGAGCCATCGGGTACTGGCCGATTTTGCGCCGGTGGCGTTTGACGAGGCCATCGTCGGCCGGGTCGAGGAAATCGCCCGCAGCCGCGGACACCGCGTGCGGCGGCTGCCCAGCGGCGCCGGACACGATGCCCAGATGCTGGCGCGCATGTGCCCGACGGGCATGGTGTTCGTGCCCAGCGTGGGCGGGCTGTCGCACAACGTCGCCGAATTCACGCATGACCAAGATATCGAGGCGGGCGCCGGCGTGTTGCTGGAACTGATGCTCGAACTCGCAGAACAATGAAACCGTAGGAGACTGAACATGTCACGCATCATCAATGTCGCGGCCGCGCAGCTTGGGCCGATCCAGCGCAGCGACACGCGTCGCGACGTCGTCGAGCGCCTGCTCGCGCATCTGCGCCAGGCCCATGCCATGGGCTGCCAGCTGGTGGTATTTCCGGAGCTGGCGCTGACGACTTTCTTCCCGCGCTGGTACATGGAAGATCCGGCCGAGATCGACGCGTTCTATGAAAGCGAGATGCCCGGTCCGGAAACCCGGGTGCTGTTCGAGACCGCGCGCAAGCTGGGCATCGGTTTTTACCTGGGCTATGCGGAACTGGCGGTGGAGCAGGGCGTCAAGCGCCGCTTCAACACGTCGATCCTGGTGAACCAGAACGGCGAAATCATCGGCAAGTACCGCAAGGTGCACCTGCCTGGGCACGCCGAGAACGAGCCCTGGCGCGCTTTCCAGCATCTGGAGAAGCACTACTTCGAGCCGGGCGAATCGTTCGATGTCTGGCGCGGCTTTGGCGGCGTAATGGGTATGGCGCTGTGCAATGACCGCCGCTGGTCCGAGACCTATCGCGTGATGGGGTTGCAAGGGGCCGAAATGATCCTGCTCGGCTACAACACGCCAGTGCACAACCCGCCGGCGCCCGAGCATGACGACCTGTCCATGTTCCACAATCATCTGGTGATGCAGGCCGGCGCCTATCAGAACGGCACCTGGGTGGTGGGCGTGGCCAAAGCCGGCAAGGAAGAGGGCTGCGAGATGATAGGCGGCAGCTGCATCATCGCGCCGTCGGGCGAGATCGTGGCCGCCTGCTCGACCAAGGGCGATGAGCTGGCGATCGCGCGCTGCGACCTGGACCTGTGCCTGTCGTACAAGAACACCACGTTCAATTTCGAGCGGCACCGGCGTCCCGAGGCTTACGGCCTGATCACGGAACGCAGAGGCGCGGTGGAACCTGCGCCGGAGGCGGCGATCACCGCCTGACCTGCGGCGCGGCCAGCGCGGCCGGCCGTTAGGCTGGCCGCATAACCGGCCCGGACGTTCCCTTCCCATAAAAAACAGCATGCGGGCGCCCCGAGCGCCTGCAGGGGAGCGTTCGGCCTAAAAAAATACAGACCCCAAGGTGAAAATATGGACCAGTCAGTAGAGAGCATTGCGGCGCCTCCCGTTGCCGCAGACAAGGATCCCCTGGCGGCGCGGGATGATGCGCTGTATCGGAAGGTGGCGTGGAGGCTGCTGCCGTTTTTGATGGTGTGCTACATCGCGGCGTTCCTGGACCGGGTGAACGTCGGCTTTGCCAAGTTGCAGATGCTGGACGATCTGAAGTTCAGCGAAACGGTGTACGGCCTGGGCGCGGGCATTTTCTTCATCGGCTATTTCCTGTTCGAGGTGCCGAGCAACGTGCTGATGCACCGCATCGGCGCGAAGAAGACGCTGGCGCGCATCATGATCTTGTGGGGCATCATCTCGGCCGCCATGGCGCTGACGCAGACGCCGACCCAGTTCTACATCCTGCGCTTCCTGCTGGGGGCGGCCGAGGCCGGCTTCTATCCCGGGATCATCCTGTACCTGACCTATTGGTTTCCGTCGAACCGGCGCGGCCAGATCGTGGCGGTGTTCATGACGGCGGTGCCGTTCGCCGGCATCCTGGGCGGGCCGCTGTCGGGGTGGGTGATGGAGGCTTTCCATGACACGCACGGCATGGCCGGCTGGCAGTGGATGTTCATCATCGAGGCGATTCCCTCGGTGCTGCTGGGCCTGGCGGTGTTCTGGTACTTGGATGACCGCATCGACGATGCGCGCTGGCTCTTGCCGGCGGAGAAGTCGCGGCTGGGTCAGAACCTGCAGAGCGAGAAGACCGCCAAGACGGAGCATGTGTCGATGCTGACGCTGCTCAAGGACCGGCGCGTCGTGCATATGGCGCTGATCTGCTATTGCACGGTGTCCAGCCTGTCGGGCCTGGCGTTCTGGATTCCTTCAGTGATCCGTTCCACCGGCGTGGTGTCGCTGCTGGACATTGGCCTGCTGACGGCGGTGCCGAACGTGTGCGCGGTGATCTCGATGGTGCTGGTGTGCCGCCATTCGGACGCGACGCGGGAACGCCGCTGGCACATGATCGTGCCTTTCCTGGTGGGCGGGACGGGCTTGGCGCTCAGCACGCTGTTCAGCCATAACCCGGTTCTGGCCGTGGCCATGCTGTCGGTGGCGGCCGCCGGCTGCATGGTGTGCTCGCCGTTGTTCTGGAGCCTGCCGACCTCGTTCCTGGAAGGCAAGAGCGCGGCGGCGGGCATTGCCGGGATCAATTCGTTCGCCGGGCTGGCGGCTTTTGTCAGCCCCTATGCCATCGGCTGGATCAAGGACCTGACCGGGTCGACCGACTGGGGCATGTATTTCCTTGCCAGCTTCGCGCTGATCGGGGCGGTGCTGGTCTACCGCGTGCCGAAGAGCCTGGTCAACCGGTAGGCGCCGCCCTCCATTCACAGGCGGGCGCGTCGCGCCCGTCATTCTCAGACAGGAATGATGATGACTCTGGACGTAGTTGCGTTGACGCAGGCAATGGTGCGCATTCCCAGCCTTTCGGGCAAGGAAGGCGAGATGGCGGCGCTGATGGCCGCGACCCTGCGCGAGGCGGGCTTCAGCTCGGTCACGACCGATGGCAATGGCTCGGTGCTGGGCCTGATCGGCCCGGCGGATGCGGACGTGGCCTTGCTGTTCGACGGGCACATGGATGTGGTGCCGGTGGCGGGCGACTGGCGCTTTGATCCGTTCGGCGCCGAGATCCGGGATGGCCGGCTGTACGGGCGTGGCAGCACCGACATGAAGGGCGGCATCGCCGCGGCGATCTGCGGCGTGGCGGAGGCGGCGCGGGAGGGCTTGAAGCGCCGCGTGGCGGTGTCGGCCAGCGTGCTGGAGGAAATCATCGAAGGGCATGCGCTGGCTTCGGTGCTGGACGCCTGCGCGCCGCAGGCGGTGGTCATCTGCGAGCCTTCGAAATTGCAGATCAAGGCGGGGCAGAAGGGACGGGTGGAGCTGCTGCTGACTTTCCACGGCAAGCCGGCGCACGCGGCGACGCCGCATATTGGCGTCAATCCCCTGCATGCGGCGGCGCGGGCACTGGCCGTGCTGGAAAGCCTGCCGCTGCCGCGCGACGAGGTGCTAGGCCAGGCGCTGCTGGTGCCGACGGACATCGTGTCGCATCCTTACCCGTCGATCTCCATGATTCCGATCTCGACGACGATACGCTTCGACCGGCGCACCGTGTCGGGCGAAAGCCTGGAGGACGTGTTGGCGCAGATCCGCGGGCATCTGACGGCACATGGCCTGTCTGATTTCACCTTGCAGGTCAGCGAGGATCGGGTGGCGACCTATACCGGGCAGCACGCGACGCCGCCGCGCTGGCTGCCGGGTTGGCGTTGCGACGAAGAGGCCGGGCTGTTGCAGGCTGCACGCGCGGCGGTCAGCGGCAGCGGCCGGGATCCGGTGGTCGGCAGTTGGGCATTCTGCACCAACGGGTCGGAATCGGCCGGGCGCCGCGGCATTCCGACGATAGGCCTGGGACCGGGCAATGAAGAGGATGCCCATACGATCGACGAATCCATTGCGCTGGAGCAGCTGGAAGGCGCCCGCGGCATCTATCGGAACCTGGTGCGCGCCGTCTGCGGTTAAGGCACCTGCATGCCGGGCAGGCGGGCCAGCCGGTCATTCAGGAAGTCGATCAGCAGCCGCGCCCGCAGCGACTGGTAGCGGCGCGATGGATAGATGAGGAAGGCTTCTTGCGGCGTGGCGCTCCATTTGGGCAGGACGCGCAGCAGTTCGCCGCTGGCGATCAGGTCCTGCACCAGCCACGCGGGGCACAATCCGATGCCGGCTCCCATGGCCAGGCTTTCGCGGATGGCCAGGGCGTTGTTGACGCGGAAACGCCCCTGGGTCTGGACCGTGGCGAGCGTGGCGCCCTGGTGCAGTTCCAGGGTGTCGCCGGCAGCCAGCCAGGCAAAGCGCACGTACTCGTGAGCGGCCAGATCGCGGGGCGCGCGGGGCTTGCCGTGCTGCGCCAGGTAGGAGGGGGCGGCGACCAGATAGCGCGGCGACATGGCCGCCTTGCGCGCGATGGCGTTGGGCGGCAGGTTGCCGCCCAGTCGCAGCGCCACGTCCACGCCTTCTTCCACCAGGTCCACGTAGCGGTCGTTCAGGATCAGTTCGACCTGGATGTCGGGATGGTCGTCCAGGAATTCCCGTATCAGCGCGTTCAGCCGGAACTGGCCTAGCGCCACGGGCGCGTTGATGCGCAGGAAGCCGGCGGGCTTTTCGGTCTGGCCGCGGGCGTCGGCCACGGCCTCCGAGTATTCCTCCAGGACGCGGGTGGCGCGTTCGTAGAAGCGCTTGCCTTGTTCGGTGGGCACGACGCGCGTGGTGCTGCGTTCCAGCAGCCGCACGTTCAGGTCCTTTTCCAGCGCGGCGACAATCTTGCTCAGGGCCGGCTGGCTCAGCGCTTGTTCGCGGGCGACGGCCGACAGGGTGCCCAGCTCCACGGCGCGGACGAAGGCCCGCATGGCGCGCAGCGTGTCCATGGTCATTCCTTATTGGAAGAAGCGGTATGCAGTTTAGGGTTCTACCGGTGGAATTGGGAAGAACCTATCGTGACGTCACTTTCTCTTTTTCTGGAGTCGTCATGAATCGCTTCAATCTTCATTCCCTGGTTTCGGCCGTTGCCTTGGCCGGTGGCCTTTCGGTCCTGGCCCCGTCCGCCACCATCGCGGCGCAGCCGTCCACTCCGGCCGATTCTGCGCGTGCCGGTTGGGTCAGCTCCTGGTTCGCCAGCCCGCAACCGCTGTGGGAGGATGCGTTCGTGCTGCCCACGGAGATGCCGGCCGAATTGCGTGAACAGACCTTGCGCCAGACCTTGATGCTCAGCGTGGGCGGACCGCGCTTGCGGGTGGTGCTGTCCAACCGCTATGGCACGCAGCCGCTGGAGATCGGCGCGGCCAGCGTGGCGTTGGCCTCGGGCCCTGCGGCGATCCGTCCGGCGTCCCGCCGCGGGCTGGCCTTTGGCGGTCGGCCAAGCGTGACGGTGGCGCCAGGGGCGCAGGCGGTCAGCGATCCGGTGGACCTGCCGGTGTCCGCGCTGGCCGAACTGGCCGTCAGTCTTTACTTTCCGCAGGCGACGCCGGTCACGACCTTCCACTGGGGCGCACAGCAGACCGGCGCCCTGGTGCGGGGCGATGCGACGGCGGCGGCGGAGCTGCCTGATGCGCAGGCGCTGCAAGGCCGGGCTTTCCTGGCCGGGGTCTGGGTGGAGAGCCCGTCGCGCGCGCCGGTGGTGGTGGCGTTTGGGGATTCCTTGACCGATGGCAATGGCTCGACGCCGGGCGCCAATCGCCGCTGGCCGGATTTCCTGGCCCGCCGGCTGGCGCCGCAGGGCATGGGCGTGGCGAACGCGGGCATTTCAGGCGCGCGGGTCTGGGGCGACAAGATGGGCGTGAACGCGATGGCGCGCTTTGATGCCGACGTGCTGTCGCAGCCGGGCGTGCGCACGGTGGTGATGATGATGGGCATCAATGACATCGGTTGGCCGGACAGCGGCTTCGCGCCGGACGACGCGCCCATGACGGCGGCCAGGTTGACCGAGGGCTACCGGCAGTTGGCGGAGGCCGCGCGCCTGCGCGGCGTGCGCATCGTGGGCGGCACCATCGCGCCGTATGAAGGTTCGCTGCATGGCACGCCGCTGTCGGGCCACTACAACCCGGCGAAGGACGCGGTGCGTCGGGAGGTGAATCGCTGGATCCGCGAAAGCGGCGTGTTCGACGCAGTGGTGGATTTTGACGCGGTGCTGCGCGATCCGGCGCATCCGGCGCGGCTGCTGCCCGCGTATGACTCGGGCGACAACCTGCATCCCAACGATGCCGGCTACCAGGCCATGGCGCAGGCCTTGGACCTGGCCACGCTGTTCGGCGATTGAACGGCGGCCGGAGCGCTTAGTGGAAATTGCGGCTCTGGGTGTTCAAGTCGCCCAGCAGCTCGGACAGGTCCACCAGCCGCTGCGCGATCAGGTGGCGCACCCCGTCCACGCTTTGCCAGGACCCATAGACGCCCAGCAGCGCGGCCCCCAGCAGTTCGCGGCGTTGGCGTTCTATGAGTTCCGTACGCACGACCACGTTGACGGGGCCGGTCTCGTCTTCCAGCGTGACGAAGATCACCCCCTTGGCGGTTTGCGGACGCTGGCGCACGGTGACGATGCCGCAGGCGCGCGCCACGCGCTTGTCGGGGTAGCCGTTGAGCACCGAAGCGGGCTGGAAATTGCGCGCCGCCAATTGGGCGCGCAGCAGCGCCACCGGGTGGCTGTGCAGGGTCAGCCCCACGCTGCGGTAGTCGGCCGCCACGGTCTGGCCCTCGGACGGAGCGGACAACTGCGGCGCCTGGGTTTCCTGGATGGCGGCATCGCGCAGCAGGTCGCGGCTTTGCACGCTGGCGGCGGCTTCCCAGCTGGCCTGGCGGCGGTGGCCCGCCAATGTGCGCAGGGCGTCGCCGGCGGCCAGGGCGTTCAGGTCGTGGCGGGTGAGCGCGGCGCGGCGGGCCAGGTCGCCGGTGTCGGCAAAGGGGGCGGCGGCGCGCGCGGCTTCGATGCGCCGGGCGGCGTCCTCGCGGGCGCCCTGGATCAGGCTCAGGCCCAGCCTGACGGCGGGGCGTACGCCATCGGCCGGGGGCGCGTGGAGATGCGCGGTCCGGCGGGCACCCGGGTGGCCATCGGGCAGGGTCTCCAGCGCCGAGTCCCAGCCGCTGATCGTCACATCCGGCGGCAGCACGCAGACGCCATGGCGGCGAGCGTCCTGCACCAGTTGGGCGGGAGCGTAAAAGCCCATGGGCTGAGAGTTGAGCAGGGCGGCCAGGAAGGCTTCGGGCTCGTGCCGCTTGAGCCACGAGCTGGCATAGGCCAGCAGCGCGAAGCTGGCGGCGTGGCTTTCGGGGAAACCGTATTCGCCAAAGCCTTCGATCTGCCGGAACAGCGCTTCGGCGAAATCCAGCGCGTAGCCATGGGCCAGCAGCCCGCCCACCAGCTTGGCGCGGTACTTGTCCACGCCGCCCTTGCGCTTCCAGGCCGCCATGGAGCGGCGCAACTGGTCGGATTCACCGGGCGTGAAGCCGGCGGCCACCACGGCGATCTGCATGACCTGTTCCTGGAAGATGGGCACGCCCATGGTGCGGCTGAGCACCTCGCGCACTTTTTCGCTGGGATAGGTTTCGGGCTCTTTGCCCTGGCGGCGGCGCAGGTAGGGATGGACCATGCCGCCCTGGATCGGGCCGGGCCGCACGATGGCCACTTGCACCACCAGGTCGTAGTATTGGCGGGGGCGCAGGCGCGGCAGCATGGTCATCTGGGCGCGGGATTCGATCTGGAACACGCCTATGGTGTCGGCGTCGCAGATCATGTCGTAGGTGGGCGTGTCGCTGGGGGGTATGTCCTGCAGCCGCAAGGGTTGGCCGCGGCGCTGGCCGGCCAGCTCCAGCGTGCGGCGCAGCGCTGACAGCATGCCCAGCGCCAGCACGTCCACTTTCAGCAGGCCCAGCGCGTCCAGGTCGTCCTTGTCCCATTGCACGACGCTGCGGTCTGCCATGGCGGCGTTCTCGATGGGCACCAGGCGCGACAGCTTGCCGCGTGAAATCACGAAGCCGCCGGGGTGCTGCGACAGGTGGCGCGGAAAGCCCATCAGGGTCTGCGCCAGCGCCGCCCATTGGCGCGCCACCTGCGATTCGGGATCCAGGCCGCAGGCGCCCAGCGTGCGCAGCATTTCCTTCTTGCCGTCCCACCATTGGTGGGCGCGGGCCACGGCGTCGATGACGCCTGCGTCCACGCCCAGCGCGCTGCCGGTATCGCGCAGCACGCTGCGCGGGCGGTAGGAGATGACCACGGCGGTGAGCGCGGCGCGGTCGCGGCCGTATTTGCGGTAGATGTACTGGATGACTTCTTCGCGGCGCTGATGCTCGAAGTCCACGTCGATGTCGGGCGGCTCGTTGCGTTCCTTGCTGATGAAGCGTTCGAACAGGTTGTTGCCGCGCACCGGATCCACTTCGGTGATGCCCAGGCAGTAGCAGACCGCGGAGTTGGCGGCGGAGCCGCGGCCCTGGCACAGGATGCCTGCCCCGCGGGCGTACTGGACGATGTCGTAGACCGTGAGGAAATAGGCTTCGTAGTGCAGGTCCGTGATCAGGGCCAGCTCTTTTTCGATCTGCGTGGTGACGCTGTCCGGCGTGCCGGACGGAAAGCGGCGGGCGGCCCCGGCCAGGGTTTCCTGGCGCAGATAGGTCGCCGGCGTGTGGCCTCGCGGAATGATTTCGTCCGGGTATTCGTAGCGCAGCTCGTCCAATGAGAAGGCGCAGCGGCGGGCCACGGCCAGCGTCTGGGCCAGCGCCTGCGGGGGATACAGGTTGGCCAGCCGCATGCGCGTGCGCAGGTGCTGTTCGGCGTTGCCGGACAGTTCGTAGCCGCATTGCGACACCGGCTGGCGGGTGCGGATGCCGGTCAGCGTGTCGTGCAGCGGCTTGCGCGAACGCAGGTGCATCTGCACCTGGCCCAGCGCCACGATGGGCAGGTCCGCGGCCTGCGCGGCGTGTTCGACCGCGGCGCGGTGCAGGTCGTCGCGCGAGCGGTGCAGCAGGGTCAGCCCCACCCAGGCGCGATGGGGGAAGACGCGCGCCAGCCAGCGCGCCTGCTCGGACATGCGGTCGGCGTCGGTGCCGTAGGCGGGACTCAGGATGGCCAGGCATTCGGGCAGGTGTTGCAGATGGGCGTAGCCCGAGGGCGGGTCGGTGAGGTCTTCGGGCGCCAGTCGGTATTCGCCCTTGGGCGCGCGGGTGCGGGCCAGGGTGATCAGTTCGGACAGGTTGCCGTAGCCCTCGCGCGTCTGCGCCAGCAGGGTCAGGCCCAGCGGCGCGGCGTCGGGCGCGGCGCGCAGTTCGAAGGTGGCGCCGATGAGGAGCGGCAGCTTGCGGGCGCGGGCCTCCACGTGGGCGCGGACCACGCCTGCCAGCGAGCATTCGTCGGTGATGGCGAGCGCGGCGTAGCCAAGTTCAGCGGCGCGGTCGATCAGTTCCTCGGGGTGCGAAGCGCCCTGCAGGAAAGAGAAATTGGACTGGCATTGCAGCTCGGCATAGCCGGGCAGCTGGGCCAGGATGCCGGGGGTGTCGTCGTCGTCCATGCGCATGCCGCTTCAGGCGTAGAGCCCATGCAGGAACCAGCGGGCGTGTTCGTCGTCGCGCTCGCGGTAGATCCAGTAGCGCGCGGCGGCGGCGTCCTCGGCGACGAAATAGTCGCGCACGGTCAGGGCCGGGTCCCACCAGCCGCTTTCGATGCGTTCCGGGCCGCGCATCAGCCGCAGCGCCTGGCCGCCGTACTGCGGCCGGTGGCCGGACAGCTTCAAGGGGAGCGGCGGGTCCAGCAGCCAGAAGGGCCGGTCCAGCAGGGCGGGCAGGGGCGCGGGGCGCTGGGGCGGAGACAGCGCGTCGCCCCAGGCGTTGGCGGCCTCGGGGCGGTGGTCGGGCACCGGGTGGGCATGGCGCACCTGATCGCGGCCCAGCCGCGCCACCAGCAGGTCCAGCAGCCGGGCATGGTCGGCGGGCGTGCCGCCGGGCTCGGGGAACAGGGTGGTGCTGGCGGCGGGCTGCTCGACCGTGTCGGGCGCCAGCAGCGCCACGGCGATCACGGGCGCTTCCAGGGTGAAACGGGCCAGCTTTTCCCGCAGCAAGTGGAGGATCTGCGGCGCCTGCCAGACTGGCTGGGCCAGGGCCAGCTCCAGTTCGGTGGGCGGCCGGGCGTGGCGGCCGCGTTCGTGTTCCATGCTGAGCACCACGCGGCGCACGGCCAGTTGCCGGGCGCTGAGCCAGCCGCCCAATTGTTCGGCCAGCCGGCGCGCCACCGCCAGCACCGCGTCGGTGTGTTCGACGTAGTCGGTGAGTTCGATGCGCCGCGAGAACTGGTGCGGCGGCTCGATCCAGCGATGCAGTTCGGGCGCCAGGCCGTAGGCGGCGTCCAGGGCCTGCAGCAGTTCAGGCGCGCTGCGCCGCTGCAGGCCCGCGCGCGGCAGGGCGCGCAGGTCCGCCAGGGTATGGCAGCCGATGTCGTCGAGCCAGTCGCGGCGGGCCTGCGCCTGCGGCAGCAAGGAGAGCGGCAGGGCGTCCAGCCGCCGGGTCAACGTGGGCAGCGTCAGGGTGCGCCGGGGCGCGCGCCGGCCGGGGCTGCGCGCCAGCAGCCAGGCGCCGGCGGCGGTCGGCGCCATGCCGAGCGAGACGCGCAGGTCCAGCGCCCGCAGCGTGGCGGCCACCCGACGGTGCAGGGCTTTGGGGCCGCGGAAGAACATCAGGCTGGCGCCCACGTTCAGGAGCAGGGTGTCGCCGTCGGCCAGGGCGACTTCGGGGGTGTATTGCAGCAGCGCCAGCGCCGCGCCCTGCAAGGCTTCGGCCTCGGCCTGGACATCGCGGGGCAGCAGTTCGACCCCGGGGGCGATGGCGGCCGCGCCGGCGCGGCGCATGCCCGGCTTGACGCCGGCCCGGCGGGCGGCGGGCGTCAGGGCGGCGACGCGTTCCTGTTCCAGGACCGCGAACGCCTGCCCCTCAAGCGGCCAGTGCGGGCGCAGTGCGTCCAGCGGCAGGCAGCGCAGGAAGGCGGCGATCCAGAGGCGCATGGCGGGGAGTAACAGGAGTGGTGACGCCGGTGTCCAGGCCCACGTACAGCGGCGTGTCGCAGGCAGGCCCGCGGCGCTTGAGGATGTGGACGGACAGGCCGCCCGCAGCCGGCGCGAGCGCCAGCCGCAAGGGCGCGGGCGTGGCGTTCTGCGCCGCGCTGCTGGGGCGCACGGCGATGAACAGCAGGTCGCTGGCCTGGGCGGCCAGGTGCAGGCGGCGCAGGGATTCGGGGCGCACATGGGGCAGCCAGCAGATCAGCGCGCCGCAGCTGCCGTTCTTCAGGATCTGTTCGGCGGCCCAGAGCGCGTCCACGGGTTTTTCAGGCGCCACCCAGAGCAATTGGCGCGGATCCAGCCGCCAGCTCATCCAGCTGGCGATGTGGGGCGCGTGCGGCGGCTGCACCAGCGCAATGGCGCGGCGTGTTTCCAGTTGGGCCAGCGCCGGACGCAGCAGGCGGATTTCTCCGATGCCGGGGTGCGGGACCAGCAATTCGTTCAGGGAACCCAGCGGCCAGCCGCCGTCCGGCAGCTCGGCGGACAGCGCGGCATGCCCGGTGGGCAGGGTGCGGGCGGCGCCTTGGGCCAACTGGGTGGCGCGCCACAACGCGGGATGGATACGTTCTGGGGACTGCATGGCAATCGGTTCCTGGATGGCAGGAACCGGGGTAGTGGCCGATGCGTCATTATAGCTGTATGTATATACAGTAGTTAAAAGGGGCGGAGCGCGCCGCGAATAGTTTTGCGCCGGTAACGCGGTAGCCCAAAAGAAAACCCACCCGTACACCTTTCGATGCAGAGGGGTGGGCCGTGTTGGATACGATTCTAGTCGTGTCCGGGCATACGGATCAAGACTAAACCCGCGCGCTTTCTACCGTAGATACCGAGGGTTGCACACCCGCCGCGCGATCCAGATCCAGCCCATAAAACCGCATATCCTCATACCGGATCCAGTGCGACTTTCGCACCAGCCGGTGGCCGATCCACAAAGCCAGGAACAGCGGGATCGCCAGGTAGGTGGAGATCACGCCGATCCAGTCGATGCGGTCTTGCAGGAAGGCCTGGTAGTTCTGGCCCAGCGTGACCAGCAGGCACAGCACAAAGGCGAGCAGCGGGCCGAAGGGGAACAGGCCGGCCTTGTAGGGCAGGTCGGCGGTGTCGTAGCCGTGCTTCACATAGCCCTGGCGGAAGCGGTAATGGCTGACCGCGATGCTCAGCCACACGATGAACTCGGTCATGCCGGCGAAGTTCAGCAGCCAGATGTAGACGGCCTTGGGGCTATACACCAGGCTGAACAGGCACAGGCAGGCCAGCAGCGCGGTGGCCATCAGCGCGTACAGCGGCACGCCGCTGCGGGTCACGCGCCGGAACACGGCGGGCGCCTGGCCTTCCGCCGCCATGTTGAACAGCATCCGCGTTGCCGCGTACATGCCGGAATTGCCGGCCGACAGCACCGAGGTCAGGATCACGGCGTTCATCACGGTGGCCGCCGACAGTAGCCCGGCGTGCTGGAACACCAGCGTGAAGGGGCTGACGGCGATGTCTTCCACTTCGTTGCGCAGCAGTTGCGGGTCGGTATAGGGCAGCAGCAGGCCGATGATCAGGATGGCCAGCACGTAGAACAGCAGGATGCGCCAGAATACGTGGTTGATCGCGCGCGGCACGTTGCGGCGGGGATTCTCGGATTCGCCGGCGGCCACGGCCACCAGTTCCGTGCCCTGGAACGAATAGGCCACCACCATCGCCACGCCCACCCAGGTGGCCGCATTGCCCACGAAGGGCGCATCGCCGACCGACCAGTTGACCAGGCCCACGGGCGTGCCGCTGTGGATGATGCCGACCAGCATCGCCAGCCCGACGCCGATGAAGCACAGCACGGCGACGACCTTGATGATGGCGAACCAGTATTCGGCCTCGCCGAAGCTGCGCGCGGAAAAGGCGTTCAGGCCGAAGGTCAGGGCCAGGAAGAGCACGCTCCATATCCAGCCCGGCGTGTCGGGGAACCAGTACGCCATGACCAGTTGCGCGGCCACCACGTCCACCGCCACCACCGTGGCCCAGCTGATCCAGAAGTTCCAGCCCAGCGCGAAGCCGAAGCCCCCATCCACATAGCGCGAGGCATAGGTGCAGAAGGAACCCGATACCGGCATGAAGGTAGCCAGTTCGCCCAGGCTGGTCATGATGAAGTAGACCATCAGGCCGATGGCCAGGTAGACCATCAGCGCGCCGCCCGGTCCGGCCTGGGCGATGGCGGCGCCGGAGGCCACGAACAGGCCGGTGCCGATGGCTCCGCCCAACGCTATCATCGTGAGGTGGCGCGCCTTGAGCACGCGATGCAGCTGGTTCTGGCCGGCAGGCGTGGCGCCGGATTCTGTTGTCGGAGTTTGCATTGCTGGGGTAGGAGGTTGCCGCGGCGGCGGACCATCAGGCACGGGCATGCGGGCCTGCCCGCCGGGCAACGCCGCGCAAGCCAGCCGGTCCGTGGCGGTGCGGCAAAGGTTGCTTCAAGGCGCGCATTTTACAATGCAGCTATTCCGGGGCCGTTTGGCGGCCCCAGCCAGCACGGAGCGGTTTCATGGCGTCTTCCACTTCTATCGAATTCCTTCCCGATGCCGGCGTCGACGTGCGCCAGCTGTTCATCTTGCTGCACGGCGTGGGCGGCACCCCCGACGACATGGAGCCGCTGGCAAAAGCCGTGCGCGCGGCGTTCCCGAGCGCGGCGGTGCTGGTGCCCCAGGGTTTCGAGCCCTTCGACGGCGGCGGCGAGGGCCGGCAATGGTTCTCGGTGCGCGGCGTGACCGAGGAAAACCGGCCCGAGCGCGTGGCGCGGGCGCTGCCGCCCCTGGAAGCCTATATGCGCGAGGCGCAGGCGCGTTTCGGCCTGCTGCAATCGGACACGGCGCTGGCGGGCTTTTCGCAGGGCGCCATCATGGCGCTGGAACTGGTGCAGGCGCACGACGGCATGGCCGGCCGCGTCATCGCGTTTTCAGGCCGCTATGCCCAGCTGCCCAAGACCGCGCCGCAGTACACCACGCTGCACCTGCTGCATGGCGAGGCCGATCCCATCATGAGCGTGGCGCACATCCAGGCCGCCCAGGCGCGCCTGAGCGAACTGCACGGGGATTCGACCATCGACATCGCCAGCAATGTGGGACACGCGCTGCATCCGGCGCTGATCGAACGTGCCATCGTGCGCCTGAAGACCTGCGTGCCGCTGCGCAGCTGGGAGGCCGCGTTGGGCCTGAACCAGACGCCGCCGGACGGCACGTCGGTGCATTGATCACTTTTCCCAGCCGCCGCCCAGCGCCAGGAACAGCGCGATCTGGTCGTTGCTGAGATCCGCCTGCGAGGCGGCCAGCGCGCTTTCATTGCTGGCCAGCGTGCGCTCGGCGTCCAGCACCGTCAGGTAGTCGGTCTTGCCGTACTGGAACAGGCGGCTCGCTTGCGAGGCGGCCTCGGCGCTCTGGTCGCGCGCGGCGCGCAGGGCGGCGTCGCGGTCCAGCTGGCGCGCGTAGACCACCAGCGCGCTTTCCGTTTCCCGCAGGGCATTGAGCACGCTGGCGTCAAAGCGCGCCGCCGCGGCCTTGGTGCTGGCCTGGGCTTCGGCGATGCGGGCCTGCGCCGCGCCGGTGTTGGGGATCGTCCAAGAGATCAGCGGACCGACGCTCCAGCTGAAGGTGCCGCGGTCGCCGAACATGGCGGCCGGGCCGCCCGAGGCGGCCGACAGGCCCAGCGCGATCTTCGGATACAGGTCCGCCGTGGCCACGCCGATGCGGGCGGTGGCCGCGGCCAGCGTGCGTTCGGCTTGGCGGATGTCAGGACGGCGGCGCAGCAGCTCGGCGCCGTCGCCCACGGGGATGGTCTCGGTCAGGCGGGGGGCCTGGGCGCATTGCAGCAGCGCGGGCGAGATCTCGCCGGGCGTCTGGCTGGTCAGCGCCGCCAAGCGGTACAGCGCGGTGCGCTGCTGGGCCTGGAACGGCGGCAGGTTGGCCTGCAATTGTTGCAGCTGGCTGCGGGCGCGGGTCACGTCCAGCGCCGTGCCGCGGCCGGCGCGCTGCAGGCGGTCGACCGCGTCCAGGGATTGCTGCTGCACCTGCACCGAATGCTGGGCGGAGGCCAGCTGCATGCCGGCCGCGCACATATTGGCGTAGGCGCGGGCGGTCTCGGCGGCCACGGTGACGCGGGTGGCGTCGTAGGCGGCCTGCGCCGCCTGCTCGTCGCCGCTGGCGGCTTCCACGGCGCGGCGGATCTGGCCGAACAGGTCCAGCTGATACGACACGCTGGCGCCCATGGAGTAGGACCAGCGGTTGGGTGGATCGATGCCGGGTTGCAGCTCCTGCAAGCCGGATACATGGCCGAAGCTGGGCGTGGCATTGACGCCGATCGTGGGCTGTTGCTGCGCCTGGGTTTCCTTCACCGCGGCCTGGGCGCGTTCCAGGTTGGCGCTGGCTACGCGCAGGTCGGTGTTGGCAGCCAGGGCTTTTTCCACCAGCCCGTCCAGGACCGGGTCGTCGTACAGGCGCCACCAGTGGCCGGGCACCGCATCCTGCCGGAACACGGCGTCGCGCGCTTCCGTGAATGGCGTCTGCGCGCTCTGCCGCTCGGCCACCGATCCGGCGGGCACCTGGTAGTCCGGGCCGACGGTGGTGCATCCGGCCAGCACAAGGGCCAGCGTAAGAGGCAGGAGGTATCTGGTGTTCATGGCAATTACGGCTGTGCGTCGATAAGAAAGCAGGGTTGGAAAAAAGGAACGATCAGGACGGCCGGTCAGGACGGCTGGTGCGTCTCGGCCAGCGCGTGGGCCGGACCCGAATCCACCGACACGGTGGCGGTCTGGCCGGCCACCAGGCGCACGCCTTCGGGCACGTCGTCGATCTTCACGCGCACCGGGATGCGCTGCGCCAGGCGGACCCAGTTGAACGTGGGATTGACGTTGGGCAGCAGGTTGGCGCCGGTGCTGCGGTCGCGGTCGGCGATGCCCATGGCGATGCTTTCGACGTGGCCGCGGATAGGGTGCGAGTCGCCCATCAGCGTCACGGTGACGGGATCGCCTTCATGGATGCCGGGCAGCTTGGTTTCCTCGAAGTAGCCTTCGACGTAGAACGAGCTGGAGTCCACCAGCGCCATCACGCCGCGGCCGGCGGTGGCATAGGAGCCGGCGCGCAGGTCCAGGTTGGTGATACGGCCGTCGTTGACGGCCAGCACCCGGCTGCGCTCCAGGTTCAGGCGCGCGGTATCGAGCTGCACTTCGGCCTGGGCCAGCGCGGCTTCGGTCTGCTGCAGCTTGGTCTGGCTTTGCTCCAGCGCTTCGGCGGCCACCAATTGGCCCAGCGAGCGGTTGCGCTTGGCGTCGCGCACCGCCTGGTCGCGCGCCACTTGCGCGGAACGCACCGAGGCCTGGGCCTGGTCGTAGGCCAGCTGGAAGCGCGCGCGGTCGATTTCGAACAGCACGTCGCCGGCCTTCACGTCCTGGTTGTCGTGCACCGGCACGCTGGTCACCAGGCCGGAGACATCGGGCGCGACCTGCACCACGTAGGCCTTGACGCGGCCGTCGCGGGTCCAGGGTTCGACTTCATAGTGCACCCAGAGCTGCCAGCCGGCGTAGGCGGCCGCGGCGACGACGACGGCGGTCACCGCGAACTTGCCGATGGCTGCGGGGCGCAGGGCATTGGGGAGTTTCATGCTTATCTCTGGAGAAAATAGGGGGAAATGAGGGATACGCCGTACAGCAGCACCACGAACAGCGCCAGGTCGAACAGCGCGGGGTGCCACACCAGGCGGTACAGCCCGGCGCGGGCCAGCACGCGGCGCACCGCCCAGGCCACGCCCAGGGTCACCACGCCCAGCACCAGCAGCCAGGGGAAATAGACGCCATAGAGATTGAATTCGCCGATCATGATGTTTGGCCCTCCAGGGTCGGATGGGCGGGTTTGTAGTCGGGCGCGTCGGGGAAGAAGGCGCGGCGCAGGCCCACCAGGGCGACCACGGCGCGGTCGCGGGCGGCGGCGCCCGGGGGCGTGGAGGCCACGCTGGCCAGCGCGCGGTCGATCTGCGCCAGGAACTCGGGTGTCTTCTCGCCGATCTGCCAGGCCGAGCGGGCGTGGAAGAATTTCGCCAGCCCGTCCAGCACCGGCTGGATGGCCGGTTCGGCCATGGGCAGATGGCGCCGGGCGCGTTGCAGTTCGGTAATGTCGCGGCCCACGCGCAGGTCCTTCAGCGCGTCGGCGGCGACGAGGTCGTCCGGGCGCTGGGCCAGCGCCAGGCGCGGCTGCAGCAGGCCGATGCGGTCCAGCATGCGGGCGGCGTAGGTATGGCGCGAAGGCGCGCGCGGCGAGCTCGCCAACGTTTCCAGCTCCTTCCAGTTGGCGGCCTGGATGCGGCGCGCGCTCCAGTCGGCGCTGACGGTGCGGAAGATGGCGGCGATGATGGCGGCCGTGGCCACGCCCATGCACTGCGCCACCTGCGTATCGATGAAGGACACGACGTCGGCGGTGTTGGTGTCTTGCAGCGCCATCGTGCCCAGAAAGCCGAACAGCATCGCCATGGCCTTGCCGGCCGTGGCGGGCCGGGCGATGAAGATGCCTAGCACGAAGGTCGTGGGCAGCATGGCCAGGGCCAGCATCTCGAACGAGTGCAGGGCGGGCATGATGCCCAGCAGATACAGCGCCGACAGCGGGATCGAATACACCGTGTAGGTCAGGAACTGCATGATGCCGGGGACCGGATTGTCTTGCGACGCGAAGAAGCAGCTGAAGATGGCGGCCATGAGCGCGGCGGTGGCGCCGTTGCTCCAGGCCGTGCCGATCCAGAAGGCGCAGCAGACCGAAATGGCCACGCCGGCGGCCAGCGCCGACAGCAGCGCCATGCCGTGGTCGCGATGCAGCGCGGCATTCGGCGCGCGGTTGGCGCGCGGTGCGCGCGGCGCCGCGCCCGCCAGGCCCGCGCGGATTTCGCGGCGCAGCGCCAGGCATTCGTCATAGGTGTCGACCAGTTCGCGCAAGCGCGTCATCAGGCTGGCCAGCAGCACGTCGCGCCAGCTGGAGCGGCTGTCGATCGTGGGCGTGAGCCGGGTAGCGGCGGCGCGCAAGTGCACCGCGCTTTCATGCGTGGCCTGGGCGCCCGCGTTGATCCATTCGGAGATGTCGGCGAGCAAGGCCGTGACCGGCTCCGGCAGCGGCTGGCCGCCGGCCTGCAAGGCGCGCATGCGGTCTTCCACGGCGGACACGGTGGGCGTCAGGGACGCGATCTGGTCCTGCATGGCGCGCACCGCGCCCGAGGTCCAGCGCAGGTTGCTGGTGTCGAAGGGCACGTGGGTGGACATCAGGCGCAGCTGCGTGATGTCGTTGGCCAGCACGCGGCGGTCGCGGTCCTTTTGTTCGGTGGCCTGGCCGCTGAGCGTGTCGTGCATCCAGTTGCGGGCGTCGCGCACGGCCTTGTCCAGCATCAGCGTCAGGGCCGGGGCCAGGCCGCGCGGCAGCACGATGCTGTGGATCAGGGTGGCGCAGACGATGCCCAGGGTGATTTCCTCGACGCGGGCGAGCGCGGTGTCGAATACCTGGGCAGGGGCCGTCACGCTGGGAAAACCGATCATGGCGGCGGTGTAGCCCGCCAACATGAAGAGGTAGGAGCGCGGGGTGCGGTCCAGCACCGACATGTACAGACAGGCGCCCACCCACAGCACCATGGCGGCGGTCATGACCACGGGCGAGTTCGACAGGCGCGGCACCATATAGACCGTCATGGCCGATCCGGCGAACGTGCCGATCAGGCGGTACAGCGCCTTGGAGCGCACCGCGCCCGACCAGGGCTGGGCCACGATGTAGGCCGTGGTCATGGCCCAGAACGGACGCGGCAAACCCATGCTGTAGGCCAGGTAGAGCGCCATGATGGCGCTCAGGTAGCTCTTGAGCGAGAAGATGGTTTCGCGGACGTTGGGGAGTTTCACGCTTGTTCGTCCTGCGGCTGGGTGCCGGCGCCGCCGCGGCCCAGGGTGACTTTCAGGCTGTCGAAGACCCGCAGGCAGGCTTGCAGGTCCGCTTCGCTCACGCCCCGGAACAGGTTGCGGCGCAGATCGACCAGGACGTCCTCGACCTTGGCGCGCAGCGCTTGGCCGGCGTCGGTCAGGTGCAGGGTCTTGGCGCGGCGGTCGTGCGGGTCTTCGCGCCGTTCCATCAGGCCGGCGGCGACCAGCTGGTCCAGCACCCGCACCAGCGAAGGGCCTTCCACGCCCAGCGCTTCGGCCAGCGCGCCCTGGCGCACGCCGTCTCCCAGGCGGCCGGCCAGGATCACGGGCCAGGCGGTGGCCTGGGACAGGCCGTAGTCGGCCAAGGCCTTGTCGGCGGCGCCGCGATAGGCGCGCGACAGGACCATCAGGGCGGAGGTGGTGGCCATGAGCTGGGAGTCGGTGGGCGTGTTCATGGAATAGATTGTATCCTATCTATTAGCTTACTAATAATTGAAAATGGCGATTATCTCCATGGATTTTCTCAATCGGGAAAATAGGGGGCGGGCTTCCCGCCTATGGAAAACCGAGAGCTAAGGTTCCCGTGTCGCGGGAAACACGGGCGCGGCAGCGGCGGCCGCGCCCCGGCGTTCAGCCGTTGCAGTCCGCCCAGCAGTTGGGCGTTTCGTACAGGCGCACGCGGGTCAGGCGCAGTTCGGCGCCATAGTGGCCGTGATAGTGCGGCGCCAGGGTCTCGAAGACGATGGCGGCCAGGTTTTCGGCCGTGGGGATGCGATCCAGCACCACGGTCTTGTGGCCGGGCAGGCTGTCCAGGAAGCCGCGCACGGCGGCGTCGCCCTCATAGACCAGGAAGGCATGGTCCCAGACATCCACGATGTGGGTCTTGGCAATGTGCTTGATCTCGGAGAAATCCATCAGCATGCCGTTGTCGGACTCGCCGGGCGCCTGCACCACGTCGCCGGTCAGGGTGATTTCCAGCACGTAGCGGTGGCCGTGCAGGTTGCGGCACTGGCTGCGGTGGTCGGGAATGCGGTGGCCGGCGTCGAACTCCAGCCTGCGGGTCACGGAAATCATGGCGCGCTCCGCAGGGGGCTAGGGTAAATCATGGAATGCCTATGTATTTGTGGGTCTGCAGGCTGAGCCGCCATTGCGGATGCTGCATACAGTACTGGACGGCTTGCTCGGTATTGGCCGCGCGCGCGGGGCCGTCCATGGGTTGCAGGAAGAAGTGGTCGAAGTCCAGGTGCGCAAAGGTTTCGGGCCGCGCGTTGGCCTGTGGATAGACCAGCTTGAGCTCGTCGCCGCGCTCCAGGACCACGGGCGCCGTGCCCTTGGGGCTGACGCAGATCCAGTCGATACCGGCGGGCGGCTTGATGGTGCCGTTGGTTTCGATGGCCACGGTGAAGCCGCGCGCGTGGATGGCGGTGAGCAGGGGCGCGTCCAGCTGCAGCAGCGGTTCGCCGCCGGTGAAGACCACGTAGCGGTCATTGGCGCCGGGGCCCCAGGCCGCGGCGATGGCGTCGGCCAGCAGCTCGGGCGTGGCGAACTTGCCGCCGCCGTCGCCGTCGGTGCCGATGAAGTCGGTGTCGCAGAAGGTGCAGGCGGCGCTGGCGCGGTCGCTTTCGCGGCCGGTCCAGAGATTGCAGCCGGCAAAGCGGCAGAAGACCGCCGCGCGGCCTGCGTGGGCGCCTTCGCCCTGCAGCGTCTTGAAGATTTCTTTGGCGGAATAAGTCATGGTGGTGCCGGCGGCCGGATAAGGCCGAACCCCGGATAAATCAGGCAAAAGCGCATTATTTTACTTTGCGCGGCGCATCTATACTTGCGGGCTATGTTTCACGTCCAAGATTCCCTCTACCTGGATGAACGCGACCTGGCGTTCACCATGATCCGCGCCCAGGGCGCCGGCGGCCAGAATGTCAACAAGGTGTCCAGCGCCGTACACCTGCGTTTCGACGTGCGCGCCTCCAGCCTGCCCGAGGACATCAAAGAAGCGCTGTGCGCGCTGAGCGACCACCGGGTCTCCAAGGACGGGGTCATCGTGATCAAGTCGCAGGCGTTCCGCAGCCAGGAAAAGAACCGCGCCGAAGCCATCGAACGCCTGATCTCCATGGTGCGCGCGGCGGCGCGCACCGACAAACCGCGCCGCCCGACCAAGCCCACCCGCGCCTCGCAACGCCGGCGCGTGCAGCGCAAGGTGCTGCACGGCGAAGTCAAGCGGCTGCGCGGCCGGGTCCAGGGAGACTGAGCATGGCCGACGCGCGCCGGCGCTACCTGTACACGCTGGGCGCGCTGTTCGCCGTGATCTGGACGGCGCTGGCCATTGCGCCGCATGACCGCGCGGACTGGGCCCTGGAGAACGCGCTGGTGCTGGCCTTCGGCGCGGCGCTGCTCTTCACGCGGCGCTGGTTCGTGTTCTCGCGCACCTCGTACACGCTGATCTTCCTTTACCTGTGCCTGCATGCCGTCGGCGCGCACTACACCTATTCGCTGGTGCCTTACGACGACTGGTGGCGGGCGCTGACGGGCCACGGCTTCAACAGCATGGTCGGCTGGGAGCGCAACAATTTCGACCGCGTGGTGCATTTTTCCTACGGCCTGCTGCTGGCCTATCCCATCCGCGAGATCTTCCTGCGCGTGGTCGAGGTGCGCGGCTTCTGGGCGTACTTCCTGCCCATGGACGTCACGCTGTCGACCTCGGCGCTCTACGAACTGCTGGAATGGGGCGCCGCCGCCACCGTGGGCAGCGAACTGGGCGCGGCCTACCTGGGCACGCAGGGCGATATCTGGGACGCGCAGAAGGACATGGCGCTGGCAGCCGGCGGCGCGGTGATCGCCATGGCCATCACCGCGCTGGTCAACCGGCGCGCCCGCCGTGACCTGGCGCGCGACTGGGCCGACAGCCTCAAGCCGCGCCGCGAGGCTGGCGGGTAGCCATGGCGCCCGCCTGGGCGTGGCGCTGTATGCGGCGCCGGAACAGATCGGCCATGGTGGACGCCGCCAGCGACAGCGGCGTTCCCCGCAACGTCATGATGCCGATGCTGGCGACCGGCATGGGCACGTCCGCCAGGATCTGGCTGGCCTCGCCGCCATAGGGCTGGACCTCGAGCATGCCGGACGGGCAGATGATCAGCGCGTCGCTGCGGACCATCAGGTTCCACATCACGCCGAAGGTGTCGCAGTCGATGACGCGTTCGGGCGCTTTCAGGCCGTTTGCGTGCAGGCCTTGCAGAAAGGCGTCGGTGTGGCTGCCGCCCGAGACGTTGAGCAGCCATTCGCAGTCCACGATGTCCGACCAGCGCGTGGCCTGCGCCAGCGGATGGCCGCGCCGGCAGGCAATCATGAATTCCAGCGGCCGCAGCGCTTCGAAGTCGAATTCCTGCCCGCTGTAGCTCCCCATCATGCCGGAGGCCAGCGCGAAATCCAGCGTGCCGTTGCGCAGCGCCGGCAAGACCGCCGCCAGCAAGCCTTCCGAGACCTTGAGTTTGGCCGCGGGCATGCTCTGCCTGAAATCGTTCAGCACGTCGGGCAGCACGCTCAGCATCACCATGGGCGTCACGCCCACCGCCACCCGCGCCTGGGCGCCGCTGAGCAGTTGGCGGATGTCCTGGCGCGCCAACGACAGCTGGGCCTGGGCCAGTTGCGCCCGCACCGTCAGGTGCTCGCCGCATTCGGTGACCTCGATGCCCTGCGGGCTGCGCGTGAGCAGCGGCGCTTCGAGTTCCGTTTCCAGTTCCTTGATGGCCTTGGTCACGGCGGCCTGGCTCAGGTGCAGGCTGCGCGCCGCGGCCCGGATGCTGCGCAACTCGGCGACCTTCAGCCAGGCCCGGAGATGGTGGTCCTTCATGTGCCTCTCGATAACGACAACTCATGGTTGTCACCTTAACAAAGAAATAGCCTTATGCGCAGCGCGGGCGGTCTCTAAGCTTCACGACGACAAGACCATGCAGTCCCGTACTTCAGGAGCAAGCCATGCAGATCTTTCCCCGCCGTGTACGCCAGGCCCTTTCATTGTGTTTTGCCTTGCTGGGAGCGGCTGGCTCCGGCGCGGCCCAGGCCGATTGGCCAGAACGGCCAGTCAAACTCATCGTGCCCTATGTGGCGGGGTCCGGTCCCGACGTGGTGCTGCGCCCGATCGCGGACGCCCTGGGGCGCGAGCTGGGGCAGCCGGTGATCGTCGACAACCGGGGAGGGGCGGGCGGCATCGTCGGCACCCAGGCCCTGGCCGCGGCGGCGCCGGATGGCTACACGATAGGCTTCGGCAATCTGGTGACGCTGGCGATCAACAAGAGCATGTATTCGAAGCTGCCTTATGACCCGCAACGCAGCCTCGCGCCCATCAGCCTTGCCATCAGCAATGCCTTGGTGCTGATCGCCCGCAACGACTTTCCGGCAAGCAATGTGCAGGACCTGGTCAGCTATGCCAGGCAGCATCCGGGCAAGGTCAGCGTCGGCTCGCTGGGGGTGGGATCGAGCGCCCACCTGGCCGGAGAAATGCTCAAGAGCGAGACCGGCACGACCATGCTGCATGTGCCCTACAAGAGCGGCCAGCAGGCGGTGGGCGACATCGTGGGCGGGCAGCTCGACGTGATGATCGACAACGTCGCCGGCGTGCTGCCCTTCATCCGCTCCGGCCAGGTCAAGGTGCTGGGGGCGACCAGCCTCGCGCGGGTGCCGGTCCTGCCGGCCGTGCCTACCGTCGACGAATCCGGCTTGAAGGGATTTGAAGTGGTGTCCTGGGGCGGCATCGTCGCGCCAGCCGGCACGCCCAAGCCCATCATCGACAAGCTCAATGGCGCCATCGCCAAGGCGCTGCAGGACCCCGCGGTCCTCAAGTTGAACGAAACCCTGTCCGTCGACGCCACGCCTTCCACGCCCGAACAGTTTGCCAGTCTCATCGCCAGCGAGATCCCGCGTTGGGGCGAAATGGTCAAGCGCTCCGGCGCATCGGCCGACTGACCGCGTTCAACACCATAGGGAACCATCATGACGAACGAACTCTGGCGCTGGAGCGCCGTCGACCTGGCCCAGGCCATCCGCAAGCGGGAAGTTTCCAGCCGGGAAGCCGTGCAGAGCTGCCTGCAGCGGGCGCAACAGCTCAACCCCGTCTTCAACCCGCTTACGGAGATCTGCGCCGATCAGGCCCTGAAGGCGGCGGATGCCGCCGACGCCGCGGTGCGCGCAGGCGCGCCGCTAGGCATCCTGCACGGCGTGCCGGTGACGATCAAGGCCAATGCCGATCTGGCCGGGTCGGCCACGACCAATGGCGTCGTCGCGTATCGGGACCTCATCGCAAGCGAGAACAATCCCGCCGTCGACAACTGGCTCAAGGCCGGCGCGGTCGTGATCGGCCGCAGCAACGTTCCGGCATTTTCGTGGCGCTGGTTTTCGGACAACGACCTGCATGGCCGTACGGTCAACCCGTTCGACGCCGCGCGCACGCCGGGCGGTTCCAGCGGCGGCGCGGCCGTCGCCGCTGCCCTGGGCATGGGGCCGCTGGCGCACGGCAGCGACCAGGGCGGATCGATCCGATACCCGGCCTACGCCTGCGGCGTCGTGGGACTGCGGCCGTCCCAGGGCCGGGTGCCGGCCTACAACGCCAGCCAGAAATCGGAGCGCCCGGTTGCTTCCCAACTGGCCGCGACCCAAGGTCCCTTGGGGCGGAACATAGCCGACCTGAGGCTGGGGCTGGAGGCCATGTCGGCAGGCGATTCGCGCGATCCGTGGTGGGTGCCCGCGCCGCTGGACCTGCGCCTGCCTGGGGACAGCCGGCGGGTTGCGCTGTTCTGCGGCACCTCGGCCTTCAAGCCCGATCCCGCCGTGCTGGACGCCTTGCTGCGCGCCGCAAAGCACCTGGAAGACGCGGGATACATCGTCGAAACCGCGGCGCCGCCCAGGTTCGATGAAGCGGCCGAGCTATGGCGCAATGTACTGATGAACGAGGCGTCCGGCTCCATGGGCCGCGAAATCGAGCGTGCCGGCGACGCGGCGATACAGCGCGCCTACCGCGGCATGCTGGCGCATACCTCGCCGCTGGACAAGGACGCCTTCGTTCAGGCGCTGGCGCTGCGCACGACGATATTGCGCGAGTGGGGCAGGTTCTTCGACCGCTATCCCCTCCTGCTCATGCCGGTGTCGTTCGAGCGCCCGTTCCCGATCGACCTTGATCAGCTGGGCGACGCGGCCATGGGCGACATCCTGCGCGCCCAGAGCCCGCTGGTCTCGACCGCCATACTGGGCTTGCCCGGCCTGTCAGTCCCTGTCGGCCTGGCGGACGGCGTGCCGATGGGCGTCCAACTGGTGGCGGGGCGATTCCGGGAAGACCGGTGCCTGGCCGCGGGCGAGGCCATCGAGGCGCGCGCGGCGTGGTCGGTGCTCGATAGCTGCCCCGTCTGAGCGGCGCGCGCGGCAAGGAGGGGGGGCGGCGCCGGGGCGGATAGCCCTGAGCGCCGCAGGGGCATGACTATATATCGAATAGTTCCGATATAAGA
Organism: Achromobacter pestifer; assembly: GCF_013267355.1. Taxonomy (NCBI): domain Bacteria; kingdom Pseudomonadati; phylum Pseudomonadota; class Betaproteobacteria; order Burkholderiales; family Alcaligenaceae; genus Achromobacter; species Achromobacter pestifer. The sequence continues at coordinate 5,912,933 of NZ_CP053985.1, forward strand.
TTCGATAAATTGCGATACTTCAATATGACGGTCTCCACTTCCAGCCCCGATCCTGCCGCTTCGCTACCTGCCATCGACGCCGACGCCATCCTCAAGGCGCTGGCCAATCCGGTGCGGCGCGACATCCTAGCCTGGCTGAAGACGCCGCATGCGTACTTCGAGGAACGCCCGGGCCATACCTTCGAGCATGGCGTATGCGCGGGCCACATCGATGAACGCTGCGGACTGTCCCAGTCCACCGTGTCCTCGCACCTGGCCGTTCTGCAACGCGCAGGCCTGATCTCGGCGACCAAGGTGGGGCAGTGGATTTTCTACCGTCGCAACGAAGCCGCCATTGCCGCGTTCCTGCGGCAATTGAACCAGGATATGTAGCCCCGCTACGCCGCCAGCGGCCCCTGAACCGGGGCCAAGGATTTACGCATGAGCCAACTTTTCGAACCCCTGCGCGCAGGTGATCTGACGCTGCGCAACCGCATCGTCATGGCGCCCTTGACGCGCATGCACGCCAGTCCGGGCCGCGTGCCCAACGACCTGATGGTCGAGTACTACAGCCAGCGCGCCGGCGCCGGCATGATCCTGACCGAAGCCACGGCCGTCACCCCGCAAGGCGTGGGCTATGCCGATACGCCGGGTCTGTGGACCCCCGAACAGGTCCAGGGCTGGCGCAAGGTCACGTCCGCGGTGCACCGGGCCGGCGGCCTGATCGTGGCGCAGCTCTGGCACGTGGGCCGGATCTCCGATCCCATGTTCCTGGACGGCGAACTGCCGGTGGCGCCCAGCGCCATTGCCGCCCGCGGCCACGTCAGCCACGTGCGTCCGCAGCGCGCCTACGTCACGCCGCGCGCGCTGGAAACCGCCGAGATTCCCGGCGTGGTCGAGGCTTACCGCCACGGAGCGAAGATGGCCATGGAGGCCGGTTTCGACGGTGTGGAAGTGCATGCCGCCAACGGTTATCTGCTGGACCAGTTCCTGCAGGACAGCACCAACCATCGCAGCGACGCCTATGGCGGTTCGCTGGAGAACCGCGCGCGGCTGCTGCTGGAAGCCGTGGACGCCTGTGTGTCGGTGTGGGGCGCGGGCCGCGTCGGCGTGCATCTTTCGCCGCGCGGGGAAATCCACACCATGGGCGATTCCAACCCGGCCGCCACCTTCGGCTACGTGGCGCGCGAACTGGGCAAGCGCGGCATCGCCTTCCTGTGCGTGCGCGAGTACGAAGCCGCCGACAGCCTGGGTCCGATGCTCAAGGCCGAATTCGGCGGCACGTACATCGCCAATGAAGGGTTCGGCCGCGAGTCCGCCGAGGCCGCCATTGCCGCGGGCCGGGCCGATGCCGTCGCCTTCGGCGTGCAGTACATCGCCAATCCGGACCTGGCGCGCCGCTTCGAACTCAAGGCGCCGCTGAATCGGCCCAACCCGGCCACGTTCTATGCGCCGGGCCCGGGCGGCTATACCGATTATCCGGCCCTGGCCTGAGGGGCCGGTCCGGCCTTCAGAGCACGGCGCGCATCGGATAGGTGAACAGGCCGAAGTGCGCCGCGTTCAGGCCCAGGTGCGCCAGCACCGCCGCGGCCAGGCCGCCGTATTTATAGGCCAGGCCGTAGGCCGCGCCCGCCAGGCTGGCCAGCAGCATCCATTGCCAGCCGCCCGCGTAATGCGCCACGCCGAACAGCACGGCTGCGATGATCAACGCCGCCCAGGAACCCCAGGCGCGGCCGCGCCATAAGTCCGTCAGCCGCTGCTGCAGGTAGCCGCGGAACAGCGCTTCCTCGGCCAAGGTCACCAGCAAGGCGTTGTTGACCAACCAGATCCAGCCCGATTGCGGCCACTTGGGCGCCCAGCCGACCACGCCCAACGCCAGCGCGCAGCCCAGGCAGATGGCCACCGCGCCCGCGCAGGCCAGCAACGCCGCCGACCACGTGGCGCGCGGATTCGGCCCCGCCATCGGCGGCGCCAGCGCCAGCACCACCCAGAACGCCACCAGTGGCTTGTCCAGGTTCAGGTACATGCCGAAGGGCACGGCGTCCGGACTCAGCGGCGCGGGCGCGATGACCTGCGGGTTGTGAAAGCCCGGCAGCAGGTGCAGGAACAGCAGCGCGGCCAGCGTGATGAAGAGCGCATGGCCGGCGGCGCGCGCCGTCGCGCCCGATGCCGGCTGGACCAGCGCGGCCGCCAGGATCAGCAACGCAGGCCAGGCCAGCGCCACCGGTTCTATCGTGCCTTCGGTCCAGGCCCAGGCGTAGGCGGCGGCCAGCGGCGCCAGCGCCCAGCGGCGCGTGGCGGGCGGCCACAGCATGGCGGCGGCAATGAACAGGGCGGACCAGGGGCTGAGCAGGGGCACGGACGTGGATGGGCGTCGAAAGCGCTGAGTGTAAACGTGCGGCTTCGCGCCAGCCGCGCGGCATGCGGGCTAGCCTGCATGCCGCCGTGCTGACGCCGCGCCGCGAACACAGGTATCCTGGCGCCTGCCGGATACCTGGGAGCCAGACTATGAAATTGATCGCGTGGTTGATGTTGGCGGCGGCGGTGCTGCCTTTCGTGTCGGCGATCGTCGCCAAGGCGGGCGGAAATAAGTTCGACAACAATGATCCGCGCGCCTGGCTGGCGCGGCAGGAAGGCTGGCGGGCGCGCGCCAACGCGGCGCAGACCAATACCTTTGAATCGCTGCCGTTCTTCTTCGCGGCGGTGCTGTTCGCGCTGTACACCCAGGCGCCGCCCGCGCACGTGGCCACGCTGATGGCCTGCTGGCTGGGCGTGCGGCTGGGCTATCTGGCCATGTACCTGGCGGGCTGGGGCGCACTGCGTTCGCTGGTGTGGGCGATCAGCGTGGGCTTCATCATCGCGATCCTGTTCGCGGGCGTTTAAGTAGTGGCGGGCGGCCGCGTGTCGCCCGCTACTTCCATTCGAACACGGCGCGTGCGGTGCCGGTGTTCTGCACCGAGACCTCGCGCTGCTGCGCCTGGCCGTTGTAGGTGGCCGAAATCCTGTAGTTGCCGGCAGGCAGCTTGACCAGCATGTAGGGACCTTCGGCCGTGGCTTGCAGGACGGACTTGCCGTGCGCATCGCTGATGGTGACGGCGACATTGGCGACGTAGTCCGCCTTGCCGTCGCGTTGCGCCGCGAACGTCAGCGCCAGCGGATAGTCCTTTGCCGCGGCCTTCATGGCTTCGGATTCGTCCAGCCCGATGCCGCCGCTGACGTACTGCACCGACCCTTGCTGCTGCACCGGCGGCAGGCCGGCCTGGGCGGTGGACAGGATGCCGGCAAAGGCCATGCTGCCCAGCGCCATTGCGGCGGCCATGGTGCAGCGTTCTATACGCTTGTTCATGAGACTCTCCTGGATAGGACGATCTGCGCGGGTTTGTGCGCGCATGAACATTTCGACTCGCCTGCCGGCGCGGAGTTCGCGCCTGCGGGTCTCCGATATCAACCGATTGTTTCCGCCGCCTAGGTAAGCGTACCGCTAGTCGCGCGCCAGGAAAATGTCAGCCGGCTTTCGCCGCTGACCGCGCCGTCCGGGGCAAAGCGCCTTTCATCCAGCTGTCCGGCGCCATCGTCCCGCAAGGCCAGCACGCTGGAACTGCGGGTGCCATAGTTCGGGCTGACGATGAACGGGCTGCTCAATAGCCTTTCGCGATCCAGCGGCAGGCCGGTGGCGGGCAGGTCGGCGCCCTCGGCGGGCTGGCGGTCGGCCAGCGCGGCCATCAATGCGGGCAGGTCGGGCTGCGGCCCGTCGCGCAGCACGGCCTCGAAAGCCGCCTTGGTGCGGGCCAGCTTGGGCCAGGGCGTGTCCAGCAGATGGTTGGACAGGGCATAGACGCCTGGAGCCAGGCGCCGCGGGCCGCCGTCGCGGTTGCTGAGATACCAGGCTTCGCTCGCATCGCCCACGATCAGGTTGAAGCCGTTGTAGGCCTGGCCGGCGGCATGCACCTGCGCCAGGTAGTCGGCGGGGGAGGCCGTGCCGCGCAGATAGTCTTCGACCAGCGCGCCGCGCGAAGGCGCGTGCTCGATCATCCTGCCCGGTTCGCGGAAGTTGGTCACCAGCGCATGGCGTCCGCTGGTCGTCGCACCCATCCAGCTGCCGCCGGCCAGGCCGTCGCGGCCCGCGTAGACCTCGGGCGCATCGGGCCATTGCGCGGCGGGCAAGGTGGGGCGTTGATGGAATTCGTCGCGGTTGGCGGCGATCAGGACGGGGATGCCCGGCAGGGCATGCAGGGCCAGTACGGCAAGACACATGATTCAGACCTGGTTGGCGGGTTTGTCGGGGAGGGCTTTGCCTGGCGCGGCCGCGAAATCCGGGCCGGCCAGCGCGGCGCGCAAGGCTTCGATCTGGGCCGCCACGTCGCGCAGCGCGGGTGCGGGCGAGGCGATGGCGGCGGCTGGCATGGCCGCGCCTTGCGCAACAGCGGCGCTCATCTGGTGCAGGCTGGCCGCCAGCTGCGCCAGTTCCGCGGCGCTGGGCGCGGCCTGGTCGGCGGGCAGCGACCAGGCAGTGTCGGAGATGGCGTTGGCGACGCGCTCCAGCGCGACTTCCACCGGCCACCAGGCCAGCGCGCGGCGGCTGACCAGGCGCGGTTCGGACAGCCCGCGTTGCAAGGCGATGCGCAGGTCGGACAGGCGCGCGTAGGCGCTGGCGCGCAGGTCGTGGCGGCTGGTGGGATTGGCCTGGAATACCGTGTTCAGGTAGGCGGCCAGCGTGTCCATGGCGGCGGCGACCGCGTTGTCCAGGTTGCCGCGTTCTATCCGTATCCACGGCAGGTAGCCCACCAGCAGGACGATGCCCGCGGCCACGGCCACGTCGATCAGGCGCGCCAGCGCGATGGGCCAACTGCCCGGTTGCAACGCGCCGATCAGCAGCATCAGGATGGGCAGCAGGATGGCCGAAAACAAGCCGTAGTTGCGCCGCACCGACCAGGGCAGCAGGGACGCCAGCCCTGCCACCGTGAGCAGGCTGACGATGCCGTTGCGGTCCAGCGCCAGCACGGTTGCGCTGATCGCCACGCCCACCACGCTGCCCGCGCAGCTTTGCAGCGCCCGCGCGAATACCGAGCCGAAGTTGGGTTTGAACACCACCACCACGATCAGCGGCACCCAGTAGGAGCGCGGCAGCGAGGCCGCCAGCGCCACGGCCTCGGCGGCGATCAGGCACAGGCCCAGCCGCACCAGGTAGCGCAGCGTGGTCGGCCCCGGCCGATAGGTGCGCGCCAGCACGCGCCAGGGCGTGCGCGGCCGCGCCGGGGGCAGGCCGGCGAAGGCGTCGGCCTCGGATAGCGCGCCGCCGTCCAGCAGAGGCTGCACCTGGGCCAGCGCGTCGGCCAGCGAGGCCATGCCGGCCTGGCGCAGGGCGGCGATGTCGTCCCGAGGATCCGGCGTCGCGTCGTTTTCCACGCGGTCGGCCAGCCGGTTCATGACGCGCGCGCCATCGCGCGGCAGCGCCCGTCCGGCGCGGGCCAGCTCCAGGGCGGTGTTGGTCAGCGGCGTGCAGGCTTGCAGCTGGGCCGCCAGCCGTGCAAGACGCGGCGAGGGGCCGGCCGCGCTGCGGCGGGCGGCCAGCACGGTGTCGTAGGCGGTCGTCATGGCCGCTTCCATGTCGCGCCGCGCGCTCATGGTGCGCGAGGTGCCGATGGCGGCGAACATGGCCGCCAGCTTGCGGTAGGCCATGGCGACCGCGGCGCGCTCGGGCGCTATCGGGTTGACCACCCAGCCCGTCAAGGTCAGCGCCAGGCCGAACAGGCCGCCGGCCCCCACCAGGACCGAAGGGAGCCAGGGCGGCAGGGTGGACGTCAGGCTGGCGCCGACGATGACGTAGGCGGCGAACTGCAGCGTGGCGACCGCGGCGATGTTGTTGAAGGTGCCGACCAGGCTGGCCGCCAGCACCAGCAGCGTCATGGCGGCGGAGGTCCACAGCCCGTGTCCCGAAATCAAGGTGCCGAGGAAATACCCCAGCGCGCCGCCGAACACGGTGGCGCCGATCGATAGCGCGCGGTTGCGGTAAGGGCCGCCGTTGTCGCCGGTGATGGCGGGCAGCGCGCCCAGCGCGACCAAGGCGGCCGCCGCGCTCTGGTCCAGCGCCAGCCCGACCGCCGAAGGCAGGCCGATGGCCAGCGCGGCGCGCAGCGCCACCCAGCGGCTGACGGGCGAAGGCTCCATGTGCGCCAGGCTCATGAGCCAACGCATGTTGGCGCTGCGCGCGGCATGTTTCAGCGAGGAACGGAACACGGCGGCCTCGTGGCGCGGCCTGGGGATCAGGCCTTGATCAGCGGCGCCTCGTCGGGCGCGGCCAGCCGGAAGTAGTCTTCCGTGTTCAGGAGGATGGAGGCGTCCAGGCGGCCGGCATTGAACACGATTTCGCCGTGGCGCTCGCGCAGGCTGGGATCCACCAGCAGGTGCAGGTCGGGATTGAACGTGAAGGGCGGGATGGCGCCGATCTCGCAGCCGGTGAGTTCGCGCGCCAGGTCCTGCGAAGCCAGCGAGGCTTTCTTGCCGCCCGCCGCGCGGGCGATGGCGTCCAGGTCGGCCTGTTTGTCGGCCGGGAACACCGCCAGCACGTTCCTGCGCTGGTTGGAGGATATCTTGACGCGGCAGACCAGCGCCTTGGCGCCCTGGCTGACCTCGGTGCCGCGGATCGCGGCGACTTCGACGGAGCGGCCGGCCGCGGCGTGTTCAATCAGGCGGTAGCGGGCCTGGTTTCGGGCAAGCAGGGCTTGCAGGCGTTCGAAGACTTCCATGTCGGGGCGAAGATCGGGATGTGGCGGACGCAGGCCGGGAGTCGGCCTCGTACGCCGCATGATACGCCCGCCGCGCAGCGCCGCGGCGGGTGTGCCCGCCTATCCTGGTCGGCCGTCTCAGATTTCTCCGGTAAAGGCGTACCCCCAGCCCCAGACAGTGCGGATCGGCAGCTCCAGATTCAGGTCCTGGGCCTTGCGCCGCAGGCGGCTGACCAGCACGTCGGTGCGGCGCATCGATTCGTGGCCGCCGTGCGTGTCGGTGCTGACCGCGTCGGCGCGCGGCAGGCGCTTGTCGGCGGAGGCCGTCAGCTTGAGCAGGAACTCGCGCTCGGCCAGGGTCAAGGCCAGGCGCGCGCCTTGCGGACTGACCAGGGTCCAGGCCGCGTCCTGGAATTGCCATTTGCCGGCCGCTTCGCTGGGCGTCGGAGGCGCCGGGCGCGGCTCGGCGTCCGAGGCGCGCCGGGCAGGCGCGGGTATGCGCCGCAATAGCGCCTGCAGCGCGGCCGCGATTTCCGCGGAGCCCGCGTCGGGCGGCAGGCACGCGTCGGCGCCGCAATGCAGGCCGAGGATGCGGTTCTCGGGGGAGTCGAAGGTGGAGATGGCGACGATGCCCGCGGTGGTGTCCATGGCGCGCAGGCCGGCCACGGCCATGCAGAGATCGGACAGCTCGGCTTCCATCACCAGCAAAGGGGTGCGGCGGGCCTGGAACAGGCGGAACAGGCTGTTGGAGTCTTCGCACAGCCGGGGTGAGAAGCCCATTTCCGCCAGCGCTGCGCCGCGGTGCGCGCGTACTTCGGGGTTGGGAGAGAAGACGATCAGGTCTAGTAGGTCATTCATGAATCGTTGTGATCTGTGCAGCATGAGCGCATGCATGATGCATCGGATACAGCGATTTCCTAAACCTCGCACAACGCCACTTTTTTACCCGAATTCTCGGACATGGTTACGCGGGGCGCGCAGACGGCACCTTTATGGTGCGTCGGCGGGCGTTTCGTTCCACCAGCCGCCGCCCAAGGCCTGCAGCAGGGCGGCGGTGTCGGCGTGGCGCGCCGCGTCCGCCGCGGTGCGTGCGATGCGTGTCTGCAACAGTTGGCGTTGGCTGTCCAGCAGGCTGAGGTGGCTGATGCCGCCGGCCTGGTAGCGGCCCTGCGCGATGCGTTCGGCCTCGTCGGCGCGGCGCCAGGCCTCGTCACTGGCCTGGTAGGCGTCGCCGTCGGTCTGCACCGCGCGCAAGGCGTCGGCGACCTGCCGGAAGCCCTCTAACACTGTTTGACGGTAACCGGCCGCGGCGGCATCGTAGGCGGCCTCGGCCGAGCGCGTGCGCGCGCGCAGTTCGCCGCCGTGGAACAGCGGCTGGACCAGTCCCAGGCCCAGGCTCCAGACGTTCAGGCCATTGGACAGGTCGCCCACGCGAGTGCGTTGCGAGCCGAAACTGGCGGTCAGGGTGAACTGCGGATACTGGTTGGCGACGGCCACGCCGACATTGGCCGAGGCCTGGCGCCAGAGCGCTTCGGCAGCCAGGATGTCGGGGCGCTGGCGGGTCAGGGCCGAGGGCACGCCGGTGGGCACATCGGCGGGCAGCGTCAGGTCGGCCAACTGCAAGGGTGCGGACCGCAGCTCGGCCGGCGCCAGGCCCAGGTAGGCGGCCAGCTGGTGCGTGGCCTGCGCCAGCTGGTACTCCAGCGGCGGCAGCGTGGCCCGGGTCTGCGCGACCAGCAATTCCTGGTTGCGCAGATCGGCCTCGGACACGCCGCCTGCCTGCTGGCGCTGGCGCATGATGTCCTGTTGCCGCTCCTGTGCCGCCAGCAGCGCCCGCGTGTCGGCCAGGCGTTCGTTCAGGTCGGCCTGGCGGATGGCGGCGGTGACCACATTGGCGGCCAACGCCATGCGCGCGGCTTGCAGTTCATGCGCCTGATAGTCCACCTGCGCGCTCGATCCTTCCAGCGCGCGGCGGTTGCCGCCAAACACGTCCAGCGTGTAGGACACGTCGATGGACGCGTTGTAGAGCGTGAAGGGCGGGGGCTGTTCGGCCACCGGCACGCCGAAGGCCGCGGGGTCCACCTTCTGCCGCGTCGCCGACAGATTGCCATCCACCTTGGGCAGCATGCGGCCGCCGGTTTCGGCGTTGAGGTCTTCGCTGGCCTGGCGCAAGCGGGCGCGGGCCTGCTCCAGCGTGGGGCTGGCCTGCAGCGCCTGGCGCACCAACTGGTCCAGCGCCTCGGAGCGGAACAGCTGCCACCATTGTGCGGGGATGTCGGCGCCGGCCTGCAGGTGCTGCGCGCCGGCGGCCGGGGCGGATGCGCGCGGCGCGGTGTAGGCGTCGACCCGAGGCGCGGCGGGCCGCTCGAAGTCCGGCCCGACCGCGCAGCCCGCGAGCAGCGCGCACAGGACGGGCGCGGCCAGCCTGTGCGCGGCGGCGGACGGAAAGGGCAGGGGCGTGGGGCGGGACATGGCGGTTCAATCCAGGGTGCGGCGGTAGAACTTCACGGCGGCGGTCATGACGACCACGGTAAACAGCAGCAGCGGCCAGATGCTGGGCCACAGGTCCCACCAGCCGTTGCCCTTGAGCAGGATGCCGCGGATCAGCCGGTTGAAGTGGGTCAGCGGCAGCAGGTTGCCCAGGTATTGCGCCCACATTGGCATGCCCTGGAACGGGAACATGAAACCGGACAGCAGCATGTTGGGCAGGAAATAGAACATGGTCAGCTGCATGGCCTGCAGCTGGTTCTGCGCCAGCGACGACAGGGTGATGCCCACGGTCAGGTTGGCGGCCACGAACACCAGGGCCGACAGGTACACGGCCAGCAGCGATCCCTGGAACGGCACGTGGAACACGAAGTGCGCGGCCAGCAGGATGATGCTGGACTGGATCAGGCCGATGGCGATGTAGGGCACGATCTTGCCCGTCATCACCTCGATCGGCCGCACCGGCATCGCCAGCAGGTTTTCCATCGTGCCGCGTTCGCGCTCGCGCGTCATGGCCAGGCCGGTCATCATCACCAGCGTCATGGTCAGGATCACGCCCATCAGGCCCGGCACGGTGTTGTACTGCGAGATCTGCTCTTCGTTGTAGAGCTGGTGCACCAGCACGTCGAACGGCGGCTGGCCGCCTGCGAGGCCGGCCAGCGGACCGGTCAGGTCCTTCTGCGCCACGGCCTGCGCCAACTGCGTGGCCGACCCCAAGGCCAACCCGGTCGCCATGGGGTCGGTCGCGTCGGCCTCGATCAGCAGCGCGGGACGCTCGCCGCGCAGCAGCTTGCGGCTGAAGTCCGGCGGTATGGTCAGCACGAACAGCACGCGGCCCTGGGCCAGCGCCGTGCGTCCAGCGGCTTCGGTGTCCAGTTCCTCGACGATGTGGAAGTAGTCCGACGATTTCATCGCCGCGACGAAGCTGCGCGTGAACGGGCTGTGGTCGGCGACGATGACCGCCGTCGGCATCTGCTTGGGGTTCGTATTGATGGCGTAGCCGAACAGCGCCAGCTGCATGATGGGCAGGCCCACGATCATGCCGAAGGTGATGCGGTCGCGGCGCAGCTGCAGGAACTCCTTGAGCACCATGCTCCACCAGCGCGACCACGAAAAGCCTTGCAGATGGCGCATCATGGCGGGCTCGCGAAATTGTCGGTGGAGCGTTTCATCAGATAGATGAAGACATCCTCCAGGCTGGTGTCGATGCGCTCCAGGCTCAGGTCCTGACCGGCGATGGCGTCCGTCAGCGTGCGTTCCAGCAGCGCCGCGTCGCGGCCGCTGATGTGCAGCGCGGAGCCGAAGGCCACGGTCTGGTCCACGCCCGGCGCGCCGCGCAGGCGCTGCGCCAACGGCACCAGGTTGTGGCCGTGGATGGCCCAGGTGGTCAGGCCCTGCTCGGCGATGACGTCCTCGGCCGTGCCCTGCGTCAGCAGCCGGCCGTACGAGATGTAGGCCAGCTTGTGGCAGCGTTCGGCTTCGTCCATGTAATGCGTGCTGACCAGCACCGAGATGCCGCGCGCCGCCAGCTCATGCAGCTGCTCCCAGAAGTCGCGCCGCGCGGTCGGGTCCACGCCGGCGGTGGGTTCGTCCAGCAGCAGCAGCTTGGGCTGATGCAGCAGGCAGGCCGCCAATGCCAGGCGCTGCTTCCAGCCGCCGGACAAGGATCCCGTCAACTGCTTGGCGCGGCTTTGCAGGCCCAGGTCTTCCAGCGCGCGTTCCACCGTCTCCTTGCGCTCGGGCATGCCGTACATGCGCGCCACGAAATCCAGGTTCTCGCGGATGGTCAGGTCGTCCCAGTACGAGAACTTCTGTGTCATGTAGCCGACGTGGCGCTTGATCTGCGCGCTGTCCCGGACGATGTCGTAGCCCAGGCAGGTGCCGCTGCCCGAATCCGGCGTCAGCAATCCGCACATCAGGCGGATGCAGGTGGTCTTGCCGCTGCCGTTGGGGCCCAGGAAGCCGAAGATCTCGCCTTTGCGCACCTGCAGCGACACGTCGTTGACGACGTGCTTGTCGCCGAAGCGCTTGTTCAGGCCGTGCACGTCGATGACGTAGTCCGAGGCGGGCGCTGGCGTGGCGGCGGGCGCGTTCATTGCGGCGTGACCTCCATCGGCTGGCCGGGATGCAGCCGCACGGCGGCCTCGGGCGCGGGCCGGGCCTGCACCATGTAGACCAGCTTGCTGCGGCTTTCGCGGCTGTAGATCACGGGCGGCGTGTACTCGGCCTGGGTCGAGATGTAGTCGATGCGCACGGGGATGGGATCGCCGCAGGCATCGCAGCGCACCGTCGCCTGCTGCCCGATCTTCAGTCCGCCCAGCGCCTCTTCCGGCACGAAGAACCGCACCTTGATGTTGCCGGGCGGCAGCAGGCTCACCACCGGGCTGCCAGCAGGCACCCATTCGCCCACGCGGTACAAGGTGTCGAACACCAGCCCCGCGGCCGGCGCGGCCAGGCGCTTTTGCGCCAGCGTCCATTCCGCCTGGGCCAGGGCTGCCTTGGCCGCCTCCACCTCGGCGGCCTGGGCGCGGCGCTGTTCGTCGCGGCCGGGCAGGCGCGCGACTTCCAGCTGGGCCTGCAGTTCGCGCACCCGCGCCGCGTCCGATTGCGCCTGTTCGCGGCTGTCGTCCAGCTGGGCGCGGGCGATGCCGCCGATGCGGAACTGGTCGGTATCACGCCGCAGTTGCGCCGCCGAGCGGCGGCTGGCGGCTTCGGCCTGGGCCAGCTGGGCGCGGCTGACGTCGACTTCCGCCGGGCGTTTGCCGGTGGCGATGTCTTCCTGCTGCGCCACGGCGGCGGCCAACTGCGCGCTGGCCTGGTCGCGCGCCGCGATTTCGCGCGTGGCTTCGAGCGCGAAGAGCGGCGCGTCGGCCTCGACCTGCTGGCCCCGCCGCACCGGCAGTTCGGCCAGCCGCCCGGGCTCGGAGGACGCCACGTAGACGTATTCGCCTTCGGCGTAGCCCTGGAAGAACGTGCCGTTGTCCTTGCCGCAGCCGCCCAGGGCGAGCAGCGCCAGCGAGCAGGCGGGCAGGGGGCGGCGCAAGACGGGATGGATGCGCATGGTCAGCGTCCTGGGGGGGCGGAAATCGGGGCGGGCGGCGAGAACAGGCCGCCCGTGAGCATGGCGATGGCGTGGGTCGCGATCGCGCGGGTGTCGATGGCTTGCGCCTGGGCGTCGTCCTGCAGCACGCGCCGCCACAGGCTGGAGGTGGCCAGCGGCAGCAGGGTCAGGCCCAGGATGGACAGGAACACCAGGCGCGGTTCCACGCCCGGCGTGATGGCGCCCATGCGCTGGCTTTCGGCGATCAGGCTTGAGAAGGCTTGCAGGCGGTCGGCCGGCAGATGGCGCAGCACGCGGTCGCGCAGCTGGCCGCCTTCGTTGACGACCTCATGCAGCCATAGGGCCGGCAGCCAGGGCCGCTCGGCGGCGCTCTGCACCAGGCGGCCGACGACTTCGGCGATGAAGGCGCGCACGGCGGCGGGCGGATCGGCCGCCGGATCCTGCGCCTGCGCAAGCGGGGACCAGACAAAGCCGATCACCGGCACGATCCGCTCCAGCACCACCGCGTCTATCAATTGATCGCGGCTCTTGAAGTAGTAATGGACCATCGCCGAGGTGACGCCGGCGCGCTGCGCGATATGCGTGAGGGTGGTGGCCGCGACGCCCTGGGCCGCGAACAGGCCGGTGGCGACGTCCAGCAGATTGGCGCGGGCGGCGGCGTTGTCGGGGCGCGGCGGCCGGCCGGGCCGGCGGGCGGGCGTGGAGGGTTCGGAGCGGCGTTCAGGGCACATGTGGCGTAGGTTAATTAAATTATTAATTAATTAAAAGAGGGGCTGCGGCCAGGGTTACACATCGGCCGGGACGGCATCGATGGTGTAATGGCCCGGTACCCCATCCCCGCCACCCGGGCCGTTCCCGCAAGGCCCGGGCGGCTTCCTTGCTGGAGGCTGGACCGTCATGCCGCAATCGTCTTCCATCAACCGCCGCATCGTGCTCGCCGCCCGCCCGCAGGGCGAGCCGGCGGACAGCGATTTCCGCCTGGAAACCGGCGAAATTCCCCAGCCCGGCCCCGGCCAGGTGCTGCTGCGCACCGTGTACTTGTCGCTCGACCCCTATATGCGCGGCCGCATGAGCGACGCGCCGTCCTATGCCGAACCGGTGCAGGTCGGCGCGCCCATGGTGGGCGGCACGGTCACGCGGGTAGAGGCCTCCAACCACCCCGACTACCGCCCGGGCGAATGGGTGCTGGCGCAATCCGGTTGGCAGGACTATGCCTTGTCGGACGGCAGCGGCCTGCTGCGCCTGGGGTCGGATCCCGAGCATCCGTCCTATTCGCTGGGCGTGCTGGGCATGCCCGGTTTCACTGGTTACATGGGCCTCTTGGACATCGGCCAGCCCAAGGCCGGCGAGACCGTGGTGGTGGCCGCCGCCAGCGGCGCGGTGGGAGCGGTGGTCGGGCAGATCGCCAAGATCCACGGCTGCAAGGTGGTGGGCATCGCCGGCGGCGCGGACAAATGCCGCTATGCGGTGCAGGAGCTGGGCTTTGACGACTGCCTGGACCACAAGGCGCCCGATCTGCCGGGCCGCCTGGCGCGGGCCGTGCCGCAGGGTATCGACGTGTACTTCGAGAATGTGGGCGGCGCGGTCTTCGACGCGGTGTTGCCGTTGTTGAATCCGCGCGCGCGGGTGCCGGTCTGCGGCCTGATCTCGGCCTACAACGCCACCTGCCAGCCCCAGGGCCCGGACCGCCTGGGTGTGCTGATGCGCAATATCCTCACCAAGCGTCTCAAGGTGCAGGGCTTCATCATCTTCAACGAATACGCGCACCGCTACGGTGAATTTCGCGAGGCGATGGAAGGCCTGATCAAGCAAGGCCGCATCAAGTACCGCGAAGACGTGGTCGATGGGCTGGAGAATGCGCCGCGCGGCCTGATCGGGCTGCTCAAGGGCGAGAACGCCGGCAAGCGCATCGTGCGCGTCGGCCCGGACGAAAGGAGCGCCGCATGAACATCCTGATCGTGCTGACGTCCCACGACACGCTGGGCAACACCGGCCGCAAGACCGGATTCTGGCTGGAGGAATTCGCGGCTCCCTATTACGCCTTCGTCGATGCGGGCGCCAGGATCACGCTGGCTTCGCCCGCGGGCGGGCAGCCGCCGCTGGACCCCAAGAGCGACGACCCCGACGCCCAGACCGACGACACGCGGCGCTTTCGCCAGGATCAGGACGCACAGCGGCAACTGGCGGCCACCTTGCCGCTGGCGCAGGTGCAGGCCGCGGACTACGACGCCGTGTTCTACCCGGGTGGCCACGGCCCGTTGTGGGACTTGGCGGAAGATCCGAAATCGGTCTCGCTGATCGAAACCATGCTGGCTGCGGGCAAGCCGGTCGCGGCCGTGTGCCATGCGCCCGGGGTGCTGCGCCACGCCAAGACGGCCGACGGCAAGCCGCTGGTGCAGGGCCGGCAGGTCACCGGATTCTCCAATGCGGAAGAGGCGGCGGTGCAACTGAGCGATGTGGTGCCGTTCCTGGTGGAAGACGAACTGAAGCAGCTGGGCGGGCTTTACAGCAGCGGTCCAGACTGGCAGCCGCATGTGATCAGCGATGGCCTGCTGGTCACGGGCCAGAATCCGGCATCTTCCGTGGGCGTGGCGAATGCGCTGTTGGAGAGATTGAAGGGGTGAGAGCTGGCGCCCAGGTCCCGTGTCGCAACATGTTTGCGCACGGCCGGGCTCTGCTTTGCACTGGGGCGCGGCATCTGATCGCCAAGGATTGCTGCGCAATGTGTCAGAATCGCGACCTTTTGCTACAGCGCATGGCGGCCTGGCCGACTTGCGCGCGATGACCGATGCCTCCAGACGTACCCGAATACCCCGCTGGCTCCTGCGTGGCGGCTTTGTTTGCCGCCATGCGGGCGCGTGACCCGGCCACCGGCCGCCATTCCGAACGAGTTGTTGCGCTGAGCGTGGCGCTGGCCAGGGCCTGCGGCCTGCCGGAATCGGACCAGGAGGCGGTCGCCGTTGCCGCCCGCCTGCATGACATTGGCAAGATAGGCACGCCGGACCGGGTGCTGTATTCCCCCAAGCGCCTGGACAAGGACGATTGGGAAATCATGAAATCGCACGCCGCGGTCGGCGCCGACATCATCATGCACAGCGACATCCCGCAGCGCGATCTGATCGCGCACGCGGTGCGCCACCACCACGAACATTTCGACGGCTCGGGCTATCCCGCCGGCATGTCCGGCGAGGATATCCCGCTGCATTCGCGCATCATTTCGCTGGCCGATTCCTACGACGCCCTGGGCGACGCGCGGCCCTATCATCCCGCCCGCACGCACGCGGAGATCATGCGCATCCTGCACCAGGAGGCCGGCTCGAAATGCGATCCGGCGCTGCTGCGCACGTTCGAGGCAATGATCCAGCAAAGCCCGCTGAAGGTTCCGTAGGATCGGTTACTTCAAGCGGTAGTTAGCAGCCACCGTTGCCAGGTCCTGCAGCGTACGCTGCTGCCACGCGGCGTCATGGCCCAGCTCTTCAGCCAGGATGCGCGCCACTTCAGGCGCGGCCAGCATCGCGGCTTCGCTGTCCAGGAAAAGCGCGCGGTTGCGCCGCGCCAGCACGTCTTCGGCGCTGCGCGCCAGTTCGTAGCGCGCGGCAAAACGCACATGCGCTTCCGACAGGCCGCTGGCGCGCACCAGCATGCGTTCCGCGCCGGGCAGGGCCTTCAAGGCGGGCAGGTCGCTGCCGTAGTAGCTGTCCGGCGTGCCGGCATGCTCCTGCGACGGCGCCAGGCCCGCCGCGCCGTGCAGCGGCAGCGATTCCGTGCGGCAGGTGGCCTGCGTCAGCAGCTGATGCTGGATGGCCGTGTCCACCACGTCCTGCGCCATGCGGCGGTAGGTGGTCCACTTGCCGCCGGTGACGGTCACCAGTCCGGCCTTGGACACCAGGATGGTGTGCTCGCGCGACAAGGACTTGGTCGAAGCTTCGCCCGTGGCCTTGACCAGCGGACGCAGCCCGGCCCAGACGCTGGTGACGTCGTCGCGCGTGGGCTTGCGGCTGAGGTAGCGCGCCGCGGTGCTGAGGATGAAATCCACGTCCTGGGCGCCGGCCTGCGGATCCAGCGGCAGGTCGTCGCGCGGCGTATCGGTGGTGCCGACGATGGTGTGGCCGTTCCATGGCACCACGAACAGCACGCGTCCGTCGTCGGTCTTGGGGATCAGGATGGCGCGCTTGCCCGGCAGGAAATCCTGCGGCAAGGTCAGGTGCACGCCCTGGCTGGGCGCGACCATGGTCTGCGCGTTCTTGTCTTCCATGCGGCGCACCGCGTCCACCCACACGCCGGTGGCGTTGACCACGCAGCGCGCGCGCAGCGTGAAGCTGGCGCCGCCTATCGCGTCCTGCACCGTCACGCCGTCGACCTTGCCGCCGGTCATGGTCAGGCCGGTGGCGCGCATGTAGTTCACCGCCGTGCCGCCCAGGTCGAACAGCGTGCGCATCAGGCTCATCGCCAGGCGCGCGTCGTCGAATTGGCCGTCGTAATACAGCACGCCGCCTTTGAGGTTCTTGCCCTGTACGTTTTCGGCCAGCGTCGGCGCATTGGCCAGCGTGTCGCGGCGCGACAACCAGCGGCTGGGGGCCAGGTTCAGCTTGCCGGCCAGCATGTCGTACATCTTCAGGCCGATGCCGTAGAAGGGCTGGTCGAACAGGTTGTAGGCCGGCACCACGAAGCCCAGCGGCCACACCAGGTGCGGCGCGTTGCGGTTGAGCAGGCCGCGCTCATGCAGCGCTTCGCGCACCAGGCTGACGTTGCCCTGCGCCAGATAGCGCACGCCGCCGTGCACCAGCTTGGTGGCCTTGCTGGAGGTGCCCTTGGCGAAGTCCGCGCCTTCGATCAGCAGGGTGCGATAGCCGCGCGAGGCGGCATCGACGGCCGTGCCCAGGCCGGTGGCGCCGCCGCCGATGACGATCACGTCCCAGGAGTGCGTGTTGTCCAGCGTGTTCAGGAGACGATTGCGGTCGGGCGGGGCGACGGAGGCTAGCGGTTGGTTCATGGGATTCAAGATGTTTGCTTCAAGGTATTCGGGGCGGCCGCCACGTCGCAGCGCACGCCGGCGTCCAGCAGGACCTGGGCCAACGGCTCTTGCGGATGCGCATCGGTGAAGAAGCGGTCGATTTGCGAGATGTGCGCCAGTTCCACCATGGCCTGGCGCTTGAATTTGCTGCTGTCGGCGGCAAGCCAGACTTCGCGGGACTGTTCGATGATGGTCCGCGCCACGCGCACTTCACGGAAGTCGTAGTCGCGCAGCGTGCCGTCGGCCTCGATGCCGGAAATGCCGATCAGGCCGATGTCGACCTTGAACTGGCGGATGAAGTCCATGGTGGCTTCGCCGACGATGCCGCGGTCGCGCGAACGCACCACGCCGCCGGCCACGATGACCTCGCAATCCGGGTTGTCCGACAGGATGTCGGCGACGTGCAGGTTGTTGGTGATGACACGCAGGCCGCGGTGGCGCAGCAGGGCGCGCGCGATCGCTTCGGTGGTGGTGCCGATGTTCAGGATCAGCGAACAGCCGTCGGGCACGGCGCGCGCCACGGCCTCGGCGATGCGCTGCTTGCCGGCGGCATGCAGGCCTTGGCGCTTGCGGTAGGCGATGTTCTCGATGGTCGACGCTTCGATGCGCACGCCGCCATGAAAGCGCGACAGCAATCCCGCTTCCGAAAGGATGTTGACGTCGCGCCGCACAGTCTGCAGCGTGACGTCAAAGCGTTTGGCGAGTTCCTCGATCGAAGCCGAGCCTTGGGCTCGCACCATTTCGATCAGGGCGCTCTGTCTGGGGTTCAGTGTCATGTTCGTATAGTAAAACAACAAAAGCGAAAAATATTGCCGCGCTGCAAGATTGTTTTTTGTTCGCTTCTTGGGTAAAACGCACAAAAAACGAAAGCTATCTGAAAGAGTATGCTCATCCTGTTGTTCGCTTGAATGCAGGCCGAGCCGCTGTACCGAATACCGAAGTCCGCCGTAAAAACAGGGACATATAAGTAGGTAGAGGAGACCAGATGCAGCTGAACTTGGACAGGGTAGGTTTGCGGGCCGGCTCGCAGACGCACCTGTATCCCATGAGCCTGGCCCCGGTCGAGGGCGCCATGACGGTATTGCTGGGGGCCACCCTGGCGGGCAAGACCTCGCTGATGCGCATCATGGCCGGGCTGGACCGGCCCACCGAAGGCCGCGTGCTGGTCGACGGCGCCGACGTGACCGGCGTGCCGGTGCGCCAGCGCAACGTCGCCATGGTCTACCAGCAGTTCATCAACTACCCCTCCATGTCGGTCTACGACAATATCGCCTCGCCGCTCAAGCTGCGCGGCGCGGCGGACATCGGCGTAAAAGTCCGCGCCATGGCGGCGCGGCTGCACATCGACCATCTGCTGGAGCGCTATCCCTCGGAGCTGTCCGGCGGACAGCAGCAGCGGGTGGCGCTGGCCCGGGCCCTGGCCAAGGAGGCGCCGCTCATCCTGCTGGACGAACCCCTGGTCAACCTGGACTACAAGTTGCGCGAGGAATTGCGCGACGAACTTTCCGAATTGTTCGCCGAAGGGCGCTCCACGGTGGTCTACGCCACCACCGAACCGGGCGAGGCCCTGTTGCTGGGCGGCCACACCGCGGTGCTGGACGCGGGCGAACTGCTGCAATACGGGCCCACGGCCGAGGTCTTCCACCGCCCCAACTCCATACGCGTGGCCCGCGCCTTCAGCGATCCGCCCATGAACCTGTTTGCCGCGCGCCGCACGGCGTCCGGCTTCGTGCTGCAGGGGGATCTGGCGGTGGAGCGGGCGCTGCCGCAAGGCGCCGATACCGACATTACCGCCGGCCTGCGCGCCGGGGCCCTGGACGTGGAACCGCGGCCGGGCCATGTGGTCCTGCCCGGGGTGGTGAAGCTGGCCGAGATATCCGGGTCCGACACCTTCGTGCACGCGCGGACGGCGGCGGGCGACGTGGTGGCGCAATTGCCAGGCGTCCATCGCTATACGCTGGACCACCGCGTGCAGTTCTATTTCGACCCGGCGCAGACCTATGCCTTCGGCGCGGGCGGCGCGCTGCTGGCGGCGCCAGGGCAGCCGGCAGGCGCGGGGGAGACGGCCTGATGGCGCAGATCGAGCTGGACCTGTCCCATTCCTACGTGGCGGACCCCAAGACCGACGAGGACTACGCGCTGCTGCCGCTGGCCTTCACCTTCAAGGACGGCGGGGCCTACGCCTTGCTGGGGCCGTCCGGCTGCGGCAAGACCACGCTGCTCAATTGCGTGTCGGGCCTGCTGCGGCCGTCGCACGGGCGCATCCTGTTCGACGGCCAGGACGTCACGGACAAGACGCCGCAGGCGCGCAACATCGCCCAGGTGTTCCAGTTCCCCGTGGTCTACGACACCATGACCGTGGCCGAAAATCTGGCGTTTCCGCTGCGCAACCGCGGCATGGCGTCCGGCCAGATCCGCGAGCGTGTCGGCCGCATCGCGGAGATGCTGGAAATGTCGAATGTGCTGGACCGGCGCGCCAGCGGCTTGACGGCCGACGCCAAGCAGAAGATTTCGCTGGGGCGGGGACTGGTGCGCAGCGACGTGTCGGCCATCCTGTTCGACGAGCCACTGACCGTCATCGACCCGCAGCTCAAATGGGAGTTGCGCCGCAAGCTCAAGGAAATCCACCACGAGTTCAAGCTGACGCTGATCTACGTGACGCACGATCAGACCGAGGCGCTGACCTTCGCCGACGAAGTCATGGTGATGGCGCGCGGCCGGGCCGTGCAGGTCGGCAGCGCGGACGACCTGTTCCAGCGGCCGGCGCATACCTTCGTGGGCCATTTCATCGGCTCGCCGGGCATGAACTTCCTGCCGGCGCAATGGCGCGACGGCGGGCTGGAAGTGGGCCAGAGCCGTGTCGTCGGCTTGCCGGCGGAGATGGCGGCAAAGCTGGAGGGCGCGGGTCCCGTGAAGCTGGGCGTGCGGCCGGAATACTTGCGCATCACCGAAGCGGGCGCGCCCGGCGCCGTGGCCATGCGCGTGGAGCGGGTGCAGGACGTGGGCACGTACACGCTGCTGGTGGCGGACTTCGAGGGCACGCCGGTGCGGGCCCGGCTGGGCAGCAACATCGTCCCGGCCGCCGCGGGCGGCACGGTCTGGCTGTCGGTGCTGAATCCGCACACCTGCTTTTACCGCGACGAGGAGCTGATCCCATGAAACCCATCGATCACCGGGCCTGGTTCCTGGTCCTGCCCGTGGTGCTGTGCGTGGCGTTTTCCGCCATCCTGCCGCTGATGACCATCGTCAACTACTCGGTGCAGGACATCATTTCGCCCGAGCGCCGCGTCTTCGTCGGCACCGAGTGGTACGCCGCCGTGCTGCAGGACGAAGAGCTGCATGGCGCGCTGTTCCGCCAGATCGGCTTTTCGCTGGCCGTGCTGGCCATCGAGATCCCGCTGGGCATCCTGCTGGCCCTGTCCATGCCGGCCAGCGGCTGGCGCGCGTCCGCGGTGCTGGTGATCATCGCGCTGTCGCTGCTGATCCCGTGGAACGTGGTGGGCACCATCTGGCAGGTGTTCGGGCGCACCGACATCGGCTTGCTGGGCGCGACGCTGTCCTGGCTGGGGGTGGATTACAACTACACCGGCAACGATGTCGACGCCTGGGTCACGGTGCTGGTCATGGACGTCTGGCACTGGACGCCGCTGGTGGCGCTGCTGTGCTACGCGGGCCTGCGCGCCATCCCCGACGCCTACTACCAGGCCGCCCGTATCGATGGCGCTTCGCGCCTGGCGGTGTTCCGCTATATCCAGCTGCCCAAGATGCGCGGCGTGCTCATGATCGCGGTGCTGCTGCGCTTCATGGACAGCTTCATGATCTACACCGAGCCCTTCGTGCTGACGGGCGGCGGGCCGGGCAACGCCACCACCTTCCTGTCGCAGTACCTGACGCAGAAGGCGGTGGGCCAGTTCGACCTGGGGCCGGCGGCGGCGTTCTCCATCATCTATTTCCTCATCATCCTGCTCTTATGCTTCATCCTCTACAACTGGATGCAACGCGCCGGCACCACCGGCGGCTTCGACGAGGAGCGTGCAAATGCGTGAGAAAAATTCCCGCTGGCGCAGCGTCTTCTTGACCCTGTACCTGATCTTCGCCATCCTGCCGCTGTACTGGATGCTGAACATGTCGTTCAAGACGAATACCGAGATCGTCAGCACCTTGACGCTGTGGCCGCGCGACTTCACCTTCGAACACTACCGCACCATCTTCACCGACCCGGCCTGGTACTCGGGCTACATCAATTCGCTGATCTACGTGGTCATCAACACGGTGATCTCGCTGGCCGTGGCGCTGCCGGCGGCCTACGCCTTTTCGCGCTACCGCTTCATCGGCGACAAGCATGTGTTCTTCTGGCTGCTGACCAACCGCATGACGCCGCCCGCGGTGTTCCTGCTGCCGTTCTTCCAGCTCTACAGCTCCTTCGGCCTGATGGACACGCACCTGGCCGTCGCCCTGGCGCACCTGGTGTTCAACGTACCGCTGGCGGTCTGGATCCTGGAGGGCTTCATGTCCGGCGTGCCGCGCGAGATCGACGAGACCGCCTATGTCGACGGCTATTCCTTCCCGCGATTTTTCCTGACCATCTTCCTGCCGCTGATCAAATCGGGCGTGGGCGTGGCGGCGTTCTTCTGCTTCATGTTCAGCTGGGTGGAGCTGCTGCTGGCGCGCACGCTGACCTCGGTCAACGCCAAGCCCATCGTCGCCACCATGACCCGCACCGTGTCGGCTTCCGGCATGGACTGGGGCGTGCTGGCCGCGGCGGGCGTGCTGACCATCGTGCCGGGCGGCATTGTCATCTGGTTCGTGCGGCACTACATCGCGAAGGGCTTCGCGATGGGCCGGGTGTAGAGGCAAGGGATACCAGGAGAGCGCGCTCATGTTCAGCTGGATGGTATGGACCACTCCCGTCGCCGTGTTCTTTTCCTGCATCGTCCTGATGCTGGTCGGCATGACGGTATGGGAACTGAAATCGCCCACGGCGGAACGCAAGGGCTTCCTGCCCCTGCGCACCACCCGCGGCGACCGCCTCTTCATCGGCCTGATGGCCGCCGCCTGGCTCAACCTGGCGTTCCTGGGATTCGGCCAGAAGGCGGTGGAATGGTTTTCACTGGACGCGCCGCCCTCGGTGTGGATCAGCTTCATTGCGTCCATGCTGCTGCTGGCATTCGTCATGAGGAAAGGTTGAAGAGGGGCGCCAGACCCCTCGTGTATTCAAGCGGTTGGTAAGGACTATCGGCCAGCGTCTTCCCCGGCCAGCGGTCCGCAGCAAACGATGGGGAAGATTTATCGAGGAGACAGGTCATGAAATTGCGCATGCACGCCATGGCAGCCGCCATCGCCCTGATCGGGACTTCGGCGGCCTGGGCCGGCGAACCGGAAGCGAAGAAGTGGGTCGATTCGGAGTTCCAGCCTTCATCGCTGTCCAAGGACCAGCAGATGGCCGAGATGAAATGGTTCATCGACGCCGCCGCCAAGCTCAAAGCCAAAGGGGTGAACGAAATCAGCGTGGTGTCCGAAACCATCACCACGCACGAGTACGAGTCCAAGACGCTGGCCCGGGCCTTTGCCGAGATCACCGGCATCAAGGTCAACCATGACCTGATCCAGGAAGGCGACGTGGTCGAGAAGCTGCAGACCTCGATGCAGTCCGGCAAGTCCATCTACGACGGCTGGATTTCGGATTCCGACCTGATCGGCACGCACTACCGCTACGGCGCCATCCTGCCGTTGTCCGACTACATGGCCGGTGCCGGCAAGGAATGGACCAACCCCAACCTGGACATCAAGGATTTCATCGGCACCAAGTTCACCACCGCGCCCGACGGCAAGCTCTATCAACTGCCCGACCAGCAGTTCGCCAACGTCTACTGGTTCCGGGCCGACTGGTTCGCGCGCCAGGACCTGAAGGACAAATTCAAGGCCAAGTACGGCTACGAGCTGGGCGTGCCCACCAACTGGTCCGCCTACGAGGACATTGCCGACTTCTTCTCCAACGACGTCAAGGAACTGGACGGCAAGAAGGTCTACGGCCACATGGACTACGGCAAGAAGGACCCGTCGCTGGGCTGGCGCTTCACCGATGCGTGGCTGTCCATGGCCGGCGCTGCTGACAAGGGGTTGCCCAACGGCATGCCGGTGGACGAGTGGGGCATCCGCGTGGCCGACGACAAGTGCACGCCGGTGGGCGCGTCGGTCTCGCGCGGCGGCGCCACCAACAGCCCGGCCGCCGTCTACGCCCTGACCAAGTACGTGGACTGGATGAAGAAGTACGCGCCGCAGCAGGCCATGGGCATGACTTTCTCGGAATCCGGTCCGGTACCCGCCCAGGGCCAGATCGCCCAGCAGATCTTCTGGTACACGGCCTTTACCGCCGACATGACCAAGAAGGGCCTGCCGGTCGTCAACGATGATGGCACGCCGAAGTGGCGCATGGCCCCGTCGCCCTACGGGCCGTACTGGAAGGACGGCATGCAGAACGGCTACCAGGACGTGGGCTCATGGACTTTCTTCAAGTCCACCAACCCGGACAAGATGGCCGCGGCCTGGCTGTACGCGCAGTTCGTCACCTCCAAGTCGGTGTCGCTGAAGAAGTCCATCACCGGGCTGACCTTCATCCGCGACAGCGACATCAACAGCGAGTTCTTCACCAAGAACGCGGCCAACTATGGCGGCCTGATCGAGTTCTACCGCAGCCCGGCGCGCGTGGCGTGGACGCCCACCGGCACCAACGTGCCTGACTATCCCAAGCTGGCGCAGCTGTGGTGGAAGAACGTCGCCACCGCGGTCACGGGCGAAAAGACCCCGCAGGCGGCCATGGACAACCTGGCCAATGAAATGGACCAGGTCATGGCGCGCCTGGAACGGGCCGGGATGGCGCAGTGCGCGCCCAAGCTCAACCCCAAGAGCGACCCCAGCAAGTGGCTGTCGGACCAGCACGCACCGTGGAAGAAGCTGGCCAACGAAAAGCCCAAGGGCGAGACGATCGCCTATGAGAAGCTGCTGGATGCGTGGAAGCAAGGCAAGGTGAGGTAAGCGGGCGGCACTTCCCGGACAAAGCGCCGCTTTCCCGCGGCGCTTTTTTCATTCCAGGTGTACCTTTCACGAACAGTCGGCTGGATCGTTATTCGGCGTCCGTTCAGGCATCCTGCCGCGCACCGACCTGCGCCGCCAGCAGGTCATAGAACAGCTTGGCAACCGGATTGATCGCCTTGCCCCGGCTATGAATCAATCCGATGGTCCGCGTGACGGCCGGCTCGCGCAGAGGCACGCTCACCAGGTCGGCGTGTTCGCCAGCCGGCATGGCCAGCCGCGGCACGACGCCCACGCCTAGGCCGGCCTCGACCATGCTGACCAGCGCCGGCACGTGCTGGACTTCGCAGAAATGGCGGGGCCGAACGCCGCTGTGCGCAAGTGCCTGATCTATCAGGAAGCGGTTGCCGCTGCCCTGGGCCAGGCTGATGTAGGGATGGGTGTCCAGGTCTGCCCAGGTGACCGAATCTTTTTTTGCGAAAGGATGCTGGCGGCTGACCGCGGCCACGAAGGGCTCTTCGAGCAAGGGCTTGAATTCGATGTCCGCGTCGTTCGCGCCTATGTAGGTCAGGCCGAAATCGGCATCGCCGCGCGCGACCGCGGTCAATATCTGCGACGAGGATTCATCGATGATCCGGATGCGTATGCGCGGGTATTGTTCGTGGTAGCTGCGGATCACGCCGGGCAGGAAGTAGGCGACCGCGGAAGGCACGCAAGCAATGGTGACCAGGCCGGATAGGCGTTCGGCCACGTCCTGTATGCCGACCAGGGCGCTTTCCAGTTCGTTGAGCACATTGCGCGCGCGCGGCACGAAGCCGCGGCCTATGGTCGTCAGTTCGACCTTGCGGGTGGTACGCGTCAGCAACTGCACGCCTAGCGCAGCTTCCAGCTTGTCCGCGCGTCGTGACAGGGCGGATTGAGAAAGATGCAGGGCTTCAGAGGCGGCGCGGAAACTGCCCAGGTCGGCGACCGCAAGGAAGGCGCGCAAATCGGCCAAATCGAATTTCATGCGTTTTCGTCAAGAATTGATCTAATTTTTGCACTTTACTCTATTGTGCGTGCTGCGCATCATGTCTCCCAAGCCGCCCCGAGCGCGGCACATACCAGGAGACAACCTCATGATTCGCGTCCGCTGCCTACGCCGGCAATTCGCCCTTGCACTGGCCTGCGTGCCCTTGATGGCGTTTCTGGCGCCGGTCTCCCGCGCCGATAGCGGGGACTGGCCGCAACGTCCGATCCGCCTGCTGGTGCCCTACGGTCCCGGCGGCAGTTCGGACGTGGTGGCGCGAGCGGTGGCCGTGGAGATGTCGCGCGACCTGGGCAAGCAGGTCATCGTGGAAAACAAGGGCGGCGGGCAGGGGATGATCGCCACGGTGGAAGCGGCGCGCGCCGCTCCCGACGGCTACACCCTCATCCTGGGCCATGTGGGCACGCTGGCCGTGAATCCGTCCATGGTGGCCAAGCTGCCGTATGACCCGCGTCGCGACTTCGCGCCCATCGTGCTACTGGCGAAGCTGCCCATGGTGTTTGCCGTGGGCGGCAAGGTCCAGGCGTCGACGCTGCCCGAGTTCGTGGCATTGGCGCGGGCCCGGCCGGGCGCCTTGAACTACGGGTCGGCCGGCAACGGCAGCGCGGGCCATCTGGCGTTCGAGATGCTCAAGACGGCAACCGGTATCGACGTGGTGCACGTGCCCTACAAGGGTACGGGCGCGCAGGTGACCGATCTGCTGGCGGGCAACATCGACGCCGCGGCGGCCGGCACGCCCGGACTGTTGCCGCACGCCCAGGCCGGCAAGATCCGCATCGTGGCGGTGGGGTCGGAACGGCGCCTGCCCGTGCTCCCCGATGTGCCCACGGTGGCGGAGCAGGGCTATCCGGGCTTTGAAAGCTCGCAGTGGTTCGGCCTGCTGGCGCCCGCGGGCACGCCGGCC
Organism: Achromobacter pestifer; assembly: GCF_013267355.1. Lineage (NCBI taxonomy): Bacteria > Pseudomonadati > Pseudomonadota > Betaproteobacteria > Burkholderiales > Alcaligenaceae > Achromobacter > Achromobacter pestifer. The sequence continues at coordinate 5,939,162 of NZ_CP053985.1, forward strand.
CCCGTCATCGAGCGTCTGCACCAGGCCGCGCTCAAGGCGCTGCAGACCGATTCCGTGCGCGAACGCCTGGCCCACGACGCGAGCGAGGCGTCCGGCGCGGGACCGGCCGAATTTGCCGCCTTCATCGACGCCGAAGAGAAGCGCTGGGGGCAGGTGGTGCGCAGCGCCCGCCTGTCCGCCGAATGATCCATTTTCACGTAGCTCCATTCCAATCCGAGATGCACTGCCATGAGTAGCCAAAAGCAAGACCCGATTCTTATCGCCGAAGAGGAACTGACCCAGCTCGGCGTACGCGCGTTCGAAAGCCTGGGGCTGCCTGCCCGGGACGCCGCCGATGTCGTCCAGGTACTGGTGTTGGCGGACTTGTTCGGCCTGTCCACCCATGGCCTGAGCCGCATCGAATCGTACGGCGAGCGCTTGCAGGTGGGCGGCATCAATCCGCGCGCCCGGATTCAGGTCGAGCGCCCCGCGCCTGGCCTGTGCCTGGTCGACGGCGACAACGGCGTCGGGCCGCTGGTCGGCATGCACGCCCTGCGCGCCGCCATGAAGGCCGCCAGCGAGTGCGGGGTGGGCATGGCGTTCGCCCGCCAGAGCAACCATTTCGGCCCCATTTCGCCCTATGGCCTGATCGCGGCGCAAGCCGGCTATGCCAGCATCATCGGCAGCAACGCCACCACCACCATCGCGCCGTGGGGCGGCACCGACGCCCGGGTCGGCAACAGTCCGATCGGCTTCGCCGTGCCCAATCCGGAGGGCGCGCACTTTCTGCTGGACATGGCGATGAGCGTGGTGGCGCGTGCCAAGATCCGCAACGCCCTGAAAGCCGGGCAGGAGATTCCCGACACCTGGGCCACGGACGCGGCCGGGCGGCCGACGACCAGTCCCAAGGATGCGCTTGACGGTTTTCTGCTTCCCATCGGCGGGCACAAGGGCTACGGCCTGGCCCTGATGGTCGACCTGTTCGCCGGGCTGCTGTCGAACGCGGCCTATCTGACGCATGTGAAGTCATGGGTGGATGCGCCCGACCAGCCGCAGAACCTCGGCCATTTTTTCCTGCTGATCGACACCCGCAAGTTGGGTTCGACGCAGTGGCTGGCCCAGCGTATGGCCGACTTTGCGCAGATCCTGCACGGCAGCGTGCCGGCCGATCCCGCGCGGCCGGTGATCCAGCCCGGCGAGATCGAACTGGCCAAGATGGCGCGCCAGAAGAAGCAGGGCATTGCACTGGACGCGGACGTGCTGGCGTTGTTGCGCCGCCATGCGGATTCCCTGCCCGCCTGAGGCGGACGGGCAGCGGTATTTTGGAGACGGACATGAAGTACAAAGCCATGGCCATGGCAATGATGGCGGGCGTGCTGGGTATGATGGCGGCTGGCGCAGCGCTGGCCTCGGACTATCCCAGCAAGCCGGTGCGCGTGATCGTGCCCTACGTCGCCGGTGGCGCGGCGGACATTACCGCCCGCGTAATCGCGCAAAAGCTGTCGGTCAGCATGGGCGCAACCTTCGTCGTGGAGAACAAGCCCGGCGCCAACGGCATGATAGGCACCGATTTTGTCGCCAAGGCCGCGCCCGACGGCTACACCTTGCTGCTGGATGCGAGCGGGCCGCTGGTGGTGAACCCCTCGCTGTACAAGAAGACGCCCTACGATCCGGTGGCCGACCTGGCCCCGATCAGCCAGATCACCAGCTACCAGTACGTGCTGGTTGTGCCGCGGCAGTCGCTGATACACAGCGTGGATGACCTGATCGCGGCGGCGCGGGCCAAGCCGGGCCAGACAAGCTACGGCTCCGCGGGCGTGGGGGCGGGCGGACACCTGGCGGGCGAACTGCTGGCGGTCATGACGCAGACCCAGCTCACACATATTCCCTATAAGGGCAATGCCCAGGCCTTGACCGACGTGCTAGGCGGCCAGCTCAGCTTCACGTTCGACACGGTGGTGACGGCCACGCCGCATCTGCGCTCCGGCAAGCTGCGCGGGTATGCGGTGTCGGGACCGAACCGCGCACAAGGCCTGCCCGATATCCCGACGATGGAAGAACTGGGCTACAAGGATTTCGTGGTCACGCAGTTCCAGGGTTTGCTGGCGCCGGCTGGCACCGATCCCAAGATCCTGTCGCGCTTGCATGAAGAGGTGGTCAAGGCCGCCCGGGAGCCCGACGTGATCCAGAAGCTCCAGACCGAAGGCGGCAACGAGATCGTCGCGGGCACGCCGCAGGAATTCGCGCGCCTGATCCAGGAAGACCTGCAGCGCTACCGCAAGCTGATCGCGGATGCGCATGTGCAGGCGGAGTAAGCCATGTACCACATCGAGGTATTGATACAAGGCTATCCAGGGCGCTCGCTGTGCCATGGCGGGCTGGGCTGGAGTACCACTACGTTGTTGCGCGGGGGCGGGCGCAACATACTGGTGGACGTGGGCGCGTTCGGTGTGCGCCATCTGCTGGGCCAGCACTTGAGCCGCTGCGGCGTAGCCGCGGCCGACGTCACCGACGTGGTGTTGACGCACGCCCACTACGATCACGCCGTCAACTTCACGCTGTTTCCCAACGCCACCGTCTGGATCGGTGAGCTGGAGCTGGCCTGGGCGGCCGCCCAGCCACCCGGATTCAATCCGCTGCCGGAGCTCTACGTGCGCGAACTGGCATCGTCTGAGCGCGTCCGGCGCATACGCGATGGCGACGAATTCCTGCCGTACCTGCGCGCGATTGCGTCGCCGGGACACACGCCGGGCCACTTGCTGTTCTACGTCGACGATGGCCGGCAAACGGTTCTGTTCACTGGCGATGCCGCGAAGAACCGGGCCGAACTGCTGTCGGGCACGGTCAACGATACCGCCGACATGGACGCCAGCCGCGCCACGCTGGCCCGCATCTGGGAGCTGTGGCGCAAGACGCCCGGGACGCTGCTGGTGCCGGGCCATGACCTGGGCATGAAGCTCGGCACGGACGGGCAGCCGGCCTATGTCGGCGAACGACGCGCGGCGCTGAACGCCTGGTTCGGCGACACGCTGGAACCGACGCGCATCGACCTCTGCTGCGGCGGCTTCAGCCACCATGGTTCATGATTTCCCCAACCTGCACAAACCTATGAATCTGAACACGAAGATTATTTCCGCCTTCGCGCCAACCGGCCGGCTGCGGGCATCCATCAACCTGGGCAATCCCATCCTGGCGGGGCGCGACGCCGCCGGCGCGTCGGCCGGCGTGTCCGTGGATCTGGCGCGTGCCTTCGCCGAAAGGCTGGGCGTGCCGCTGGACCTGGTCGTGCTGGATAGCGCGGGCGCTTCCGTGGAAACCGTCACGCGGGAAGATGCGGACATCGGTTTCTTTGCCATCGACCCGTTGCGCGCGGCCGGCATTGCCTTTACCGACGCCTATGTCCTGATCCAGGGCGCTTACCTGGTGCGTGACGAGTCTGCGCTACGCGCTTTGGACGAGGTCGACCGCGAGGGACACCGCGTCACCGTCGGGCGGGGTAGCGCGTACGACCTGTACCTGAGCCGTGAACTGAAGCGGGCGGCCATTACGCGCGCGCCCACTTCGCCGACCGTGGTCGATACTTTTTTGGCCGAGGGCACGGACGTGGCCGCGGGCGTGCTGCAGCAGCTGGAGGCGGACGCCAGGCGGTTGCAGGGCTTGCGCTTGTTGCCCGGCAGCTTCATGACCATACGCCAGGCCATGGGCGCGCCCAAGAGCCGCGGCGCCGAAGCCATGGAAGTACTGTCGGGGTTCGTCGAAGAGATGAAGGCCAGCGGCTTCGTTGCAAACGCGCTGCGCCGCCACGGCATTGAAGGCGCTGCGGTAGCGCCCGCGGCAGCCTGAATAGGGGCGCTCTTCTTGCGCTAGTGAATGACGCGCGCCGCCTTGCGCGCGCGCTTGACTTCATACATGCGGGCGTCGGCCAAGCGCACGGCGGCTTCCGCGTCCAGCCCGCGTGGGTCCAGCGCCACCACGCCGACGCTGGCGCCTTCGTACGGGACGGTTTCTTCGCCAAGCTGGTAGCGCCCCACGGTGGCGGCGGTGGCGCGCTCTTCCAGGGAACGGGCCGCTTCCTCGGCATCGCCGCGCGGCGCTTGCACGCCATGCGGGCCGCTGTCGGAGGCCAGGGCCGGGCCTGGCCCGATCAGCACGAACTCATCGCCGCCGATGCGCCCCAGCATATCCGAGCCGCGCAGGGCCGCGGAGACGCGGCGCGACACTTCCTGCAGGAACACGTCGCCTTGCTGGTGGCCGTACACGTCGTTGATGCCCTTGAAGCCGTCCAGGTCGATCACGCCGACCAGCACGCTGCCGCCTTCGCGCAGGGCGCGCGCCTGCAGGCGGTCCAGCGCTTCGTAGAGCGCGCGGCGGTTGGGCAGGCCGGTCAGCGTATCGGTCAGCGCGTAAGACATGAGTTGCACGTTGGCGGCGTGCAGCTGCTCCACCAGCATTTCGCGTTCCAGGAAGCGGGCGATCACGCTGGAGAACAGCTTCAGCACCGATTCCGCCTGCGGCTCGATCCGGTGCCGCGTGGCGCTGGCGGCGCACAGGGTGCCGAACAGCACGCCGTCGTCGGTGCGCACCGGGGCGCTCAGATAGGTCTGTATGCCCAGTTGCCGGGCCGCGTCGGAATCCGGCCAGCAGTTCGAGACATCGCTGGTGCACATGCGTCCTTCGTCCAGCGCGCGCTTGCACAGCGTGTCGTCCCAGGGCACGGACAGGCCTTCGGGTATTTGCAGTTGTCCGGCGTTGCGCGCGTAGCGGATGTGCTGGAGATCCGCCTTCAGGTCGATGGCCGTGAGATAGGTGGACTCCAGTCCGGTCACCGCGCCCAACATGTCCAGCAGCGGGCGCGTCAGCTGTTCGACGGACTTGGCCTCTGGCAGGGTGGTCGACAGTTCTGCAAGTATCGGATCCAGCACGGCGTCTCCGGGAAGCGTGGGCATATGGACGTCCGGCCCGTTGCTCCAAGGGGAGGCCGGGCCGGTGCTGTTGCCATTATGCATGCAAGCCGGCGAGGCGCGCGCCGCCGGCCGCGGCCCCTGCGGCCACGGTGTATTCTGGCAAGCATGCCGGGCCGCGCGTAGCGGGGCCGGCTTTGCAGATCAGAGCCGGCGGCGTCCGGCCGCCACGCATCAGGAGACACCACCATGCTATTGACCGAAGAACAGCTCAGCGTCCAGGAAATGGCGCGCCGCTTCGCGCAGGAGCGCCTGGCTCCCAATTCGGAGGCCTGGGACCGCGACCATCACTATCCGGCCGACGCCATTGCCGAAATGGCGCAGCTGGGCTTTTTCGGCATGCTGGTGCCCGAAGCTTGGGACGGCAACGACAGCGGCTATATCTCGTATGCGGTCGCGCTGGAGGAAATCGCGGCTGGCAACGGCGCCTGCTCCACCATCATGAGCGTGCACAATTCGGTTGCCTGCATGCCCATCCTGAAGTTCGGCACCGACGCGCAGAAAGAGCAGTTCCTGCGTCCGCTGGCAACGGGCGAGCATATCGGCGGATTCGCGCTGACCGAGCCGCAGGCCGGTTCGGACGCCAGCAGCCTGCACACGCGGGCGCGGCGCGATGGCGACGGCTACATCCTGAATGGCGCCAAGCAATTCATCACGTCCGGGCGCAGCGGCCAGGTCGTGATCGTGTTCGCCGTGACCGACCCCGAGGCCGGCAAGCGCGGCATCTCGGCGTTCATCGTGCCCACCGATACGCCGGGCTACAAGGTGCTGCGGGTCGAGGACAAGCTGGGCCAGCACGCCTCGGACACCTGCCAGATCGCGTTCGAGGACATGCGTATCCCGGCCGCCTACCGGCTGGGCGCGGAGGGCGAGGGCTACAAGATCGCCCTGTCCAACCTGGAGGGCGGACGCATCGGCATCGCTTCCCAGTCCGTGGGCATGGCGCGCGCGGCCTACGAGTGCGCGCGCGACTATGCGCGCGACCGCCAGGCCTTCGGCAAACCCATCATGGAGCATCAGGCGGTCGCGTTCCGCCTGGCCGACATGGCGACGCAGATCCATGCGGCGCGCCAGATGGTGCTGCACGCGGCGGCGCTGCGCGAAGCCGGCAGGCCCGCGCTGACGGAGGCGTCCATGGCCAAGCTGTTCGCCTCCGAGATGGCCGAAAAGGTGTGTTCGTCTGCCATCCAGACCTTGGGCGGGTACGGCTATCTGAAGGATTTTCCGGTGGAACGCATTTATCGCGACGTGCGCGTGTGCCAGATCTACGAAGGCACCAGCGACATCCAGCGCCTGGTGATCGCCCGGGCCTTGTAAACCAAAAGGCTAGGCCGGCTGACGCCGGCCGCGCCGCGCCCACAGCGCGTAGACGACGATGTTGCCCACGATCAGCAACGCCGCCAGCACGATCTGCGTGCCGCGGGTGATGCCTTCGGGGTAGATCAGCGCCAGCACATAGTGTTCGATGAAGCCGCCGCCATAGCCTTGCTGGCCGGCCTGCTGGCGCAGCGAAATCTCCAGCGGTGTCAGCGGGCAGATCCAGCCCATGCCTATCACCAGCGCGCCCCAGGCCAGCGCCGGCAGGTGCAGGTAGGCGATCCAGCGCTTCCATAGCGCCAGCAGCCCGCCGAACACCACGAAGGCCACGAAGAGGCCATGCACGATGAGCACCAGGTCGGCGAGCAGTCGATAGCTCATGGCCGTGTCCGCCTCAGGGCTTGAGGTCCCGCAGCAGCTTGGCCAGTTCAGGCGCCGTCATCAGCGACACGCCTTGCGACTTGGCGTATTGCAGCGCATTGTCGGAGACCTCGCCGAGCGCGATGTAGATGGCTTCGCGCGCGCCGCGTTTTTCGCGCGCCGCCTGCAGCTCGCGCAAGGGTTCGACGCCGACGCGGGCGGCCTTCCAGCGCTTGGCGCTGACCAGGGCGACGTGGCCGTCCTTGGTCAGCGCGAAATCGGCGCCGGGCAATTGCAGGCGTTCGACTTCGCAGCCGTCGCGGCGAAAGCCCGCTTCGACGGTCTTGGAAAAATCCGCCCAGGACATGCCGGCGGCGGCTTCGGCCACGGCCTGCACCCGCGCGCCCGAGGGCGAGCGCAATTGCTTGTAGGCCGCCATGATGGCGATGACCGCGAACGGCACCGCGGCGAACACGCCCATCGCGGCGTACTCCAGGGGCAGCGCGGCAAAGCCCGCGGCCGACAGCAGCACGGCCACGCCGGCGCTCATCCACCAGGGCGAGCGCAGCAGCACGGCGAAGATGGAGTTCTGGGACATCTTGAATTTCATGGCGGCTCGTGGTGAGACTGGGTGGGGAGGGCGTCAGGCGTCCTGGCCGCCGGCGTCGGGGCCGCGCACGACGATGCGCACGTCGCCGCAGGTCACGATCTGGCCGGCGCGGATCTTGGCCGTCTTGCGGCTTTCGACCACGCCGCCCACGCTGACATGGCCTTCGGCCACCAGCATCTTGCCCGCGCCGCCGCTGTCGCACACGCCGGTGGCCTTGAGCAGCTGGTTCACTTCAATGTAGGGGCTGCCTTCGGCCAGCGTGAATTCGATGATGGGCATGTCGCGTCTGTTGTAGAAGTAAGAGCGGGGTGCTCAGGCCTGGCCGCCGCCGTTGGGGCCGCCCTGGGTTTCGGCGGGCGGCTCTTGCGCGGCGGGACGGTTGTTGTTGGTCTCGGCGCGCGCCATCCAGGCGATCAGGGACGAGCGCATGGCTTCCTCGACCGACATCTGGATGGGCTGGACCCATTCCTGCGGCACGAACACGGTGTAGCCGCCGATCATGTAGCCCATGGGCAGGTAGACGGCCACCCGCTCGCCCTGCGTGAAGCCTTCGGGCAGGCCTTCCATGTTGCGGCGGGTGACCAGGCCGACCAGTTCCAGCTGCTGGCCCGGTATGCGCAGGACCACGACCTGCTGGGCGGTGTTCTTGGAGCTGGGCGAAAAATAGTCCGCGAAGCTTTTCAGCGACGAGTAGATGCTCTTGACCACCGGCAGGTTGGTGAACGGCATTTCCAGCAGCACCAGCACGCGCTGCACGCGTTCCTTGGACACCAGGTAGCCGATGGCCAGGATACCCAGGATGCCCAGCGCCAGGCCCATGCCCGGCACGTAGAAGCCGCCGATGAAGGGGCGCAGGAAGGTCAGCGCCACGGCTTCGGTCCAGGCCAGGAAGATGTACAGCAGGTAGATCGTCAGGGCCAGCGGCAGGACCGTGATCAGGCCGCGGAAGAAGTATTTATAGAGACGGCTCATAGACATAGGCAAGTAAATTAGGGTCGGATTACGCGGCAAAGGCACGCGCCGAAGGGCCGCCAGCATAGCAGCCGGCGCGGGCCCGGCCGGTAACAATCGGCGTGCAATCCGCCGAGGCGGCGCGCGCCTAGCGGTCCACGGGCAGGTACAGGGTCTCCTTGATCTCCTCCATGACCACGTAGCTGCGCGATTCGGCGGACGCGGGCAGGCGCTTGAGGATTTCGCCCAGGAGACGGCGGTATTCGTTCATTTCAGTCAGGCGGGCCTTGACCAGGTAGTCGAAGTCGCCCGACACCAGGTGGCATTCCATGACTTCGGGCACATACAGCAGCTCTTTCTTGACCTTGTCGAAGACGTCGCCGGATTTGGCCGACAGCTTGATCTCCAGGAAGACGAGCAGGTTCTTGCCCAGCGCCGCCGGATTGACGCGCGCATGGTAACCCGTGATGACGCCTTCGCGCTCCATGCGCTTGATGCGGTCGGAGCAGGGGGTGGCGGACAGGCTGATCCGGTCGGCCAGTTCGGTCACGGAAATGCGGCCTTCCCGCTGCAGGATGTCCAGGATTTTCAGGTCGATACGGTCTAGCTCGCGCATTTCACTTTTGGCGATCGAAAAACAGGAGGGGGCCGGGAAAAAGCACTGCCAAAGAAAAATCTTCAGTGCTTTTCACTACTAAGAGGCCCATAGACTACCGAAATTCCTGAACAAAACCAATCATCGGAAAGAATCATGCACGTCATCGTCCTCGGCAGCGGCGTCATCGGTACCACCACCGCCTATTATCTGGCCCGGCTAGGCGCCAAAGTCACGGTGCTGGACCGCCAGCCCTCGGCGGCGCAGGAGACCAGCTACGCCAACGCCGGGCAGGTTTCGCCGGGTTATTCCACGCCCTGGGCCGCGCCCGGGATTCCGTTGAAGGCCATCAAATGGCTGTTCCAGAAACACGCGCCGCTGGCCATCCGCCTGGACGGCAGCCTGTTCCAGCTGAAATGGATGGCGTCCATGCTGGCCAATTGTTCGGCCGAACGCTACTCGGTGAATAAGGAGCGCATGCTGCGCCTGTCCGAGTACAGCCGCGATTGCCTGCGCGAACTGCGGCAATCCACCGGCATCCACTACGAAGAGCGCACTCGCGGCACGCTGCAGCTGTTCCGCACCGAGGCCCAGCTGGAAGCCGCCCGCCGCGACATCGCCGTGCTGGAAGAAGTGGGCGTGCCCTACGAACTGCTGGACCGCAGCCGCCTGGTGGCGGCCGAGCCCGCCCTGGCGCGTTCGCTGCACAAGCTGTCGGGCGGCCTGCGCCTGCCCAATGACGAGACCGGCGACTGCCAGCTGTTCACGACGCGACTGGCCGAAATGGCCAAGGCCCTGGGCGTGGAATTCCGCTTTGGCCAGACGGTGTCGGGCCTGAATACTGCCGGCGGCCAGATCACCGGCGTGCGCGTGGGCAACGAAGTGCTGACCGCCGACCGTTATGTCGCTGCCTTCGGCAGCTACACGCGCGACTTTCTCAGCCCGTTGGGCCTGGACCTGCCGGTGTATCCGCTCAAGGGCTACTCGCTCACCATACCCATGGCCGACGAATCGGCCGCGCCGGTCTCGACCATCCTGGACGAAACCTACAAGATCGCCGTCACGCGCTTCGACCAGCGCATCCGCGTGGGCGGCATGGCCGAGATCGCGGGCTTCGACCTGCGCCTGAAGGACGCCCGCCGCAAGACGCTGGAGCTGGTCGTCAACGATCTGTTCCCCGGCAGCGGCCACGTGGCCCAGGCGGAATTCTGGACCGGCCTGCGCCCCATGACGCCGGACGGCACGCCCGTGGTCGGCGCCACCCGCTACGGCAACCTGTACCTGAACACCGGCCACGGCACGCTGGGCTGGACCATGGCTTGCGGCTCCGGCAAGCTGGTGGCCGATCTGGTCATGGGCCAGCGCCCGGCCATCCGCACGGACGGCCTGGCCCTGTCGCGCTACGACCGCAAGGCGGCATCCAGCCAATCGCTGGTGCTGGACGGCAAGAGCGCCTGATTCCTGGCTTTTCCCTGGCCTGGGCCCAACGTCAGGCTCACAGCGGTCCGCCCGGCGCAGCATGCCGGCCGGGCCGCTGTGTTCATGGGCGCTGCGTTCACGCCTGTGGCGCCGCCAATTGCTCCAGCATGGCCAGCACCGCCGGCTGCCGTTCGTCGTGGCGCCAGATGCCGCGCAGGTCCGACGGGGTGGACGCATGCGTCAGCGGGCGGCAGGCCAGGTTGGGCAATTGCACTTTCCCCAGCGAGGCCGGGACCAGGGACACGCCGAACTCGTGCGATACCAAGGTGGCGATCGTCAGCATGTTCCGCACCTTGTGCCGGATATGCGGCGTGAAGCCGGCCTGCAGGCAAAGCGCCAGTATCTTGTCGTAGTAGCCGGGCGAGAAATCCCGCGGAAACAGCACGAAGTCGTCGTGTTGCAACTGCTGCGCGTCGATCGCCTCGAGTCCGGCCAGGGGATGCGTTGCCGGCAGCAGGCAGACGAAGTCTTCGCGGTGCAGCACGCGCGACGCGACGCCCGCCGGCAGCACCCGGGGATGCACGATCCCGATGTCGATCTGGCCACGTTGCAGCGCGTCGATCTGCTCATAGCTGTTGAGTTCGTACAGGACCACTTCGACTTCCGGACGCGCCACCGCATAGGCCCGGACATCGGACGCCAGCCGCGTCAGGAACGACGAACCCACGAAGCCGATATGCACGGCGCCGCTTTCGCCCTTGGCCGCGCGCCGCGCCTGTTCCTCGGCGTCGCGCGCCAGCGCCAGCAGCTTCAAGGCTTCCCGATAGATCACCTTGCCGGCCTCGGTCAGCGCCACTTCGCGGGTGGTGCGCCGCAGCAGTTCCATGCCCAGCGAGGTTTCCAGCTGGCGGATGTTGAAGCTGAGGGGCGGCTGGCTGATGGACAGGCGCTTGGCGGCCCTGCCGAAATGCAACTCCTCGGCAACGGCCACGAAGTAGCGGAGTTGACGCAGATCCATGGGGCCTCGCGGCGTGAGGGGAGGGAGTTGGATCGCGCGCGCAGACCGCAAAAGATTGATCCAACATCGGTATGAATAGCACAAAAAAATATATTGGACGCGAAAAATCGCGCTGCCAATAATGGGTTTCACCGCGGACACACGCGGCCATGAATCCGGGCAAAGACCCGCGATCGATCCCCCAAGGAGACTATTGTGCGTATCCCTAGCCTCATCGCGCTGGCCGCCAGCGCATTGCTTGCCGCCACCGCCGCCCAAGCCCAGGACTATCCCCGCATGCCCATCCGTCTCATCGTGCCGTACGCGGCGGGCGGAATGACCGACGTGGTCGCGCGCGTCATCGGCCAGAAGCTCGGAGAACGGCTGGGCCAGCCGGTGATCGTGGAAAACCGGGCGGGCGCCGCCACCATCATCGGCGCGGAGATGGTGGCCAATGCCAAGCCCGATGGCTACACCTTGCTGGCGGCAACCAACACCACGCTGACGATCAATCCCTGGCTGTACCCGAAACTGCCCTATGACGCGGTCAAGAGCTTTGCGCCGATTGCGCTGGTCGCCACCACGCCCAGCGTCATCGTCGTCAATCCGAAGGTCCCCGCGCAGACGCTGGAACAGTTCGTGCAGCTGGCCCAGGCCAAGCCGGGCGAGTTCAGCTATGCCTCGTACGGCGCCGGTTCGACGGCGCACCTGGCCGGCGAGATGCTGAGATCCAGGACAAAGGTCAATCTGCTGCACGTGCCGTACAAGGGCAGCGCGCCGGCCAAGGCGGCGGTGATGGGCGGCGAAGTCTCCGTCACGTTCGAGCCCGCGTTCACGGGCTTGCCGCAGATCCAGGCGGGCAAGCTGACCGCGCTGGCCGTCATGAGCGACAAGCGCTCCGCGGTGTTGCCGCAGTTGTCGACCACGGCGGAACTGGGCTATCCGGACATGAAGATGTCCGCATGGGTCGGAATCCTGGCGCCATCGGGCACGCCGCCCGCCATCGTCAAGTCGCTGAGCGGCGCGATCGAACAGATCATGGTCCAGGCGGACGTGCGGGATGCCTTGCTGCGTTCGGGAGGAGAGCCGGTGGGTTACTTCGGCGACGCCTTCAGCGCCTACATGCGCGAGGAAAGCGCGCGTTACGGGCAGGTCATCAAAGACGCCAACATCCGCATCGATTAACCGCGCCGCACCGGCATCGAGACCCCAGACACATGAGCATCAAACCGCTTTCCCACATCCGCGTACTCGACCTGACCCGCGTGCTGGCAGGACCCTGGTGCACCCAGAATCTTGCCGACCTGGGCGCCGACGTGACCAAGATCGAGCGCCCCGGCGCGGGTGACGACACCCGAGGTTGGGGCCCGCCCTGGATGCCCGATGCCGAGGGCCGGCCGCGCGAGGATTCCGGCTACTACGCGTCGGCCAATCGCGGCAAGAAATCCGTGACCGTGGACATTTCCACCGCCGAAGGCCAGGACATCATCCGCCGCCTGGCCGCGGATTCCGATGTGCTGGTCGAGAACTACAAGGTTGGCACGCTGGCGCGCTATGGATTGGGCTACGAAGACCTGCGCGCCGACAATCCCGCGCTGGTCTATTGCTCGATCACGGGATTCGGGCAGACCGGGCCCTACCGGCACCGGCCGGGCTACGACTTCATTTTCCAGGGCATGGGCGGCCTCATGAGCGTCACGGGCGAGGCGGATGGGCTGCCGGGAGGAGGCCCGCAGAAAGTGGGGGTCGCGGTGGCGGACATCACGACCGGCATGTACGCCAGCCTGGCGATTGCCGCAGCCTTGGCCTGGCGCGAACGCAGCGGGCAGGGGCAGCACATAGACATGGCCTTGCTGGACTGCGTGCTGGCGTTCGGCAGCAACCCCGCGGTCAATTACCTGGTGTCCGGCAAGGCGCCCAGGCGCTATGGCAACGCGCACGCCAACGCGGTGCCATACCAGGTGTTCGATACGCAGGACGGACGCTTGATCGTGGCCGTGGGCAACGACAGCCAGTTCGCGGCCTATTGCCAGGAGATCCAGCGGCCGGACCTGGCGCAGGATCCGCGCTACGCCAAGGTCAGCGGGCGTCTGACCCATCGCGACACGCTGCTGCCCCTGCTGGCTGAAATCATGAAGACGGACACCAGCACGGCGTGGCAACGGCGTCTGGAACTTGCGGGGGTGCCCAGCGGACCCATCAACACGTACTCCGAGACGTTCGCCGACCCGCAGGTCGTGCACCGCGGCCTGCGCGTGGATTTGCCCTTGTCGACGGGCGGAACCTGCCCGGGCATCGCCAGCCCCATGCGGTTCTCGGCGACGCCGCTGGACCATGCCGCGGGTCCGCCCGTGTTGGGCGAGCACACCAGGGACGTGCTGACGCAGCGTCTCGGCTTGTCGGACGCCGCGCTGACGCAACTGCGCGCTGCCGGCGTCATCTGATTTCCCATTGCCGACGCATGCATCCGCGCCGCTGCAGGCGCGGCGCCGGCCCACGACCTTCAGGAGCTGCCCATGTCATTTTCAGCCAGATACGATGAATACGCACGCCCGCGTCCCGAGCGGTCTACGCAGAGCTCCCACTTCCTCGCGCCCGACTGCGCGGGCCTGGACTTCTACGCGCTGGATCGGGGCCTGCAGGATCTGCTGAGGCTATACCTGCCTGCCGGCGCGCATGCGCAGCTGTTGCCGCAGTTCCAGCGCATGGGGCAATTGGCGGGGGGGCGTCTCAATACCTTGGCGACCGTGGCCGACAAGTATCCACCCGTGCTGCATGCGCGCACGCGCTGGGGCGAGGACGAAGACTGGATCGAGTACCACCCGGCCTATCAGGAGATGGAACATATCGCCTTTGCGGACTTCCAGTTCCACGCCATGAGCCATCGCGCCGGCGTGCTGGGCTGCGACGCGCCGCTGCCGCCCGTGGCGAAGTACGCGCTGCAATACCTGTTCGTCCAGTCCGAGTTCGGCCAGATGTGTCCGATCAGCGTATCGGATACCTCGATTCATCTGATCAGAAAATTCGGCAGTCCGGCCCTGCAGGAAAGACTGCTGCCGCGCATGCTGTCCAGCGACCCTGCCGTGCTCTGGAAGGGGACGCAATTCATGACGGAGAAGACCGGCGGATCCGATGTGGGAGCCCTGGAAACCGTTGCCCGCCATGCTGACGGGATCTGGCGCCTGCATGGAGAAAAATGGTTCTGCTCGCACACCGACGCGGACGTCGCCTTGCTGCTGGCCCGCCCCGAAGGCGCGCCCGGGGGCACGCGCGGCTTGGCCCTGTTTGCGATGCCGCGCCGCCTGGAAGACGGCAGCCGCAACGCCTATCGCATCGTCCGGCTGAAGGACAAGCTGGGCACGCGTTCGATGGCCAGCGGCGAAATCCGCCTGGAAGGCGCCCAGGCATACCTGGTGGGGGAGGCGGACCAGGGGCTCAAGCACATGATGGAGCAGGTCAACCTGTCGCGCCTGTCGCACGGCGTGCGCGCAGCGGCGATGATGCGGCGCTGCCTGAACGAGGCCATGCTGGCCGCGCGCCATCGGCGTGCGTTCGGACGCGATGTCATGGCCTATCCGCTGCTGCGCCGCCAACTGCTGAAACTGCTGACGCCGACGGAAGCGGCCTTGTCCATGGTCATGGCGGCGGCGGACATCATGCGGCGCGCCCAGGAAGGCGATTCGGCCGCCGCGCAGGGTTTGCGGCTGCTGACGCCGCTGCTCAAGCTGCGCACCTGCCGGGACAACATCACCGTGGCGACGGGCGCGATGGAGATACGCGGCGGCAACGGCTACATCGAGGACTTCGTCAATGCCCGGCTGGTCCGCGACGCGCATATCGGCGTGCTCTGGGAAGGCACCAGCAACATCAATGCGCTCGACGCGATTCAGCGGGCCGTGCGCAAGGACCGGGCGCACGAGGCGCTGTCCGCGTTGCTGGAAACCAGGCTTGAGGAGGCGGCCGCCGTACCCGCCGCCTGGCGCGCCACGTTGCGGGCTTGCCTGCGCCGGGCAGTCGGGCTGGCCCAGGCGGTCGGGGCAGAGGAAAAACACGAGGCGCAGGTGCGCCGCGCGGCGTCCGCGCTCTATTACGCGTCGGCGGCGGTCTTCATGGCCTGGGAAAGCTGCCAGCCCGGCGTGGATGCCAGGCGTCTGCTGCTGGCGGATGCCGTGCTGCGCCACTATCTGCTTCCCGCCGATCCCTTGCGCGATGCGGGCGAGGGCGGCGAGACGCAAGGCGATACGCTGATGCTGCAAGAGGCGCCCTTGACGCTGGCGCAGGTGCTGCCTGCGCTGGCTGCGCCCGCCTGAAGGGACGCCGTGCCGCAAGCAGGGGTCTTGCTCTTACAATTCCGCGCATGACCCATTTCCTGCATACCGCCGACTGGCAGATCGGCCGACAATACGGCCAGTTTGAAACCGACGACGCCGCCATGCTGGCCGAGGCCCGCTTCGACGTCGTGGCCCGCATCGCCGCGTTGGCGGCCGAACGCGGCGTCGATGCCGTGCTGGTGGCGGGCGACGTGTTCGATACGCAGGGCGTGTCGGACCGCACGATACGCCGCCTGTTCGCCGCCATGGCGGGCTATGGCGGACCCTGGGTCATGATCGCCGGCAACCATGACGCGGCGCTGGCCGACAGCGTCTGGAGCCGGGCGATGCAGCTGGGCTGCATCCCGCCCAATGTGCATGTGCCGCTGCGCACCGGGGTGGTCGATCTGGCGGCGGTCAATCTCGCCGTGCTGGCCGCGCCCTTGACGCAACGCCATACCTATGACGACGTGACCCAGGCCTTCGACGCGCTGGAAACCGCACCGGGCCGCATCCGCGTGGGCCTGGCGCACGGCAGCGTGGCGGGCCGCCTGCCCGACACCATAGATGCCACCAATCCCATCGCCGCGGATCGCGCGGCGCGCGCCCGGCTGGATTATCTGGCGCTGGGCGACTGGCATGGCTGCCTGTCCATCGATGAGCGCACCTGGTATGCCGGCACGCCGGAGCAGGACCGCTTTCGCGGCAATGAGCCCGGCCATGCGCTGCATGTGCATATCGAAGCGCCGGGCGCCGTGCCGGTGGTGGAGCGGCTGGCCACGGGCAGGTACCGCTGGTCGGCCTGGTCGGAAACGCTGAGCCTGCCCTCGGACGCGCAGGCGCTGGCCGCGCGCATGGCCGAGTTGCGCGCCGAGGACGTGTTGCGGCTGGAGGTGCAGGGGCACGTCAACCTGGAAACCTGGGAGGCGCTGCAACGCGCCGTTGCTCAGGCCGCGGCCCAGGTGCGCGCGCTGCTGCCAGACCTGTCCGGCCTGCTGCTGGAGCCGGACGAGGCCGACCTGGCCGAACTGCGCGCCAGCGGCTACGTGGGCGAAGTCGCCACGCAATTGCAGGCGCTGCAGGCGGACCCGGATCAAACCGCGGTCGCGGGCGAGGCCTTGCGGCTGCTGCTGCGGTTCCAGCGCGAAAGCGCCGCGCCGGGAGCCGCCAAATGAAGCTCTCGCGCATCGCCCTGGAAGAATTCCGCAAGTTCCGCCAGCCCATGGCGCTGGAGGGACTGGAGGACGGCCTGAATCTGTTCGTGGGCCCGAACGAAGCCGGCAAGAGCACGGTGGCCGCCGCCATTCGTTCCGCTTTTCTGGAACGCTACAGCACCAGCAAGGTCGCCGACCTGGCGCCGCACGGCGAATCCGGCGCGCGGCCCAGCGTGGAGCTGGAATTCACGCATGCCGGGCATAGCTATGTGCTGAAGAAGCAATTCCTGTCGCGCGCCCGCTGCGAGCTGCTGATCGACGGCGGCGCGCAGCGCCTGGATGGCGAGGAAGCCGAAAACGCGCTGGCCGCCTTGCTGGGTTTTGAATTGGCGGGACGCGGCCAGAGCAAGCCGGATCTGGCGGGCATACCTGGCCTGTTGTGGATCCAGCAGGGCGACGGCCAGAACCTGCAGGAAGCGGCCGGCCATGCGGGCGCGCATCTGCGCGACGCCTTGACGCAGTTGTCCGGCGAGCTGGCTTCCGGCGATGGCGACCGCCTGTACGAGCGCGTGGCCGCCGAGCGCGGCGCGCTGCTGGATGCGCGCAACGGCCGCCCCAAGGGCGCCTACAAAGAAGCCGAGGATGCGTTGGCGCGCGCCGCCGCCGAACGCGACGAGTGCGCGCAGGCCATGGCGCAGCTGAACGCCGACGTGGACCGCCTGGCCGAGCTGCGCCGCGAGCACGAGCGCGCCCAGGCCGGCGAGCCCTGGAAGGACTTCGAGGCCAAGGCGGCCGAAGCGCGTGCGCGCCTGGCGGCCCTGACCAAGGAGCGTGAGGCATTTGAAGGCCTGCGCCGCGAACAAACGCAGGCTGCGCAAACCCTGGCGCTATTGCAGGAGCAGGTGCGGCGCGACCAGCAGGACGAGGCCGAACTCCAGGCCCTGGTCGACGAGGCGCGCGCCGCGCGCACCCGGGTCGAGGCCGCACGCGAACCGCTGGCGCGCGCGCAGCAGCAGCGCCAGACGCATGCCGCTGCCGTGGATGCGGCGCGCCAGCGCGTCACCGCGGTGCAGGCCGTGGCCGACCGGCGCGACCTGGAGCATCAGCTGGCGCAGCTAAGCGCGGAGATCGAACGCCTGGACGGCGCGTTGAAGGAAGCCACCGCGCTGATCGAGCAGGGCTCGGCCCTCAAGGCCGAGGCCATGCGGATCGAAATCGCCGACGCCGACATCGAGGCGCTGCGCAAGAGCGAACGCGAGCTGGCCAATTTGCAGTTGCAACAACAGGCCAGCGCCACGCGCCTGTCCTACCAGTTGGAAGCCGGCGCCCAGGCGCGGCTGGACGGCCGGATCCTGCAAGGCGCCGACGAGGTCCTGCTGACGGCGGCCGCCGAACTGGAGCTGCCGGGCGTCGGGCGCTTGCGCATCGAACCGGGCGGCAAGGACCTGCCCGCGCTCAAGCGCGAAGTCGACGCGGCCGGCGCGGCCAGCGCGGCCTTGCTGCAGCGCCTGGACGTCCAGAGTCTGGCGCAGGCCGAGCAGCGCTACGCCCGCTACGGCGCCTTGCTGCGCGAACTGGACGGCATGCGCAAGGCGCTGGGCATTCATGCACCCAAGGGCATGGACGTCCTGCGCGGCCAACGCGATGACGCGCTGGCGCGCCGCGCGCAATTGCAGGAACGCCTGGACAAGCTGCCGCCCGCGCCGCAGGCGGACGGCGGCGATCTGCCCGCGGCGCTCCAGGCCCTGCGCGAAGCCGAGTCGGTTTCGGCTCAGGCCGAGACCGCGCTGGCCGCCGCGCAGCGCGCCATGGATACCGACGGCGCGCGCGCCCAATTGCTCGAAAACCAGGCTGCGGCGCGCAGCGCCGAGCTCCAGTCGTCCGAGCGCGCAACGCAGCGGCAGGCCCGTGCGGGCAGGCTCGCCGAAGTCCGCAGCAGCCACGATGAGCTGGAGCGCCGCGTGCGCGAGGCGCAGGCCGCATTGGCTGGCCACCGTCCCGAGCTGGTCGAACAGGATGTGCTGCGCTACGAGAAGTCCGCCGCCATCGAACGCGAGGCGCAGCACAAGCGCCACGGTGAAATCCTGCAATTGCAGGGCAAGCTGGACCAGGCGGGCGCCCAAGGGCTGGGTGAAAGGCTGTCCGAGGCCGAGGCAGCCTGCGAACGCCTGGAACGGCGGCGCGCCGACTTCGCCCGCCGCGCTGCCGCCCTGGAGCTTTTGCAACAGCTGCTGGCCGACAAGCGCGCCGCGGCCACGCAACGCTTGCAGGCGCCGCTGGCGCGCCGGCTGAACCACTATCTGGCGCTGCTGTTCCCCGAGGCCGACCTGCGGTTGGACGATGCCTTGCTGCCCACGGCGCTGCGCCGCGCTGGCGGCGAGGACCTGCTGTCCGCGCTCAGCTTCGGCACGCGCGAGCAATTGGGCATCCTGGCCCGCTTCGCCTACGCGGACCTTTTGCGCGAAGCAGGGCGGCCGACACTGCTGCTGCTCGACGACGCGCTGGTCCATACGGACGACGCGCGGCGCGACTTCATGAAGCGTGCGCTGTTCGACGCGGCCACGCGGCATCAGATCCTGATGTTCACCTGCCATGGCGAAGCGTGGCGCGACATGGGCGTGGAGCAGCGGCGCATCGCTTGACCGCGCCGCGTGCAGCCGGTAGCCTACGTCCCATGCCTGACCACACGCTCCTCGCCGATTTCGCATCCGCTGCCTGCGCAGCGGGTTTGCGTGCGCGTGTGTTGTCCAGGCGTTCCGCGGTTTCCCCCGGTTTTTCTCCTGTCGTGTCCACGGTGGTATCGCCGCCGGTCGCGCCGCCTTGCGGCGTGGTCTCGGGCGCTTACCCGCCTAGCGCGGTCGTCGTCGGCTGACGCCGTCCGCAACGCGACTCCAGTCCTTTTTCAAAAAAAAAGCTACGCCCGACGTACTGATGCGTATTGCATCCGTCTAGCGCATGCCCATGCCCGTTCGCGCGGGTGGGGCTGGAGCCTGTTCATACCCAGACAGGTAGAAACCTCATGTCTTTCGATAGAAACGCGTGGACCTCCTATGGCTCCACTTCCTTGTTCGTGCTGCTGTGGAGCGGCGGCGCGATTTTCGCCAAATGGGGGCTGTCCCACGCCTCCGCCTTCGGCTTCCTGCTACTGCGTTTCATCCTGGCGCTGGCCGCGCTGCTGTTGATGTGCGCGTGGCGGCGGCGCTGGCTGCCGCAACCGGGCACGCGCCTGACGGTGGCGGCCACGGGCCTGTTGCTCATTGGCGGCTATTCCATCTGCTACCTGCTGGCGCTGGACCACGGCATTACGCCGGGGGTGCTGGCCACGCTGCTGGGCGCGCAGCCCATCCTGACGCTGGCGGTGATGGAAAGGCGTTATTCATTGCCGCGCCTGGCGGGCCTCGTCCTCGCCCTGTGTGGGCTGGTGATGGTGGTCTACCAGAGCATAGGAATGGCGCGCTTTTCCGCGGCCGGCATGGCCTATGCGCTGGCCGCGCTGCTCTGCATGACCAGCGGCGCGATGCTGCAGAAGCGCGTGCGCCAGGCGCCCATGGACGTCATGCCGCTGCAGTATCTGGTCAGCCTGGCGCTGTGCCTGCTGTTCGTGCCGTTCCAGCCGATCCGCGTGGAGTGGGTGACGGGCTTCATCCTGCCGCTGATCTGGATGGGCTTGGTGATCTCGGTGGGCGCGACCCTGCTGTTCTACCGCATGATCCAGGCCGGCAACCTCGTCAACGTCACCAGCCTGTTCTACCTGGTTCCCGCCGGCACCGCGGCCCTGGATTACCTGATCCTGGGCAACCGGCTGTCGGCGCTGAGCCTGGGCGGAATGGCGGGGATCCTGCTGGGGTTGTTGCTGGTGCTGCGTAGTCCGGCGCCGGGGCCGAAAGCCGCCTAGGGGCGGCCGCTCGCCGGTCGATGGAAATGCTCCGCGGGCAGATAGGGATCTGCTCGCGGGCATGGGTTTTCCCTAGGTATCGTAGAAAAATACCAAGTAGTATGTTCACGTTCATTCTATTAAATACTGATTAGTATGTTGCTGGAGACAACGATGTCCGTGATCTGGAATCCCCCGCTCGACCCGCAAGCAAGCGCCTGGCGGGACAAGGCCGCCGACCTGACCGCGCGCGCGTTCGCGCCCGCCGCTGCCGCCATCGACCGGGACCAGCGCTATCCCGTGGAGCATCTGGAGCCGTTGCGGGAAAGCGGGATTTCCGGGCTTTTCATTCCGGCCGAATACGGTGGCGCGGGCGCATCGCTGACCTCGCTGGTGGCGGTGGTGGAAACCGTGGCGCAGGGCTGCGCTTCCACGGCCGCCATTCTGGCGGCGCTGTCGCTGGGCGCGTTTCCGGTCATCCTGGGAGGGTCCGCCGAACAGAAGATGGTGCTGCTGGGCGGCCTGGCGCGCGACGGTCACGCGGTCAATTTCGCGCTGAGCGAGCGTGGCGCGGGCTCGGATGCGGCGGCCCTGTTGACCACGGCCGTGCCCGAAGGCGAAGGGTGGCGCATCCGGGGCGAAAAGTGCTGGCTGGGCAATGGCGGGCATTCGCGCCATTTCATCGTGTTCGCCCGCACGGGCGAGCCGGGCGCGCGCAACAACATCAGCGCGTTCGTGGTCGATCGCGACGCGTCCGGCGTGGTGGTGGACCACTACGAAGACAAGATGGGCATACGCGGCACCACCACCACCAACTTGAAACTGGACACCTGGGTCGGCGCGGAAAGCGTGGTCGGGACGCTGGGGGAAGGGCTGAAGCTCGCCTTGGCGACCCTGAGCATCGGCCGCGTGGTGGTGGCGGCCCAGGCCAACGGCATCGCGCTGTGCAGCTATGCCGAGGCGCGGGACTTCGCGGTGCAGCGCCAGACCTTCGGGCGCAGCATCATCGACCACCAGGGCGTGGGCTTCAAGCTGGCCGACGCGGCCACCGCGCTGTCGTCTTCGCGGATGATGACCTACGAGGCCGCGCGCGCCTACGACGCGGGGCAGGACATCGGCACGCTGGGCGCGATGGCCAAACTGCTGGCCAGCGAAACCTCGCACAGCGTGGTAGACGACGCGATGCAGATCCTGGCTGGACGCGGCTATGTGAAGCCCAGCGCGGTGGAACGCTGCTACCGGGACCAGCGCATCACCGAAATCTACGAAGGCACCTCTGAAATCCAGCGCGTGGTCCTGGCCCGCGCCATCAAGAAAAGCGCGGGCGCCGCCGCGCAACGCTAGGAACGCCATGAAAACCAAGACTGTTGTTCCCTACGACGAGATGCCGCTGCGGCAAGTGGAGTTGCTGGACGCCGCCGCGCAAGCCTTCACCGAAATGGGATTCGCGGCCACCACGATCGATTCGGTCGCCGACCTGATCGGCGTTACCAAAGGCAGCGTCTATTACTACTACCGCAGCAAGACCGACCTGTTCTTCGCCGTGCACCGGCGCGCCATGCAATTGAACCTGGACACGGTGACGCCGCTGGCGGAGGACGCTGCCGCGTCGCCGCCCCAGCGGCTATGGAACATGGCCCATGCCCACACGCATCTGATGATGGCGCATCTGCCCTACCAGCGCGTCACGGTGCAGGGGGTCGAACTGCACCTGGCCGGGCGCACCACGGCGGGCCAGCGCGCCGAACTGGAAGAGCTGGTGCGGCAGCGCGACCGCTATGAGTCGCTGTTCCGCAGCGTGATCGAGGCAGGCGTGGCGGCGGGCGACTTCCGGCCGGGTCCCCCGGCCTTGCAGGTCAAGCCGCTGCTGGGCGCCTTGAACTGGACCACCATGTGGTACCGCCCCAGGGCCGGGGAATCCGAAGCGGATCGCGAGGCCATTGCGCGCGACATCGCGGATTTCGCCGTGGCTTCCATGCAATCCCTGCTGCCCGGTTCCGTGGCGGCGCCCGCCGGAGTGAATCGCCATGCATGAAACGCAATCCGAGGAACGCGGCTGGCGCGCGGTTTCCGAGTGGTACCACGCTTTTTTCACGGGCATCGTCCTGTCCGCCGTGACCCGCCGCGGCACGGCGCGCGCGGCGGAGCTGGTCTACGAGATCTTCTGCCGCCAGCGCAACGAACGCTTCGTTGCGGGCCTGAAGAAGCTGGGCATCGCGCATCTGCCGCCCGCGGTCGCGGCCGCGCAGTACCACTACCTGTCCAACCATATCGGCGGCGTGGCGGTGCAGTACATGTACGAGTCCGACCGCAAGGCCTGGATACGCTACTCCGCGCCGCGCTGGATCTGGTCGGGCACCGCGCTGTGCGCGATACCGTCGGAGGTGTCGCGCGCCATGCTGGCGGGCTGGCACGCGCAGAACGGCGTGTCGCTCAACAATCCGCGGCTGGGCTTCGTGTGCACCAAGCAGGCCGTCGACGGCCAATCGGGCCTGGAAGGCTACTACTACGAATACGACCGCGACCTGCAGCCGCACGAACGCCTGCGCTTTTGCCGCAATGAGGATGCGCCCGATTTCGATGCCGCGGCCGCGCCCACGCTGCCCACCGCGGATTGGCCGGCCACGCGCCTGGCCAAGGCCAGCCGCAACTACGCCATGGAATACGTGCGTAGCGCCTTGCCCGTGGCCGTGAACCTGTGGGGCCCCGAGGAAGCGGGCGGCCTGCTGCGCCTGACCGGAAGAATGATAGGCATGCAGTTCTATCACGAGACCGCAGGCGCGCTGGGCGTGGTGCAGGATGGCTCGGCGCTGCAGTTCGGGCGTTTCATGGTGGCGCTGGCGCAAGCGCAGGGCGACCCGTGCGAGTTGAACGAGACGCCGCAAGGCGTGCGCGTGACGCAAAGCGGCTGGAACCTGATGGACGGCGTGGCCGACGCGCATCCTTGCTTGGCGCAAGCCTGGAACGGCTTGCTGGAAGGCGCGCTGGATGCGCACAACCACCGGCTCGCGCTGCAAATGCGCACGCAGGCGGGCGGGCAGGGCAGGGAATTCAGCTGGCTGATTGCCCGCGCCTCGGCCTGAGCCTGGAATCGAAGGAGACAGACTATGCATAGCAGCGATGCCGGCGGCGCGCTCGCCGGCCTGCGTGTCATCGACGCGTCGCGCGTCCTGGCTGGGCCGTTCTGCGGCCAGATGCTGGGCGACCATGGCGCCGACGTGATCAAGATCGAATCGCCGGAAGGCGATGAATGCCGCGGCTTCGGCCCCCCGTTCGTGGATGGCAGTTCGGCCTATTTCCGCGCCGTGAACCGCAACAAGCGCAGCATGGTGCTGGACTTGAACAGCGAGGCCGGACGCGAGACGTTCTGGCAATTGCTGGAAACCGCCGACGTGCTGATCGAGAACTTTAAGGCCAGCACGCTGCGTACCTGGGGCGTGGCCGAACCGGCCGCCATCACCGAGCGCTTTCCGCGGCTGGTCCATTGCCGCATCACGGGTTTCGGCGATGACGGCCCGTTGGGCGAATTGCCGGGCTACGACGCCGCGGTGCAATCCATGGCCGGCCTGCTCAGCATCAACGGCGAGGCAGGCGGAGAACCCTTGCGGCTGGGCGTGCCGGTGGTCGACCTGACCACCGGCATGAACGCAGCGATCGCCGTGCTGCTGGCGCTGCAGGCGCGGCACCGCACCGGGCGCGGGCAGATGGCCGACGTGTGCCTCTACGATTCCGCCGTGTCCGTGGCGCATCCGTTCCTGGCCAATTACCTGGCGTCGGGCAATACGCCGCGCCCCAGCGGCAACGGGCATCCCAATATCGTGCCCTACAACGTCTACCAGACCCGGACCTGCCCCTTGTTCATCGCGGTCGCCAATGACCGTCTGTTCACCAAGCTATGCGCTCAGTTGGGCATTGCCGGGATGGCGCAGGACGAGCGCTACAAGTCCAACGGGCAACGGGTGGTCAACCGCGAGGCCGTGGACGCGGCGCTGGCCCAGGCGTTCGCGCAGGTGGACGGGGAGGCGTTCGGCAAGCAGTTGCTGGCGCAGAACGTGCCCGCCGCGCCGATCCTGGACATGGCATCGGTGGCCGCGGCCGCCCATACCGAACATCGCCAGATGGTGGTCCGGCGCGACGATTATCACGGCCCGGGCATACCGATAAAGCTGTCAGGCACGCCGGCGGCCATACGCCGGGGCCCGCCGCGCTTGGGCGAAATGAATGCCGCAACACCGCCGTCAGAGCGGTAAGGCAAACCAGGCAGTACCCATAAAACCAGGAGACAACATCATGAAAACGATACGATTCGCGCTGTTGGCGTGCGCGGCGCTGAGCCTGTCCGCGCAGGTTGAGGCGCAGGCAGAACCCTATCCCGGCGACAAGCCCATCAAGATCGTCGCGGCTTTTTCGCCAGGAAGCGCCACCGACACCAGCGCCCGCATCATCGCGGAAGAACTGCGCCGCGATCTGAATGCCAACGTGATCGTCGAAAACAAGCCTGGCGCCCAAGGCCTGATCGGCACCGAATACGCGGTGCGTTCGCCGGGCGATGGCTATACCCTGACGATCTCCAGCAGTTCGCTGAACTCCATCAATCCGGGGCTGTTCAAGAAGCTGCCCTACGATGCGCAGAAGGACTTCAGCCACGTGTCGCGTTTGACCACCATGCCCATGCTGCTGCTGGTGCGCGCGGATGGTCCGTACAAGGACCTGGCCTCGTTCGTGAAGCAGGCCGCCTCGGGGTCCTTGAACTACGGCTACGGCTCGCCCGGCGGACAGGTCGGCGCGGCCGCCTTCAACCGCATCGCCGGCGTGCGCGCGGAAGGCGTGCCGTACAAGAGCCAGCCCCCGGCGCTCACGGACCTGGCAGGCGGGCAGGTCGATTACGTGATGGCGGACTTGTCGGTCGCGACGCCGCTATTGCGCGGCGGCAAGCTGCGCGCGCTGGCCATCAGCACCGAGCGCCGGCTGCCGGACCTGCCCGATGTGCCCACGTTCGCCGAGACCGGCTACCAGGATTTCGACCTGGTGGTGTGGGTGGGGTTGGCCGGTCCCGCCGGCATACCCCAGCCGATACTGGAACGCTTGAACAAGGCGGTGAACGAGGCGCTGGCGCGTCCCGAGGTGCAGCAGAAGTTCGCCACCCTGGGCATGACGGCCGCGCCGAACACGCAGGCGCAGCAGCAGGCGTTCGTGGAGGCGCAATTGGGCACCTGGGGCCGCCGCATGCAGGAAGCCAACATCAAGCCGGAGTAGGCGCCGTTCCGTTCCGATCGCGTCGTAGCGGACGCTATGCGTAGGCGGCGCTGTCCTGGCCGTGCCAGTGTCCGCTGACCAATTGCTCGGGCCGGCTCTGCGCCACCACCCGCGCGCAGGCGGCCCAGGCGTCTAGCCGGACGCTCAGGCCGGCGTAGATGCCGTGGCCGGCGCCAGCCTCGATCACGCCTTCGGCCTGCACGCCTTCACCCGCACGGATCGAGCCTTCGGCGCGGATGTCCTCGCCGGCGATCAGGCCCCAGCCCGAAGCGAGGTGCTCGCCGCACTGGATGGAGCCTCCGGCCTGGATGCCGCAAGCCGCGTCTATTCCCTTTTCGGCGCGCACCTCGCCGCCGGCCTTGATGCCCTGGCCGCATTTGATGGCGCCCTGCGTCTGGATGTCCTGTCCGGCATGCAGGTGGCCGGTCACGGCCAGGTCCTGGCCGGCGCAGATGTCCCATTTGGCGCGCGCGTTGCCGCCGCAATCCAGGCGCGTGGCGGTTTCGATGCCCCAGTCGGCGCTGACGTCGCCGCCCGCGCGCAGGTTGCCGCCGCTGGCGATGGTGGCGCCGGCGGTGATGTTCTCGCCCGCCTGGATGGTTTCGCCGGCGCGGATGCCGCCGCCGGTGACGATGCTGCGCCCGGCGCGCACCACGCTGTCCACGTTGATGCCCATGCGCACCTCCAGCGTGCCGGCAAAGACGATGGCGTTGGCGTCGACCGAATCCAGCCGCAGCACGGCGTCGGTGGGGCCGAACTGGTCCAGCAGCCAGCAGGCGTCGCTGACACGCCCGTCGGCGACCAAGGCGTCAAGCACGGCCTGGTAGTCGCCCTGGCCGTTGTGGTCGCGGATGAACCATTTGTAGCCGCCCGCGCAGGGGTTCTTGGCTTTGACGAAGTTCTTGGTGAGTTGCATGGCGCTTGGAATAGGTCGGTGCGTGGCCTGGCTGCAAGCCTGCGGCGGCGTGCGGATAACGGGACGAGACGCGGAGCCCGGCCACGCGGCAGGGCGTCCGCCGGCCGGCGGCAAGGCTGCGCAATGCGCGGATGTGCGCAGGCAGCCGGCGGCGGGCCGGTACAAGAATCAGAAAGGGGGAAAGCGGGCGATTAGCCGGGCTTGGAGCGCGCGTAGGCGGAGCGCGCGGCGACTTCCTGCGAGCTCAACAGGGTCGAGCGCAGGGCGCAAAGCGCGCAGGCGGCGCAGGGAAGGGAGAAAAGATGGGATCGCACGGTCGCACATGCTACCACTGGGGCGATTGCAGTCAAGCGCGGCCCTCGGAACGGCGGCGGCGCAAGGCGGGGTCAAAAAAAGCCGGCCTGGGGAACAGGCCGGCTTTCGGGGTGGCGCCGGGCTGGGCCGGCGCGCTGTCCGCGGACGATCAGTTGGTCGACTGGATGTTGCGTTCCTTGGCGATGCGCTGGCGCAGTTCCAGCTCGCGCTTGATCTGGGCGGCGTACTCGGCGGGCGTGTTGCCGTCCACCAGCGAGCCGCCGTCGGCCAGGCGCTGCACGATCTTGGGATCCTTGAGCGCCTTGACGGTGGCGTCATGGATGCGGTCGATCACGGCCTGCGGCGTGCCGGCAGGCGCGACCAGGCCGTACCAGGCCATGTTGTCCATTTCCGGCAGGCCGCCTTCGGAGAAGGTCGGCACGTCCGGCAGCGCGGGCAGGCGCTTGGGCGCGGCCACGGCCAGGGCGCGCAGCTTGCCGGCCTGGATGTGGGGCATGGACGAGGGCAGGTTGTCGAACTGGGCGTTGACCTGGCCGGCGATCACGTCGTTGAGCGCCGGGCCCGAACCGCGGTAGGGCACGTGCACCATGTCGGTCTTGGTCAGCGACTTGAACAGTTCGCCGTCCAGGTGGCCGATGCCGCCCGCGCCCGAGGACGCGTAAGCGTACTTGCCGGGGTTGGCCTTGAGCAGGGCGATGAACTCGGCCAGGTTCTTGGCTGGCACCGCCGGGTTCACCGTCAGCACGTTGGGGACGTTCACCATATTGGTGATGGGAACGAAGTCCTTCAACGGGTTGTACGGGTTCTTGGGGTTGGTGGCCGGGTTGGTGGCCATGGTGCTGACGGTGGCGACGCCCAGGGTGTAGCCGTCAGGCGTGGAGCGCGCCACGGCATCGGCGCCGATCGAGCCGCCGCCGCCGCCGCGGTTCTCGACCACCACGGCCTGGCCGAGCTCACGGCCCAGGCCCTCGGCGACGATGCGCGCCACGATGTCGGTGGTGCCGCCCGCGGCGAAGGGAACGATCAGGCGGATGGGCTTGTTGGGGTAGGGGTCGGCGGCCTGCGCGGCGGTGCTGAGGCAGAGGCCGGCGATGGCGGCGGCCAGGACGGCCTTGGCTTGGGACAGCATGGTCAAGAGTCTTCTCCAGATTATTTGAATTTCCGACCCGGCCGGCTTCTTGGGCCGGCGTCGGTGAAGCTTGCCGCGCCCGGATGTTGGCGTGGCGGATGCCCCGTGGGCGCCATTCCACACAGTAAATTTCCGCTGGTCAACCCGGATAGACCCTGGCTTGCCCAGGGTTATTTTTTTATGGCGCCGTTGCCCGAAGAAGACGGCAATAGACCAAAAAAACCAATGCTGACAATGACATGAACAGCTTACGGAATATTCCAATTGCGCAAGGATTGCGCATCTATCGTGTCGTCATCCACGGGGTACACACATAAATCTCTGCATAACTTACAAGAATCTGATATTTTTCGTATGAGATTCTTGGCCGGTCTTGCAAGAAAGCTATTGCGTTTGTTTCTGTCTGCGCCGTTCAATGGCGTTGGTTGATGTCCCCCGCGGGGCAACGTGTAGTGCAGCGACGCACCGGGCCAGGGTTCCGTCCGTTTTTCAATCCCCGGTCTGTTCGTCTTTCGCTGCCTTGCGCTGGCGGGAGGGGGCCCGGACACTCTCGGAACGCCATGTCGCTGATCCTGATCCTCGCTCTGCCGTTCGCCGGCAGCCTGTGCGCCGCGCTTCTGCCATCCAACGCCCGCAATGCCGAGGCCTGGCTGGCGGGCCTCATCGCCCTGGTCTGTGCGATCCTGGTCATCAGCCTCTATCCCGAGGTCGCCAACGGCGGCGTGGTCCGCTTCGACATGCCCTGGGCGCCCGCCCTGGGCCTGCAGTTCACCCTGCGCATGGACGGCTACGCCTGGCTGTTCGCACTGATCGTGTCCGGCATGGGCGCGCTGGTGGTGCTGTATGCGCGCTACTACATGTCGCCGGAAGACCCGGTGCCGCGCTTTTTCTCGTTCTTCCAGGCTTTCATGGCCGCCATGCTGGGCGTGGTGCTGTCAGGCAACCTGATCCAGCTGGTCATGTTCTGGGAAATGACCAGCCTGGCGTCCTTCATGCTGATCGCCTACTGGCATCACCGCCTGGACGCCCGCCGCGGCGCCCGCATGGCGCTGACGGTCACGGGCGGGGGCGGGCTGTGCCTCTTGGCCGGGGTGCTCATCCTCGGCCATATCGTCGGCAGCTACGACCTGGACCGGGTGCTGGCCGCGGGCGACCTGGTGCGCGCCGACCCCTGGTATCCGGCCGTCCTGATCCTGGTGGCGCTGGGCGCGCTGACCAAGAGCGCCCAGTTCCCGTTCCACTTCTGGCTGCCCAACGCCATGGCGGCGCCCACGCCGGTATCCGCCTACCTGCATTCGGCCACCATGGTGAAGGCGGGGGTGTTCCTGCTGGCGCGCTTCTGGCCGGTGCTGTCGGGCACCGACGAATGGTTCTGGATCATCGGCGGGGCGGGGCTGATCACGTTGGTGCTGGGCGCCTATGCCGCCATCTTCCAGCAGGACATGAAAGGCGTGCTGGCGTATTCCACCATCAGCCATCTGGGGCTGATCACGCTGCTGCTGGGCTTGAACAGCACGCTGGCGCTGGTGGCCGCCATCTTCCACATGATCAACCACGCCACCTTCAAGGCTTCGCTGTTCATGGCGGCGGGCATCGTGGATCACGAAACCGGCACGCGCGACCTGAGCCGATTGTCCGGCCTCTACAAGGCCATGCCCATCACCGCCACGCTGGCCATGGTGGCGGCCGCGTCCATGGCGGGGGTGCCGTTGCTCAACGGCTTTCTGTCCAAGGAAATGTTCTTCGCCGAGACCACCTTCGTCAGCGGCGACCGCATCACCGAGATCGGCCTGCCGCTGGTGGCCACCATCGCGGGCGCGTTCAGCGTGGCCTATTCGCTGCGCTTCATTCTTCAAGTGTTCTTTGGCCCGCCGGCCACCGACCTGCCGCGCGCGCCTCATGAGCCGCCGCGCTGGATGCTGTTCCCCAGCGCGCTGCTGGTGGCGATCTGCCTGCTGGTGGGCGTGGTGCCCGGCCTGACCGTCGGTCCGTTCCTGGCGACCGCCGCCCAGAGCATCCTGGGCCAGGACATGCCTGAGTACAGCCTGGCCGTCTGGCACGGCGTGAACCTGCCGCTGGTCATGAGCCTGGTCGCGACCACCGCCGGCATCCTGCTCTATCTGGCCTTGCGCGCGCATCAGCGCGCCAACCCGGGCCGGGTGCCGTTCATCTACCGCCTGGACGGCCGCCGCAGCTTCGAGGCGCTGCTGGACGGCTCCAGCGTGGCCGCGGCCTGGCTGCTGCGCTGGCTGGCGTCCTCGCGCCTGCAGGTGCAGATGCTGCTGATCGTGCTGGGCACGCTGTTCGTGGCCTGGCTGCCGCTGCGCGCGGGCGGCTGGCTGGACGGCGCGGGCCGCATGACCCCGATCGATCCGGCCTTCGCGCTGCTGTGGCTGGTGGGCGCGGGCTGCGCGCTGGCCGCCGCCTTCCAGGCCAAGTACCACCGCCTGGCGTCGCTGGCGCTGGCGGGGGGCGCGGGGCTGATCACCTGCCTGACCTTCGTCTGGTTCTCGGCGCCCGACCTGGCGCTGACCCAGTTGTCGGTCGAGGTTGTGACCCTGGTGCTGCTGCTGCTGGGCCTGCGCTGGCTGCCGCGGCGCATCGAACAGGACGAGGACGAAGGCCTGAAGGCCACACTGCGCGCCCGCGGGCGCCGCCTGCGCGACTTGCTGCTGGCGGGCGCCGCGGGCACCGGCATGGCCGCGCTGGCCTATGCGGTGCTGGTGCGGCCGCAAGGCGACACCATTTCCTC
Source organism: Achromobacter pestifer (assembly GCF_013267355.1). Lineage (NCBI taxonomy): Bacteria > Pseudomonadati > Pseudomonadota > Betaproteobacteria > Burkholderiales > Alcaligenaceae > Achromobacter > Achromobacter pestifer. The sequence goes on from NZ_CP053985.1 coordinate 5,970,057, forward strand.
GTACTTCGTCGACCGCGCGCTGCCGGACGGCGGCGGCACCAATGTGGTCAACGTGATCCTGGTGGACTTCCGCGGTTTTGATACCTTTGGCGAAATCACGGTGCTGGGCATCGTGGCGCTGACGGTCTACGCGCTGCTGCGCCGCTTCCGTCCGGCCGCCGAAAGCGCGGACCTGCCGCGCCAGCAGCTCGACCAGGATGGCGGCGTGCCCGACGCGCCGGACATCAAGTCGCTGGTACCCACCGGTTCGATGATGGTGCCGACCGTGCTGGTGCGCCTCTTGCTGCCCACCGCCGCGCTGATTTCCGTGTACTTCCTGCTGCGCGGCCACAACCAGCCGGGCGGCGGTTTCGTCGGCGGCTTGATCTTCGCCACCGCCGTCATCCTGCAATACATGGTCGGCGGCGTGTACTGGGTGGAGTCGCGCAGCCGCCTCAATCCGCAGAACTGGATCGGCCTGGGCCTGTTGTTCGCCGGCACCGCGGCGGTGACCGCCTGGCTCGCCTACAAGCCCTTCTTGGCAGCGCTGTCGTGGGACCTCGCGCTGCCGCTGATCGGCCACGTGCATCTGTCCAGCGTGCTGCTGTTCGACCTGGGCGTCTACATGCTGGTCGTGGGATCCACCGTGCTGGTGCTGGTGGCGCTGGCCCACCAATCGCTGCGCGCGCAACGCAAGGCAGCCGTCGAAATCCAGGCGGCCGCCGCACAAACAGGGGAAGCCTGATGGAATTGATATACGCCATCGCAATCGGTGTCTTGGCGGGCTCGGGCGTCTGGCTGCTGCTGCGGCCGCGGACCTTCCAGTTCATCATGGGCCTGTCGCTGGTTTCGTACGCGGTGAACCTGTTCATCTTCGGCATGGGCCGGCTGACCTCGGGCCGTCCGCCCGTGGTCGATCCGGCGACGGGCCATGATCCTTCCTGGTATGCGGATCCGCTGCCGCAGGCGCTGGTGCTGACGGCCATCGTGATCGGCTTCGCCACCACCGCGTTGTTCCTGGTTGTGCTGCTGGCCTCGCGTGGCCTCACGGGTACCGACCACGTTGATGGACGGGAGTCCCAATCTTGAATTTTTGGCTGCAACACCTGCCCGTATTGCCCATCATCACGCCGCTCGCGGCCGGCGCGGCGATGCTCCTGCTGGCGGATACCCGCCGCTATACCCGCGGCGCCATCGCGCTGGTCTCGACCCTGGGCCAACTGGCCGCCGCCATCGCGCTGCTGGTGGTGGCGGGCGGCGGCGTGCCCGGCGTCTGGCCGGACGGGGTAGGGGTCTATCTGGTGGGCGATTGGCCCGCGCCCTTCGGCATCGTGCTGGTGGTCGACCGCCTGGCCGCGGTGATGCTGACCCTGACCGCGGTGCTGGGATTGGCCACCTTGGTCTATGCGCTGGCGCGCTGGGACCGCGCCGGGGTGCATTTCCATTCGCTGTTCCAGTTCCTGCTGATGGGCCTGAACGGCGCCTTCCTCACGGGCGACCTGTTCAACCTGTTCGTGTTCTTCGAGGTGCTGCTGGCCGCGTCCTACGGCCTCTTGCTGCATGGCTCGGGCGTGGCGCGCGTGAGCGCTGGCCTGCAGTACATCGCGGTCAACCTGGTGGCCTCGTTCCTGCTGCTGATCAGCATCGCGCTGATCTACGGCGTGACCGGCACGCTGAACATGGCGGACCTGGCGGTGCGCGCCGGCAACCTGGCGGGCGCGGACCGCATGCTGTTCGAGGCGGGCGCGGCCATCCTGGGCGTGGCCTTCCTGGTCAAGGCGGGCGCTTGGCCGCTGAACTTCTGGCTGGTCAAGGGCTATGGCTCGGCCGGCGCGCCGGTCGCGGCCATGTTCTCCATCATGACCAAGGTCGGCATCTACGCGCTGCTGCGCATCGGCTCCTTGCTGCTGCCCACCGGCGCGCCGGCGGCCTTCAGCCTGGACTGGATGTTCGCGGCGGGGCTGGCCACGCTGCTGTTCGGCGGCCTGGGCCTCCTGGCGACCCAGCAGCTGGAAAAGATGGTGGGCTACTGCGTGATCGTGTCGGCTGGCACGCTGCTGACGGCGCTGGGCATGCCGGGCGTGACGCTGACGGGACCGGCGCTGTTCTACCTGCTCAGTTCCGTGCTGACCACGGGCGCGTTCTTCCTGCTGGCCGAACTCATCGAGCGCACCCGCAGCTTCGGCGCCAACGTGCTGGCGGTGACCCTGGACGCCTTCGACCTGGACGATCCGGCCTCGGTCAACCGCTCCGACGACGTGGTGGGCGTGGCCATACCGGCGGCCATGGCCTTCCTGGGCCTGGCCTTCATTTCCTGCGCCTTGCTGGTGACCGGCCTGCCGCCGCTGTCGGGCTTCGTCGCCAAGCTGTCGCTGCTGTCGGCGGCGGTATCGGCCGCCAACGAATCAGCCGTGCCCATGGATGCGTGGATACTGGTGGCCGCGGTGCTGCTTTCGGGGCTGGCCGGCCTCATCGGCCTGGGCCGCACCGGCATCCGGGTGTTCTGGGCCAGCGATGACCGCAGCACGCCGCGCCTGCGGCTGATCGAAGCCGGGCCGGTGGCCGTGCTGTTGCTGTTGTGCGTGGGCTTGGCGGCCGGCGCCGGTCCCGTGTCGGCCTATCTGGACGACGCGGCGCGCTCGCTGGACCAGCCCAAGTCCTACATCGACGCCGTCATGTCCGCGCAGACCGTGCGCGGCCTCAAGGGAGGAAGCTGATGCGCCGCCTCTACTTCCTGTTCCTGCCCGTTTACCTGTTCGTCCTGTGGCTGGTGCTCAACGAGAGCGCGTCCGCGGGCCAGATCGCGCTGGGCATCGCGCTGGCGCTGTGGTTCACCTGGGCGGCATCGCGGCTGCGCCCGCTGCGCGCCCGGCCGCGCCGCCTGTGGAAGGCGGTGCCGCTGTTCCTGCATGTGACCGCCGACATCATCAAATCCAATATCGCGGTGGCGCGGCTGATCCTGAATCCGCGCCGCAATGATTTTTCGCCCGGGTTCATCATGATCCCGCTGACCATGCGCGACCCGCACGGCCTGGCGATGCTGGCCTGCATCGTCACGTACACGCCGGGCACCGTCTGGGTGGACCTGACCGACGACCACCGCCTGAAGCTGCACGTGCTGGACCTGCAGAACGAAGGCGACTGGATCAAGCTGGTCCAGGAACGCTACGAGCGCCCGCTGATGGAGATTTTCGAATGAACAACATACTTTATTGGGCCGCATCCTTCGCCTTGCTCTGCTTCGCGCTGGGCATGGTCTTCGCCGCCATCCGGCTGCTGCGCGGCCCCACCGCGCAGGACCGCGTGCTGGCCCTGGACACGCTGTACATCAACGGCATGCTGACCATGCTGGTGTTCGGTATCCGCTCTGGCACGTCGGTGTATTTCGACATCGCGCTGCTGATCGCCCTGTTCGGCTTCGTTGGCTCCACCGCCATGGCGCGCTTCCTGCTGCGCGGCGAGGTGATCGAGCCATGATCGACGCCCAGATCCCGTTGTGGGCCGCCATACCGGCCAGCGTCCTGCTGGTGCTCGGCGGACTGCTGGCGCTGACCGGTTCGGCCGGCCTGCTGCGCTTCCGTACCTTCTATGCCCGCATCCATGCGCCCACGCTGGGCAACACCATGGGTTGCGGTTGCGTGCTGGCGGCGTCGATCCTGGTGTTTTCGGCGTTGTCGGCCCGGCCTGTGTTTCATGAAGTCATCATCACGCTGCTGCTGATCGTGTCTTCGCCGGTGACCGCCATGCTGCTCATGCGTGCGGCCACGTATCGCAATCGCCTGAGCAAGACCGACGCCGAGCGCGACGCCAGCTAAAGGGAACAGCCAGGGTTTGCTGCGACGCCGCAATTGAAACCTCGGCTTACGATTTCACGTCGCTGGACATGTAGGCTTGGCGTCATCGTGGGATAGTGGGTAACGGTTCAATCAACTTCAAGGAGCTGACCATGACGACACGACCCATGCACACCAAACGCCTCGCGGCGACGCTTTGCGCCGCTGGCCTGATGCTGGCCGCGGGAGCGGTCCACGCGGCTGATGCGAGCGGCCGCGGCTCAGCCCAGTCCCAATCCCAGTATCAGCAGGACGTGGCCGCTTGCAAGAGCGGCGCCAGCGGCCAGGACCAGGCCGCCTGCATGCGCGAAGCCGGCGCGGCGCGCCAGGAAAGCGGCAGCAACAATCTCAAGGACGGCAGCAACGACCAACTGCAGCAGAACATGCTGGACCGCTGCAACCGCCTGCCCGCCGCATCGCGCCAGGACTGCGTGACGCAGATGACCTCGCCCACCAATGTGCGCGGCAGCGTGCAGGGCGGGGGCGTGCTGCGTGAAACCGTGATCCAGGTGCCCGCCGACACCGTGCCGCCCGCGGCCGGCGCGCCGGGCATGGCGCCCGCGCCCGGCGCGCCCATGACCTCGCCGGTACGCCAGTAAGCGACAGTCCGGATCTGGGGCCGCAGGGGCGGCCCGCTCGGACCTTCAGGGGCGCAACCGCCGCCACATTCAGGCAAAATGGCGGCTGTCGCCCCTTTTTCACGCATATACATGTCCGACGTCATCGCCCTGATATTCGACTTCGACGACACGCTGGCCTCGGACAGCACGTCCGGCTTTCTGGAAAGCATGGGCGTGGACACGGCATCCTTCTGGAAGGATGAGGTCGATCCCTTGCTCTCGCAGCAGGATTGGGACCCCGTGCCCGCCTACCTGTACCAGATGATCCAGCTGTCGCAATCGGGCAAGCATGGCCTCATCACGCAGCAGCGCCTGAAGGACTGGGGCGCCCGGCTGGAACTGCACGACGGCGTGCCCACGCTGTTCCAGCGGCTGCGCGCCGCGGTGCGGGCCGAACAGCCGCAAGTGCAACTGGAGTTCTACCTGATTTCCAGCGGCATCGGCGATGTGGTGCGCTCCACGCCGATCGCGCATGAATTCACCGAGATCTGGGCCTCCGAATTCGTCTATGGGGCGGATGGCGGCATCGCCTTTCCGCGCCGCATCGTCAGCTTCACCGACAAGACCCGCTACCTGTTCCACATCCAGAAGGGCATCATCGGCCGCGACTTCCGCAACAAGCCCTTCGAGGTCAACCGCAAGGTGCCCGAGGACCGCTTGCGCGTGCCGTTCGACCAGATGGTCTTCGTCGGCGACGGCTACACCGATATTCCGTGCTTTTCGCTGATCCGCCGCGCCGGCGGCTTTGCCTTCGGCGTCTGGGACCCCAAGCATCGCGACAAGCGCAGCCGGGCCTGGGGTTTCATCGAAGAGGGCCGGGTGTCGAACCTGAACCAGGCCCGCTACGACGAGCATGCCGAACTCTACCAATGGCTGGAAGAGGCCGTGACCAGCCTGGCCGGCCGCATCGCGCTGAAGTCCCGGGTGTACCGTGGTTGAGGCTATCCCCATGGCGGCGGTCCACCCCTGGACCGCGCAGGACGCCAGCTTCATGGAACTGGCGCTGCAAGAGGCCCGGGCCGCCTACGACATCGGCGAGGTGCCGGTGGGCGCGCTGGTGGTGTCGGCCCAGGGTGACATCCTGGGGCGCGGCTACAACCGCACCATCATCGACCACGACCCCACCGCCCATGCCGAGATCGTCGCCCTGCGCGGCGCCGCGCGCGCGCTTGAAAACTACCGTTTGCCGGGCATCACCGTGTACGTCACGCTGGAGCCCTGCGTCATGTGCATCGGCGCCATGCTGCATGCGCGGCTCGCCCGCGTCGTGTTCGGCGCCTACGACCCCAAGACCGGCGCCTGCGGCAGCGTGCTGGACGTGGGCTCGGTCCCCAAACTCAACCATCACACCTCAGTCACCGGCGGCGTACTGGCGGAACCTTGCGGCGAGCTGCTGCGCCGGTTCTTCCGCGAACGCCGCAGCAAGGAATCCGCAGCATGAGCAAATCCCAAGGCGCCAAGGCGCGCGGCGCGAAAGCCGCCGCCCACGACCATGACCACAACCACGATCATGGCCACGCAGGCCACGAATGTGATGAAGACTGCGGGCACGACCACAGTCACGCCCACGTGCTGCCTGACGCACGCGGCATCTACCTGATCTCGCCGTCCTCCGCCGTGCGCGATCCGGCCGCCGTCGAACTGGCGCGCGAACGGCTGCAGCAGCAGGGTTTCAAGACCGCCGTGGACCGTACCGCCTACGCGCAGCACCAGCGCTTTGCCGGCACCGATGCGCAGCGCCTGGCCAGCCTGACGCGCGCCGCCAAGCAGAAGCTGCCCATCGTCATGGTGACGCGCGGCGGCTATGGCATGGGCCGGCTGCTGCCCGCCATCGATTGGAAGGCCATGGCCGACAGCGGCAAGCGCTTCGTGGGCATGAGCGACTTCACCGCCTTCAACCTGGGCCTGCTGGCGCAGACCGGCGCGGTCAGCTATACCGGCGCCTCGGCCGTCTACGACTTCGGCGGCAAGAAGGTCGACGACCTGACCGAGGCCCTGTTCGGCGAGATCATGCGCGGCGAACTGGAAATCCTCAGCTTCGAAACCCAGGACGCCGATGCGGTGGACTGCCGCGGCATCCTGTGGGGCGGCAACCTGGCCATGCTGACGTCTTTGCTGGGCACGCCCTACATGCCCAAGGTGCGCGGCGGCATCCTGTTCCTGGAAGACGTGGCCGAGCATCCCTACCGCATCGAACGCATGCTGATCCAGCTGGCGCAGGCCGGCATCCTGGGCAAGCAGAAAGCCATCGTGCTGGGCCGCTTCTCGGACTACAAGCTGGCCGCGCACGACAACGGCTACGACCTGCACGAAGTGGTGGCCTGGCTGCGCAAGACGGTCAAGGTGCCGGTGGTGACTGGGCTGCCGTATGGCCACGTCGCAACCAAGGCGACGCTGCCTATCGGGCAGAAGGTGGGCCTGGCGACCGAGAAGGGCATGGCGCACCTGGTGCTGGACGAACACACGCATTGAGGCCGGGGCGGCCGCGGGCATGCGCCCGCGCCGCCCGCGCTCATGCGGAGCTATTTGAACAGCTTGTCGACCAGCGATTGCGTCTTTTGCTCGCTGCGTCTTTTCGCCTCGGCCTGTTCCGCGGGCGACTTGGCCGCCTTGCCGCACTCCGCGGCATAGCTGGAAAAGCGCGATGCGCATTCCTGCGCCAGTTTGCGCGCCTGCTCCCAGCCCTGGGTCTGGCCGTAGAAGCGGATGGCTTCCGGCCAGGCCAGCGCCGAGGTTTTGAAGTACCCGAACCCCTGATCCATCACCTTCGAGGCAGGCGCGGACTGGCCGGCGCCCAGCAGGTTGTTGGCCCGCAGCACATAGACCTGCCAGGCACGGTCGCCTTCCGAGGCCAGGTTACGGTCCAGCAGGGCGGACCCGCGCGCGCCGGATTCCGCCTGGGCCATGTTCAAGGTGAGCAGCGGCAGGGCGTGCGTGGCGCTTGGCCCGGACGCGGCCTGGCCGGCGAGTTTGCGGGCGCGCGGATAGTCCTGCGCCTGCAAGGCCTGCTGCGCCTCGGCGGCAGTCTTGTAGTTCTTCAGCAGCGCCGCCGTGCGGCGTTGCGTGCGCGCCTTGTTCCAGGGCGCGGCGGCGGCGGGCGGACGGGGCTTGCCCGCCATCAGCGGCATGACCTGTTCCGTCAGTGACGCCAGGCGCGCGCCGGTGTCGGGATGCTTGACGGTCAGCTTGTTCCAGATGTCGTCCAGGCCGTTGCGCAAGCCTTCGCCAGCCCCCGCCACGCCGGAGTTCAGGGAGGCCTGGAACTCGGTCAGCGGCGCAATGTCGTTGCCCTTGGCCGCCGCCTGCTTGCGCGTGGTGTCGGCCGCGGCCTGCTTGATCTGTTCGAGCATGCGCTGGCGCGCTTCTTCCTGGGTCTTGGCGTTTTCCGTTTCCCAGGTGGCCTGGCGCTCCAGGAACGCCTTGAAGCCTTGCGTGTAGGAATAGCCCAGTTCCAGGCTGACGGTGGCGCCGAAGCGGTCGGCGTTTTCTTCCTGCTGCCGGCCCCAGGCGGGCACCAGCACGTTCTTGCCCAGCGTGTACGAGGCGATCACGCTGTCCACCGGACTCCAGCCGGCGGCGCTGCCGGCCTTGCGGGCCAATGCCACGCCCACGACCGCCAAGGACGCGACCTGGTCGCCAGCGGCATTGACCGACTCCAACTGATGGTAGTCCAGATAGATATGGCCGAATTCGTGGGACAGGATCGCCACGATTTCGTCCTCCGATTCCGCCGAGGAAAGCCAGCCCATCGACAGATAGATGTTGCCCGCGCCCGTGCTGTAGGCCTCCAGCGCGGACGAAGCGGTCACATGAACCGCGCCCGGCCAGCCTGGAACGCCGGCAGCGTTCTTGACCTTGGCGAGCAGGCCATTCAGGTAGGCCTCCATTTCCGGCATGGCTACCAGGCCCATGCCCTGGGCGCGCTGGTTGCGCGCATCCAGGTCCGGGTTCGGCCAGACGCGGTCGGCGGGAGGCGCAGGCAATTGGCCGGCCGTAAGAGAAAAACCCTTGCCTCCAGGGAGGGTGGAGCAGGCGCCGAGGAGCAGCGCGCCGGATACGGCGGTCAGACGCAGGATGTGGGCGGATCGCATCGGTGGCTCAGCGGCAGACGTTTTCGCCGGCGCCGGCGGTCGAGCCGGTCGGGGGCGGCACGCCCTTGATCACCGGGCCGCACTGGGCGGCGGAACCGCGCGCGATGCGCACGTGCATGCTGTCCACCCAGTAGTCCTTGCCGTCGACTTGGACGCGGTAGAACTCGTTCGCTTCTTCCAGCACCGGCCAGGGCATGCCCTGGCCTTCGGAGCGCGCCGCGGGCGCGCCGCCGTCGGGCTTGGCATACAGCGGCAGGGGCTTGAGGCTGAGGCCGACGATGGCATCGGCCGCCGCGGCGCCGGCGCTGGACAAGGCCAGCGCCGCAGCAGCCAGGGCGATGGTCAGGGAGGAGGACTTGGGCATGCGTTTCTACTCCTGTTGTGAGCGGGTGATGGGCGCTTCCCTGGCGGGAAGCGGGGATGCCGGCGCGGGGCCGGCATCCGGTTTGCCAAAAAGGAAAACGGTGGCGCGATTGGTCCAGCCCAGCCAGTGGGCGGCCAGGGCCATGATGGCCAGGTCGACGATGGGCAGGGTGCCCACGTTCAGCCAGCGCTGCGCGAGCAGCACGATGTACAGCACGATCAGCGAAGACAGGACGATGGCGGCGGCCTTGCGCAGCAGCAGCAAGGTCGCGATGCACAGCTTGGACGCCAGCCAGCGCGCCAGCCACAGGCGTGCGGCACGGTCGCGCAGCAGGGCGGACAGGCGCCCGGCCTTGGCCTTCCAGCCGCTGGCGGCGTGCGCGGCAGGCGGCAGCGGCAAGGCGGGCGCGTCGGCAAAAAGCCGCCATTCGGCGGGCGGGGCCAGCAGCCGGCCACCCAAGCGGGTATTGCCGCGCAGCCATTGCGCCAGCCAGTGCAGGAAATGGGCCAGCATGACGACCGGGATCCCCAGCAGCCAGAGGACGTTGGGCGGCCAGATTTCCCATTCGAGGGCGCGCTTGTAGTCGTCCTGGTAGGTCAGCAGATTGTCCAGCGCCATGGCATGCATGAACACGCCCGGGATGGCGTCATGCACCGGCGACAGCACCGTGTCATTGAAGCCGCTCAGCGCGGCGCCGATCATGACGTAGCGGCCCGCGAGCATGTCGGCCAGGCGGGCGCCATCGGCATCCGGCGCGCGCAATTCGGACAGGGTCAGCGCGCGGGTGTAGGGGCAGATGGGTTGTGCCGCGTCCGGGTCGCCCAGCAGGCTGCGCACATAGGACGGCAGCATTTCCATATAGCCGCCGCGGGCCTGCCGGCATTCCATGCTGAAGCGGCGCTGGTCCAGGTTGTCGACGCCCCAGGTCAAGGCCATGGCTTCGTTGGTGCGCGCGATGTCCACGCCCGCCGCGTCTTGCGCGATGGCCAGCGCCGCGCTGCGCGCGTTGTCGCCGGACCAGAGGGGGTAGCTCCATACCAGCCGGTCCACCTTGCTGGGCGTGTAGCGCACGTCGACCATGGTGAAACACGGCTTTTCACCCGCGGGCGCTTCCAGGCCCGAGCGCAGGCGCAGATTCCCCAGTGTGTCGGGCAACGCCGCCAGGAACACCGGGATGTTGGCGTCGCGCAGCTCGCACAGGGCGGCCGCCAGCTCCGGCAGCGTCGGATCGTCGCGTTCGCGGCCGAAGGTGATGTCCAGGAAGATGGCCTTGGGCTTGTGGATCAGGCCGATGTTGCGCAGCCAGCGCGCATGCGTCCGGTATGGCACCGGCCAGGCGCCTTTCTGCTGATCCAGCGAATCGTCGTCGATCAGGACGACGGTCGTGTCATTGCGATGCGCGATGTCGTAGTGGCCGCCCACCAATCGGGCCTGGAGCCGCGCCGCGGCGTAGGTGAGCAGGTCGGAACTGGGGGTGAGCCTGGGCGTCGCCCACAGCATCACGATCGCCACGATGGCCGCCACGATCAGGGAACGGCCGTAGGAAAGCTCGACTTTTTCGGAGGAATGGTTCGCGTCTGCCACGAAGCGGGGGGAAGGTGGGTTGCAACTGCCTTCCCGGCCGGGCGGCCGTAGGCGCTAAATTCTTCCCAATAGTACCCTAATTAATACAAATATTTACGTTGTGACATTAAATGGCATGTTGTATTTCCAGATGCTTCATGCCAGTTCTTGGGCGGCCCGGGTGCGGTTCACGGATGCTTGGTACACTACCGGGTTTCTCCGCATGCGTCCCCGGACGCCCAAAGACTCTAAAACACCGTGATATCCACCGCCAATCTCACCATCCAGTTCGGTCCCAAACCCCTTTTCGAGAACGTCAGCGTCAAGTTCGGGGAAGGCAACCGCTACGGGCTGATCGGGGCCAACGGTTCCGGCAAGTCGACCTTCATGAAGATCATCGGCGGCGACCTGGAATCCTCGGCGGGCAACGTGTCGCTGGAGCCGGGCGTGCGTCTGGGCAAACTGCGCCAGGACCAGTTCGCGTTCGAAGACCTGCGCGTGCTGGACGTGGTCATGATGGGCCACACCGAGATGTGGGCCGCCATGTCCGAGCGCGACGCCATCTACGCCAACCCGGAAGCGACCGAAGACGACTACATGCGCGCGGCCGACCTGGAAGCCAAGTTCGCCGAGTACGACGGCTACACCGCCGAAGCCCGCGCCGGCGAACTGCTGCTGGGCCTGGAAATCGCCGTCGACCTGCACAACCTGCCCATGCGCGAAGTAGCGCCGGGCTGGAAGCTGCGCGTGCTGCTGGCGCAGGCGCTGTTCTCGAATCCCGACGTCCTGCTGCTGGACGAGCCGACCAACAACCTGGACATCAACACCATCCGCTGGTTGGAAAACGTGCTCAACGGCTACCAGAGCACGATGATCATCATCAGCCACGACCGCCACTTCCTGAACCAGGTGTGCACGCACATGGCCGACGTGGACTACGGTGAAATCCGTATCTACGCTGGTAACTACGATGACTACATGCTGGCTTCGACGCAGGCGCGCGAGCGCCTGGTGTCCAACAATGCCAAGGCCAAGGAACGCGTCGCCGAACTGCAGGACTTCGTGCGCCGTTTCGCCGCCAACAAGTCCAAGTCGCGCCAAGCCACCTCGCGCCTGAAGCAGATCGACCGCATCAAGGCCGACCAGGTCGTGGTCAAGCCCTCGTCGCGCCAGAACCCGTATATCCGCTTCGAGCAGAACAAGGTCATGCACCGCCTGGCGGTCACCGTCGAGAACCTGTCCAAGGCCTACGACGCGCCCGTCATCCGCAAGTTCTCGGCCATGGTCGACGCGGGCGAAAAAATCGCCATCATCGGCGCCAACGGGGTCGGCAAGACCACGCTGCTGCGCCTCTTGGCCACCGACCTGCAACCGGATTCGGGCGACGTGAAATGGTCCGAGAACGCCGACCTGGGCTACATGGCCCAGGACGTGTCCGACCAGTTCCTGCAGACCGACATCAACCTGCTGGATTGGATGGGCGACCATCGCCAGCCGGGCGACGACGACCAGTCCATCCGCTCGGTGCTGGGCCGCCTGCTGTTCTCGGCGGACGACCTGCCCAAGGCGCCCAAGGTGCTGTCCGGCGGCGAAAAGAACCGCATGACCTTCGGCCGCCTGATGCTGGGCCGGCACAACGTCATGCTGCTCGACGAGCCGACCAACCACCTGGACATGGAATCGATCGAGTCGCTGCAATTCGCGCTGGAAAAATACGAAGGCACGCTGGTGTTCGTGTCGCACGACCGCGAGTTCGTGTCCGGCCTGGCCACGCGCGTGATCGAGATCCTGCCCTCGGGCGAGATCGTCGACTACCGCGGCGGCTACGACGACTACCTGACCTCGCGCGGCATCGACGGCTGAGGCCGCCGCGGGCCGCCGCCAGAAGCACCTGGCCGCGGCCTCGGATTTGCCTTACCGGATCTGCCTTACATGCCTATGGTCATGCCGCCATTGGCATAGAGATGCTGCCCCGTCATGTACGAGGCGGCATCCGACAGCAGGAAGCACACCGGCCACGCCACCTCCCCAGGCAGGCCGAAGCGGCCCAACGGGATCTGCGACAGATAGGTGTCGCGGAACTTATCCCCCCGTATGGTTTCCGTCATGGGCGTTTCCACCACGCCGAAGCCGATGGTGTTGACGCGTATCCCGTATTTACCCCATTCGCGCGCCGCGCTCATGGTCAGGCCCAGCACGCCGGACTTGGCGGCGGCGTAGTTGATCTGGCCTATGGTGCCGCGGCGGCCCGCGTCCGAGGTGATGTTGACGATGGAGCCGCCGGGCTTGCCAGTCTCGCGCGCCGCTGCCAGCATGTGGCGGCCGACGGCCTGCAGGAACTGGAAGGATCCGGTCAGGTGCACGTCGATCACCTTTTGCCAGGCTTCCTGGGTCATTTTTTCTATCATGGCGGTGCGCGTGATGCCTGCGTTGTTCACCAGGCCGTCGACCGTGCCGTAATGCTGGGCCGCGCGCTCGACGGCCGCGGCCGCGAATGCCGGGTCCGACACGTCGCCGGCCAGGGTCAGCAACTGGCCTTGCGGCGCCTCGCGCTCGAACGCGGCGAGCGCGTCGGCGTTCATGTCGACGGCGGTCACGCGGGCGCCCAATTGCATGGCCAGTTCGCTGATGGCGCGGCCTATGCCCTGGGCTGCGCCCGTCACGATGATGCTGCGTTGGTCGAGCAGAAAAGCAGTGTGGTTCATGGTTTTCCTTGTGGGGTTCAGAGCGTTTCGGCCGTGCCCAGGATCAGCGTGGCCTGGCTGGACAGCTCGCCGCCGTTGCCATGCGCCAGCGCCAGACTGGCGCCAGGCACCTGGCGCGCGCCGCCCAGGCCGGCCAGCTGCACGTAGGCTTCGACCATGGTGAACAGGCCGTACATGCCGGGATGCACGCAGGACAGGCCGCCGCCGTTGGTGTTGACGGGCAGCTCGCCGCCCGGTGCGATGCGGCCGTTTTCCACGAAGGCCGCGCCTTCGCCCTTGGCACAGAAACCCAGGTCCTCGAGGAACAGGATGGGGTTGATGGTGAAGGCGTCGTACAGCTCCAGCACGTCGATGTCCTGCGGACGCACGCCAGCCTGGGCAAAGGCGCGCGCGCCGCTGCGCACGGCCGCGGTTACCGTCAGGTCGGGCATGTTGGTGATCTCGCGATGGTCGGTGGCCGCGGCCGCGCCCAGCAGATAGGCGGGCCGCGCGCAGTGGTCGCGGGCCCGGTCGGCGCGGGTCATGACCACGGCAGCCGCGCCGTCGGTCACCAGGCAGCAGTCGCGCACGCTCAAGGGGTCGGCCACCAAGCGCGCCGACAGGTATTGCGTCATGTCCAAGGGTTCGCGCATGAAGGCTTCGGGATTGAGCATGGCCCATTGGCGGGCGGCGATGGCCACCGCGCCCAGCTGTTCGCGCTTCAGGCCATACTGGTGGGCGTAGCGTGAAGCCGCCAGCGCATACGCGCCCACCGGACGCGCCAGCCGGTAGGGCGCTTCGTTGGCGGCGGGACGCATGGAACTCACCAGTTTGCCCGCGCCGCTGCGCTGGTTGCTGCCGTAGGCGATCAGCGCCACGTCGCATTGCCCCGCTTCCAAGGCCAGCGCGGCCCACATGGCGTGCGTCAGGAAGGAGGATCCGCCGGTGCGGTTGTTCTCGGTCAGACGGGGCGAGATGCCCAGGTATTCGGCAAAGCCCAGGCCGGACATGAAGTCATCGGGCAGGCCGATGAAGAGGCCATCGACCTGGTCCGGGCGCAGCCCCGCCTTGTCCAGCGCCGCGAGGCTGGCGTGGACCGCAAGATCCATCGAACTCATGCCCGGGGTCTGGCCGATGCCATAGGTGGCGCCGGCGACGATGGCGGCCTTGCCGCGGGGGAAACGGTCCTGGCTCATGTCGGCTCCGCCATGGGTTCGAATACCAACACGCCGCGTCCGGCTTCCTGGATGACGCGGGCGCGCACCCTGGCGCCGATGCGGATATCGTGCGCGGGAAGTCCGTCCACGCGTGACATCAGGCGCGGTCCTTCGTCCAGGTCCACCAGCACCACGCCGTAGGGCGTTTCGGGCGGGCGCGGATGGATCACGGTGACGGCGTAGACGCGGCCCAATCCGGTGGGCGCGGCCCATTCCAGGTCGCGCGAGCCGCTGCGCGGCGCGGCCACGCGCGGATAGAAGAAGAATTCGCCGCTGCGGCGGTCGCGTTGCAGCATGAAGCGGCCTTGGTCCAGGTAGGCCTCGTAACGGGCCTGGGGGGCCGGTTCGGCCGCTTGGGTTTGCTCTGGCATGTCGTTCAATCCCATTTGTAGGCGGGAGGCAGCTTTTCCACGAAGCGCCGGGCGGCGTCGCGATGGAAGGCGCTGTCGCGGCAGATGGCCTGGGCCATGGCTTCCTGCGCGTAGATGTCCTCGCGGCTGGACTCGAAGGTCCGGTTCATGATCGATTTGGCCAAGCCCAGCGCCTGCGTCGGGGCGCTGTGAAAACGTTCGGCCATGGCCAGCGCCTGTTCCAGCGGATCGCCGTCGCAGAGCGCTTGCACCAGCCCCAGTTCCAGCGCTTCCTCGGCGTCGCAGACCCGGGCCGTGAACACCAGTTCCTTGGCGCGCGCCAGGCCGACGGCGCGCGGCAGCAGATACATGCCCAGCATGTCGGGCACATAGCCGATGCGGGCGAATACCGCGCAGAAGGTGGCGCCGCGCCGCGCGATGGCATAGTCAGCGCACAGCGCCAGCGACAGGCCGGCGCCGAAGGCGACGCCTTCCACCGCGCTGATGACCGGTTTTTCCAGGTCCACCAGCGCGTCGTACCAGCGGTGGATCTTGCGGATGCGCTCGCGCCCCTCGAAAGCGTCCAGGCCCTGGGCATGCGCCTGGGTGATGGACTTGATGTCGCCGCCGGCGCAGAAGTGTCCGCCGGATCCGGTCAAAACCACGGCCTTGATCCCGTCGTCTTCGCGCAGTTCCGGCAGGGCCAGCGCGAAGGCGTCGCGCATTTCCAGGCTGAGCGCGTTGCGCTGATCGGGCCGGTTCATGGCCAGCACGGCGGTGGCGCCGTGGCGGCTGATCTTCAGTGTCATGGTTGTTCCTTGTTGCCAGGGTGATAGGCGACTTGCGTGAGCCAGCGCGCGACCAGCGCGGGCCTTTCCTCGCCGTCGATATCGATGCGCACGTCCCAGGCCAGGCGCGCCTGGCCGTCCGGCAGCTCGTCTACAGAAGTCAGCGCAAACGCGCCGCGCACGCGTGCGCCAGCCTTGACCGCCTGAGTGAAGCGCACGCGGTCAAAGCCGTAGTTCACCGCCAGCCTGCGGTTGGGAAAGCGCATCGCCGACGCATACAGGCTGGGCAGCAGCGAGAGCGTCAGCAAGCCGTGGGCGATGGCCGCGCCGTAGGGCGATTCGGCCTGCGCGCGCTGCGGGTCCATGTGGATCCACTGCGTGTCGCCGGTGGCCAGGCCGAAGCGGTTGATGGTGTCCTGGTCCACGGTCTGCCAGGGAGTCAGCGCCGCAGGCTGACCGGAAAAGGCGCGCAGCGCCTCGATGGAGTCCAAGGTGATCATGGCGGGCTCCCTTTACTGGGCCTTCAGGCCCAGGTCGCGGGCGACCGGCAGCCAGCGGTCGCGCTCAGCTTGCACGAAGGCGGCGAACACCGGGGCGTCGCCTGGCATGGGTACCGCGCCGATCTGCGTGAGCTTGCGCTGCAGCTCCGGCTGCCGCAGCGCCTGGTTGACGTCGCGGTTCATGCTTTGGACGACGGCGGCCTGGGTGCCTGCGGGCGCCACCAGGCCGAACCAGGCGCTGGCGTCGATGCCGGCGTAGCCGAGTTCCGCCGCGGTGGGCACGTCGGGCAGGCCGGCGAAGCGCTTGTCGTCGAGCACGGCGAAGGGCCGGATCTTGCCGGCCTGCGCCTGCGTCATGCTGGAGGGCAGTGCGTCGAACATCAGGTCGGTGCTGCTGCCCATCAGGCCGACGATGGCGGGCGCGCTGCCTTGGTAGGGCACGTGGGTGACCTGGAAGCCCAGCTTGCTGACGGCGTATTCGCCGGCAAGATAGGTGATGTTGCCGGTGCCGGCCGAACCCATGGTCAGCTTGCCGGGGGATTGCTTGCCCAGGGCAATCAAGGCCTTGACGTCGCGCGCCGGCAGGTCATGGCGCACCACCAACAGCAGCGGCGACTTGGCCATGCCCGAGACCGGGACGAAGTCCTTGGCCGGGTCGTAAGTCATCTTCGCGTAAAGCGCCTGGTTCACTACCAGCGGGGCGTTGGAGCCGACGAAGAAGGTCTTGCCGTCAGGCTTGGCGCGGGCGACGTAATCGGCGGCGATCATGCCGGCCGCGCCAGGCTTGTTCTCCACGATGATGGTCGCGCCGCCGCCCTTGCTCATTTCTTGCGCCACCAGGCGCGCGATCTGGTCGGCGGCGCCGCCGGGCGGGTAGGGCACGATGAAGCGGACGGGTGCGTCCTGGGCCGATGCGGGGGCGGCCGCAAGGGCCGCCAGGGTCAGGGCGCCGCAGACCGCGGCGGTGATGATGCGCATGGTGGTGTCTCCTGGGTTGTTGTCATGGCCGCCTGCCCGGCGGTTGGGGTCAGATGATTCCGCGGCCTTTCAGCTCCGCGATGCGGGCCTGGTCCAGGCCTAGCCGCTCGCGCAGCACGTCGTCGGTGTGCTGGCCCAGGGTGGGCGCGGCGCGGTCGTAGCGCATGGGGGTGTCGCGCATGCGAATGGGGTTGGCCACGGCCGGCGTATCCACGCCCGAGGCATGGGGCAGCGACAGCTGCATGCCGCGATGGCGCACGTGCGGGTCCTGGAAGACCTGCTCGATGTTGTAGATGGGACCGCAGGGCACGTTGACCGCCTGCAGTATCGGCACCCATTCCTGCATGGTGCGCGCCAGCATGGCCTCGGCGATCGGGGGAATCAGCGTGTCGCGGTTCCGGTTGCGTCCGCCGGCCGTGGCATAGCGTTCGTCGGCGGCCAGGTCGGCGCGGCCGATGGCGCCGCAGAGCGCGCGGTACTGGCCGTCATTGCCGACGGCGACGATGACCGAGCCTTGCTTGCAGGCGAACACCTGGTACGGAACCATGTTGGAATGGGCATTGCCCATGCGCTGCGGCACCCGCCCGGACAGGAAGTAGTTGATGGCCTGATAGGACGAGATCGTGATCACGCAGTCCAGCAGAGACATGTCGATGTACTGCCCCACGCCGCTGACGCGGCGGTGCTCGACCGCGGCAAGAATGGCTGTGCTGGCATAGACGCCGGTCAGCAGGTCCGTGATCGCGATGCCGGATTTCATTGGCTCGCCGGCAGGGTCGCCGGTGATGCTCATCAGCCCGCCCATGCCCTGGAACACGAAGTCGTAGCCCGGCAGCGGCGCATAGGGCCCGTCCTGGCCAAAACCGGTGATCGAGCAATAGATCAGGCGCGGATTGACGGCGCGCAGGCTGTCGTAGTCCAGTCCGTAGCGCGCCAGCGTGCCGACCTTGTAGTTCTCGACCAGCACGTCGGAGTCCTTCGCCAGTTCCGCAATCAGCGCCTGGCCTTCGGCCGTGGCGATGTCCACCGTGATGGACCGCTTGCCGCGGTTGGCGCTCAGGAAGTAGGACGAATCCCGGGTCTCCGCGCCGTCGGCGCCGGTCAGGAAGGGAGGCCCCCAGCCGCGCGTATCGTCGCCATGCTCAGGACGCTCCACCTTGATGACGTCCGCGCCCATGTCGGCCAGCGTCTGCGTCGCCCATGGGCCGGCCAGCACGCGCGTCAGGTCCAGGATCTTCAGATGGGATAGCGCGCCGCGCGGTTGCGCGGCGGCGGTGTTGTCTCGCTCCATGTCGCTCCGATCGGGGTGGGCCCCGTTATGTCTGGGATCAACCTTAATGACGGGGAGGGGCGAGGGTCCAATATCGTTTTACGCGTTATCGATTCGAATTGAGTATTGGCGGTGGAATGTCGGGCGGCGTTCGGCGCCTGTAGCCAGTCCGGTAGCGCGTTGTTGATCCGTTCTTTATTACGAAAAGAAGTTAAGAAATTCAATATTGATAGTTTGGATTCATATAACGAATTGTTAGATTGGGGGCTCATTTTTGGCCCGCCACGATACGTTCCATGAATCTCACCTTCGATCACGTCCATAAACACTTCGGCGAACTGCCGGTGGTGGACGGCTTTACCAGCGAAATCAAGACCGGTGAACTGGTTGCCCTGGTGGGTCCGTCGGGTTGCGGCAAGTCCACCTTGCTGCATCTGGCGGCCGGCCTGGAGACACCCACCGAAGGCAGCGTGCTGGCCGACGGCAAGGCGGTCGCGGGTCCCCATCCGAGCCGCACGCTGGTGTTCCAGGAACATGCGCTGTATCCCTGGCTGACACTGGAAGACAACGTGGCGCTGGCGCTGGAATTCCAGAACACGCCCAAGTCCCGCGCCCGCGAAGCCGCGCGCACGTGGCTGGCGCGCGTCAGCCTGGCCGGCTTCGAACACTATTACCCCCATCAGGTTTCCGGCGGCATGCGGCAGCGCGCCGCGCTGGCGCGGGCTTTCATCGCCCAGCCGCAGACCATGCTGATGGACGAGCCTTTCGGCGCGCTGGACGCGCTGACCCGGCTGAGCCTGCAGGACGTGCTGCGCCAGCTCATCGCCCAGGAAAAGCCCACCGTGCTGCTGGTGACCCACGACGTGGACGAGGCCCTGTTCCTGGCCGACCGCATCATCGTCTTCAGCCCACGCCCGGCCCGGGTGCTGCGCGAATTCAACCTGGCGCACCGCGAAAAGACCCACGACCTGTCTGGCCTGGCTACCGAGAAGCGCGAGATCCTGCGCCTGCTCGGCATCGCGGTGGACGGCTCGGGCGAGCACGCCGACCTGGCCCTGGCGGCCTGATACCTGATCTGCATTTCCGCCGGCGGCGCCTGCGCGCCGGCCGGCCCTGCATACCCCTGGAGCACTTCCCATGAAATTGAAGCAATGGCTGTCCCTGCCGCTGGCCGCGGCGCTGCTGGCGGCGGCCCCCGCCATGGCCGCCGAGAAATTCCGCGTGGGCTATCTGCGCGTGATGGACGATGCGCAAGCCATCGTCGCGCAAGAGGGCGGCTACTACAAACAGGCCGGCCTGGATTCCGAGCTGATCGAGTTCAAGTCGGGCACCGACCTGATCAAGGCCATCGTCGGCGGCCAGTTGGACATCGGCGTGCTGGGCTTCACCAATGCCGTGGCCTGGGCCTCCAAGGGCGCGGACCTGAAAGTGGTGGGTGGCGCGCAGCAGGGCTACCACTCGCTGATCGTGCGCGACGACTCCGGCATCAAGGACATCGCCGGGCTGAAGGGCAAGACCCTGGCGTCCCAGGCCGAAGGCAGCACCGCCGACGTGGTCCTGAAGGGCGTGGTGCTCAAGCAGGGCAACCTGTCCGCCGATGACGTCAACGTCATGGGCGTGAGCCCGGCCGTGGCGGTCCAGTCGCTGGTGGGCAAGCGCGTGGACGCGGCCTTCCTGTTCGAACCCTACGACCGCATCGCGCAGTTGATCGCGCCGGTCAAGCAGATCTATGAAGTCGGCCAGGCCTGGCCGTTCCCGTGCATGGTGGTGATCACCTCCGGCGAAACGCTGGCCAAGCGCAAGGACGACGTATGGAAGGCGCTGGACGCGCAGAACCAGGCCATCCAGCTGCTGCAGAAAGAACCCGCGCAGGCCTCCAAGCTGATCGCGTCCTACTTCATCGCCGAGCCCACGCTCAAGACCCTGACCCGCGGCGAACTGCCGCGCGAGACGGTCATCGCCGAAGCCATCGGCACGCAGGTCTTCACGCCGAAGCTGACCGACAAGGACACGCGCCGCATGCAGGAAATCGCTGACATCCTGCAGGCCCAGGGTTCGCTGAAGACGCGCGACGGCAAGCCGTACGACGTGTCCAGCATCGTCGACCTGTCCTGGCAAGAGGCTCGCAAGCTTTGAGCGCATCTACCCGAGTCACCGGCGCCCGCAAGCATTTCGCGGGCGTTCTGGGCGTCCTGTTCATCCTGGCATTGTGGCAATTGGCGGCGTTCGCGCTGCCGGACTTCCTGATGCCGGGCGTGCCCGCCGTGGTCGAGCGGCTGGTCGAAGACCTGGGCAAACAATCGTTCCACCAGAGCCTCCTGGGCACGCTGGGGCGGCTGGGCGCGGGCTACGGCCTGGCGCTGGCGGCCGGCATAGGTTTCGGGCTGGTGGCGGCGGTGCTGTTCTTCTTTCGCGAAGTGCTGCGCAGCGCCATCGTCATCCTGCAGTCGATTCCGTCGATCGCCTGGGTGCCGCTGTTCCTGATCGTCATGGGCTTCGGCAATACGCCCATCATCGTGGTGGTGGCGCTGTCGGCCTTTTTCCCGGCCGCGCTCAGCGTCATGAACGCCACCGAATCCGTGCAGCGCGTGCACGTGTCGGCGGCGCGCGTCATGGGCGCCACGCGCTGGGGTCTGGTCAAGCGGGTCTACCTGCCGGCCGTCATGCCCGAACTGATCACTGGCGCGCAGCTCGCGTTCGGCAATGCCTGGCGCGCGCTGATCTCGGCGGAAATGCTGATCGGCTTCGGCAAGGGCCTGGGCCGTTCGCTGGCCTATTCGGGCGAGATCGCCGACATGACCGGTGTCATGACCAACATCCTGGTCATCGCCGTGCTGGCCGCGCTGATCGACCAGTTCGTGCTTGAAAACCTCAAGCACCGCCTGCTGCGCTACCAGTACGTCTGAGGGTTACCGGAGTCCCGCATGATCGGCCGCATCCGTCTTTTCGTCCTTGGCGCCTGCCTGGCGGCATCCGGCCATGCGCAGGCGCAGCCGGACGCCTTTGCGGCGGCGCGGGCGCGCGGCGAACTGGTGGTGGGCGTGCCTTACCTGGCGCCGCCGCCCGCGGCCGGCGCCAAGATCCGCACGCCGGACGGCTTGGATGCAGGGATGAGCGACAGGCTGGGGCAGAGCCTCGGCTTGCCGGTGCGCTTGCGGCAAGTCGCGCCGGAGCAGGCCGCCGCCGCGCTGGCGGCTGGCGAGGTCGACCTGGTTTTGGCCGAGGGCGCCGCCGGCCAGCCGGATACCGTGGCGGCGCAAGTCACGGGCTATGCCGCGCGCCCCAAGGCCGTGATCCGCAGCGACACGAGCCTGCGCCGGCCCGCCGACGTGCGCGGCCGCAGCGTTTGCATGGCCGAGGCCGCGACCGCCTCCAAGGCGTGGGCCGAAAGCTGGGGCGCGGTGGTGCGCACGTATCGCGTGCCGTCCGACGCGCTGGTCGCCGTGCGCGAGGGCAGCTGCGACATCGGGCTGGTCGACGACGCTGTGTGGGAACCGCTGGTGCGTTTCCCGGAATGGAAGAAATTCTCTTCGACGCTGACGGCGGATGGGGCCAGGCGCGAGCGCGTCTGGCTGGTGCCGGCGTCCGACTCCGCCAGCCGCAACTGGCTGGGCCAGGAAATGCGCGCCTGGGATCGGGCGGGCGCCTGGAAGGCCATGACGGCGAAGTGGGCGCGCGACGTGGCCTTCGACGTGTACCTCGACCAGGAAGTACCCGACTGCCACGGCTAGGGGGGGGCGCCGGCACATACAATGCCGGTCATGACGCACACGCTGACCGCCCCTTGCACCTACCAGGAAGACATCAAGAAAAGCCGCTTCGTCGCGTATGCGGCGCCCGTGTCCGGCGTCGATGAAGCCATGCGTTTCTTTGCCCAGCACAGCGACGCGGAAGCGACCCATAACTGCTGGGCCTACCGCATCGGTCAGGAGTACCGCTTCAATGACGACGGCGAACCCGGCGGCACGGCGGGCCGTCCCATGCTCCAGGCCATCGAGGGCCAGGACATGGACCGTGTCGCGGTGCTGGTGGTGCGCTGGTACGGGGGCATCAAGCTCGGCGCAGGCGGACTGGTGCGCGCCTACGGGGGCTGTGCGGCCAATTGCCTGCGGCTGGGGGAGCGGACCGAGATCGTGGATCTGGCAACCATCGCCTGTGCTTGCGGCTTTGGCGAACTGGCGTTGCTGAAGTCGCGCCTGGCTCAAGCAGGCGCGGCGATCCTGCAGGAAGATTTCAATGAAGAAGGGGTGGCGCTACGGTTCACGGTGCCGCGCGCGGCGGTGGCGGACCTGGAAGTGACCGTTGCCAACATCACCCGCGGCCGCGCCGCCTGGGAAACCGAATCCTGACCCCAGGGCCGCGCGGCCAGCAAGCTGCTCAGGCGTCCTGCCCGTTCTGGGCGGCCGCGATCTCCTGGTGGACCTTTTCCATGTCCACTTCCTTGATCTTGGCGAGCAGCTCGTTGAGCTGTCCGCCGGACAGGGCGCCCGGTTGCGAGAACAGCAGGACCTTTTCGCGGAAGACCATCAGGGTCGGGATGGAGCGGATGCCCAGCGCGCCGGCCAGTTCCTGTTCCACATCGGTATTGACCTTGGCGAACGTGACGTCGGGATGCTCGGTCGCGGCCTGTTCGAATACCGGCGCGAAACCGCGGCAGGGGCCGCACCAGGGCGCCCAGAAATCGACGATCAGCGTACCGTCGGGGGTGATGGCTTCCTGGAAGCTGTCTTTGGTGAGTTCAACAATACTCATTTTGAATCCTTGCCGCGCGAGCGGCGTAAAAAGCGGTGTCAGAGGCCCGGGGTATGCCCGTCCCGGACCTGATGGGGCGTTGCGGCGGCGTTCGGTGCTTTAAGAACGATAGTAGAGCGGGTCATGGCCGCGTCGCAATGGTTGGCGCCTGGGGCGCGGGCTGCGGCGCTCAGGCCGCGGCGCCGTTTTTCAACGACGCGACGATCTCGAAGGAGCGCAGGCGGTCGGCGATATCGTAGAAATCCGAGACGATCATGACTTCGTCGGCCTCGGTTTCGGCGACCAGCGCTTCCAGTTCGCGCCGGACGGTATCCGGGCCACCGACGATCGCGGCGCCCAGTCTTTGATGGACCGCCTCGCGTTCCCATTCGTTCCACTGGCCGTCCATGCTGTCCATGGGCGGCTGCAGCTGCAGGCGGTTGCCGCGCACCAGCGACAGGAACTTCAGCTGCTGGGTGGTGGCCTGGCGTCTTGCGATTTCATCGGTTTCCGCGGCCACGACCGGCACGCCTATCATGGCGTAGGGCCGCGCCAGCGTTGCCGACGGCTTGAACAAATGGCGGTACAGGCGCATGGCCGCCATGCCCTCGGGCGAAAAATGGCCCGCGAAGGAGAACGGCAGGCCCAGCTCCGCGGCGAGCCGCGCGCTGAAATCGCTGGAACCCAGCAGCCAGATCGGAATGTCCAGGCCTTCGCCGGGAATCGCGCGCACCGGCTGGCCGGGACGCGAAGGCGCCAGGAAGCCGCGCAATTCTTCGACCAGCGCCGGGAACTCCAAGCCGCTGCGCGGTCCGCGGCGCAATGCATGCTGCGTGGCGCCGTCGCTGCCGGGCGCGCGGCCCAAGCCCAGGTCGATGCGGCCGGGGTAGAGGGTTTCCAGCGTGCCGAACTGTTCGGCGATGATCAGCGGCGCGTGGTTGGGCAGCATGATGCCGCCCGATCCCACGCGCAGCGTGCGGGTGTGCGAGGCCACGTGGCCGATCAGCACCGCGGTGGCGCTGCTGGCCACGCCGTTGATGTTGTGGTGCTCCGCCAGCCAGAAGCGCTTGTAGCCCAGGCGTTCCACGTGCTGCGCGACCGCGACCGTGTTGCGGAAGGCGTCAGCCGCGTCGCGGCCCTGCACAATCGGGGCCAGGTCCAGTACGGAAAAGGGAATGCGGGCCAGGCTGCTCATGCGGAAACCTCCGTGTACACGGTGGAACAGGACAGCGGGGCGGAAACAAAGCGGGTAAGGCGCAAGGCGGACTCCATATGCCGTTATACATGGGGAGTGTATCGGCGAAATCAAGCGGACCCGCCAGCAACCTTATGGTGCGGCGGGTTGATTGATTTCCGCTATTGCCGCGATTGGCCCGCCCTGCCGGCCGGCATTGCGGCCGGGCCTAGCCCGGGAAGAAGGCGTAGCGGATCACGAACAGCGCCGCCACCAGCCAGGTGGCGGGATGCACGTCGCGGATTTTGCCCGTGGCCGTCTTCAGCACCACGTAGCTGATGAAGCCGAAGGCGATGCCGTTGGCGATCGAGTACGTGAACGGCATGACCAGCGCGGTCAGCGCGGCCGGCGTGGCTTCGCAGACGTCGTTCCAGTCGATGTCGATGAGTTCGCGCATCATCAGGCCGGCCACGTAAAGCAGGGCGGGCGCGGTGGCGTAGGCGGGCACGGCGCCGGCCAGCGGCGAGATGAACAGCGCCGCCAGGAACAGCACTGCCACGACCAGCGCGGTCATGCCGGTACGGCCGCCAGCCTGCACGCCCGAGGCGCTTTCGACGTAGGCGGTGGTGCTGCTGGTGCCCAGCATCGAGCCGGCCACGATGGCGCTGCTGTCGGCAAAGAGCGCGCGGCCCAGGCGGTTGGGCCGGTTCTCGGGCATCAGCCCCGCGCGCTTGGCCACGCCCACCAGCGTGCCGGTGGCGTCGAACACTTCGACCAGCACGAACACCAGGATCACATGTACGAAGCCGCTATGCAGCGCGCCCAGGATGTCCAGCTTCATGAGAGTGGGGGCCAGGCTGGGCGGGGCGGCGAAGATGCCCTTGAATTCGTTGTAGCCCAGCGCCATCGACGCCACGGTGACCACCAGGATGCCGATCAGGATGGCGCCGCGCACGCGCAGCGCATCCAGCGCGGCGATGATGAAAAAGCCCAGGATGGCGAACAGCGGGCCGGGCTGGGTCAGGTCGCCCAGCGTGACCTTGGTGGCCGGATGCGCGACCACGATATTGGCGCTGGATAGCGCGATAATGGCAAGGAACAGCCCGATGCCGGCGGCGATGGCGCTGCGCAGCGAATGCGGAATGCCCTTGACCAGCCAGACCCGGATGCCCGAGATCGTCAGGAACAGGAAGATCACGCCCGAGATGAACACCGCGCCCAGCGCCTGCTCCCAGGTGTAGCCCATGGTCTTGACCACGGTGAATGCGAAGAAGGCGTTCAGGCCCATGCCCGGCGCCATGCCGATCGGCCAGTTGGCGATCAGCGCCATCACCAGCGAGCCCAGCGCGGCGGCCAGGCAGGTGGCGACGAACACGGCATCGCGGTCCATGCCCGTCGACGACAGGATGTCCGGATTGACGAAGATGATGTACGACATCGTCAGGAAAGTCGTCAGGCCGGCGACCAGTTCCGTGCGTGCTGTCGTGCCGTGTTCACGCAGCTTGAATAGCTTCTCGAGCATTCGAGTCCCCAATGTGTTTGCAGGATTGCGGGTTGTTGTGGGCGGGCTGGGTTGCCCGCCGGTTTTTCATGAAAGGGCGTATTTTCGCATCAGTTGTAAACTCTGCCGCCATGATTATTCTCGGCTTTGAAAGCTCCTGCGACGAAACCGGCGTCGCAGCCGTCTGTACCGAACGGGGCCTGCTGGCGCACGCGCTGCATACCCAGATCGCCATGCACCAGGAATACGGGGGCGTGGTGCCGGAACTCGCCTCGCGCGACCATATCCGCCGGGTCGTGCCGCTGACGCGCCAGGTCCTCGAGGACGCGGGCCTGCAGATGTCGGATATCGGCGCGGTGGCCTATACGGCCGGGCCTGGCCTGGCCGGCGCCTTGCTGGTGGGCGCCAGCGTCGCGCAGTCGTTCGCATGGTCGCGCCATCTGCCCGCCATCGGCATCCATCACCTGGAAGGCCATCTGCTGTCGCCGATGCTGGCGGATCCGCGGCCGGACTTTCCCTTCGTGGCGCTGCTGGTGTCAGGCGGCCACACGCAGCTGATGCGCGTGGACGGCGTGGGCCGCTATGAATTGCTGGGCGAAACGCTGGACGACGCGGCGGGCGAGGCCTTCGACAAGTCGGCCAAGCTGATGGGACTGGGCTATCCGGGCGGACCGGCGCTGTCCAGGCTGGCCGGCAGCGGCGATCCCACGCGCTTTGAGCTGCCGCGGCCCATGCTGCACAGCGGCGACCTGGATTTCAGCTTCAGCGGCCTGAAGACGGCCGTGCTGACCCGGGTCAAGGCCGCCGAGGCCGCGGGTGGACTGGACGAACAGGCCCGCGCCGACCTGGCCGCGGCCACGCAGGCCGCCATCGTGGATGTGCTGGCGGCCAAGGCCATCAAGGCCCTGAAGCAGACCGGCCTGAAGCGCCTGGTGGTGGCGGGCGGCGTCGGCGCCAACCAGCTACTGCGCGCCAAGCTGGACGCCGCGCTCAAGCCGCTGAAGGCGCGGGCCTATTTCCCGCCGCTGGAGCTCTGCACCGACAATGGGGCCATGATCGCCTTTGCCGCCGCCGAGCGGGTCAAGGCTGGCTTGGCGACCCTGGACCCGGACGCGCATGGCTTCACCGTGAAGCCGCGCTGGGACCTGGCCGACATCGCCTGAAACGAAAAGGGCGGCCTTCGGGCCGCCCTATATTGCACGCGTCTTGCACCTATTTTTTCTTGCCGCCGCCGATGCGGCTTTCCGTGCCCTGGACCAGGCGCGTGATGTTGGCGCGGTGACGATAGAACAGCAGCACGCCGATGACCGCCAGCGCAACGCCCATGGGCGGCTGCGCATACCAGGCCAGGCCGGAGCCGAATACGTAATAGACGGGGGCGAAAAAGGCCGCCACCAGCGAAGCCAGGGACGAATAGCGGAAGAACACGGCGACAATCAGCCAGGTGGCCGCCGTGGCGACCGCCAGCCAGGGCTGGATCGCCACCAGCACGCCCAGGGCGGTGGCCACGCCCTTGCCGCCCTTGAAGCCCAGGAAGATGGGGTACAGATGGCCGACGAAAGCGGCCAGCGCCACCAGCGCCAGCGCGATGGGAGAAATTCCCGGGGCCAGCTTCTCGGCCAGCCAGATCGCGAACCATCCCTTGGCGGCATCGCCCAGCAGCGTCAGCGCGGCAGCCGTCTTGTTCCCGGTGCGCAGCACGTTGGTGGCGCCCGGGTTTTTGGAGCCGTAGCTGCGGGGATCCTGCAGGCCCATGAGTTTGCTGACCACCACGGCGAACGGCACGGAGCCGATCAGGTAGGCCAGCAGGATGAGCGCAGCGCTGAACGCCAGGGAGGGGTCGTTTATCGCCATGTGAAAGGGGTCCGTTGTTGTTGTGTTATTGCCGTAATGGCTGCGGATTCTACCGCGCCCGGGAGCGGGGCCGGCTACGGGTTATCGAGCGGGGCGCCGGCGCCCGGTTGCCAGCCGATCGCACGGATGGAGGCCGCGGACGGTACAATCCGACGCGTTCACCCGCGTTTTATTTTCTTTCGGATGCACAATGCGAATTCTGGTTTCGAACGATGATGGTTATTCCGCCCCTGGGCTCGAAGCGCTGGTAGAGGCGCTGCAGGGCTTGGGCGATCTCACCGTCGTCGCGCCCGAGACCAATCACAGCGGCGCGTCCAACTCGTTGACGCTGAACCGGCCGCTGTCGGTGCGCACCGCCTCGAACGGCTTCATCGCCGTCAACGGCACGCCTTCCGACTGCGTGCACGTGGCGCTCACTGGCTTGATGGATACCCGGCCCGACCTGGTCGTGTCCGGCATCAACAACGGCGCCAACATGGGCGACGACACCCTGTATTCGGGCACCGTGGCCGCCGCCAGCGAAGGCTACCTGTTCGGCATTCCCGCCATCGCGTTTTCGCTGGCCGAGAAGGGCTGGGCGCATATCGATTCCGCCGCGCGCGCCGCGCGCCTGGTGGTCGAGCGCCACCTGGCCCAGCCGCTGGCCGCGCCGGTGCTGCTGAACGTCAACATCCCCAGCCGCCGCTTCGAGGACATGCACGGCTTCGCGGTCACGCGCCTGGGCAAGCGCCATCCGTCGCAACCCGTGGTGCGCACCACCACGCCGTATGGCGATACCGTTTATTGGATTGGACCCGTGGGTTTGGCGGCCGACGCCACGCCCGGCACGGACTTCCATGCCGTCGAGCAGGGCACGGTGTCGGTCACGCCGCTGCGCCTGGACCTGACCCAGCACAGCCAGCTCGACGAGATCCGGACCTGGGCGGAGCCGCTATGCGCAAACGCGTAAGCCAGCCTGACGTGACCCAGCCGGTGCCCGGGCGCACCGGCCCGGTGCGCTACGACTCGGGCCGGCTCAGTCCGGGCGTCACGCCCGCCAACAGCAACACCCGCATCTCGGCGGCTACGCTGCCGCGCCAGACGCAGGCGCCCGCGCCCGCATCCGGCGGCAATCTGGGCTTGAACTCCGACCGCTTGCGCCAGGCCATGGTCGAGCGCCTGCGGGCGCAGGGCATTACCGATGAGCGCGTGCTCAACGCCATGGGCGCGGTGCCGCGCCACCTGTTCGTCGATGAGGCGCTGGCCAGCCGCGCCTACGAAGACGCGGCGCTGCCCATCGGCCATTCGCAAACCATCTCCCAGCCCTGGGTGGTGGCGCGCATGATCGCCGCTGCTTGCGAAGACCGCACGCCAACCCGCGTGCTGGAAGTCGGCGCGGGTTGCGGATACCAGGCGGCGGTCCTTGCGCAGTTCGTGCGCGAGGTCCATACCATCGAACGCATCCGCGGGCTGTATGAGCTGGCGCGCGAGCATCTGCGCGCCTTGCGGCTCACCACGAGGATCCGCTTGATCTATGGCGACGGCATGCTGGGCCTGCCCGGCGTGGCGCCGTTCGATGCTATCGTTGTGGCTGCCGCTGGCCTTGCCATCCCGCAGGCGCTGCTGTCACAGCTCGCGCCGGGTGGCCGCCTGATCGCTCCTGAAGGGGGCGCCAACCAGCGCCTGGTTCTGATCGAACGCACAGGCGCGGCCAGCTGGAAACGCACAGAATTAGAGGCCGTGCGCTTTGTGCCGCTACGGGCCGGAATACAATCTTGAGCAAACAGGAGAAACGTATGCTCAACGGGCAGTTGCAACTGACCGATATCACCCTGGGCGCGTCTTTGACGCGCCTGCGCCGCCCGCTCTTCATCGCGGGGGCTCTCAGCCTGTCCATCCTGGCCGGCTGCGCTTCGAAAGGTACTCGCGCCCCGGTGGTCGACATGACCGGCGGGCAACCCGCGCCGGCGACCCAACCCGGCGGCAGCTATGTCGTGAAGCCGGGCGACACGCTCTACAAGATCGCCCGCGCCAACAATGTGGACATCGAGAACGTCAAGCGCTGGAACAACCTCAGCGACCCCAACCAGATTTCGGTCGGTCAGGTCCTGAAGATGTCCGGCAGCGCCGGCGGCGGGGCGCAGACCGCGCCGGTCGCAGCCGTCAAGCCGCAGCCGCGTCCGCTGGACCAGCCGGAAACCCTGCCGCCGCCCACCACCGAAACCACCACGCCGCCGCCCACCGCGCCGGTTGAAACCAAGCCCGCCACGCGCGCGGCCGACGCGGCTGTCATCAATTGGGCCTGGCCCGCCAGCGGGCAGATCGTGCAGGGCTTCAACAACAGCAGCAAGGGCATCGACATCGCCGGCGCGCTGGGCGATCCGGTCACCGCCGCGGCGGACGGGCTGGTCAAGTACAGCGGCAACGGCGTGCGCGGCCTGGGCAACCTGATCATCGTCGAGCACCAGAACGGCTTCATCACCGCTTACGCGCATAACCGCGCGGTCTTGGTGAAGACGGGCCAGACGGTCAAGCGCGGCGCCAAGATCGCCGAACTCGGCCAAAGCGACACCACGTCGCCGCGCCTGCACTTCGAAATCCGCCGCCAAGGCCAGCCGGTGGACCCGATGCAATACCTGCCCGCCAAATGACGCCCACCCTGGTATTCGACCTGGAAACCATCCCCGACGCCGACGGGCTGCGCAAGCTCAACGGCTGGGGCCCCGAGGTCCCGGACCAGGAAGTGGTTGAGCGCGCGCTGACCGCGCGCCGCGAAGCCGTGGGCCATGATTTCCTGCCGCTGCATCTGCACAAGGTGGCGGTGGTGGGCTGTGTGTTCCGCGACGACCAGGGCTTTCGCGTCAAGACCCTGGGCCAGCCCGACGATCCCGAAGCCGCCTTGCTGGCGGGCTTCTTCAAGACCATCGAGCGCTACACGCCCAAGCTCGTGAGCTGGAACGGTTCCGGCTTCGACCTGCCGGTGCTGCATTACCGCAGCCTGATCCAGGGCGTGCCTGCGCCGCGCTACTGGGACATGGGCGAGGAAGACCGCGATTTCAAGTTCAACAACTACATCTCGCGCTACCACTCCCGCCACCTGGACCTGATGGACCTGCTGGCCAAGTACAACGGCCGCGCCAACGCGCCGCTGGACGAACTGGCCAAGCTTTGCGGCTTTCCCGGCAAGCTGGGCATGGACGGCAGCAAGGTATGGGAAGCCTGGAGCCAGGGCCGCGCCGACGAGGTGCGGGCCTATTGCGAAACGGACGTGGTCAACACCTGGCTGGTGTATTGCCGTTTCCGTTTTCTGCGCGGCGAACTCGACCGTACTTCCTATGACGCGGAAATCGCGCTCGTGCGCGATACCCTCAGCGCCAGCGATGCGCCGCACTGGAAGGAATACATGGCGGCCTGGGACGCCAACTGAACACGCCGGCCGCCGGAAGATCCGTCTTCCGGCCAGCAGGATGCAACGGGGCCCGCGCGGCCCCGTTCGTGCATCTGGCGCTGGCGCAATCGACTGAAACATTGCTTGCGCGGACGAAACCCGGATGAAACCGGCGCAATCGCACAATGGCCTCGCTTTCTTCACTTTCAGGAGACCTACATGTCCCGATTCGCTATCCGCTCCAATTTGGCCGCTCTTGCATTTGTCGCCGCGACGGGCGGCCTGGTGGCCGGCTCCGTCATGGCTGCGCCTCCTCCCGCCGGTGACGGCGGTCCCGCCGCCATGCACGACGGCCAGCGCGGCGGCTTCCACAAAGGCATGCGCGACGGCCTCTTCGTTCCGGGCCTGGGTCCCGTGACCAAGGCTCAGGTCGCCGAGCTGAAGCTGGACGACAAGCAGCAGGCTTTGTTCAAGACCGCGCAGGACGGCCAGCGCAGCCTGCACGAAGCCATGCGCGCCTCCGGCGGCAAGCGCCACGACCTGCTGAAGGCGCAACTGGACAGCGGCAAGCTGGATCCCCGCGCGCTGGTCGAGCAGTCCGAAAAATCGCGTGAGGCCTTCGGTCCCCAGGCCAAGCAGGTGCGCGACCAGTGGCTGGCCGTCTGGGACAGCCTGAACGAGACCCAACGCGGCCAGGTGACCAAGTTCGTCAAGGAGCGCCAGGACCGCATGCAGGAGCGCCACGCCCGGATGGAAGGGCGCCATGGCAAGGGCCGCGCCGAAGCGCCCGGTGCGGCCGCACCGGCCACGCCCGCCGCGCCGGCCAAGCCTGCGGCCAACTAAGCGCCGCGGCCGGCCATTCCGGCCGGCTCAGGCAAGCAACCCCGGACACGTAGCCGCGTGCCGGGGTTTTTCATTGGGCGTCGCGGCTTGCCGTGAGGCCCAGGCCAGGGCGAACCCGTGCGCTGCGGACTCCCCGTCATGGCGCATGAGTGCGTGCGCGCGGACCTGCGGCTGCACCGTCCTGGTGCGTGGCGGGCGGCGTCTTGGCGCGTGCGCGGCCGTCTCAACCCGCGCCAGACCTGGCACGGACATTGCTTGATGAAGGAAGAACCGGTTTCAAACGCTGCACCGCCGGTCCTAGTGATGCGCCTCGGCCATCTACCTACTCGACAAATCCGATCAGGACTCCGCACCATGAAGAAGACGTTGCTAGCCGTGCCTTTTGCGTTCGCCGCTTGTTTCGCCGCGACGGCGCAGGCCGAACCCACCGACCTGGGCGGCGGATTCTCGCTCAGCGGCAACGCCGCCATCGTCAGCGACTACCGTTTCCGCGGTTATTCGCAGACCGACTTCCGGCCCGCCGTGCAGCTGGGCTTCGACCTGACCCACAGTTCCGGCTTCTACCTGGGCAACTGGAACTCCAACGTCTCCGACTTCGTCTTCACCGACGGCAACCTGGAAATGGATTTCTATGGCGGCTGGAAGGGCGACGTGGGCGGCGGCTTCACGCTGGACGCGGGCGTGCTGCATTACTACTACCCGGGCTCCAGCTCGCCCAAGGGCGGCAATTACAACAACACCGACGTCTATCTGGGCGCGTCCTACGGCAACTACAGCCTCAAGTACTCCTACACACCCAGCGACTTCTTCAGCACGCCGGACAGCAAGGGCACCTGGTACCTGGACGGCACGGCCAACTTCGACCTGGGCGACGGCTGGGGTCTGGTCGGCCACCTGGGCTACCAGAAGCTCAAGAACCAGACCAATATGGACGGCGATTCCATCGGCCACTACGTCGACTACAAGGTCGGCGTGACCAAGGACCTGAAAGGCTGGATCCTGGGCCTGGCCGCGGTGGGCGCGACCAAGGACAACTGGCTGCCGACCA
The DNA here is from genome assembly GCF_013267355.1 of Achromobacter pestifer. Taxonomy (NCBI): domain Bacteria; kingdom Pseudomonadati; phylum Pseudomonadota; class Betaproteobacteria; order Burkholderiales; family Alcaligenaceae; genus Achromobacter; species Achromobacter pestifer. Next base: position 6,002,812 of record NZ_CP053985.1, read on the forward strand.
AGTACGGCCATCCCTCGGGCCGACTGGGCGCGGTCTTCTCGGTGGCGCGCGCGTTCTGACCGATATCCGTGGCGGCGCCTGACAGCGCCGGCTTTGGGCTTGCCGGGCCAGCGACATCCGCTGCCCGCGGCAAGCCCTTTTTTCATTGGAGAAACGTTCCGGCCCCACATGCCCATTTCCAGGATTGGCCACAGTCCTTCTACAATAGAAGGTTGCGTGTAATTCTTCTGGACTGCGTGAGATGTCTGACGTTTTGAGTATTGAATCCCTGGACCTGGAAGCCAGGGGTATCGCCCGCCGCGACGGGAAAGTCGTTTTCGTGGAAGGCGCCTTGCCGGGCGAACGGGTCACCACGGTTACGCTGCGCCGCAAGCCGTCCTACGAGATCGCGCGCGTGGACGAGGTGCTGCGGCCGTCGTCGCAGCGGGTGGTGCCGCGCTGCCCGCATTTCGGCGTCTGTGGCGGCTGTGCCATGCAGCACCTGGAGCCCAGCACGCAGGTGGCCATCAAGCAGCGGTCGCTGGAAGACACCTTCTGGCATGTCGGCAAACTGCGCCCGGCGCGCATCCTGGCGCCGCTGCAAGGTCCGACCTGGGGCTACCGCTACCGCGCCCGCCTGTCGGTGCGCGTGGTGCCCAAAAAGGGCGGCGTGCTGGTCGGTTTCCACGAGCGCAAGAGCAGCTATGTGGCCGATATGCGCGAATGCCATGTGCTGCCGCGCCACGTCAGCGACCTGCTGATTCCCTTGCGCGAAATGATCGGCTCCATGTCCGCGCCGGACCGCATGCCGCAGATCGAGGTGTCGCTGGGCGAGGGCGTGACCGCGCTGGTCCTGCGCCACCTGCTGCCGCTGACCGATGACGACGTCGCCATCCTGCGCGCCTTCGCCGCCAAGCACAATGTGCAGTGGTGGCTGCAGTCCAAGGGCCCGGAAACCGTGCATCCGCTGGAACGCGAGCACGGCGACGCGCTGGCCTACACCATGCCGGAGTTCGGCCTGCGCATGCCGTACCGGCCCACCGATTTCACGCAGGTCAACCATGCCATCAACCGCGCCATGGTGTCGCGCGCGCTGAAACTGCTGGAAGTGCAGACTACCGACCGCGTGGCCGACCTGTTCTGCGGCCTGGGCAACTTCACGTTGCCGCTGGCGACGCAGGGCAAGGAGGCGGTCGGCGTGGAAGGCAGCAAGGCGCTGACCGACCGCGCTTTCGACGCGGCATCCCGCCACGGCCTGGGCGATCGCACCAGCTTCGCCACCCTGAACCTGTTCGAGGTGGACGTGGACTGGTTGCGCGGCCTGGGCTATTTCGACCGCATGCTGATCGATCCGCCGCGCGAAGGCGCGCATGCGGTGGCGCAGGCCCTGTCGCTATTGGAGGCGCACGAGCGTCCCGTGCGGATCGTCTACGTGTCCTGTAATCCGGCCACGCTGGCGCGCGATGCGGCCATCATGGTGCATGAAGGCGGTTATGTGCTCAAGAGCGCGGGCGTGATCAACATGTTCCCGCACACGGGCCATGTGGAATCCATCGCGGTGTTCGAATCGCTGGACGCCGAAGGCATCCAGATCGTGCGTGAACGCGCCCGCCAGCGCGCCATCCAGGCCGCGGCGGAAGCGGCAGCCGCGGAAGAGGCCAAGGCCGCGGCCGCCGCCGAGAAGGCGGCCGCCAAGCAGGCCGCCACCGACGCCTATCACGCCAAGGTTGCGGCCGAAGCGCAGGACTGACGCCGCAGGAAGGGCCTGGGCCGCTTCAGTGTTTGCAGCCCAGGCCTTCCAGTATCGGGCAGTCCGGCCGCTCGTTGCCCTGGCAGTGCTCGGCCAGATGTTTCAGGGTGGCTGCCATGTCGCGCAGCGCCTCGGCCTTGCGTTCCAGTTCTTGCACGTGTTCCAGCGCGATGCGCTTGACGTCGGCGCTGGCGCGGCTGCGGTCCTTCCACAGTGCCAGCAGTTCATTCATCTGTTCCACCGAAAAACCCAGGTCGCGCGCGCGGCGCACGAAATGCAGCGTATGCAGGTCGTGGTCGCTATACACGCGGTAGCCGGAATCCGTGCGCCCGGCGGGGCTGATGAGGCCGATGCTTTCGTAGTAGCGGATCATCTTGGCGGAAATGCCGGAACTCTTTGATGCCTCTCCGATATTCATTGCTCTGCTCCTGTTAGCCTGAGTGCGATTCTATGCTTGACCTTACCATTATAGGAAGGTTTAAGCTTCTTTCCATGGTGGACGAAACGCAGTCCATCACCCTTGAATCCTATGGAGATAACTATGAGCATCGAGTTCCAAGTGGCTGACATGACCTGCGGCCATTGCGCCAAGACCATCACTGCCGCGGTGAACCAGGCCGCGCCGGGCGCGACTGTCACGATCGACCTGCCCACGCACCGCGTGACCGTGACCGGGGCCGATGACGCCGACAAGATCGAAGACGCGATCCGCGACGCCGGCTACCAGCCGCAGCCGGTGTAACTCCCCAATGCGCGGGGCCAGGCTATGATAGGTCTGGCCTCGCGTTGGCAATTTCTTCATTGCCAAAACCTATCGATTCATTAAATTTATTAAATTTGAATAATTGATAGCAAGGATTTATCATTCTTTCCATGGTGGTTAATCAAACAACCCCGCTACCCCAAGGAGAGATTTGAATGCTGCAAAACCGCGAAGGCCAACGTGTTCCGAACGTAACGTTCCCGGTCCGTGAGGACAACACCTGGAAGAAGGTGACGTCCGACGACCTGTTCAAGAACAAGACCGTCGTGGTCTTTTCCCTGCCCGGCGCCTTCACGCCGACCTGCTCGTCGACCCACCTGCCGCGCTACAACGAACTGGCTCCCGCGTTCTTCGCCGCCGGCGTGGACAGCATCGTCTGCGTCTCGGTCAACGACACCTTCGTCATGAACGAATGGGCCAAGGAGCAGGAATCGGCCAACATCACGTTGCTGCCCGACGGCAACGGCGAGTTCACCGAAGGCATGGGCATGCTGGTCGACAAGAGCGACCTGGGCTTCGGCAAGCGCAGCTGGCGCTATTCCATGCTGGTCAAGGACGGCGTGGTCCAGAAGATGTTCATCGAACCGGAAAAGGAAGGCGATCCGTTTGAAGTGTCGGACGCCGACACCATGCTGGCTTACTTCGCCCCGTCGGCCAAGAAGCCCGACCAGGTGGTCGTGTTCTCCAAGCCGGGCTGCCCGTTCTGCGTGGAAGCCAAGGCGCTGCTGGATGCCAAGGGCTACGCCCCGATCGAGATCCCGCTGGAAAACAAGGTCCGCGGCCGCGTGATCGGCGCCGTCTCGGGTAAGGGCACCGCTCCGCAGGTGTTCATCAACGGCGCGCTGATCGGCGGGCTGGAAGACCTGAAGGCGCACTTCGCCTAAGCGTTCGCAACGCTCCCGGTCCCGGGTTCGCCCCGGGGTCGGGCAGGGCGCAGCGGCGGTTCGCCGCCCGCTGCACCCCTCACGAGTTTCCCTTTTTACGCACCTTTGCGCGCGGCCCCTCGCGGGCGCTGCGGGACGGCTTACGTCCTGAGGGTGCGCAACAAGGCGGAACCCGTCTTTGAATCATTTGCTCCACGCCACATCGGGGGATACCCAGTCATGAAAACTCTGCATACCGATATCGCTGTCATCGGCGCCGGCACGGCCGGCCTGGCCGCCTACCGCGCCGCCCGTGCCGCGGGCCTGCGCGCGCTGCTGATCGAAGGCGGTCCCTATGGCACCACCTGCGCCCGCGTCGGCTGCATGCCGTCCAAGCTGCTGATCGCCGCCGCCGAAGCGGCCCACGGCGCGGCCCATACCGAGCCGTTCGGCGTGCATGTAGGCGGCGAGATCACGGTCGACGGCGTCGAAGTGATGGACCGCGTCAAGCGCGAACGTGACCGCTTTGTCGGCTTCGTGCTGGAAGGCGTGGAGAGCATCCCCGCCGAAGACAAGCTGCGCGGCTATGCGCGCTTCGTGTCCGACACAGTGCTGCAAGTGGACGAGCACACCGAGGTGCATGCGTCCCGCGTGGTGATCGCCACCGGTTCGCGGCCCTCCGTGCCGCCGCCGTTCCGCGCGCTGGGCGACCGGCTGGTGCTGAACGACGACGTGTTCGCCTGGGACGATCTGCCCGGTCGCGTGGCCGTGTTCGGTCCAGGCGTGATCGGGCTGGAACTGGGCCAGGCGCTGGCGCGCCTGGGCGTGGAGGTGCGCGTGTTCGGCGTCAGCGGCAGCCTGGCCGGCATCAGCGATCCGCAGGTGCGCAATACGGCCCGCAAGATCTTCCAGCGCGAGTTCTATCTGGATCCGGACGCCCGCGTGCTTGAAACGACCCGAGTCGGCGACGAAGTGGAAGTGCGTTACGTGGCGCTGGACAATACCGAGCGTACCGAACGCTTCGACTACGCGCTGGTGGCCACGGGCCGCCGCGCCAACGTGGACGGGCTGGGGCTGGAAAACACCTCGCTGCAACTGGACAAGCACGGCGTGCCGCGGTTCGACCGCGAAACCATGCAAGCGGGCGATGCGCCTATCTTCATCGCGGGCGACGCCAATGCCGATGCGCCGCTGCTGCACGAAGCCGCCGACGAAGGCCGCATCGCCGGCGAGAACGCGGCCCGCTATCCGGAAGTGCGCAAGGGCTTGCGCCGCGCGCCGCTGGCGGTGGTGTTCTCGGACCCGCAGATCGCCATGGCGGGGCAGGGCCATGCGCGGCTGGTCCCAGGTACCTTCGTGACCGGCGAAGTGGACTTCAGCGACCAGGGCCGCTCGCGCGTCATGCTGAAGAACCGCGGCATGCTGCACGTCTATGCCGACATCGAGTCGGGCCGCTTCCTGGGCGCTGAAATGGTCGGCCCCAGCGCCGAGCATATCGGCCACCTGCTGGCCTGGGCCGTGCAGCAGGAGCTGACCGTGGCGCGCATGCTGGAAATGCCGTTCTATCACCCCGTGATCGAGGAAGGCCTGCGCACCGCGCTGCGCGACGCGGCGGCCAAGCTGGCCCGGGCGCAGGAAGCGCTGCGGCGCGAAGAGCCGGAGAGCGAGACGGCTTGAACGCCCGGGGAATCCTGCGACCCCGACAAAAAGGCCACGAAACATCGTGGCCTTTTTGCTTTTGCACCGGATCAGTCGTCCGACTGTTTCTTCGGCACCGGGAACGGATTTTCGCGGAACTGCAGCGTGAAGCCGGCCCGCTCATCCTGTCCCAGCGTGCGCGCGAGATAGGGCATGGCCTGCTTCAGGGCATCATGCAGCGTCCAGGGCGGATTGATCAGGAACATGCCGCTGCCATGCAGGCCGTAGCCGTCGATGGTCGCCTTCTTGACGGTCAGCGTGGCGTGCAGCCAGCTCTTGACCTTGAGATTTTCCAGGTGGCGGGCCATTTCGCCGGCTTCGCGGCGCTGCACCAGCGGGTACCAGACGGCATAGGTGCCGGTGGCGAAGCGCTTGATGCATTCCTTGATGGTGACGAACGTGCGGCGGTAGTCGTTCTTGTCTTCGTACGAAGGGTCGATCAGCACCATGCCGCGGCGCGTGGGCGGCGGCAGCAGCGCCTTGACGCCCTCGAAACCGTCGTCGCCGTAGATGGTGGTCTGGCGCTGCGCGGCGCGGCCCTGGTGTTCCAGGTTGGCGACCAGGGTATCGATCTCGGTCGGGTGCATCTCGAACAGGCGCAGCCGGTCCGACGGGCGCAGCGCATCCAGCGCCAGCCACGGCGAGCCGGGATAGCGTTTGAGACGGCCGTTGGTGTTGTAGGCGCGAATCCGCGCGACATAGTCGGCCAGGATCGGAGGCAGATTCTCGGCTTCCCACAGGCGGCCGATGCCGTCGGCGAATTCCGAGGTCTTGGCGGCCCAGTCGCTGTCCAGGCTGTAGAGCCCGGCGCCGGCATGGGTGTCCACGACCCAGTAGGGCGCGTCCTTTTTATTGAAGTAATCCAGCGTGTGGATCAGGATGGCGTGCTTGAGCACGTCGGCGTGGTTGCCGGCGTGGAAGGCGTGGCGGTAACTGAACACGGGCGTTCTGCCTCAGGCGGCGGGCCGGATTGCGGCCAGCTCGTCGGTGAAAATGCCGTCGATGCCCCAGTCGAGCAGCAGGCGGGCGCGCTCCGGGTCATTGACGGTCCAGGCCGCGATACGGTAGCCGGCGGCGTGCACGGCGGCTATCAGTTCGCGGGTGGCGTCCTTCTGATTGATGTTCAGGGCTACGCACTCATATTTGGCCAGGCGCTCGCGCCAATCGGCGGGAACCTTCTCCACCAGCAGTGCGCGCGGCAGTTCGGGAGCCGCTTCCAGCGCGGCCTGCAGCGCTTCTTCCGCGAACGAGGACAGCAGCGGTGCTTCGGCCGCGCCTTGCCACAGCTGGCGCGCGGCCAGCGCCACGGCGCGGCCGGTCTCGGCTTCGCGGCCCGGGCAGGGCTTGATCTCGACGTTGCTGGCGATGCCGTTGGCGACCGTGTAGCGGGCGACGGCGGCGAAGGTGGGCAGCGGCTCGCCGGCGTAGGCGGCCGAATGCCAGCTGCCGAAATCCAGCTGGGCCAGCTCGGCGTAGGTCTTGGCGGCGGCGGGGCCGCGGCCGTTGGAGGTGCGGTCCACGTCGTCGTCGTGCATCAGCACCAGCACGTTGTCGCGGCTCAGCTTGACGTCGTATTCGAACATCGTGAAGCCGTGCTCGGCGCCCACGCGCATGGCGGCCAGGGTGTTCTCCGGGGCCAGACGGCCGCCGCCGCGGTGCGCGATGTAACGGGAGTAGGGCCAGGAGGGGAGTTTTACGCTCATTTGGGTGTTGCTTCGGGTTCTTTTGGTCAGGGTTGCAAGGATACTCCTTCTCCAGGAGGGAGCAGGCCGGCCGGCAGCGCCAGCCGGCACTGCGGGCCGGCTTTGGGCCTACTTCATGGGCGCCTTGTCCCGCGACACGTCCATGATCATCCGCGCAGCCAGGTACAGGCGCGGCACGATGCTGTTGATCTGGATGTACTCGGCGTCGTTGGAATGCGCGCCGAAGCCGCTCAGGCCCATGCCTTCGATCACCGGGCCGCGCGCCTTGAGCGCAGCAAAGGCGGCGTCGGTGCCGCCGCCGCTGGCGCGGTCCACGACCTTCATGGGCAGATCCAGTTCCTTGTAGATCTGCACGCCGTGCTGGGCCAGGGCGCGCGAGGCCGGCGTGGCTTCCAGGGGCGGGCGGCGCACCTCGAACTTCACGCTGACCTTGGATTCGGGCAGCAGTTTCTTCTGTATGCGCTCTTCCAGGGTGCGCGACAGCGCGTCGAAGTCGGAGACGCGCAGCGCGCGGGCGTCGGCCTGGGCGGTGGCCTGGCCGGGGATGACGTTGCGGTTGGTGCCGGCCTGGGCCACGGTCCAGTTCAGCTTCAATCCTTCCTCGGGCTTGGACAGCTTGTCCAGCTGCAGCAGCTGGTGCGCCAGTTCATACAGGGCGTTGACGCCGCCTTCCGGACGCGCGCCCGCGTGCGAGGTCTTGCCCTGCACGGTCAGGTAGGCCGCGCCGATGCCGCTGGTGGCCAGGGTCAGGCGGGCTTCCGCGCCGCCGCCTTCGAACGAGAACACCGCGTCCTGGTCGGCGCCCATGCGGGTGATGGTGCTGCGCGCGCCGGGCGAGCTGATTTCCTCGTCGCCGTTGATCAGCACGGTAATGGTGCCGTAGTCCTCGAACCCCAGCTTCTGCAGCAGGGTCAGGGTATGGATGATGGCGGCCACGCCATGCTTGTCGTCGGCGATGCCCAGGCCGTAGGCCTTGTCGCCGTCGACGCGGAAGGGCTGGTCCTTGAGCATGCCGTTGCGGTAGACCGTGTCCATGTGGGCGATCAGCATGATCTTCTTCTGGCCCCGGCCTTTGAATTCGGCGTGGACCATGGGGCCGACCTTCTCCGGCGTGTCGTCCAGGCGGAAGACGTCGGTGGGCTGGATGATTTCGACGGTCCCGCCCAGCGCCTTGAGCCGGTCGCGGATCAGGACGGCGATGCGCTCCACGCCTTCTACGTCCTTGCTGCCCGACTCGATGCCGACCAAGTCCCGCATGGTGTCGAGCATGCCTTGCTGCTGGGCTTGGGCGGCTTCGTGGACGGCGACGACGGGCGCGGCCAGCGCGGCGGGGGCGCCACCGACGAAGGCCAGGGCGATGCAGGTGCGCAGGAGTTGCAGGCGGGGAGATGTGAACGGCATCAGTGTTTACCTCTGAGCGTGCGTGGAAGGGGGGGCGCAGCCATACGGGGCGGCGTCGGGGTAATGCGGGCTTACCCTGACAGGCCACGATACGGGGGCCGCAAGGGCCTGGAAATGGTGGTTCCCCGGGTTGACTCGGTCCCCGGTTTCGTGCCGCCGGAGCCGGGGGGCGGTCCCGGAAGGCATGCGGAAGATTCCTGGTCTGCGCGGCGAATGAGAAATGGTAAAATCCGCCCGCTGATCCGGTATTGACCGGTATGGGAACAGGGCGAATCTGGTTCGCCTTTTTTTATGCGTTTTCTTGCGGCTTCGGGCGTGTGCCTGGGGTGCGGCAACAGGGATTCCATGTTCGAATTTATTCGCAGCCATCGGCGCTGGATGCAGCTCATCCTGCTGCTTCTGATTGTGCCGTCCTTCTTTCTGGTCGGTATTCAAGGCTATGACAGCTTCATGCGCGCCGAGCCTGAATTGGCCACGGTCAATGGCCAGCCCGTGTCGCGGGCCGAGTTCGACCAGGCGCACCGCAACCAGCTGGAGCAGTTCCGCCAGCGCTTGGGCGCGCAGTTCGATCCGGCCGTCATCGACACGCCGGCGCTGCGCGAAGGCCTGCTCAATCAGCTGATCAATCAGCGCCTGCTGGCCAACGTCGCCGTCGACAACCGCTTCTCGGTGTCCGACGAAACGCTGCGCAACACCATCGCCGCGATTCCTGAAGTCCAGGACAACGGCCGCTTCTCGCCCGAGCGCTATCGCCAGGTGCTGGCCGCGCAAGGCATGTCGCCGACCTCGTTCGAAGCCGGCCTGCGCCGCGATCTCGCCGTCGCGCGCGTGCTGGAGCCCGTTGGCCAGTCGGCCCGCGCGCCCAGCGAAGTCGTGGCGTCGCTGGAAACGGCGTTGACGCAGCAGCGCACGGTGCAACTGCGCCGCTTCGCCGCCGCCGACTACCGCTCGCAAGTCAACGTCAGCCCGGCCGATATCCAGGCCTGGTACGACGCCAACAAGCAGCAGCTGCAGATTCCCGAACAGGTCCAGGTTCAGTACGTGGTGCTGGACGAGGCCGCCGCCACGCAAGGCGTGCAGGTCAAGGACGAGGACCTGGCGTCCTACTACGAGCAGAACAAGAACCGCTTCGGCCAGCCCGAACGCCGCCGCGCCAGCCACATCATGATCACCCTGGCCCCCGGCGCTTCGGAAGACGCCCGCAAGGCCGCGCGCGCCAAGGCCGAGGACCTGGCCAAGCAGGCCGCCGCCGACCCGGCGCAGTTCGCCGAATTGGCGCGCAAGAACTCGCAGGACGCGGGCTCGGCCGCCAATGGCGGCGATCTGGGCTGGCTGGCTCCGGGCATGCTGACCGGTCCGCTGGAAAAGGCGATTTTCGGCCAGGCCAAGGACCAGGTGTCCGGCGTGATCGAAACCCCGTCCGGCCTGCACGTGGTCAAGGTCACCGAGATCCAGCCCGCCGCCATCAAGCCGCTGGCCGAGGTCAAGGACCAGATCACCGCCGAAGTCCGCAAGCAGCTTGCCGCCGTCCGTTTCTCGGAAATGGCCAGCCAGCTGAACAAGCAGGTCTATGACCAGCGCGACAGCCTGCAGCCCGCCGCCGACGCCGTCGGCCTGAAGCTGCGCACCGCCGCCGGCGTGACCCGCGAAGGCCTGCTGCCCGCCGACAAGGCCGGCCCGGGCTCGGCCGCCGCCGGCCCCGACGCCGCGCTGCTGGACAACCCGCGCGTGCGCCAGGTGCTGTTCTCGCCCGATGTGCTGCGCGAAAAGCAGAACTCCGGCGTGATCGAGCTGTCGCCCGACACCATGCTGGCCCTGCGCGTCGGCGCGGTCGAGCCGGCCCACGTGCCGCCGCTGGACAAGGTTTCGGACACCATCCGCGCCAAGCTGCTGGACGAGCGTTCGGCCGAAGCCGCCAAGAAGGCCGGCGAGGCCGCGCTGGCCGCCGACCGGGCCAACCCCGCCGCCACGCCGGAAGGCTTTGGCGCGCCGGTGGTCGTGTCGCGCCAGGATCCCAAGGAACTGCCGCGTCCGGTGCTGGACGCCGTCATGCGCCTGCCCGCCGCCACGCTGCCGGCCTATGCCGGCGTGCAATCGGGTTCGGACTACACGCTGGCGCGCCTGGAGAAGGTCGAGGCCGGCACGGTTGATCCGGCCGACAAGGAACGCCTGGCGCAGCAGTTGTCGGGCGCCTGGGGCCAGGCCGAAAACGAAGCCATGCTGCGCATGCTGCGTGAAGAGTACAAAGTGCAGGTGCTGCCCGCCGCCGCCACGGTCATCCGCGGCGATCAGCCGGCAGCCGGCTGATCAGCCAGAGTCAGTTCAACAGTGGCCGCAGCGTCGGCCACACGTTGTCCAGCAGCAGAGGCTGGGCATCCTCGTTCGGATGGATGCCGTCAGCCTGGAACATCGCCCGGTTCGTTGCGATACCTTCCATCAGGAAGGGCACGAGCCGGGCGTTTTCGTCTTTGGCGACCGCGGGGAAGACCTGGGCGAAGCGCTGGGTGTAGTCCCGGCCGTAATTGGGCGGAATCTGCATGCCGACGATCAGGACCTGCGCGTCGGCCTTGCGGGCGGCCTGGGCCATGGTGCGCAGGTTCTGCTCGGTCATGGTCAGCGGCAGGCCGCGCAGCGCGTCGTTCGAGCCCAGCTCCAGCACCACCACGGCCGGCGCATGTTGGCGCAGCAGGGCAGGCAGGCGGGCCACGCCGCCGCTGGTCGTGTCGCCGCTGATGCTGGCGTTGACCACCTGGTACTTGGGGTATTGTTCCGCTACGCGGGCGGAAAGCAGCGGCACCCAACCGGTGCCGCGCTTGATGCCGTATTCGGCGGACAGACTATCGCCCAGGACCAATACCGTGCGGGGCGTGGAACCCTGGGCCGCGGACGCGGTCTGAGCGTGGGCGGGCGCCACGATGGCGGTCGCCATGGCGGTCATGAGTAGCAGACGGGAAAATAGGCGCATGGATAACAAGAATTCGATCGAGGTGAAAGGGCTGGGCAAGCAGGTGGCCGATGCCGGCGGCACGCTCTCCATCCTGGAAGGTATTGATTTTACGGTCGAGGCGGGCAGCGCCGTAGCCATCACCGGCAGTTCGGGGTCGGGCAAGTCCACCTTGTTGGGACTGCTGGCCGGCCTGGATGTTCCCAGCGCGGGCAGCGTGCGCCTGGCGGGACAGGACCTATTCTCGCTGGACGAGGACGGCCGCGCGCGCTTGCGCGCCAATCATGTGGGCTTCGTGTTCCAGTCATTCCAGCTGCTGCCCAACCTGACGGCGCTGGAAAACGTGATGCTGCCGCTGGAGCTGGCCGGGCAATCGGCGCGGGACGCGGCGCAGGCCATGCTGGAGCGGGTGGGGCTGGGCAAGCGCCTGCATCACTACCCGCGCACCCTGTCGGGCGGCGAACAGCAGCGCGTGTCGCTGGCGCGCGCCTTCGTGGTGCAGCCCGACCTGCTGTTCGCCGATGAGCCCACCGGCAGCCTGGACGCCGCCACGGGCGTGACGGTCATCGACCTGATGTTCGACCTGCACCGGGAACACGGCACCACGCTGGTGCTGGTGACCCACGATCCGCAGCTGGCCGCCCGTTGCGGGCGTCAGCTGGTGCTGGCGGCGGGACGCATGGTCAACGGCGCCTGACGCCGCCGGCCCACCCCAAGGTGGGCCAGCCCCCTCGGGGGGGCAGCTAGCCCCGAAGGGGCGCGGCGTGGGGGCCTATCTATTTCGCCTTGGCCACGGCCTGGTTCCAGGCCGACACCACTGCCTCATACTCCTTCGCCGCCGCATCCTGGCTGACCGGGAAGATCTTGATGGTCTTCAGGTCGGGCAGGGTGGTCAGGCTGGCCACGGCCACGTCGGTGCGCGTCGGACGGCGAAAGTTCTTCACCAGCTGGGCTTCCTGCGATTCCTTGCTCAAGAGGCCGTCGTAGAGCGCCTTGGCGGCGTCCATGTTCTTCGCGCCCTTGATGATGAACATGCCTTCAGGCGCCAGGTAGCTGCCCTCGGTCGGGTAGACCAGCTTGATTTCCTTCTGGCCGCCGGCCACGTATTCCTGCGCGGCGTACTCCAGCGTCATGCCCACGGCGTACTCGCCCGCGGCCACGCCCTTGTAGGTGGTGCCGGACGACGCCGTGACCACCGCGTTGGCGGCGATCTTGTCCAGGCCTTCCTGGCCGAATTGCTTGAAGAGGCCGTAGACCAGCATGTAGGCCGTGCCGCTCTTGGACGGGTCGGTGATGGCGAACTTGTTCTTCCATTGCGGCTGCATCAGGTCGGACCAGGTGGCCGGCGCGGGCAGGCCCTTGAGCTGGCGCTCGTTGACCATCATCACCATGACGTGCACGTTGGTGCCCACCCACAGGTCGTCCGGACCGCGGAACTCGGTGGGGATCTTGTCCAGATCGGCCGGGCGGTAGGGCTGCAGGTGCTGGCGGTAGGCGCCCAGCGTGCCGAAGCCGCCGCTCCAGAACAGGTCGCCGCGCGGGTTCTGCGCCTCGGCCTCGATGCGCTTCATCATCGTGCCGGTGCCGCCGGTGACGGGCTGCACGTTCAATTTCGGCGACTTCTGCTTCACCGCGTCCAGGGCGGTTTCGATCGTCTCCGTGTTGTTGGACGAATAGAGCACGACGTTCTGGGCGTGGGCGGCGCTGGTGGCCAGGGCGGCGGCCAGGACACTGTACTGAAGTAGGTGCTTGAGTTGCATGGTTAGCCTCTGTGCGAGTGGGTTATTTGCCGGAGAACAGCTTGATGCGGAACGCTTTGACCGACACGATGATGGGCAGCACGATGACCGTGACCAGCGCCGCGCCGTAGGCCGACGCCATGCCCAGCCTGCCGCCGTCGACCTGGCGGAAGATGGCGATGGGCATGGTCTCCAGGCCGCCGCTGTAGGCGACGATGGAAGCCGACAGCTCGGAGATGGTGGTGAGCCACATCAGGATGGCTGCCGAGATGATGGACGCCTTCATGGCGGGCAGGATCACCTTGAAGAAGGTCATGAGCGGCGACACGCCCAGGCTGATCGAAGCTTCCTCGATCGACTCGGGGATGTTGAACAGCACCGACGAGGCGTTGCGCACCGCGAAGGGCAGGCGCCGCACCGTGTAGCACAGCACCATGATCCCCGACGTGCCCGCCAGCACCAGCCAGCCGGTGTTGAAGGTCTGCACCAGCGCGATGCCCAGCACGGTGCCGGAGATGGTCAGCGGCAGCACCACGATGTAGTCCAGCACCTGGGTCGAGGCGCTGCGCTTCTTGATCGTCAGGTAGCTCACCAGCACCGCGAAGGCCACGCCCAGCACCGTGGCCAGGGACGCGAACTTGAGCGAGTTCAGAATGGGCTCCGGCGCGCCGTGCAGCGCGCGCTGCATGCTGGCCAGCGACCATTGGCCCCACTGCATGACCGGTCCGCTGGTTTTGGTGAAGGCGGCGATGAAGACCACAATCAGCGGCAGCATCGAAATGAAGATGATCAGGCCCACGCCGCTGGTGTAGAGCACGGCGGTCCAGGAGCGCACGCGGGTAGCGGCTGGCGCGCGCCCTTGCGTCATGGTGTAGACCTTGCGCTCGACCACGCGCTTCTGGAAGAACAGCACGATGGCGACGATGGCGATGGACACCACCGACATCGCGCTCTGCAACGTCGGGCTGCCGCCCATTTCGCTGACGAAGGTGTTGTAGGTCATGACGGACAGCAGCGGCACGCGGCTGCCCAGCAGCATGGCCAGCGCGAAGTTGCCCACCACCAGCGTGAACACCACCAGCGCATTGACCAGCACCGCCGGCAGCAGCACCGGCACCAGCACGCGCAGCTTGGTCAACAACGGCGGCGTGCCCAGGCTCAGGCCGGCCTCTTCCAACTGCCCATCGAAGCCGCGCAGCGCCGCCAGCACGCCCAGGTAGATATAGGTGTAATAGACCAGCGTCATGGAGAACACCATGCCGGTCCAGCCGTAGAACGAGGGCAGCGAGATGCCGGCGTCGCCCAGCAGATTGGTCAGGATGCCGTTGTTGCCCAGGATCAGCAGCCAGGACTGGCCGACGATGATCTCGGGTATCACGATGGTCAGCACCGGCAGGATCGCCACCAGGTTCTTCAGCGGAAAGTCGAAGCGCGCCACCATGTAGGCGAAGGGCACGCCTACCAGTACCGTGCAGGTCGTGACCGCCAGGCCCAGGATCAGCGTGTTGCCGAATGCCTCCACGTATTGCGTATCGGCCAGCAGGGCCTTGAACCCTTCCAGCGTGAAGCCGCCGTCCTGCCCGGTCACGCTATTGCTGAAAAGCACGCCCAGCGGGTAAAGCACGAAGAACAACAGCAGGACCAGACTGATTGCGGTCAGCACGCCCCAGGGCCACCATTTGATTTTCATGGTCGGCGCATCCTCAGGCGTTGACGACGCGGCTGTCGGCCGGGATCAGCACCTGCACGGCTTCACCGGGCTGGAACTGCGCCACCATGTTGCCGGCATGCAGCTCCACGCGGATCTCGGAGCCGTTGTCCAGCGCGATCCGGTAGGCCGTCTTGAAGCCCAGGTATTGCCGGCGCAGCACCTTGCCGGGCAGGGTGTTGGGCACGTAGGGGGCTGGAGCCATCAGGGCCAGCTCTTCCGGGCGCGCGATCAGCACGCCCTTGCCGTCCAGCTGGTCGCTGCCTTGCATGCCGTCAAAGCCCAGGCCGCAGATTTCGTAGCGCACATGGCCGGCCGGCGCGCCGGCCTGGCCGTTGCGGGCGGGCACCGGGATCACGTTGGCCGAGCCGATGAAGTCGGCCACGTAGGCGTTGACCGGCGTGCCATAGAGTTCTTCCGGCGTGCCCAGCTGGGCGATGTCGCCGCGGTCCATGATGGCGATGCGGTCCGACATCGCCAGCGCTTCTTCCTGGTCGTGCGTCACGAATACAGTGGTGATGCCGGCCTCGCGCACCAGGTCCAGGATCACGTCGCGCATCTGCAGGCGCATCTTGGCGTCCAGGTTGGACAGCGGTTCGTCCATCAGCAGCACGCGCGGCCGGATCACCAGCGCGCGCGCCAGGGCCACGCGCTGGCGCTGCCCGCCGCTCATCTGCGCGGGGTAGCGGTCGGCCAATGCCAGCAGCCCGACCTTGTCCAGCGCTTCGTTGACGCGCCGCGTGATCTCGCCGCGCGCCACGCCGCGGGCGCGCAGGCCGTAGGCCACGTTGTCGAAGGCGGTCTTGTCGGGGAACAGCGCATAGTCCTGGAACACCATGCCGATGTCGCGGCGGTGCGCGGACACGTGGGTCACGTCGTCCTGGTCGAACAGCAGGCGCCCGCCGTCGGGGGCATAGAACCCGGCAATGCAGCGCAGCAGCGTGGTCTTGCCGCAGCCGCTGGGTCCCAGCAGCGTGTAGAACGCGCCGTCGGGGATGTGCAGGGACAGATTGCGCAGGACTTGCTGCCCGCCGAAAGTCTTGACGATGCCGTCTACGGTGATTGATGCCATGTTTTGCTTCCTGCCTGAGGTTGTGGGCATCATAGGAACGGGTGCCACGCGCGACCAGCGGTGTTTTTTAAGGGTAGTCGTTAGTTTTTCTAAGAGGTCGGCGCCCGGGCTATCACCTAGAATGCGGCTGGATAGGTCAGGCGCGCGCAAGCCGTGCCGATAAAAAATAGACGACAAGGGAAAACGTGGGAAAGAGCAGCACAGCGCGGCGCCAGGCCGGCGCGCGGGCGGGCCGCAACTGAGATGGCGGGGCAGAGCCTGCCGCCGCTCAAGGCCTTGCGCGTGTTCGAAGCCGCGGCGCGTCTGCGCAGTTTCACCGCGGCCGCCGATGAACTGAGCATCACGCACAGCGCGGTCAGCCAGCAGATCCGCATACTCGAAGAGTACGTGGGGCAGCCCCTGTTCGCGCGCGAGGCGCGCGGCGTGGCGCTGCTGCCTTGCGCCCAGGCGTATTTCCCCGAGATCCAGGCCAGCCTGGAGCGCATCGCGGCGGCGACCGCCAAGCTGAAATCGCCCGCCTACGGCGGCGTGCTGCGCGTCTGCGCCACGCCGTCCCTGACCATGAAATGGCTGATCCCGCGCCTGTCGGCGTTCCAGGCGCGGCATCCCGGCGTGGACGTGCAACTCACCACGCAAGGGCGGTCCTTCCTGGACCGCGGCGGCGACACCGGCAGCGATGTGCTGATCCGCCATGGTTACATGGCGCACTCCGACCTGGCCTGTGTGCACTGCCTGGACGATTTCCACGTGCCGGTGGCGTCGCCGCGCTTCATCGAGCGCAACCGGTTGGCGGCGCCCGCGGATTGTTTGGGGCATCCGCTGCTGAAGATCGCGGGCGGCATGGACCACTGGCCGCGTTGGTTCGCGCTGGCCAAGGTGGACGTGCCCGCGCAATTGCCGGGGCCGGTGTTCGACCACCAGTTCCTGTGCATGCAGGCCGCCATGAATGACCTGGGCATCGCACTGGCGCCCTGGTGCCTGCTGGACGACGACATCCGCGCCGACCGCCTGCGTCCGCTGTTCGACGGGCCGCAGCTGCCGAACGCCGGGATCCACGCGCTGTACCGTCAGGACGGCCCGGCCGCCGCCTCGGCGCTCATGTTCATCGAGTGGTTGCGCGAGCAAGGCCGCGACCCCTCACATCCCGCATAGACCAAGGATCCCTCATGCATTCCGCCTCCACGATTCCCGGCCTGCTTTGGCGCGGCATTGCGCCTCCGCTGGCGCTCACGGACTACAAGCTCATCGCCTTCGACATGGACTCCACGCTGATCTCGATCGAGACGCTGGACGAAATGGCGGACCTGATGGGCAAGAAGGCCGAGGTGGCGGCGCTGACGGAAGCCGCGATGCGCGGCGAAACAAAGGACTACAAGCAGAGCCTGCGCGAGCGCGTGGCGTTGCTGGCAGGCATGCCGGAAGCGGCGCTGGACGAGGTCTATGAGCAGCGCGTGCACATCAATCCCGGCGCCGAGACGCTGATCGCGGCCTGCAAAGCAGCGGGCCTGACTTGCCTGCTGGTGACCGGCGGCTTCACCTGCTTCACCGACCGGCTGCGGGTGCGCCTGGGCCTGGACGATGTGCGCGCCAATGTGCTGGAAATCGTGGACGGCCGCTTGACCGGCCGGCTGCTGCCGCAAGTTTGGGGCGATATCTGCGACGGCGAGGAAAAGCGCCGCAAGCTGCTGGAAGTGTGCGCGTCCCTGGGCGTGGGACCGGAGCGCGCCATCGCCGTGGGCGACGGCGCCAACGACCTGCCGATGATGCGCGCGGCGGGCCTGTCGGTGGGCTACCGCGCCAAGCCGGCCGTGCGCGAGGAGGTCAATGTAGCCATCGACGAAGGCGGCCTGGACCGCCTGCTGGAGCTGATGGCGCGCTAGCGCCGGGGCTTATGCCAGGCCGCGGATTGCCACGGCCGGATCGGTGTCGGCTTCATAGTCGACGCCGTCGATCTCGAAGCCGAACAGGCGCAGGAAGTCCTGCTTGTAGCCCGCGAAGTCCGTCAGTTGGTAGATGTTGTCGTTGGTGACCTGGCCCCACAGCGCCTGCACGCGGGCCTGCACCTCGGGATCCAGTTCCTTGTAGTCGGCGCGCAGGCGGCCTTCCTGGTCCAGGATGGGCGTCTTGCCGCACAGGCTGTCGCGGTACAGGCCATAGACCTGTTCGATGCAGCCTTCATGCGTGCCGGTTTCCTTCATGGTCTTGAACAGCAGCGACAGGTACAGCGGCATCATCGGGATCGCCGAGCTGGCCTGCGTGACCACCGCCTTCAGCACCGACACGCGGGCGTCGCCGCCACGCGCGGCCAGCTTGGCGCGGATCTCCAGCACCTTTTGGTCCAGGTCCTTCTTGGCGGCGCCGATGGAGCCGTTCCAGTAGATGTCGTGGGTGATTTTCTCGCCCAGGTAGGTGAACGCCGTGGTGCTGGCGCCTTCCGCCAGCACGCCGGCTTCCAGCAGCGCGTCGATCCACATCTGCCAGTCCTCGCCGCCCATGACGGCGACGGTGGCGTCGATCTCGGCCTGGGTGGCGGGCTCCAGCACGGATTCCTTGATCACTTCGCGGTCGGTGTCCAGGCCGCGCAGGTTCACTGCGTGGCCGATGGGCTTGAGCGTGGAATTGAAGACTTCCCCGGTCTTGGGGTGCGTGCGGCGCGGCGCGGCCAGGCTGTAGATCACCTGATCGACCTGGCCCAGGTCCTGTTTGATGAGGTCTATGGTCTTGCGCTTGATCTCGTCGGAGAAGGCGTCGCCATTGATGCTCTTGGCGTAAAGCCCGGCGGCATGGGCCTGCTCATGGAATTCCGCCGTGTTGTACCAGCCCGGCGTGCCGGCCTTGGCCGCGTCGCCCGGCCGCTCGAAGAACACGCCCAGCGTCTGCGCGCCGCAGCCGAAGGCGGCGCTGATCCGCGCCGCGAGGCCATAGCCGGTCGATGCGCCCAGCACCAGCACGCGTTTCGGCCCGCCAGCTATCGGCCCCTGGGCGCGGACGTAGTCGATCTGGTTGCGGACGTTGGCGGCGCAGCCGGCGGGATGGGTGGTGACGCAGATGAAACCGCGCACGCGGGGCTTGATGATCATGGGAGCCTCGATTCGGGGAAATGCCTGGATCGCCCATGCGCGAAAGCGCAAAAAGCGACCCGCATTGTACGG
Organism: Achromobacter pestifer; assembly: GCF_013267355.1. Classification (NCBI taxonomy): domain Bacteria; kingdom Pseudomonadati; phylum Pseudomonadota; class Betaproteobacteria; order Burkholderiales; family Alcaligenaceae; genus Achromobacter; species Achromobacter pestifer. The sequence continues at coordinate 6,021,584 of NZ_CP053985.1, forward strand.
GAGGAGGCGCGGGCGCGCTGGCGGGTCAGCGCGCGTCGGCGCCAGCCAGCGGCGCGGCCTGGGCGCGGCTGCGGCGCCACTCGATCAGGCCGATGCCGATGCCGCTGGCGCAGATGATGGCGATGCCCAGCCAGGTCAGCGGGTCCGGGAAATGGCCCCAGACCAGCCAGCCGACCGAGGTGGCGCTGAGGATCTGCAGGTAGACGAAGGGAGCCAGGGTGGAAGCGGGCGCGCGGCGGTAGGCGGCGATCTGGAACAGATGGCCCAGGCCGCCGGTAATGCCGGTGGAGATCAGCACGACCCAGTCCAGCGGCGCCAGCGCCTTGAGGACGGGCAGGGCGGGCGGCAGGATGAAGGGCAGGGTCAGGGTCAGGCAGATCGTGCCGACGGCGCCGCTCCAGATCAGCGAGGTGAAGGGATCGTCGCCCGCCACGCGCCGCGTCGCGATGAACTGGACGGCGAAGCAACAGGCGGTGAGCAGGCCGAACACGGTGCCCACCGGATCCAGGCCGCCGCCCGGGCGGATCACGATGATCACGCCGATGAAGGCGATGCCCGCGGCGACGAAGCGCGACAGGCGGGCGGGCTCCTTCAGGACCCAGGGCGCGGCCGACAGCACCAGCAGCGGCGCCAGGAAATTGATGGCGGTGGCCTCGGCCTGCGGGATGTAGCTCAGCGTGGTGAAGAACATCAGCGTGGCCAGGAACATCGAGCCGCCGCGCAGGATCTGTTCGCGCGGCTTCTTGCTGCGAAAAACGCCCAGGCCGCGCGCGGGCAGCACCAGGGCCAGCACCAGCGCCAGGTGCACGGCATAGCGGAACCACGACAGCACCAGCAGCGGCACGCCCGCATTCATCACCCACTTGCCGCTGGCATCCAGGCACGACAGCGTCCACATCGACAGCACCAGCAACAGCACCCCCATCATCGGGCCGCTGGAAGCGGGCGCTGCACGGCGCGTGCGACCGTTATCGGCCGGGGTCATCGACAAACTCCTTTGGTGGCTGGAATGCCGGTTTGCAGGTACCGGGCGGCTGCCATGATACGCTCATCGCGCCGGGGGAACAGGCTCATGATAGAACTACGCAATATCGAAACTTTTTTCTGGGTGGCCACGCTGGGCAGCTTTCGCGCCGCGTCGGACAAACTCAACACCACGCAACCTGCGGTGTCGCAGCGCATCGCCTCGCTGGAGGCCGACCTGGGCGTGCGCCTGTTCGAGCGCGACGCGCGCGGCGTGAAGCTGACGGCCAAGGGCCACGAACTGCTGTCGCATGCCGAGCGCATGCTGCAGGTGCGGCGCGACATGTTCGAAGCCGCGCGCGAACAGAACGTCATGAGCGGCACGGTGCGCATCGGCGTGGCCGAAACCATCGTGCAGACCTGGCTGCCCACGTTGATAGAACTGATCCACTCCAATTATCCGGCGCTGGTGCTGGAGATCGAGGTGGACACGACTCACGTGCTGCGCTCGCATCTGATGTCGCGGCAGATCGATCTGGCCTTCCTGATGGGGCCGGTGCTGGAAGCGCGGGTCGAGAACCTGCCGCTATGCACCTATCCGTTGGCCTGGGTCGCCAGCCCCGTGCTGGACCTGGGGCCGGAGCCGCTGACCCTGGAGCGGATAGGCAAGCTGCCCATCATCACCTATCCCTCCAATAGCGCGCCTTACCGCGTGGTGCGCGACATGCTGACGCGCGCGGGCGTCAATTCGCCGCGCATGTACGGCAGCGCGTCGATGTCGATGATGGTGCGCATGACGCAGGACGGCATCGGCACCAGCGTCATCGCGCCCGTGTTCCTGGGCAAGGAACTGGCGCGCGGCGAACTGCGCATCCTGCGTGTGGAAGCCGATCCCTTGCCGGAGCTGAGCTTCACCGCCACTTGGGTGCAGGGGCCGGACAGCCACGCGGTGCGCGTCATCGCGCTGATGGCGCAGAAGGTGGCGGAGCAGGCCGCGGACGGGACTCCGCTCTAGGTGTTTACCCCAGATCGAGCCGCGCGGCGGGCGCGATCAGCCCCTGGACGCGGCTGCGCTTCGGTGCGTCCGGCTGCCCGCTGAGCCGCGCCACTGCGTCGTTTGCGCGAAACGCGGGGCGTGCGGCGCACGAGACCAAAGAAAAATTTATACCCCCGTATCGCAACATACGATTGGACGCTCCGCGCCCCTGACGCTGCAATGGCGCCACATCAATAACGATCGCCTGGATGCATCGAGCGGGGGAAAGCATGAATCAGCGTATGTCCCATTGCCAGACGCGGGCGGCAAGCCATGCCGCGCAGGCGCCATGCGCGCCGCCGCGCGGCTGATCTCCAGACTCTTCGATTGCCACCGCGCGCCGCCAGGATAACGGGATCCGGCGCGCGGCATACCATCCCGCCAGCTAGGAGTTTTGTCCATGAAGAAGTCTCTCGTTTTCGCCGCCGTCGCCGCCAGCCTGCTGGCCGGCGCCGCCCAGGCCCAGGACCTCCCCAAGACCCAGTTGAAGGTCGTGGGCGGCCTGAGCAACCTGACCGCCTACAACGATTACGAAAAGCCGTTCTGGACCAAGACCATCCCCGAGCTGTCCAAGGGTCAGGTCACGGCCGACATCAAGGGCTTCAACGAAATGGGCTTGAAGGGGCCCGAGCTGCTGCGCCTGATGTCGCAGGGCGTGGTCGAGTTCGGCACCGCCACCCTGGCGTACTTCGCCAGCGACAACCCCATCAACGAGGCGATCGACCTGGCCGGCCTGGCGCCGGACGTCAAGACCGCGCGCGCCGTCACCGATGCGTTCGAACCGGTCTACGCCAAGCTGTATGGCGAGGGCAGCAACGTCAAACTGCTGGGCATTTCCACCTATCCCGCGCAGGTGCTGTTCTGCAACGCCGAAATCAAGAGCCTGGCCGACATCAAGGGCAAGAAGGTCCGTACCAGCAGCCGCACCACCGCCGAGTTCGTCGAGGCGCTGGGCGGTTCCAGCGTGACCATGGCCTTCGGTGAAGTCGTGCCCGCGCTGCAGAACAAGGTGGTGGATTGCGCCATCACGGGTTCGCTGTCCGGCTATTCGGCCAAGTGGTACGAGGTGTCCACGCACCTGGTCGCGCTGCCGATCAACTGGAACCAGCAGATCCACGCCGTCAACCAGAAGGCCTGGGACAAGCTGGACCCCAATGTGCGCACCTTCCTGCAGACCAATGTGAAGACCCTGGTCGACAACATCTGGGACGCCGCCGCGCGCCAGACCCAGGAAGGCTATGACTGCAACACCGGCGCTGCCGCTTGCCCGTTCCCGGTCAAGGGCAAGATGGTCCTGGTTCAGCCCTCGGACGCGGACCGCGCGTTGTTGAAGAAGGTCACCGAGGAAGCCGTGCTGCCCAAGTGGGCCGCGCGCTGCTCGGCCCAGTGCGTGAAGGACTTCAACGCCACCGTTGGCAAGACGCTGGGCCTGACCGCAAAGAAGTAGGCCCCCCCCCCGAAGCGCTGCGCGCTTCCCCCCCAGGGGGGCATGCCTGCGGACCGGCGGAGCCGGATCCGCGGCATCCCGATGGGGCGGTGTGCTACGGGCCGGCGGAGCTGGATTCGTAGCATCTCGATGGGGCTGTTCGCTACTTTGATAGTCGGGGCGGCGATGCCTGGCCCCGCAAAGGTTTAACTCATGACTCAATCTGAACACTTCCGCCTGCTGGGCGGGCTATTGCGGCGCGCCGAGAGCTTCTCGCGCCTGGCGGTGTGGGCCGGCGGCGCGCTAACCGTGGCCAGCGTGCTGCTGATTTCGTTCGACGTGCTGGCCCGCAAGTTCCTGGGCTTCACCACGGGCGGCGCGGACGAACTGTCCAGCTACGCCTTCGCCATCAGCACCTCCTGGGCGCTGGCGTTTGCTACGTTGCAACGCGCCAATGTGCGCGTCGACGTGGTCTACCAATACATGCCGGTGCGCGTTGCCGCCGTGCTGGACTGGATCTCCATGGTGGCCCTGGCCGTCTTCATGGTGTACCTGACTTACTACGCGTCCGAGGTCGTGCAGACCTCCTGGGCGCAGAAATCCGCGGCCAATACGCCGCTGGCCACGCCCTTGTGGATTCCGCAGGGCCTGTGGGTGCTGGGCCTGGCGTGGATGTGCATCACGGTCGCGCTGATGCTGGCGCGCGCCTCCGCCGCGCTGGTCACGGGCGACATCGAACTGGTCAAGAGCATTTGCGGCGTGCGTTCGGCGCAGGAAGAGGCCGACGAGGAAGCCGCCGCCGGCGAGCGCATGGTGAAGGGAGAGGCCGCATGATTTCCACCGCATTGATACTGCTCCTCGTGCTGATCGGCCTGTCCATTCCGGTGGGCGCGGCGCTGGGCGTGCTGGGCCTGATCCTGGACCCGCTGTTCTCCATGCTGCCGCTGACGCGCGCCATCGGCGAAGTCTCGTGGAGCACCAACAACGAGTTCCTGCTGGTGGCGATTCCGTTGTTCATCATGCTGGGCGAGGTGCTGCTGCGCGCCGGTTTCGCCGAACGCATGTATGGGGCGATGAGCCTGTGGCTGTCGTGGCTGCCAGGCGGGCTGATGCACGCCAATATCGGCGCCTCGACGCTGTTCTCGGCCACCTCCGGCTCCAGCGTGGCGACCGCCGCGACCGTGGGCACGGTGGCCATTCCGCAGATCCGCAAGTACGGCTACAACGAGCCGCTGTTCCTGGGCAGCTTGGCCGCCGGCGGCACGCTGGGGATCCTGATCCCGCCTTCGATCAATCTGGTCATCTATGGCGTGCTGACGAACTCGTCGGTGCCCAAGCTGTATCTGGCGGGCATCATCCCGGGCTTCGCGATGGCCGCGCTGTTCATGTTGACGGTGGTCATTGCCTGCGTCGCCAAGCCGTCCTGGGGTGGCAAGAAGATCCAGGCGACCTGGGGCCAGCGCTTCGCCAGCCTGGTGCACCTGGCACCGCCCATGGGGATCTTTCTCCTGGTGGTCGGCTCCATCTATGCCGGACTGGCCACGCCGACCGAAGCCGCCGCGCTGGGCGTGCTGGGCGCCTTCATCCTGGCTGCCTGGTTCCGCCGCCTGACGTGGTCAATGCTGCGCGAAGTCATGGAAGGCACGATGCGGTCCACGGCCATGATCATGTTAATCGTGGTGGCGGCCAGCTTCCTGAACTTCGTCATGTCCGCTACCGGTCTGACGGATGCGCTGACCAAGTCGATCACGGGACTGGGCCTGTCGCCCGGCTGGATGCTGCTGATCGTGGTGATCTTCTACCTGGTGCTGGGCTGCTTCATGGAAACGCTGTCCATGATGATCACGACCATCCCGATCATCGCGCCCATCATGATCGGCCTGGGTTTCGATCCCATCTGGCTGGGCATCGTCATCATCATCCTGGTCGAAGCCGCCCTGATCACGCCGCCCGTGGGCCTGAACCTGTTCGTGGTGCAGAGCCTGCGCAAGAGCGGCTCCATGAGCGCGGTCATCGTCGGCAGCCTGCCGTTCGTGCTGGCCATGTTCGTGATGCTGGCGCTGCTGGCCTTCTGGCCGGACGTGGCGCTGTGGCTGCCGCGCGTATTCGGCTGAGCTTCATTCCATAGACATTCCGGGGCGCGGCGTACCGCCGCGTCCTTCACTCCCCTAATTCCGCAGGACAGATATGAAAGCCGTATTCCAGATCGAAGACTCGCAACCCCGCCAGGTGGAAGTCGAGTTCGACACCCTGATCGTCGCCGGCTGGGCCGGACGCGACATGGCCGCGATCGAGCACCACATCGAAGAGCTGGCCGCCATCGGCGTGCCGCGCCCCAGCAGCGTGCCGCTGTATTACCGCATCGCCGACAACCAGCTGACCCAGAAGGAAAGCGTGCAGGCGCTGGGCGGGGATTCGTCGGGCGAAGTCGAGACCTTCGTGTTCGCGGTGGACGGCGAGATGTACGTCAGCATCGCCTCCGACCACACCGACCGCAAGCTGGAGACCTACAGCGTGGCGATGTCCAAGCAAGTCTGCGTCAAGCCAGTGGCCAGTAGCGCCTGGCGCCTGGCCGACGTGGCAGAGTACTGGGACGAACTGATCATCCGTTCCTACATCGTCGAGAACGGCGTGGAAGTGCTGTACCAGGAAGGCCCGCTGGCGTCGCTGCGCACCCCGCAGGACCTGATCGCCGGCTACACCGGCGGCTCCGCCGTGCTGCCGGCGGGCGCCGGCATGACCTGCGGCACCGTGGGCGCGATTGGCGGCATCCGCCCCTCGGCCGACTTCACCATGGAATTGCACGACCCGCGGCGCCAGCGCAGCCTGCGTCACCGCTATCATGTCGAAACGCTGCCCGTGGTGGCCTGATTCCGGCCCCCGGCGCCTATCGCCAGGCGCGCCTTGGGGCGCGCCCGTTTGCACTCATGCCGCAAGGCGGCACTAGGATGACTATGGTTTCGACCCTGAATGATCTGACCCTGGCCCTGCAGGAGGGCCGCAGCAGCTCGGTGGAACTGACGCAGGCCGCGCTGGCCCGCGCCCAGGACGAGGCGGGCGAGGGCGCCCGCGCGTACACGCGCCTGTACGCCGAAACGGCGCTGGCGCAGGCGCAGGCCAGCGACACCTTGCGCGCGGCCGGCATCGTGCGCTCGGCCATCGAGGGCCTGCCCATCAGCATCAAGGACCTGTTCGACGTCGAGGGCGAGACCACCATGGCCGGCTCGGTGGCCCGTGAAGGCGAACCGGCGGCCGACGCCGACGCCGAAGTCGTGCGCCGCTTGATCGCGGCGGGCGCGGTCATCATCGGCCGCACCAACATGGTCGAATTCGCCTATTCGGGCCTGGGCATCAATCCCCATTACGGCACGCCGCTAAACCCCTACGACCGCGCCACCGGCCGCATTCCCGGCGGCTCCTCCTCGGGCGCGGCGGTGTCGGTCAGCGACGGCATGGCCGCCGCCGCCATCGGTTCGGACACCGGCGGCTCCGTGCGCATCCCGGCCGCGCTTTGCGGCCTGACGGGCTTCAAGCCCAGCGCCTGGCGCGTCTCCATGGACGGCGTGCTGCCGCTGTCGGCCAACCTGGATTCCATCGGCCCGATCGCCGCCAGCGTGCGCTGCTGCGCCGAACTGGACGCCATCCTGTCCGGCGACGGCGGCCCGGTGCCGGAAGCGGCCGTGCTGCGCGGCCTGCGCCTGGCCATCCCGACCACGCTGGCGCTGGACGCCATGGAAAAGCATGTCGCTGACAGCTTCGCGGCCGCCGTCAGCCGCCTGAAGGCCGCCGGCGCGCTGGTCGAAGAGATCGCGATTCCGGAATTCGCCGAACTGGCCGCCATCAACGCCAAGGGTGGCTTCACCGCCGCCGAGGCCTGGGCCTGGCACCGCGACCTGATCGCCCGCGCGGGCAAGCGCTACGACCCGCGCGTGGTGTCGCGCATCATGCGCGGCAAGGACATGAGCGCGGCCGACTACCTGGACCTGCTGGACGCGCGCGAAGCCTGGGTCGCGGCGGTGGACCGCCGCATCGCCGGCTACGACGCCCTGATCATGCCGACCACGCCCATCGTGGCGCCGGCGGTGGCCGACCTGCAGGGTTCGGACGAGGCCTACTACGCCGCCAATGGCCTGATCCTGCGCAACCCGACGCTGATCAATTTCCTGGATGGCTGCGCGCTGTCGCTGCCTTGCCATGCCGCCGGCACCGCGCCGGTGGGGCTGATGATCGCGGGCAGCAACGGCACGGACCGCCGTGTCCTGAGCATCGGCCTGGCGGTGGAAGCGCTCTACGCCGGCCAGTGATGCGCAGCCGGGGCGGACGGCAGCCGCCCGCCCGTCCCGGACGCTAAGATGGCGGCTGCATAGCCGGACTCCGCCGCCATGATCGATCTGCGCAATATCGAAACGTTTTTCTGGGTCGCCACCCTGGGCGGGTTCCGGGCCGCGGCCGAGAAGCTCAACGCCACCCAGCCTGCCATCTCCCAGCGCATCGCATCGCTGGAATCCGATCTGGGCGTGCGGCTGTTCGACCGCGACACGCGCGGCATCAAGCTCACGGGCAAGGGGCGCGAATTGTTGTCGCACGCCGAGCGCATGCTGCAGATGCGGCGCGACATGCAGGAGGCCGCGAGGGCCAAGAGCGTCATGAGCGGCATGCTGCGGTTGGGGGTGTCCGAGACGATCGTCCATACCTGGCTGCCAACCCTGATGGAGTACCTGCACGACGCCTATCCGGCGCTGATGGTCGAGATCCAGGTGGATACGACCACGGTGCTGAAGACGCAGCTCGCCTCGCGCCAGATCGACCTGGCCTTTCTGCTGGGACCGATGGAAGAGCCCCGCATCGAAAACCTGTATCTCTGCAACTACCCGCTGAGCTGGGTGGCGAGCCCCAAGCTCAAGGTCGGACGCCAGCCCATCCCCTTGAAGCGGCTGGCCGAATGGCCCGTCATCACCTATCCGTCCACCACCGATCCGCACCGCGCCGTGCGCCAGCTGTTGCAGCAGGCCGGCGTGGAGGCGCCGCGCATGTATGGCAGTTCGGCGCTCAGCGTCATCGTGCGGATGGCGCAGGACGGCATCGGCACCGCGGTCATCGCGCCCGTCATTCTCCACAAGGAGCTGGCGCAGGGCGAATTGCGCATCCTGGACGTGAAGGCGCCAGCCTTGCCGCCGCTGCACTACACCGCCTGCTGGATGCAGGGGCCGGACAGCCAGATCCCGCGCGCGGTGGCCGAGGCGGCGCAGCAGATTGCGCGGGAAGAGGCGTTGCGCCATCCGGCATAACCCTGATAAGTAATTTTGATCGGGGTCTATCGCAACTTGTGATTGGACGCTGGTGCGTGCTTCCTGTGCAATGTCCTCATACCTACATTGTCATCAAGGGGATAGGCATGCAATCGAAACCCGCGGCGCGCGCCAGCGTCGAATTGGCCCGGCAGGCGCGGCTGGATGCACGCAGCGGCAAATTGACCGGCCCGACCGCGAACCTGGCTCCCGGCCACGTCCAGGCCAACCTCGCGATCCTGCCGCGCGCGCTGGCTGCGGACTTCCTGCATTTCTGCCAGCGCAACCCCAAGCCCTGTCCCTTGCTGGCCATGTCCGAACCGGGCGATCCCGCCTTGCCGGAACTGGGGCAGGACATCGATATACGCAGCGACATCCCGCGCTACCGCGTGTGGAAGAACGGCGAGCTGGTGGCCGAGCCCACCGACGTGCGCGACATCTGGCGCGACGACCTGGTGTCGTTCCTGATCGGCTGCTCGTTCTCGTTTGAAGAGGCGATGCTGGACAATGGCTTGCCGGTGCGCCACATCGAGCAGGGCTGCAACGTGCCCATGTACCGCACCAACGTCCCCACCCACACCGCGGGCGTGTTCGGCGGCCCGTTGGTGGTGTCGATGCGTCCCCTGAAGGCGGCGGACGCCATCCGCGCCATCCAGGTCACTTCGCGTTTTCCCTCGGTCCACGGTGCGCCGGTCCATATCGGCGACCCCGCGTTGATCGGTATTGCCGACATCAGCCGCCCGGACTATGGTGATCCGGTGGAGATACGCGAAGGCGAAATGCCGGTGTTCTGGGCTTGCGGCGTCACCCCGCAGTCGGTGGTGGCAGCCGTGCGGCCGGAATTCTGCATTACCCACGCGCCGGGCCACATGCTGGTCACGGACCTCATCAACAGCCGGATGGCGGTGTTCTGACCGCCATCGATCCGCTTTCCCGGTAGCGCGCAAGCGGGAAGCGCTAGAAGTCGTAGTCGCGTTGCAGTACCAGTTGTGCCACCAAAACGATCCATCAAAGGACAAGGGGAAATGGCGACAACCGCTTTGAATCTGGGGCCTTCCGGCTTGCCGGATGGCCTCGTGCCGCCGCGAACGCGGCCATCCGCAAGAGGGTGGCCCGATACGCGTCCATGCATTGCTTTCACACCCAGCCAGTTCAATCCAGGAGTCCAGTTATGAAGATGAAGCTCATCGCGGGTGTCGCCGCGAGTCTGGCGCTGATGTGCGCCGTGCCCGCGCAGGCGCAACAGGCCGTGCGCATCGGCGCGATCTACCCCTTGTCGGGCGCCTTGGCGTCCACGGGGGCGGAGATCAAGGCGGCCGTCGAGCTGGCGGTCGAGATCATCAACAATCCGCATCCCGAGCTCGAAGGCATACCGCTGGCCGCGGGCAGCGGGCTGCCCGCGTTGGGCGGCGCCAAGGTCGAAGTGGTGTTCGGCGATTCCCAGGGCAAGCCCGAAGTGGGCCTGGCCGATGCCCAGCGCCTGATCGACCAGGAAAAGGTCGTGGCCCTGACCGGCGCCTACCAGTCGGCCGTGACCAAGACCGCCAGCCGCATCGCCGAGCAGCGCGGCATCCCCTATGTGAACGGCGAATCCAGCAGCCCCGACCTGACCGAACGCGGCTACAAGTGGTTCTTCCGCACCTCGCCCAACGACGATACCTTCGTCGAGAACATGATGCAGTTCCTGGATGGCATCAAGGCGGTGCCGACCGCCAAGATCGCGGTGGTGTACGAGAACACCGACTTCGGCGTGAACACCTACAAGGCGGTCGAAAAGTTCGCCAAGCAGTACAAGCGCCAACTGGTCGCCAACATCGCCTACAGCGCGGGTTCGGCCTCGGTGACGGCGGAGGTGCAGAAGCTGGCGGCCGCCAAGCCCGATGTGGCGATCTTCGCCAGCTATACCTCGGACGCCATGCTGTTCGTGCGCACCATGCGCGAAAGCAAGTACGCGCCGCCGGTGCTGCTGGCCAACGACGCAGGCTTCATCGATTCGCGCTTCGTGCAGGAGGTGGGACCGCAGGTCCAGGGCGTGCTGACGCGCGACGTCTGGGGCAATGACGTGGCGGCGTCCAAGGCTGGCCTGAAGAAGATCAACGATATGTACAAGGCCAAGACCGGCAAGGACCTGAACGGCAACAACGCCCGCTCGATGCAAGGGGTGCTGGTGCTGGCCGACGCGATCAACCGGGCCGGCTCGACCGATCCCGAGGCGATCCGCAAGGCGCTGGCGGCCACCGACCTGGGCGAAGCGCAGGTCGCGATGCCCTGGGCCGGGGTGCAGTTCGACGCCAAGGGCCAGAACACCAAGGGTTCGGGCCTGATCCTGGAGCTGAAGGGGTCGTCCTACCAGACGGTGTGGCCGGAAAAATACCGCACGGACAAGAGCCTGCCCACGCTGCCGTTCGCCTGGAAGTAACCATAGTCTGACGCGGCGGGCCGCGGGGCTCCGCCGCGAGGAGCACTCCATGTTTGAAGCTCTCTCGGCAGGCCTGTTCAATGGCCTGATCTATGCCGCGGTGGCGGTGGGGCTGGCGCTGATCTGGGGCATTACCGACGTCATCAACTTCGCCCACGGCGAGTTCCTGATGCTGGGCATGTATGCCGCCTATTGGCTCTATACGCTGGGCCACATCGATCCCACGCTGTCGGCGCCGCTGGTGGCGGTCCTGCTCGCCTTCGTCGGTTTCCTGACCTATGCGCTCATCATCCGCCGGCTGCAGAAGGGGCCGGCGATGGCGGTCATCCTGGCCACCTTCGGCTTGGGGCTGGTGCTGCGCCAGATCGCCTTCATCGCCTTCAGCCCGGACTACCGCAGTCTGCCCGACACGCTGGTGTCAGGCAGCGTCACGGTTGCCGGCATCTCGCTGGGCAGGCCCCAGGTGGTGACGGGCCTGATCGCGCTGGTGGTGGTGGTCGCGCTGTTCATCCTGGTGTACCGCACGCGCTGGGGCCATGCCCTGCAAGCGGTGGCGGAAGACCGCCAGGTGGCGGCGCTGGTGGGCATTTCGCCCGACCGGGTCAACGCCCAGGTCTGGATGCTGGGCAGCGCCGCGGTGGGCCTGGCCGGCGCCTTGCTGACCACCTTCTTTTACGTGTTCCCCTCGGTGGGCACGGTATTCGGGCTGCTGGCCTTCGTGGCGGTGTGCATGGGCGGCTTCGGGTCGCTGCCGGGCGCCTTCATCGCGGGAATTCTGATCGGGATCATCGAGGCCATGACAGGCTACTTCGTTGCGCCGGCCTTGAAGACGGTGAGCGTCTTCATCCTGTTCATCCTGGTTCTTTGGTATCGGCCGCGCGGCCTGTTCGGGCGGTGGTGAGATGAACAACATAAACAAACTCGACGCCGCATCGGCCGGCGTGCCCAAATGGCCCATCGCGGCGGCAGCCGTGGCCGCCATCCTGATGGCCCTGGTGCCGCTGGTGGTGAAGGACGCCTTCACCCTGCAGGTGCTGCTGCTGGCCATCATGTTCGGCGCGCTGGGCGCGTGCTGGAACCTCGTCGGCGGCTTCCTCGGGCGGATCTCCTTCGGCCACAGCGTGTTCGTGGGCGTCGGGGGCTACACCACCTTGCTGCTGCTGCACCACCTGAAGCTCACGCCGCTCCTGGGCATTCCGCTGGGCGGGCTGATCAGCGCCGGGCTGGCCTGGCTGGTGGGCGGTCCCACCTTGCGCTTGTCCGGCCACTACTTCGCCATGGCCACCATCGCGCTGCTGCAGATTGGGCTGCTGCTGATGATCAACTGGGAGTGGGCGGGTGGCGCCGTCGGCCTGGAGGCGCCCATCGGCGATGCCGCCTGGATGCTGCTGTTCCGCAGCAAGGTGCCGTATTACCTGATCGCGGTCGGCCTGGCGTTCCTGACCTTCTGCGCCACCTTCTTCCTGGTGCATTCCAAGACCGGCTTCTACTGGCGGGCCATCAACGGCGACGAGGCGGCCTCGCGCAGCCTGGGCGTGCCGGCGGACCGCTACAAGATGCTGGCCTTTGTGATGTCGGCGGGCATGACCGGGGTGTGGGGCGGCTTCTTCGCCATGTACGTGGGTTTCATCGATCCGGAGTCCATGTTCAATCTGACGATGTCGGTGCAGGTCGTGCTGGTCACCATCCTGGGCGGGGTCGGCACGCTGATCGGCCCGTGGCTGGGCGCGGCGGTGCTGCTGCCGCTGTCCGAGGGCACGCGCGTGCTGTGGGGCAGTTCGGGCATGGGCCTGGACCTGCTGGTTTTCGGCCTGGCGATCTTGTTGGTCACCATGTTCCTGCCGGGTGGGCTGGTCACATTGAGGAGGCGCCGTGGCTCTGCTGGACGTTAAGAACCTGACCAAGCAATTCGGCGGTCTGGTGGCGAACAAGGACATCTCGCTATCGGTCGAGGCGGGCGAGATCGTCGCCATCATCGGCCCCAATGGCGCGGGCAAGAGCACCTTGTTCAATGGCCTGGTGGGACATCACGAGCCGACCTCCGGCTCGGTGACCTTCGATGGCCAGTCCATGATAGGCCGCCAGCCCGAGCAGGTGGCCGCCATGGGCCTGGTGCGTACCTACCAGATCCCGCGCAGCTTCGGGCAGATGACGGTATTGGAGAACGCCATGGTCGGCGCATTGCTGCGCCATCCGCGTCTGCAGGACGCGCGGCGCGAATCGGCCCGCGTGCTGGAACTGGTGGGCCTTGCCGAGCGCGCCGACGTAAGGGCGGCCGAGCTCAACGTGGCCGGGCAGAAACGGGTCGAGCTGGCGCGGGCGCTGGCGACCGAGCCGCGCATGCTGCTGCTGGACGAGGTGGCGGGCGGCCTGAACCCGGCCGAAGCCATCGCGTTGGCGGAGATCCTGCGTGGCATCCATGCATCGGGCGTCACGCTCATCATCGTCGAGCACGTGCTGGAGGTGGTCATGCGGCTGGCGCACCGGGTGCTGGTGCTGAACTTCGGCCAGATGATCGCCGAGGGCGCGCCGCAAGAAATCGTGCGTAACCCGGCCGTGATCGAAGCCTATCTGGGGAGAAAGCACCGTGCCTGATGCGATGCTGAAAGTGGAAGACCTGAGCGTGTCCTACGGCGGCGTGCAGGCGGTGCGCGGCGTGTCGCTGGAAGTCCGGCCGGGCGAGATTGCGGCCTTGCTGGGCGCCAACGGCGCGGGCAAGTCCAGCACCTTGCTGGCCATCGTCGGAGCGGTCAAGCCCAAGGGCGGGCGGGTAACGTTCGAAGGCCGGGACATCACCGGCACGCCGCCGGACAAGCTGGTGGCCCAGGGCATCTCCATGATTCCCGAAGGCGCGCGGGTGTTCGCGCGCCAGCCTGTGGAGCAGAATCTGAGGCTGGGCGCGTACACGGTGCGGGATGAGCGCGTGTACGCCGAACGCCTGGAGCGGGTTTATGCCTTGTTTCCGCGGTTGAAGGAGCGCCGCGCACAGCTGGCGGGCACCATGTCCGGGGGCGAGCGCCAGATGCTGGCCATCGGCCGGGCGCTGATGAGCGGGCCGCGCCTGCTCTTGATCGACGAACCCAGCCTGGGCCTGTCGCCCTTGCTGGTGGAACAGGTGTTCGATGCGCTGGCGGCCTTGAACCGCGACGACGGCCTGTCGGTCTTGCTGGTGGAGCAGAACATGGCACAGGCGCTGGAAGTCGCGGCGCGCGCCTATGTGATGCAGAGCGGCAGGGTGGCGCTGTCGGGCGAAGCCGGGGAGTTGGCAGCCTCGGACGAGGTGCGCAAGGCGTATCTGGGGATGTGAGTCTGAACGGGCGACGCAGCCACGCCGGACGCGTAAGGCGTCCGGCGCGGACGATCATCAGAAGATGTGGCGGAAGCCCACTGCGGCGCCGAGCTGGTTGCTCTTGCCGGTGATTTCGCCGCTGGCGGCATCGCTGACCTTGTTCCAGTCCACGGTGCCGTACACCTGCGAACGCTTGGACAGCGAGTACTCGGCCACGGCGACCAGCGCGTAGCGCTTGCCCTTGTCGCCGTCTTCGACCACGTTCTTGCTCTGGTCGTAGTAGGCGGCGCCGGTGATGGCCCAGCGCGGCGTGGCCTGCCAGGTCACGCCGGCGAAGTAGCCGTTGTCCTTGCGGTCCAGGCCGGCGGCCTGGGCGCCACCCATGACCGCGTTGACCCAGCCGGTTTCGTCGCGGCCGTTGTAGTAGCCGGCGAAGACCTTGGCGCCGTCGAACTGATACGAAGCGTTCAGGTTCCAGACGCGCTGGCGCAGGTCGGAATCCGTGCCATCGTAGGTCTGCTGATAGGCCGCACCCAGGCCCAGCTTGCCGACGGTGTAGCGCAGGCTGGCGCCGTACTGCTGGCCGGCCTTGTGGTCGTTGTAGTCGTCGCCGTTGGCCCACGACAGCGCGAACGCCAGGTCTCCGATGGTGTTGGAGTACTTGGTCATGTTGTTGGTGCGCACACGCGACATGGCGGCGGGCAGCCAGGCGTTCTGGTCGTAGTTGCCGACGGTCAGCGGGTCGAAGTAGTCGGCCAGCAGGTCGAACATCGGGGTGTTCTGCAGACCCAGGGTCAGCGCGCCGATGTTGCCGCCGTCCAGGCCGATATAGGCCAGGCGGCTGAAGGTCTTGGCCGGATCCGAACCGCGGCCGTTCTGCATGTTGAAGCCGTTTTCCAGGCGGAAGAAGGCGCGGTTGCCGTTGCCGAGGTCTTCGGAGCCGCGCAGGCCCCAGCGGCTGTTGGAAATGGCGCCGTTTTCCATCGACACGCGGCTGCCGTCGGCGCCTACGCTGCCGGCGCTGGTGCTCAGGTAGCGGATGCTGACGTCGGCGATGCCGTACAGGGTGACGCTGGTTTCGGCTTGGGCCGTGCCGGCGGCCAAGCCCAGGCCTGCAAGGGCGAGGGATAGGGTGATGCGTTTCATGCGGGGGCTCCTCCTGGGTAGCGCTATTTTTAGTGACGCCGGGCTTTTGGCTCGGCTGGTTGCGCCTGGCGGATCGTCAGGCGCCGGGCCGCCGCGCCGACGCTTCTGGTAAGCGCGGGTCCGGGCGATGGCCGCATATGCACATATACGCCGTAATGTTGCAACGTATCAGCGCCTGGGAATTCTAGAAAAACTGGGGCGTGAACAACACCTGTAGTTTTTTGGAGTTTTCCCTGGTTTACAGGACGGCAAAACAGGGGGAGCGGTTAGGGGGGGCTTGCCATCGCGAAAAAAAACCCCGTTCCGGGAACGGGGTTTTCAGGGTGACGCCGGCCTACAGCGTCATGTGCAGCGGCAGCCAGGTCGCTATGCCAGGCACGGCATAGAGCAGCAGTACCGCCAGGATCATCAGGAAGAACATCGGCAGCGATGCGCGCGCGATGTAGGGCAACTCCCTGCCGCTCATGCCGGACAGCACGAACAAATTGAACCCCACCGGCGGCGTGATCTGTGCCATTTCCACAACGAACACGATGAAGATGCCGAACCAGATCAGGTCGATGCCGGCGGCCTGCACCGTGGGCAGCAGCACGCCCATGGTCAGCACGACGATGGAGATGCCGTCCAGGAAGCAGCCCAGGATGATGAAAAACACCATCAGCGCCATGATCAGCCAGAACTGGGACAGGCCCAGGCCGCCGATCCATTCGGCCAGCGCGCGCGGCAGGCCGATATAGCCCATCGCCAGCGTCAGGAACTGCGCACCCGCCAGGATCAGCGCAATCATGCAGTACAGCCGGGTCGCGCCCAGCAGCGACTGCATGAAGGCGGAGCGGTTCAGCGAACCCTGCAGCGCCGAGAGGAACAGGGCGCCCACCACGCCGACCGCCGCCGCTTCCGTGGCGGTGGCGATGCCGGTGTAGATGGAGCCCAGCACCGCGCCGATCAGCAGCATGACCGGGATCAGATGGCGCGAGCGCGACAGCTTCTCCATCAGCGTCAGGCCGGGGTCGGCTGCCGGCACTTGGCCGGGGTTGCGGATCGCCCACCAGGCGATGTAGCCCATGAACAGCAAGGCCAGCAGGATGCCAGGCACGATGCCCGCGATGAACAGCTTGGCGATGGACACGTCCGCCGCCACGCCGTACACGATCATGATGATGGAAGGCGGAATCAGCAGGCCCAGCGTGCCGGCGCCCGACAGCGTGCCCAGGATCTTGTCCTCGGGGTAGCCGCGGCGCGTCAGCTCGGGGATGGTCATCTTGCCGACCGTGGCGCAGGTCGCCGCGGACGAGCCCGAGACCGCGGCGAAGATGGCGCAGCCGATCACGTTGGTGTGCAGCAGCCGCCCGGGCAGGCGGTTGAGCCAGGGGGCGAGCCCCTTGAACAGGTCTTCCGATAGCCGCGTGCGGAACAGGATTTCACCCATCCACAGAAAGAGCGGCAGGGCGGTCAGGGTCCAGCTGGACGACGCGCCCCAGATGGTGACGGCCATGGCATCGCCCGCCGGGCGGCTGGAGAAGATCTCCATGCCGATCCATGCGGTCCCCGCCAGGGTCAGGCCGACCCAGACGCCGCAGCCCAGCAGCGCGAAGATCGAGACGACCAATAGGGTAATGACGAGAAGTTCATTCATGGGTTTGCTGCGAAGAGGCGGCGGCCAGGCCGCGTGAGCGTCGGATCAGCTCGTCGATCAGGGCGACCAGGAACAGCACCGTGCCGACAGCCATGCTGATCTGGGGAATCCAGAGCGGCGTGGCGTCGTTGGACGTGGAGATGTCGTTGAACTGCCAGGAGTCGTAGGCCAGCTTGACGCTGAAGAACGCGAACGAGGCGGCCAGCAGGCAGCCGACCGCCAGGGCGAAGATATCCAGCCTGCGGCCCGCGGCAGGCTTGAGCGAATTGAGCAGCAGCGTCACGCGGATGTGTTCGCCGTGCTTGAACGTGCTGGACAACGCAAGAAAGCCGGCGGCGGCCATGAAATACCCGGCATAGGCGTCCGTGCCGGGGATGTTCATGCTGAGCTGGCGCGCGATGATCGCGGCCAGCACAGACACCAGTACGCCGATCGTGCACAAGCCGGCCAACAGGCCGGCCGCGCCGTAAAGACCATCTAGAAAGCGGCGCATGGAGATATCACTGCTTCTTGTAGGCGTCGATCATGGCCTGGCCGTCCGCGCCGGCCTTCTTCAGCCAGTCGTCCAGCATGCGCTTGCCGATCACGGACAGGCCTTCCTTCAGCTCGACCGTGGGCTTGACGGTTTCCATGCCGTTCTTGGCCAGTTCTGCCTGGTACCACTTGTTCTTTTCCTGCGACAGCTTCCAGCCGCGTTCCTCGGCTTGCGCGCCGGCCTTCTTCAAGGCGTCTTGTGCAGCGGGGTCCAGCGCATCGAACGCCTTCTTGTTCACGATGATCGCGTTCTTGGGCAGCCAGGCCTGCGTGTCGTAGAACTTCTTGATGTACTCGTAGGTCTTGGTGTCGTAGCCGGTGGATGCCGACGACATGTAGGAGTCGATCACGCCCGTGGCCAAGGCCTGGGCCAGTTCGGCTTGCTGCACCGTGACGGGCTGCGCGCCGACCAGCTCGGCGATCTTGGCCGTCACCGGGCTGTAGGCGCGCCACTTCAGGCCCTTCATGTCCGAGATCTGCTTGATGTCCTTGTTGGCGAAGATGCCCTGGGGCGGCCAGGCCACCGCGTACAGCAGCGTCATTCCGTGCGCGTTCAGCTTCTTCTCGAGGAAGGGCTTCTGCGCCTGGTAGAGCTTGAACGACGCGTCATAGCCGGTGGCCAGGAAGGGCAGGCCGTCCAGTTCGTAGATCGGATCTTCGTTCGCAAAGTTGGTCAGCAGAATCTCGCCGATCTGCGCCTGGTTGCCTTGCACCGCGCGCTTGATCTCGGGCGCCTTGTACAGCGAGGCGTTATTGTGCAGCGTGATCTTCAGCTTGCCTTCCGACAGCGTGTCCACGTCCTTGACGAAGGTGGTCAGGTTCTCGACGTGGAAGTTGCTGGCCGGATAGGCGGTGGGCAGATCCCATTTCGTTTGAGCCTGGGCGCTGGCGCTGAACGCCAGGACGATGCTGCCTGCCAACAGGGAAATTTTCTTGTGCATGGGGTGGTCCTTCTTTGCGAATGGTGAAGCCGGGTTGTGCCCGATAGGCATTGCGAAAAAGAGAGCGCTGCGCCGATGACGCGCAGCTGAAAAAGCCGTGCCATTCTATGTTGCTATGCGGCGGCCGAGCGCGCGAAATCGCGTCTTTACGGGTTATTCCTAACAGGCGTGCGCACGGTCGATCATTGAAGGTTCAATCTTTGCGCAAACGCAATGCAGCAGCCGTTTTTCTTCTAACATTGCGTATCGAATGCATGATGCCGAGGCGTGTGTGAATTTCGTTTTCCGTCGTGATGAGTTGCTGGTTGAAGAGACGTCCGCCGTATTGCCGGACACTGCCTTGTGCGTAAGGATAGGCGTGGCGGCCGCGGCCTTGCAGCCGATCTGGACGCTGCCCGGTTCGCCATGCCGCACCGTGCACGTGGAGCCCGGCATGGAGCCGCCGCAAGGCTATGCCTTCAGGAAGCTGCGTTCGCTTTTCGGTGTGCTGGACGACGAACGCATGGCGCTGGCCGGCCGCGCCTACCAGATCGCTGAATGGGCGCGCACGCACCGGTTCTGTGGCGTCTGCGGCACGCCGTCGGAGCGCGTGTCCACCGAGTTCTGCCTGCGCTGCCCGTCCTGCGGCTTTTCGGCCTATCCGCGCATTTCGCCGGCCATGATGGTGCTGATCCGCAAGGGCGACAGCGTCCTGCTGGCGCGCCACACCACCACGGCCACTTCGCGCTACACGGCGCTGGCAGGTTTCGTCGAACCCGGCGAAAGCATCGAGCAGACCATTCATCGCGAGGTCCATGAGGAAGTCGGCCTGAAGGTCGGCAACCTGCAGTATTTCGGCAGCCAGTCCTGGCCGTTCCCGCATTCGCTCATGGTCGCGTTCACGGCCGACTACGTGTCCGGCGATATCCGCGTCCAGGAAGACGAGATCGCCGATGCGCGCTGGTTCGGTCCGGGCGATCCCATGCCTGAGATCGCGCCGCGGATTTCCATTGCGGGCTGGCTGATCCGGGCCAATCTGCCCATGGGCTGGTCGGCGCCCTAAGCCGCTTTTTTGCTTGCAGTTTTCTAGGGGTATTCCCTCGAAAGAGGGAATTTTCGTCGCTTCGTTCGTATTTTTTATTGATGAAATATAGATAAATTATTAGTATTTCGTTCAGATAAACTCGGCTTGCGTCTTCCATGACCCCCACTTTGATTGCATCGTCGGCCCACCTGGCCGGCGGCAGCGCGCCCGACCTCTCCGAAGTGGAATTCGGCCTGATGATCGCCAGCCACGCCTTCGACCGCTGGACCGTGCGCTGCATGGCGGCGGCCGGACTGCCCGACCTGACGCCCACGGACGTGATGGTGTTCCATCACGTCTATCACCGCGAACGGCCCAAGAAGCTGGCGGACATCTGTTTCACGCTGAATGTCGAGGACACGCACATCGTCAGCTATGCGCTCAAGAAGCTGGATCGCCTGGGCGTGGTCCAGGGCGAGCGCAGCAGCAAGGAAGTCTTCTACAGCGTGACCCCGGATGGCGCGGCCATCCTCAAGCGCTACGCCGAGATCCGCGAGCAATGCCTGACCGCGGGCCTGGACGCGCCGGGCGGGGGCGGGCTGGACTACAGCCGCCAACTGGCGCACACGCTGCGCGCGCTGTCCGGTCTGTACGACCAGGCGGCCAGGGCAGCCACCTCTCTCTAATTCCGTTTACCTGTCCGCGGCCGAATGCGCCGCGGCGGACTCTTGTTTTCAAGGACAGCTATGAAGTGGCAATTCTGGATTGATCGTGGGGGTACCTTTACCGACATCGTGGCGCGGCGCCCCGATGGCAGCACCACCACGGCCAAGATGCTGTCGGAGAACCCCGAGCAGTATCGCGATGCGGCGGTTGCCGGCATCCGCAAGCTGCTGGGCATCGCGCCCGGCCAGCCCGTGCCCGCCGATCAGGTCGAATGCGTGAAGATGGGCACCACGGTGGCCACCAACGCCTTGCTGGAACGCAAGGGCGAGCGCACCTTGCTGGTCACGACGAAGGGTTTTCGCGACGGCCTGCGCATTGCCTACCAGAACCGTCCGCGCCTGTTCGACCGCAACGTCGTCCTGCCCGAGATGCTCTACGAATCCGTGGTGGAAGCCGATGAGCGCGTGGCTGCCGACGGCGAGGTAATCCGCGAGCTGGACCAGGAAGCGCTGCGCGCGGCCATGCAGGCCGCCTACGACAGCGGCATCCGCGCGGCCGCCATCATCTTCATGCATGCCTGGCACGCGCCGGAGCACGAGCGCATCGCCGCCCGCATCGCGCGTGAAGTGGGCTTCCCGCAGGTGTCGGCCTCGCACGAGGTCAGTCCGCTGATCAAGTTCGTGTCGCGCGGCGACACCACGGTGGTGGACGCCTATCTGTCGCCCATCCTGATGCGCTACGTGGACCAGGTGGCCGGAGAACTGCCGGGCATCCGTCTCATGTTCATGCAATCCAGTGGCGGCCTGACGGACGCGCACCGCTTCCGCGGCAAGGACGCCATCCTGTCGGGCCCGGCCGGCGGCATCGTCGGCATGGTGCGCACCAGCGAGATCGCGGGCTTTCCCAAGGTCATCGGCTTCGACATGGGCGGCACGTCCACCGACGTGTCGCACTATGCCGGCGAGTTCGAACGCGAATTCGAGACCCAGGTGGCCGGCGTGCGCATGCGCGCGCCCATGATGAGCATCCACACGGTGGCGGCGGGCGGCGGTTCGATCTTGCATTTCGACGGCGCGCGCCTGCGTGTGGGGCCGGATTCCGCCGGCGCCAATCCGGGTCCGGCCTGCTATCGCCGCGGCGGCCCGCTGGCGGTGACGGACTGCAACGTCCTGCTGGGCAAGATTCAGCCCGATTTCTTCCCCAAGGTCTTCGGCCCCGAGGCCAATGAACCCCTGGACCGCGACGCGGTCGTGGCGCGCTTTACGGCCATGTCCGACGAAGTGCGCGCAGCCACCGGTCGCGAGATGAGTCCGGAACAGCTCGCCGAGGGCTTCCTGGAAATCGCCGTGGGCAATATGGCCGAGGCCATCAAGCGCATCTCGGTGCAGCGCGGCCATGACGTGACCGAGTACGCGCTGACCGTGTTCGGCGGCGCGGGCGGCCAGCACGCTTGCCTGGTGGCCGACGCGCTGGGCATGACGACGGTGTTCGCGCATCCGTTGGGCGGCGTGTTGTCGGCCTACGGCATGGGCCTGGCTGACCAGACCGACATGCGCCAGAAGACAGTAGAAAAGGTGCTCGACGCCGACCTGATGCAAGCGCTGAAGGTCGAGCTGGACGAGTTGACCGGCCAGGCCGTTGGCGAACTGCGCCGCCAGCACGTGGCCGAAAGCGACATCAGCGTGCAGCGTCGCCTGCACCTGAAGTATCGCGGCACGGACACCGCGTTGGAAGTGGCCTACAGGGACCTGGATCAGGCGCGCCAGGATTTCGAAACGGCCTACCGCCAGCGCTATTCCTTCCTGATGCCCAACCGCGAGCTGGTGGTGGAAACGATTTCGGTCGAAGCCACGGGCGGTGGCGAGCGCGTCAGCGAAACGCCCGCGTCGCGTGTGCGCGATGGCGCACTGGCCGCCAGCCGCATCGTCAGCATGTACAGCGGCGGCGCGTGGCGCGACACGCCCCTGTATGTGCGCGAGGACATGGCGGGCGGCGACGTGGTGGCGGGGCCCGCCATCATTTCCGAGCCTAACCAGACCACGGTGGTCGAGGCCGGCTGGCAGGCGGAACTGACGGCGCAGGACCACTTCGTGATCCGCCGCGTCGAAGCCCGCCCGGAACGCCGTGCCATCGGCACCCAGGCCGATCCGGTCATGCTGGAGGTGTTCAACAACCTCTTCATGTCGATCGCCGAGCAGATGGGCTACCGGCTGCAGAACACGGCCTATTCGGTCAACATCAAGGAGCGCCTGGACTTCTCTTGCGCGATCTTCGATGCCCAGGCCCGCCTGATCGCCAACGCGCCGCACATGCCGGTGCATCTGGGCTCCATGGGCGAGTCCGTGCGCACGGTCATGAACGCCAACGCTGGCAGCATGCGGCCTGGCGACGCCTACGTGGTGAACGATCCGTACCACGGCGGCACGCACTTGCCGGACGTCACGGTCATCACCCCGGTGTTCGACCGCGACGGCAGCGAGATCCTGTTCTATGTGGGTTCGCGCGGCCACCATGCCGATATCGGCGGCACCACGCCGGGTTCCATGCCGCCCGATTCCAAGACCGTGGACGACGAGGGCGTGCTCTTTACCAACTTCCAGCTGGTGAAGAACGGCGAGTTCCGCGAGGCCGCCGCCCGCGGCATCCTGGGCTCCGGCCTCTGGCCGGCGCGCAACCCGGACCAGAACATCGCTGACATGCACGCGCAGATCGCCGCCAACGAGAAGGGCGTGCAGGAGCTGCTGCGCATGTGCGACCACTTCGGCCTGGACGTGGTCCGTGCCTATATGGGGCATGTACAGGACAACGCCGAGGAAGCGGTGCGCCGCGTGATCTCGGTGCTGAAGGACGGCAGCTACGAGTATCCGCTGGACAACGGTGCGGTGATCCGCGTGGCCGTGAAGGTGGATACCGCGGCGCGCAGCGCCGTGGTGGACTTCACCGGCACGTCCAACCAGCTGGACAACAACTTCAACGCGCCGGGCGCCATCGCCGTGGCGGCGGTGTTGTATGTGTTCCGCACGCTGGTCAATGACGACATCCCGCTGAACGACGGCTGCCTCGTGCCGCTGTCCATCGTCCTGCCGGAAGGCTCGATGCTGCGCCCGAATCCGCCGGCCTCGGTGGTGGCGGGCAACGTGGAAACGTCCATGTGCATCGTCAACGCGTTGTACGGCGCGCTGGGCGTGCTGGCCGCAAGCCAGGGCACGATGAACAACTTCACGTTCGGCAACGCGCGTCACCAGTACTACGAGACCATCTCGGGCGGCACGGGCGCGGGTCCGGTGCGCATCGATAAGGCCGGTCCCCATGACGAAGGTTTCGCGGGGACTTCGCTGGTGCAGGCGCACATGACCAACTCGCGGCTGACGGATCCTGAGGTGCTGGAGTTCCGTTTCCCGGTGCGGCTGGAATCCTACGAAATCCGCAAGGGTTCGGGCGGCGCCGGCCGTTATCCGGGAGGCGAGGGCGGCGTGCGCCGCATCCGCTTCCTGGAGGACATGACCGCGGCCATCCTGTCGAACAACCGCCTGTACGCGCCGTTCGGCCTGGCGGGCGGTCAGCCCGGCGCCATGGGCCGCAACTCGATCGAACGCGCCGACGGTTCGGTTCAGGAACTGGGCCCGCAGGATAGCGCCCAGCTGCAACCGGGCGACATTTTCGTCGTCGAAACCCCCGGAGGCGGGGGCTACGGCCAGGTCTGACCGACTGGTAATGAAACAACGGCCGCGTCAGCAATGACGCGGCCGTTGTCTTTGCAGGTATTGCAGGCTTGTTATTCCGTGTCCGACATCACGTCCAGCACGATGTCTGCCTTGGGCTTGCGGTCATAAACCCGCAAGGTCACTTCGCTTTCGCCTATTTCGAAGACGGCGGTCGCCAGCGTGTTCTCGTCATCGGGATCGTCCGCCGCGGTGCGCAGTATCGGCAACTCGCCCGTGGTGTCATGCAGGGCGGCAATCAGGTCGTCGCGGCCGGAGCCCGCGGACCAGCCATCCACGATGCCTTCGATGCGGTTCTGGCGCGCGCGCGACGAGTCCGTGACGATCTGCGCCACGCCGCCCATGTCGGCATGCACCATGTGATTGGCATGGCCGTAGCGCGTGCCGATATCCTGGATGGAAACCTCACCCGGCGCGACTTCCGCGCTGAGCAGGCGCGGGTCGCCGGCGGCGCCCAGGGTATGGTGGAAGCCGCCGGAGTGCGGCAGGTCCCGCAGCTTTGCGACGGCTTCGTCCAGCGTGGCGCAATCGAGCACGGCGCGCGCCATCAGCATGCGCGGCACGCCCGGATGCCGCTGCCGGATGCGCAGGTTGTTGATGGTCTGCACCAGCCCGGCGCGGTTGGCGCCGAAGGTATGGCCGGGCAGGGAGCCTGGATAGTAGAAACTGAGGTAGCCGGGCGCGTCTTCCAGCGCCACGTCGACCAGGTGGCAGCGCCCGTGCAGATAGGGATCGCCGTCCTCGTTGTGCGCGATCCAGCGCGTGCCGTCCGCCGATTTAAGCGCGACCGAAGTGCAGCCGTCGGTGGTGCTGTGCAGCAGGTCGCCGCGGCAATTCCACAGCAGCACGTCCTCGATGGGCATGTGCAGCCCCTCGGCCAAGCCTTCCAGTTCTTCCCAGATGGCCGGCAGCGCGGCTTGCGCCTGCTGCGCCAGTTCGTCCAGGAAGGCGTGGCCGCGCCATGGCCGCAGCGCGTCCCAGGTGCGGCTCTGGTTCAGATAGGTGGCCATCAGGGGCCGCGCCAGCTTGCCCAGCGCGAGGCCCGTCTGACGCCGGTTTCCGGCAATGCGTACATATTTGTAGGCCATGGGAATCCTCCGGGTGTCATGCGGATTGTAAATTTTCCGGCCGCTGCCGGGTGGGGACGTATGCGTTAAGATCGTCGGTAAGCTGTGCCGGAGACCCCGGCGCGGCCCAGGAATCATGCCCCTACAACAACCCCGGGGTGCCGACTGGTCCCCAAGAGGAGAGTTTCATGATCAAACGCAAAGTCGCCGCCGCGCTGGTCGGCCTGTCCGTGGCCATGTTCGGCGCTGCCTCGGCCGCCCATGCCCAAGGCAAGGAATTGGTGGTGGCCACCGATACCGCTTTCGTGCCGTTCGAGTTCAAGCAGGGTAATACCTATGTGGGCTTCGACGTGGATCTCTGGGCGGCCATCGCCAAGGAACTCAACCTCAAGTACAAGCTGCAGCCCATGGACTTCGCGGGCATCATCCCGGGCCTGCAGACCAAGAACATCGACGCGGCGCTGGCCGGCATCACGATCCGCGATGACCGCAAGAAAGTCATCGACTTCTCCGATCCCTATTACGAAAGCGGCCTGGCCATCCTGGTCGGTGAAAAGAACACGGACATCAAGGACGCCAAGTCCCTGGCCGGCAAGACCGTCGCGGTCAAGACCGGCACCGCCACGGTGGACTTCCTGAAGGCCCAGGTGCCGGACGCCAAGCTCAAGCTGTTCCCGAATATCGACAACGCCTATCTGGAACTGGCCACGGGCCGGGTCGACGCGGCGGTGCATGACACGCCCAATGTCCAGTACTACGCCAACACCGCCGGCAAGGGCCGCGTGAAGGTGGTGGGCTCGGTCAAGAGCGGCGACTTCTACGGCATCGCCTTCCCCAAGGGCAGCGATCTGGCACCGCAGGTGAACAAGGCCCTGGCGACGCTGAAGGCCAACGGCCAGTACGACGCCATCTACACCAAGTGGTTCGGCAAGAAGCCCTGAGCATCCGGGTTCGCTTTGCATACCGGGACCGCCCGGCATCGGCCTGCGCCGGCTGAGGCCGGCCGCCTCGCCGCAGTCCGGCGGGCGGTCCCGCGCCGCTCACGCCGTGTTCCGGCACGGCGCCGCGCCATAGGGGGTATATCGTGGAGTTTGACTGGACTGTAATCGAAGGCGCGCTACCCAATCTGCTCGAGGGTACGCTGATGACCATCAAGATCACGTTCTGGGGCTTGTTGGGTGGTTTTTTGTTGGGCGCGCTATCCGGCGTGACGCGGGCCTACGGACACCCCGTCCTGTCGGCCATCGCGCAGGTCTATGTCGCGGTCATCCGCGGCACGCCCATCGTGGTGCAGGTGATGTTCATCTATTTCGCCTTGCCCTTGCTGGCGAACATCCGGGTGGATGCGGAATGGGCCGCGATCGTCACGCTCATCATCAACTCCGGGGCCTATATTTCCGAGATCGTGCGCGGCGCGCTGCTGTCGGTGCACAAGGGCCTGAAGGAAGCGGGCCAGGCCATGGGGCTGCCGTTCCACAAGATCCTCTTGCACATCATCGGGCCGGTGGCGTTCCGCCGCATGATTCCGCCGCTGGGCAATCAGTGCATCATCAGCCTGAAGGATTCCTCGCTCTTCATCGTGATCGGCGTGGCCGAACTGACCCGGCAGGGCCAGGAGATCATGGCCAGCAACTTCCGCGCCGTCGAGATCTGGTCGGCGGTCGCGATCGTTTACCTGATCCTGACCGGCCTCATGGCGCTGGGCCTGCATCTGATTGAAAGAAGGATGCGCATATTATGAGCATGGTTGAATTCCACAACGTCACCAAGAACTTCGGCGAGTCCATGGTGCTCAACGGCATTTCGCTGAACATCGATGCGGGCGAGGTCGTGGTGGTGGTCGGGCCGTCGGGCTCCGGCAAGTCCACCTTTCTGCGCTGCATCAACGTGCTGGAAACCATCAATGGCGGCGATTTGCTGGTGGACGGCCTGAGCGTGAACGGCGGGGCGGCGCAAGTACGCGAGATCCGGCGCGAAGCGGGCATGGTGTTCCAGCAGTTCAACCTGTTCCCGCAGATGACCGCGCTGGAAAACGTCATGTTCGGCCCGGTGCATACGCGCGGGCAGAGCCGCGCCGAGGCGCGCGAGCTGGCCGAAAGCCTGCTGGCCAAGGTCGGCCTGGCCGAGCGCATGAACCACTATCCCTCGGAGCTGTCGGGCGGCCAGCAGCAGCGCGTGGCGATTGCACGGGCGCTGGCCATCAAGCCCAAGCTGATGCTGTTCGACGAACCCACGTCGGCGCTGGATCCGGAACTGCGCCATGAGGTGCTGAAGGTCATGCGCGACCTGGCCGAAGAGGGCATGACCATGGTGGTGGTCACGCATGAGATGGAGTTCGCGCGCAAGGTGGGCAGCCGGTTGATTTTCATCGACGCCGGCAAGATCGCCCATGACGGGCCGCCGGGCGAATTGCTGAGCAATCCGCCCAGCCAGCGTCTCAAGGATTTTCTGCAGCACGTGACTTGAGAAGGGCAGTGCAGGGCTGGCGTTTCAGCTCTGCACTGAAGAACCACTTAACCCTTCACGCGCACGATCTTCTGCACCTGCGGCACGTGGCGGATGGCGCGGATGACCTGCGCCAGGTGCTTGCGGCTGTCGACCTGTATGGTCAGGTGCAGCGACACCGTGGCGACCGCGTCGTCGTGCATGGTGACGTGCACGATGTTGGCGTCGGCCGCGGTGACCTCCGCGGCCAGCCGCCCCAGCACGCCGCGCTCGTTGCGCGTGACGATGTCCAGGCGCGTGGCCAGGTGCTTGGCGGTGTGGGCGTCCCAGCCGACGTTGATCCAGCGTTCGGGTTCGCGCAGGCGCTGGCGCATGGCCACCGGGCAATCGGCGGTATGCACCACCAGTCCGTGTCCCATGCGCATGCCGGCGATGATGGGGTCGCCCGGCAGCGGGCCGCAGCAAGGCGCCAACTGCACGGCCTGGCCTTCATTGCCCTGGATCAGGATGGGGGCGCTACGCGCCGAGGTCAGTTCGTCCACGGCCGCGGCCGTGGTCGCCACCAGTTGATGCTCGGGCGCAAAGCGGCGCGCCACCACGGCGGCCAGGCGCTTGCCCAGGCCGATGTCGGCCAGGATTTCCTCGCGCGAGCTGGCGCCGGTGCTGCGCGCCAGCTTCTGCCAGGCCGGGTCGTCGGTGGCGGGCAGGGGCATGCGCAGTTCCTGCAGCGCCTGGCCCAGCAGGCGTTCGCCGAAGGCCACCGACTCTTCGTACTTGACCGTGCGCAGGTAGTGGCGGATTTCGGAGCGCGCGCGCCCGGTGCGCACGTAGTTGAGCCACTGCGCGTTCGGACGGGAGGCGGGCGAGGTCACGATTTCCACCGTGTCGCCGCTGTTCATTTCGGTGCGCAGGGGCACGAATTCGCCGTTGACCTTGGCGGCCACCGCCTGGTTGCCGATGTCGGTATGGATGGCGTAGGCGAAGTCCACCGGCGTGGCGCCGCGGGGCAGCGAGATGATCTTGCCGCGCGGGGTGAACACGTAGACCGCGTCGGGGAACAGGTCGACCTTGACGTGCTCCAGGAATTCGCCGGAATCGCCCGTCTGGCTCTGGATGTCCAGCAGCGATTGCAGCCACTGGTGGGTGCGTTTCTGCAGGTCGTTCAGGGTCAGGTCGGCGCCCTTGTAGAGCCAGTGCGAGGCCACGCCTTCTTCCGCCACGTGATGCATGTCGCGGGTGCGGAACTGGAACTCCACGGGCGTGCCGTAGGGGCCGACCAGGGTCGTGTGCAGGGACTGGTAGCCGTTCACCTTGGGGATGGCGATGTAGTCCTTGAACTTGCCGGGCACGGGCCGGTAGAGCTGATGCAGCGTGCCCAGCGCCAGGTAGCACTCGGGCAGGGTGTGCACGATGACGCGAAAGCCGTAGATGTCCAGGACGTCGGAGAACGACTTCTTCTGGTCGACCATCTTGCGGTAGATGCCATAAAGCGTCTTTTCGCGGCCGGTGACCTCGGCTTCGATGCCGGCGGCAGGCAGCGAGGCCCGCACCGAATCGGCGATCTTGGTGATGACTTCGCGGCGGTTGCCGCGTGCGGCCAGCACGGCCTTGTACAGCACCTGGTAGCGGTTCGGGTACATCGCCGCGAAGCACAGGTCCTGCAGTTCGCGGAACAGCAGGTTCAGGCCCAGGCGGTGGGCGATGGGCGCGTAGATCTCCAGCGTTTCGCGCGCGATGCGGCGGCGCTTTTCGGGATTGACCGCGTCCAGCGTGCGCATGTTGTGCAGGCGGTCGGCCAGCTTGATGAGGATGACGCGCACGTCGCGCGCCATCGCCAACAGCATCTTGCGGAAACTTTCGGCCTGCTGTTCGGCCTTGGTGGCGAAGTCCAGGCGGTCCAGCTTGGACAGGCCGTCGACCAGCTCGGCGACTTCAGGGCCGAATTTCTCGGCCAGTTCGTGCTTGGCGATGCCCTGGTCTTCCATCACGTCGTGCAGCAGGGCGGCGGACAACGCGTTGACGTCCAGCTTCCAGCCTGCGCAGATTTCCGTGACGGCGATGGGGTGAGAGATGTAGGGCGAGCCGCTGGCGCGGAACTGGCCCAGGTGCGCCTGGTCGGCGAAGCGATAGGCTTCGCGCACGCGTTCTACGTCTTTCTTGTCGAGATAGCTGCCGATGATTTCGGTCAGCGGCGCCAGCGAAGCGACCGGCGAGGCGGTCGCGTCCGCCGCTTCTTGCGCGGCGACGGACGGTGGCGTGGGGAGGGTCTTGTCTTTCTTGCCCGTGCGGCGCCCGAGACGGGAGCCGGCACGCAGTGCGGCAAGCAGACCTGATGAAGCGTACTTCAGCCCGGGAAAAGCCATGCTTGCCGCCCCCGGAAACGATCAGGTGGGTACTTTACGCAGCATTTCCACGCCGGTGAGGCCGCCCGCGATTTCGCGCAGGGCGGTGACCGTGGGCTTGTCTTTGCTGTCCAGGCGCGGGGCATGGCCTTGCGCCAACTCGCGGGCGCGGTAGGTCGCGGCCAGCGTGAGCTTGAAACGATTGGGGATTTGGTTCAGACAGTCTTCGACGGTAATGCGAGCCATTAGGACACCTGGTGCTGATGGAGGATAGGGAGAATGCGTTCGGCTCAGTGCTCGGCCGGGATGCCGAGTTGCGAGAACAACTGGCTGTGGCGGGCGGCCTGAGACGAAAAGCGCAGCCGCGCGGCGCTGACTATTTGAGTCAATTCCGACAAGGCCACGCTAAATTCTTGATTAATAATAACATATTCGCATTCAGGCGCGTGGGCGATTTCGCCGCCCGCGGCCATCAGGCGGCGCGCGATCACCTGGGGCGCATCCTGGCCGCGCGCCTTGAGCCGGCTTTCGAGTTCATCGATGGAAGGCGGCAGCACGAACACGCCGATTGCGCCGGGGAAGCGCTGCTTCACCTGGCGCGCGCCTTGCCAGTCGATTTCCAGCAGCACGTCGCGGCCGGCGCGGGTGGCTTCGTCGATGCGGTCTCGCGGCGTGCCGTAAAAATTGCCGTGCACTTCCGCCCATTCCAGCAGGTTGTTGCCTTCGCGCAGGAGCTTGAACTCGTCCGGGGACACGAAGCGGTATTCGCGGCCGTCTTCCTCGCCGGGGCGGGGCGCGCGGGTGGTGCAGGAAATGGAGAGCAGGATGGAGGGGTCTTGCTGGAGCAAGGCCTTGACCAGGCTGGACTTGCCGGCGCCGCTGGGCGCGACGACCATGAAGACGTTTCCGGGATTGGCGGACATGAATGTGGCAGGCGTGTGATGCTGAGACACGAAGAATAACAAATCACGCGGCCGGGCAGGGGGCAACCCGCAAGCCGGCCGCGTGATCTGCGCCCGCCGGATTCAGCCGCCAGCCTTGGCCGCGGCCTGGGTCAGCCTGCCGCCGGCCGGCGGGGAGTCGCTGCCCAGCAGATGGCCGTTGACCTCGATGCCGTACAGCGAATCGTCGGAGTCGTGGTACTTGGCCCGGGTCGCGGCGACCGATTCGGTGTAGCGCGGATCCTGCGGACGTTCATGCGCGTTCATGAAGTAGGCGACGTCCCAGGCTTCCTGGTCGCTCAGCATGCCACCCTGCCCGAGCGGCATGTTGGCCTTGATGAAACCGGCCGCATTGCCGATCTGGTGCATGCCCGCGCCCCAGTTGAAGGAGTCCGCGCCCCACAGGGCCGGGAACACCCAATGCTTGCCGTTCTTCTGGCCCTGGCCTTCGGCCCCGTGACAGACGGCGCAATACTGCGCATAGACCTCGCTGCCGCGCACGTAGTCCGCTTTTTGGGCGGGGGGTGGCAGTTTGCGATAGCCCTGGCCGTCCAGGACGACTCCGGTCGGCGCCTTGCTGGCCAGCCAGAACATATAGGTTTGCAGCGCGGTCAGGGTGGGATCGTCCGCGGCAGGCGCCTTGCCGTTCATGCTGAAGCGGAAGCACCCTTGCAGGCGTTCGGCCAGGGTGTTGACGTGGCCGTTCTTGGCGCGATAGGCGGGATACAGCACGTAGGCCGCCCACATCGGCGCGGAATCCGGCCGGCGGCCGGCGTCCAGGTGGCAGCTGACGCAGTTCAGGTTGTTGCCGACGAACTTGGCGGCCTTCTGTGGGGTGTGCAGGAAGATCTGCTCGCCTTCGCGTACGGCTTTGCCGAAATCGTTGTCGGGGATGGATGCGGCGGACGGCGGCGTGAAGGACGGGCGGGGTTCGGCCGCGAACGTGGCGGCGGATGCGAGCAGACAGGCGGCGGACAGCAGGCGCAGGCTGATGGCGGTCATTTCTGGGCTCCCGCGGCGGTGTTGGCTTGCGCGGCAAGCTGGTCGGCGGCCTTGGGCAGGCCTGCGTAATAGGCGGACACGGCGTCGATCTCGGCGCTGGAGAGGCGGGTGGCGACGGCCGGCATCAGGCCCAGCGGGCCCGGCGGGCGCTGCCCTTGCTGCCAGGCGCGCAGCTGGCCTGCGATGTAGGCGGCGGGCTGCCCGGCCAAGGCGGGGAAATTCGCGCCGACGCCGATGCCGCCTGGGCCGTGGCATTGGTTGCAGGCGGGCACGTTCTTGTCCCAGGCGCCACGGGTGGCCAGCCAGGCGCCGGTGTCGGCGGGCTGGGCCGGATGCATGGCGGTGGCGGCGAGCTTGTCGGTATCCAGCGCGGAAGGCAGCGACGCGTAGTACTGCGCCACGGCCTTGCGTTGCGCCGGGTCCAGCGCCTTGGCGGTGGCGGCCATCACCGGGCTGACGCGCGAGCCGTTGGCCATGGCTTCGAGCTGTTCGTCCAGATAGGCGCTGCCCATGCCGGCCAGCTGCGGAAAGCCGGCGGCCGGGTTGCCTTCGCCACGGGCGCCGTGGCAGGTGATACAGGCGGGCGCGCCGTTGGCGCCCTGGGTGCTGATCTGCTTGCCGTCGGGCGCGCCTTGCGCCCCGGCCGAGGCGGCGTACAGCGCGCCCAGCATCAGCGCGGTGGGTAGGGACCGTGGGGTCATGTAACCTGCTCCGTGGATGTTATTGGATTTTTGGTAATAAGCTAATTTCTAGGAATTATATAAAGACTTGTGACGGATCAACACGGGATTGTCGGTCCGATGGCATGCGCCGTGGCGGTTTTTTCTGCGTGGAGCATGCGCGGGAAAGCGGCCTCGCCGGGGATCGGCAGCGCGCGTTCGGCCGCCGAAAGACGCATCTTTTCCCGCCGCGGGCAGGCTGCCTTTGCCGGGTAATTTTTGCTTGCGTGTGACCGGTTCGAATGTGTCACCGCTGGAACCTTCGCTTGCAGCATGGCCAGAACGATTCGGGTAGCATTTCGCCGATCTATAACAAGGAGAATCCGATGCAAGCGAACGAGATCGAACATCCGCGCGTGGCGCTGGTCACCGGCGCCGGTACCGGCATAGGCCGCGCGGTGGCGCTGGAATTCCTGGCGCAAGGCTATCGGGTCGTGCTGGCCGGCCGCCGCCGCGAACCGCTGGAAGCGACCCGCACCGCGGCGGGCGAGGACGGCGTGAGGGCGCTGGTGGTGCCCACGGATGTGTCGGACGAGCAGGCCGTGCGCGAACTCTTCGATGCGGCGCAGCGTGAATATGGCCGGCTGGACGTGTTGTTCAACAATGCCGGACGCGGCGCGCCGGCCATGCCGATCGAGGAGTTGCCCGTATCGGTGTGGCGCGACGTGGTCGACACCAACCTGACCGGCATGTTCCTGTGCGCGCAGGCTGCGATCCGCGTGATGAAGGCGCAGAATCCGCGCGGCGGGCGCATCATCAACAACGGTTCGATCTCGGCGCATGCGCCGCGCCCGTTCTCCATCGCCTACACCGCGACCAAGCATGCGGTGTCCGGGCTGACGAAGTCGATTTCGCTGGATTGCCGGCCCTACAACATCGCTTGCGGGCAGATCGACATCGGCAATGCCGCCACCGATATGACCGAGCGCATGGCCGCGGGCATCCTGCAGGCCGACGGCAGCACCAAGGTCGAGCCGCGCATGGATGTGGCGCACGTGGCGCAGGCGGTTGCCGCCATGGCGCGCCTGCCGCTGGAGGCCAACGTGCAGTTCATGACCATCATGGCGACCAACATGCCCTTCGTGGGCCGGGGCTGAAACGCAGCTGGCCTGCGGCGGCGCGTCCTTTCCGGACGGGCCGCCGCAGGCTGTGGTGCCGCCCCCTTGGGGTGCGCCGGGGGCGCCGCCCCGATCTTTCCGTCAGCGCGGGGAAGCCTGGGCCAGCATCTGGCCTGGTTGCATATCCAGATAGCGCCGGGCGCCGACGTAGCGCTTGGTCCAGTACGGATTCTTCATTTCATCCACACGCACCTTGGTGCCGCGGCGCGGGGCGTGGACAAACTTGTTCTGGCCGATGTAGATGCCGACGTGCGAGGTCACGCCGCGGCCGCGCGTGGCGAAGAACACCAGGTCGCCGGGGCGCAGTTCCTGCTTGTTGGAGACGGATTCGCCGGCGGTGCGCTGGGCGCGGGCCGTGCGCGGCAATTCCAGGCCGGCGATCTCGCGGAAGACATGCAGGACCAGTCCGCTGCAATCGAAACCTTCGGCGTCGTCGCCGCCCCAGCTATAGGGGGTGCCGATGGCCTCCAGGCCGGCTTGCACGACGCGGTCGCGCAGGGTGGGGACGGTGGGTTCCTGCGCCAGGCGCAGGCCGGTGAGCGAGGGACGGGCCGGCTCGAGGCGGACGGACGCCTGGGCGGCGTCGGGAATCCAGGAAAGGGTCAGGGCGATGATGGGCGCTGACAGGAATACGGGAATGCGTAGCTGGGCAATTCGGGCTTTTCGCGTGGGCGGCGTCATTACGTCACTTCAAGAATCGGAGTGGGCGGCATGGCTTTGCCTGAACAGGCAAGCCGGCGGAAAGGGGGGCAACACCGGGACGCAAAACCCCGGAATGCCACATGATTGTAATGGAATAATGTTTCATTACATTTGTAGTGCAATGCAGCATTCTTGTCTGCGGAAGTTACGGCGCGCGCGAGTTCGCGGACAGTCGAATATGACACTTCATCTTGCGCCGGCTCGGGCATAATCGTCGCCATCGGCCCTGCGGCCCGGCAAGCCGGCAACGGCCGCGGTTACAGATAAGATGAGAAGCGGAGTAAAGCTCGATGATGAACGCAGTGCACCCTTTATCTTCCATGAGCCGGCCAGAGGCCTTGCCCTTCGAGCCGTTCCAGGATGCGGTGGCGGCGGTGGAGCGCCTGATTGAAATCTATGCGCGCAACACCGCCTTCCTGCGCGCCGCCTTCCGTGAAGTGCTGAAGGGCTCGACCAACGGCCGCGAGCGCGCCCGCGCCTATTACCCGGCGATCCGCATCGTGGTGGAAACCTACGATCCGATCGATACGCGGCTGTCATACGGCCACGTGGCCGAGCCGGGCATTTACCAGACCACCATCACCCAGCCCGCGCTGTTTCGCGACTACCTGATAGAACAGGTCAGCCAGCTGCTGCAGAATCACCGCGTGGCGGTGGAAGTCGGCGAGTCCGATTCGCCCATTCCGCTGCATTTCGCCTTCCCCGAGGGCGCCTACGTCGAGGGCGAGCATCTGGAGGCGCTCAAGCGTCCCTTGCGCGACTTGTTCGATGTGCCCGATCTGGCGGTGACGGACGACGCCATCGTCAACGGCTCCTGGCGCGGCAAGGAGGGCGAGCCCAAGCCGCTGGCGCCTTTCACGGCCCAGCGCGTGGACTATTCGCTGCACCGCTTGCAGCACTACACCTCGACCGCGCCGGCGCATTTCCAGAACTTCGTGCTGTTCACCAACTACCAGTTCTACGTGGACGAGTTCTGCGCCCGCGCCCGCGCGCTGATGGCCAGCGGCAACGAAGACTACGAAATGCTGGTGGAACCGGGCAACCGCATCACGCGCCGTGGCGAAAGCGGCCCGGGCGACGAGGACCAGGCGATCCGCCTGCCGCAGATGCCGGCCTACCACCTGGTGCGCGGCGACCATTCCGGCATCACGCTGGTGAACATTGGCGTGGGTCCGTCCAATGCCAAGACCATTACCGACCACATCGCCGTGCTGCGCCCGCATGCCTGGCTGATGCTGGGCCACTGCGCCGGCCTGCGCGATTCGCAGCGTCTGGGCGACTACGTGCTGGCGCACGGCTATGTGCGCGAGGACCACGTGCTTGATGCCGACCTGCCGACCTGGGTGCCGGTGCCGGCGCTGGCCGAGGTGCAGGTGGCGCTGGAGCAGGCGGTCGAAGAAGTGGCGGGGCTGTCGGGCTGGGACCTCAAACGCATCATGCGCACGGGCACGGTCGCCACCATCGACAACCGCAACTGGGAACTGCGCGACCACCTGGAGCTGGTGGAGCGTTTTGCGCAGTCCCGCGCGATTGCGCTGGACATGGAGTCGGCCACCATCGCGGCCAAC
Source organism: Achromobacter pestifer (assembly GCF_013267355.1). Classification (NCBI taxonomy): domain Bacteria; kingdom Pseudomonadati; phylum Pseudomonadota; class Betaproteobacteria; order Burkholderiales; family Alcaligenaceae; genus Achromobacter; species Achromobacter pestifer. Next base: position 6,057,557 of record NZ_CP053985.1, read on the forward strand.
GGCTTCCGTTTCCGCGTGCCGTACGGCACCTTGCTGTGCGTGTCGGACAAGCCCTTGCATGGCGAACTGAAGCTGCCCGGCATGGCCAGCGCCTTCTATCGCCGCCAGGTGAACCAGCATCTGGAAATCGGCATCCGCGCCCTGGAGCGGCTGCGCGACATGCCGCCCGAACGCCTGCATTCGCGCAAGCTGCGCACCTTCATGGAAACGGCGTTCCAATAGGCCCGTCGATCCGTCCCCGAGGCCGTCCGATTTCGCCGGATGGGGCCTCTTGCGCTATTCTCGCCGGTTGCTTGGAAATTCCCAGGCACCTGGCGCTGCGCGCGGGTGCCTTCATGACCTGAAGGAAATGCACTTTGGCACCATCGGAACACGATGAACGTCGCTCAGGCGGCACGCGCGACGCGAAGGCGAACCCGCCTTCCGAACTGCGCCGCACGCTGTCCGCGCGCCACCTGACCATGATTGCGGTGGGCGGGTCCATCGGCACCGGCCTGTTCGTGGCCTCCGGCGCAACGATCGCCCGGGCCGGCCCCGGCGGGGCGCTGCTGGGCTATGTGCTGATTGGCATCATGGTCTATTTCCTGATGACCAGCCTGGGCGAACTGGCCGCCGCCATGCCGGTTTCCGGATCCTTCTCCACCTACGGCGCGCGCTATGTCGAGGACGGCTTCGGCTTCGCCCTGGGCTGGAACTATTGGTACAACTGGGCGGTCACCGTGGCGGTGGACCTGGTGGCGGCGCAGCTGGTCATGGCCTATTGGTTTCCTGATGTGCCGGGCTTCTATTGGAGCGCCTTGTTCCTGGCGATCACGTTCGGTCTGAATGCCATGTCGGCGCGCGGCTTCGGCGAGGCGGAATTCTGGTTCGCGCTGATCAAGGTCATCGCCGTGCTGGCGTTCGTGGCCATGGGCGTGATGATGCTGCTGGGCATCATCCGCGGCGGCGAAACCGGCGGCCTGACCAACTGGACGGTGGGCGACGCGCCGTTCTCGGGCGGCTTTGCGGCGCTGATCGGCGTGGCCATGGTGGTGGGCTTTTCGTTCCAGGGCACCGAGCTGATCGGCATCGCCGCCGGCGAATCCAAGGACCCGGCGCGCAACCTGCCGCGCGCGGTGCGCCAGGTGTTCTGGCGCATCCTGCTGTTCTACGTGGCGGCCATCCTGGTCATCGGCCTGCTGATTCCGTATACCGATCCGCATCTGCTGCGTAACGACGTCGAGGACATCAGCGTCAGCCCCTTCGCCCTGATTTTCGAGCGGGCCGGTCTCTTGGGAGCGGCTTCGGTCATGAACGCGGTCGTGCTGACGTCGGTATTGTCGGCAGGCAACTCGGGCATGTACGCAGCCACGCGCATGCTCTACAGCCTGGCGCGCGACGGCAAGGCACCGCGCATTTTCGGCCGGATCTCGCGCAACGGCGTGCCGCTGTGGGCGCTGCTGGCAACCACGGTCGTGGCGGCGTTGTGCTTCTTCACCTTCATCTTCAGCCCCAATGCCGTCTACATCTGGCTGCTGAATACCTCCGGCATGACGGGCTTCATCGCCTGGCTGGGCATCGCCATCAGCCATTACCGTTTCCGCCGCGGCTACGTGAAGCAGGGCCACAACCTGGCCGATCTGCCCTACGTGTCGCCGTTCTTCCCGTTCGGGCCGATCTTCGCTTTCGTGCTGTGCCTGATCATCACCCTGGGCCAGAACTACCAGGCGTTCCTGCAGGACAAGATCGATTGGGGCGGGGTGGTCGCGACCTATATCGGCATTCCGCTGTTCCTGCTGATCTGGGCCGGCTACAGGCTGGCGCGCGGCTCGCGCTTCGTGAACTATCGCGACATGCGTTTCCCCGATGCGCGGGCGCGCAGCGCGTATCTGGATTCAGCGCTGCGGGGGGAGCCTGCGGCGGGCGAGGCGCGCTGAGCCGCGGGCGCGGGCGATATCACGCAGGGCGGCACGGACCAGACTGCCATCACCTCGGTCCTCTGTCAGGCAAGCCTCGAAATAAAGTGCGGCGTCCTCATCGGTCTTGAGAGTGTCAGCGGCATCCCAACTGCTGAATCCTTCGGGAATAGTGATGTCGGGGAGGGTGCGCATGGTTAGGGCCGCTCAAGCAGAGCACGGTCAAGTACCTTCCCAGGGATTGATGACGTCCAGGCCTGAATGTTGAAAATCCTGTTCATTGCGGGTGACCAGTGTCAGTCCGTGCGTCATTGCTGTGGCGGCCAGCAAGCTGTCGATAGCTGGTAACGTGCGCCCGGCTTTAGCCACCAAGCGTCCCCAACAATCCACGACAGGCTCATCAATGGTCAGCACGCGACCACTGAAAAAACGGGGTAATTCAACCTCCAACCAGTCCAGATAACTGCGCTTTCGTTCGCCCTCCGGCATCATTTCTATGCCTTTGCGAAGCTCCCCTAGCGTTAGTGCGGATAGGAATAGCGTGGTGGGCGGGCGCTTCTGCAGCCATCTGACCACGTTGCCATCTGGTTGCTTTCGACGCAGTTCGGACAGGACATTGGTATCGACGAGATAGCTCAAAGTCCATCCTTGCGCGTCGGGCTGGCGTCACGGGGAAAGTCGAGGTCTTCGTCGCCGGCCAGGGGGGAACGACGCATGAAGGCGACGAGAGATTCCCCCGTGCCTGAAAGTTTGTCGAAGTCCGATCGCGAGAGCACGACCGCGACAGAACGCCCGTGTACAGTGATTTCCTGGGGACCTTGGCTTCCGGCCGCTTTAACGACCTCGGACAAGCGGGATTTGGCTTCTTGCATTTGCCAAGCCTGCATACTGTTCTCTCAAATCTGACTAGAATAGTCAGATTTTATGAGGTATTTCTGGCAGTCGCAATGGGACCATGCCTGGTCAAGATCGCCTTTGCCCCGGCTTGCCGGGGCGGAGCTTGACCGGTATATGAGCAGATACAGACTGATGCGGGGTGCAGTTCGAGCCAAAAGCCAGACGAAAAGCAGCCCTTATGTCCTGGATCATCGATCCAGGACATAAGGGCTGCTTTTTTTGCACCAAAGTGCGGCGCTTAGGCCAAGCGTCGCCGCTTATCTGCCTACTCGATGTTCTGCGCCTGTTCCCGCATCTGCTCGATCAGCAGTTTCAGGTCCATGGCCGCGCGGGTGACTTCCATGCTGCCGGCCTTGGAGCCCAGGGTGTTGGCCTCGCGGTTCATTTCCTGGAACAGGAAATCCAGGCGCTTGCCTGCGCTGCCGGCGTTTTTCTTGCCGGAGGCGGGCTTGCCGCCGCCGTCGCCGAGCAGGTGGCGCAGTTCTTCGAGGTGCGAACGCAGGCGCGACAGCTCTTCGGCCACGTCGATGCGCAGCGCGAACAGGTTGGCTTCCTGGGACAGGCGTTCCGACAGTTCCGAGCCGGAAATGTGGGTGAAGCCCCCGGGGAAGGCCGATTCCACGCTTTCGCGCAGCTTGGAGGCCAGCTTGTCGCGGTGGTCCGCCAGCAACTGGGGCAGGTGCGCCTGCACCAGTTCGACGATGCGCGCCACGCCGTCGGCGCATTCGCGCATCATGCCGGCCAGGCGTTCGCCTTCGCGCGCGCGGCCTTCCTGCAGCTGCGTCAGCGCTTGCTGGGCGGCCTGCATGCAGGCGGCGCCCCAGACTTGCGGATCGAGCGCGTCGTTGGCGCGCTGGCCGGGCCAATTGAACAGTTCCACCAGGCGCGGCGCGGCGATGTCGGGGAGGATGCGGCGCGCCGCCTGCAGCTGTTCGGCCAGGCTTTCGAGCCAGGCCGGCTCCAGCTTGGACAAGTCGGTGCTGGCGTTGCGGGTGTAGGAGACGCGGATCTCGACCTTGCCGCGCGCCAGGTTGGCCGTCAGCAATTCGCGCAGCGGCGTCTCCACGTGGCGCAATTCGTCGGGCAGGCGGAAGTAGAGATCGAGAAAGCGGCTGTTGACGCTGCGGAATTCGAGCGCAAGCGTGCCTTGCTCGAGATCTGCGCGGGCGTTGCCGAAAGCGGTCATGCTGCGAATCATGATGTGCGTGTCCTGGTAATGCTTTTTTATTGGGAGCCGGCGGTCGCCCGCGCCAGCCGGTTTTTCGGCGCGGACCTTTCCATTTGTACCGGTTGTATCGCGGCAGGATACTCCAAGCGGCATTTTCCTGCGGCGCCACCCCGTACAATGCGGCGGATCTAAGCCACGTCTGGAGTTTGCCTGTGACCACAACCCCCGCCATCGCCCGTCCTTCGGGCCGCGCCGTCGACGAACTGCGGCCGTTCAGCCTGGAGCGCGGTTTTACGCGCTACGCCGAAGGTTCGGTGCTGGTGAAGGCCGGCAACACCCATGTGCTGTGCACGGCCAGCGTATTGGAGAAAGTACCGCCTTTTCTGAAGGGCAAGGGAGAAGGCTGGGTAACGGCTGAATACGGCATGTTGCCGCGCGCCACGCATACGCGCGGCGACCGCGAAGCCGCGCGCGGCAAGCAGAGCGGCCGCACGCAGGAAATCCAGCGCCTGATCGGCCGCAGCCTGCGCGCAGTGTTCGACATGAAGGCGCTGGGCGAGCGCACGCTGCATCTGGACTGCGACGTGCTGCAGGCCGATGGCGGCACGCGCTGCGCCAGCATTACCGGCGCCTGGGTGGCCGCGGCCGACGCCGTCGCGTTGCTGATGCAGCGCGGGGCTCTGGCTGCCAATCCGATCCGCGACGCGGTCGCGGCGGTGTCCGTCGGCCTGGTGCAGGGCCGCGCGGTGCTGGATCTGGACTACGAGGAAGACTCGGCCTGCGATGCCGACGTGAACGTGATCATGACCGGCAGCGGCGCATTCGTGGAAGTGCAGGGTACGGGCGAGGGTGCGACCTTCACCCGCGCGGAACTGGACACGATGCTGGTGCTGGCCGAAAGCGGCATTGCCGGTCTGGTGCGGGCGCAGCGCGCGGCGCTGGCCTGATCGGCATCAAAAGAAACGGGTTGGACGCGCACACCGCGGCCAACCCGTAGCCCCGCCAGCTGGGATTACTTCGGCGCCAGCAGCGTCCCCAGCTTCTCCGCCTTTTCCAGATTCCAGATCGCATCGATCAGTCCGCGCAGCTCTTGCTCCGTAGCGGCGTCAGCGTAACGGCCCAGGCTGAGCGTCTTGTCCTCGATTTCCGCGCGGCTCAGGGTATTGCCCGGGTCGCCCTTGGGTTCGTCCACGCGCCCATGCAGCTTGCGGCCGTCGCGGGTGTAGACGGTGACCTTGCCGATCCAGCGCTGGGGGTAGGCGCCGTCGACCTCCGGGTCCAGCTCCATTTCGACCTTGCCGCGGAACGTGGCCACGCCCGGATCGTCCAGGCCGGCGTCGAACTCCGCCAGGCCGGCGCGGCCCTGGCGGGCGATCAGGGCCAGCACGGTACCCATCGAGAACTTGGACTGGTGCACGGTCTGCGGGTTGACCACGGGGCCCAGCACGTCGATGGCGCCCTGGTGCACGTGAGCCACGACGCGCTCGATGTCGGCTTCGGTCAGGTTGTTTTCGCGCAGCGCCTGCTGCAATGCATCGGCCGCCGGATGGGTGTGGCGGCAGGACGCGTGGAATTTGAACGAGGTTTCGGCCAGCGCCCAGCGTTCGCCCAGCCGGTCGCACAGGCGGCTCGGGTCGGCGTCCGTCGACATGCCGGCGGCCATGCCCTGCGGGCCTTCCAGAATGTGGCGCGCGCCGGTGAAACCTTCACGCGCGAGATAGGCGGCGGTGATGCCGTCGGCGGCGGCCTTGGCGGTGTGCAGCTGCTTGGAGTCGGCGGCGTCGCGCAGGAACTCCCAGAGGCCGGCGGCCTGCGTGCCGGCCGAGCCCAGCGCGTTCAGCATTTCCTCGGGGGACAGGTTCAACAGCCGGCCGGTGGTGACGGCCGCGGCCAGCGTGCCGGCGGTGCCGGTGGTGTGGAAGATCTTGTAGTGCGAACGGCCCAGGAATTCGCCGACGCGGATCCCCACTTCGTAGCCGGCAACAGAGGCGACCAGCAGGTCGCGGCCCGAGCGGCCCAGGGCCTGGGCCACCGCCAGCGCCGGCGGGAAGACCACGGCGGCGGGGTGGAACACGGAGCCGTTGTGCACGTCGTCCTGCTCCACCACGTGGGCGGTCGCGGCGTTGACCATGGCGGCGAACAGGGGCGTGGTGCGGCGGCGGGTGATCAGGACTTCGCTGGGGCCGTCGGCCGGGCCCATGGCGGCCGCATAGCGGTCGATGGCCTGCACGGCGCGGGCGGAGGCGCCGGCCAGGATGGAAGCCAGGCAGTCCAGCAGCAGGTCCTCGGCGCGGCGCAGCACCGGGGCCGGGATGTCCTCATAGCGCAGGTTGGCGGCAAAGGCCGCGAGTTCGGCGCTCAGGTGCGGGGTGTCTTGGGCAGCGGTCATTGATGTCGGGGTCCGGTCAGAAGGAGCGGGGCAGGCCCAGGATGTGTTCGGCCACGTAGGACAGGATCAGGTTGGTCGAGATCGGCGCGACCTGATACAGGCGGGTTTCGCGGAACTTGCGCTCGACATCGTATTCCGTGGCGAAGCCAAAGCCGCCGTGGAACTGCAGGCAGGCGTTGGCGGCTTCCCAGGACGCGTCGGCGGCCAGCAGCTTGGCCATGTTGGCCTGGGCGCCGCAGGGCTCGTGGGCGTCGAACAGGCGGCAGGCTTCGTAGCGCATCAGGCTGGCGGCTTCGACGTTGATGTGGGCGCGGGCGATGGGGAACTGCACGCCCTGGTTCTGGCCGATGGGGCGGCCGAACACCATGCGTTCCTTGGCGTAGGCGGTGACCTTGTCCACGAACCAGTAGCCGTCGCCGATGCACTCGGCGGCGATCAGGGTGCGTTCGGCGTTCAGGCCGTCCAGGATGTACTTGAAACCCTTGCCTTCTTCGCCGATCAGGTTCTCTTCGGGGATTTCCAGATTGTCGAAGAACAGCTCGTTGGTCTCGTGGTTGACCATGTTGGGGATCGGGCGGATCGACATGCCGTGCTTGACGGCATGATGCAGGTCCACCAGGAAGATGGACATGCCTTCCGATTTGCGCGTGACCTGGTCCAGCGGCGTGGTGCGCGCCAGCAGGATCATCAGATCGGAATGCTGCACGCGCGAGATCCAGACCTTCTGGCCGTTGATGACGTAGCGGTCGCCGCGCTTGACGGCGGTGGTCTTGATCTTGGTGGTGTCGGTGCCGGTGGTGGGTTCGGTGACACCCATCGATTGCAGGCGCAGTTCGCCGGCGGCGATGCGCGGCAGGTACTCGCGCTTCTGGGCTTTGGAGCCGTGGCGCAGCAGGGTGCCCATGTTGTACATCTGGCCGTGGCAGGCGCCCGAGTTGCCGCCGCTGCGGTTGATTTCTTCCATGATGACCGACGCTTCGGTCAGGCCCAGGCCGGAGCCGCCGTATTCCTGCGGGATCAGGGCGGCCAGCCAGCCTGCCTCGGTCAGCGCGCGGACGAAGGCTTCGGGGTAGCCGCGTTCTTCATCGACCTTGCGGAAATATTCGGAGGGGAACTGGGCGCAGAGGTCGCGCACGGCTTCGCGGATGTCCTGATAAGCGTGGGAGGCGTTGGGCATGATGCGGTTTTCTGTATGGGTAATGGTTCGGTGCAGCGTTGAATGTGCCGCAAGCCGCCGCCCCTGCCAATTCACAATTGCTTAATACGGGGTTCGGTTTCATGACGGGAGTTTGTCATCCTGGCGCCGGGGTTGTGTCAAGAAATTGCCAAACTGGGTGTCCATAATCCATGCGAACGCCGCCGCTGGCGGCAGGTTTTGTATGGACTGATATGCGGAAAAACATCAGGGTCACGACGGCGTTGTCGGCCATTCTTGCGTTGTTCGTGGTGCTGTTCGCGCTGGCGGCGGCGGGGGCAATCACGGTGCTGCGGGAAAACCGCGCGGACATCGAAGCGCTGGGCCGGGGCAGCATCGAACGGGCCGGCGACCTGGCGGATATGACCAGCCGGCTGTTCCAGGCGCGCGCCGCGCTGACCGATGCCAAGACGGCGATGGAAGGTGGCCTGGAAGAGGCGCGCAACGAGTCGCTGGCGCAGGCCGAGGCGCTGTTCAAGCAGGCCGCGGCCAGCCTGGGGCGCCTGCGCGCCAATCCCGACGCCAGCGCCCAGGGCGCGCCCTTGTTCGACGGAGTGCTGGCAGCGTACGCCGCCTTCGCGGACCAGACGTTGGCGCCCATGCACGCGGCGATCAAGGGTTGGAACGGCATCGAGGTGAACCGCCTGGTGGACAAGGTGCTGGCGTCCAGCGGCGCGGCCTACGTCAAGCAGGCCGACGCCTACCAGACCTACGCCCGCGATCAGGGCCAGGCGGCGGTGGCCAGCGCCAGCTTCACGCTGGAACGGGTGATCGCGGTGGCGGCCGGCGTGCTGGCGCTGGTGCTGATTTTGGCCGTATTGATCCGGCTGGCGTTCCGCCGCGGCATCCTGCGGCCGCTGAATGAAGCGGGGGCGCATTTCGACCGCATCGCCGATGGGGACCTGACGGGCGCGATCGCCATGCGCGGCGACAACGAGATCGGCGTTCTGTACAGCGCCATGCGGCGCATGCAGACAGGCCTGTCGGCGGCCGTGGCCTCGGTGCGCCAGGGCGTCGAGGAAATCCATGCCGGCTCGGGCGAGATCGCCGCGGGCGGCGCGGACATGTCGGACCGCACCGCGCGCCAGGCCGGCTCGCTGCAGGAAGCCTCGGCCAACATGATGCAGCTGGCGCACACGGTGCAGCTGACCGCGGGCAACGCCGACCTGGCCAGCCGCCAGGCGCTGGGGGCGACCCAGCTGGCGCAGCGCGGCGGCGCGGCGGTCGACGAGGTGGTGCAAAGCATGCAGGGCATCGCCGAGAGCGCCCGCCGCATCGGCGAGATCGTTGGCGTGGTCGACAGCATCGCCTTCCAGACCAACATCCTGGCGCTCAACGCCGCCGTGGAAGCGGCGCGCGCGGGGGAGCAGGGCAAGGGCTTTGCCGTGGTGGCGGGCGAGGTGCGCTCGCTGGCCCAGCGCAGCGCGCAGGCTGCCCGGGAGATCAAGGGCCTGATCGAGGATTCCGCCGCCCGCGTCGAAGCGGGCGTGCGCCAGGTCAGCCTGGCCGGCGACACCATGCGCGACATGGTGCAGTCGGTGGACCGGGTGACGCAGATCGTGGCCGAGATTTCCAGCGCCACCGCCGAACAGGCCGCCGGCATCGCGTCGGTGAACCACGCGGTGGCGGACATCGAGCGCTCGACGCAGGAGAACGCCGCCATGGTGGAGCAGACCGCTGCCGCGGCGGCCGCGTTGGAGGCCCAGGCACAGGGCTTGCGCCGCGCGGTGGCGGTGTTCCAGATTGCTGCCCGGCCGGCGCATGGCGCGGCCGGGCAGGGTTCAGCTGTCGAGCTGCGGCAGGACGCCGCCGGTATAGCGCTCGGCCACCAGCGACAGGTTCCCGTGCTTGACCTTGTGCTTGACGTGAGCGGCGGCCGAGGCGATGTCCTCCGGGCGGATGCGCTCGCATAGCGACGGCGTGACGGTGAGGGCGCCGACCCCCAGCGTCACGAAGGGAAAGAAGCGGGGCACGCCGTAGCGGTCCTCGGCTTCGATCCCGCCGTTGCGGCGGCCCTCGTCGTCGTACAGGTCCATGGCGCGGCCGTTGAATTCCGCGATGATGCGGCGGGTGCGCTCCATCCAGTCGGGGCTGCGCAGCAGCACCACGAAGTCGTCGCCGCCCACATGGCCGACGAAGTCGCGCTGCGGATCGCAATGGCGCTTGATGACTTCGGCGGTCAGCATGATCATGTCATCGCCGCGCCAGTAGCCGTAGACGTCGTTGAAAGGCTTGAAGTTGTTCAGGTCGCCATAGCAGATGGTGAAGTCGTCGGCGTCTTCCAGCAGCGTGGCGATGTGCCGGCTGATGGGGATGTTGCCGGGCAGCGAGGTCAGCGGATTGGCGTAGCGCGCCGCCTCGATGCGCATTTCGGTGACCGAGCGCACCAGCGTTTCACCGGTGGCCAGCCCGTCGTAGCGGCCTTCGCGCGTGATGATCAGCCCGTCCATCAGATAGCGCTGGTCTTCGGAGATCAGCACGTGGCTCAATTGGTCGATGGACACGTTCAGGTCCACCAGCACCGGCTCGGCATTCATGAAGGTGGAGCAGGCGTCGCGTCCGAACAGCTCGCGCGTGTAGCGCTGGGCGTAATGTTCCGAGAAGTCGCGGCGGTTGATGATGCCGACCGGGCGGTTGTCGTCGTCGACCACCGCCACCGCGTGCATGTCCTTGTGTTCGATGAACAGCCGGTGCACGTCGTCATTGGTGTGTCCGCTCAGCTGCGCCGCCGGCGCTTCGACGCGCAGGCTGGCCGCGGTGCCGCCCAGGCCGCGCTGGGGCGGGACGGCGGCGGCGCGCTGCCGCAGCGAATCGCGCAGCGGCGGCGCCAGCTCGGTCAGCAGTATTTCTTCCGGCCGGCCCAGCAGCCAGCCTTGCGCGTAGCGGATGTCCAGCTCGCGCACCACGGCCAGGTCCTCGGCGGTTTCTATGCCTTCGGCGACGATGGTGGTGCCCAGGTGGTGCGCCACCTTCAGGATGGCGCGCACCATGTTCTGCTTGCGCTCGTCCTGGCCGATGCCGGCGAAGAAATAGCGGTCGATCTTGACCAGGTCCGGCTGCATTTCGGCCCAGAGCTGCAGATTGGAGTTGCCCACGCCGTAGTCGTCGAGCGCGACGCGCATGCCATGCGCGCGCAGGCAGGCGAACGCGCTGGAAAGTTCGGCCATGTGCTCGGACAGCGGATCCTGCTCGGTGAGTTCGACGATGATGCTGGATGGCGCGAGCGAGCAATTCTTGAGCAGGCGCTGGGGCATTTCCTCGCCCCACAGGGTCCAGTAGTGCAGCAGCGCCGAACCGGAGAGGTTCAGAAACAGCATGCCGGCCGCGTCGTGCTGGTGAAAGCCCTGGGCGCCGGCGCGGAAACTGGCCAGCTCCAGCTGCGGATGCAGACCTTGGCGGCGGGCCTCGGCGAACAGCGCGTCGGGAAAGTGCAGGGCCGTGTCGGCGGGGCCGCGGATCAGGCTTTCATGGCCGTAGATGCGGCTGTGCGAAAGGTCGACCACCGGCTGGAAGCGCGGGCGCAGCAGGCGTTCGCGCAGGATGCCGGCCAGGCTTACGTGCGCTGACGCGCAGTCCAGGGGTGATGAGGGCGCGCGGGCCGCTACCGGCCGGGGCAAAGCGTGAATGGGGTTCATCGCCGGTGCGTTCAGATACTATCAGTGACAAGTTTGATCATATTGACAACAAAATATGTCCGCGTTGTTTCGCTGAAGACAGGCGCGCCATCTTCAATTAGGGGCCGCAACACTGTCAACCCCCGATCGGAGGCATATCCTTTCAAGGCGCGGGGGCATCGCGCCCCGGCGGCGGCGCATCCGGCCCGCGCCCTATACAATTTGCCCCATGACTGCTCCCAAGATTCCTGATTCCCTGCGCCGCGTCGTGCTGGCCTCCAACAATGCCGGCAAGCTGCGCGAGTTCTCTGCCTTGTTCGCGCCCCTGGGCATGGAACTGGTGCCCCAAGGCGAACTGGGGGTGCCCGAAGCCGAAGAGCCGCACGTCACCTTCGTCGAGAACGCGCTGGCCAAGGCCCGCCACGCCAGCCGCCTGACCGGTTTGCCGGCTTTGGCCGACGACTCCGGCCTGTGCGTGGCGGCGCTGGACGGCGCGCCCGGCGTGTATTCGGCGCGCTACGCCAAGATGCTCGGCGGCGAAAAATCCGACCAGGCCAATAATGAACTGCTGGTGCGCAATCTGGCCGGCGCGGCCGACCGCAGCGCCTGGTACGTGGCGGTGCTGGCGCTGGTGCGGTCCGAGAACGATCCGCGGCCCCTCATCGGCGAAGGCCTGTGGCATGGCGAGATCATCGACCAGCCCGAGGGCGCCAACGGCTTTGGCTACGATCCGCATTTCTACCTGCCCGACCAGGCGCTGACCGCCGCGGCCCTGGAGCCCGAGGAAAAGAACCGGCTGAGCCATCGCGCCCGCGCGCTGCGCGAACTGTTGAGCAAGCTGAGCCAGGCTTGACGAGGGCGCCGCGCGGCGCCAGGTTCAGGAATTACGCATGTCCATCATCATTCCCATCCGCAACGACATGGGCGCGCAGCCGTCGCGCCTGAAGCTGCCGGCCGGCGCCAAGCTGACCAGCCTGCCGCCGCTGTCCGTCTATGTGCACGTGCCCTGGTGCGTGCGCAAATGTCCCTATTGCGATTTCAATTCACACGCGGCGCCGGGCGAGATCCCGGAGCGCGCCTATCTCGATGCCCTGCGCAGCGACCTGGAGCAGGCCTTGCCTTCGATCTGGGGGCGGCAGGTGGTCTCGGTCTTTATCGGCGGAGGGACGCCGAGCCTGCTGTCGTCCGAAGGCCTGGACGAGCTGCTGGCGATGCTGCGCGCCTGTCTGAACCTGTGGCCCGACGCCGAAATCACCATGGAAGCCAACCCCGGCACGGCCGAGGCCGGGCGTTTTCGCGACTATGCGGCCAGCGGCGTGACGCGGTTCTCGCTGGGGATCCAGAGTTTCGACGATGCGCAGTTGAAGAAGCTGGGCCGCATCCACGACAGCGCGCAGGCGAGGGCGGCGATCGAGATGGCGCAACGGGCCGTCTCGCGCGTCAACCTGGACATGATGTTCGCCTTGCCCGGCCAGACTTTGGAGGCCTGTGTGGCCGATCTGCGGCAGGCCGTCGCTTTCGGCACCGAGCACCTGTCGCTCTATCATCTGACGATGGAGCCCAATACCGTCTTCGCCAAGTTCCCGCCCGAGGATCTGCCCGACGACGACACCAGCGCCGCCATGCAGGACGCGGTGGAAGCCGAGCTGGCGGGCGCTGGCCTGGCGCGCTACGAGGTCTCGGCCTATGCCAAGCCGGGCGCGCGCTGCCGCCACAACCTGAATTACTGGGAGTTCGGCGACTACCTGGGGCTGGGCCCGGGCGCGCACGGCAAGCTGTCCTTCCATGACCGCATCGTGCGCGAAGCGCGGCTGCGCGGCCCCGACTCCTGGATGCAGGCCGCCATGGCCCGCGACGGCAGCCACATCGCCGAAAGCCGCCAGGTCGGCCCGGACGAACTGCCGTTCGAATTCATGTTGAACGCCCTGCGGCTGAAGGATGGCGTCGCCGCCACCGCCTTCAACGAGCGCACCGGCCTGTCGCTGGCCGCCATTGCGCACCAATTGGAGGCAGCCTCCAAGCGGGGGCTGTTGGACGCCGATCCCACCCGGCTGCGGGCGACGCCCCTGGGCTGGAGTTTCCTCAACGACCTGCAGGAAATGTTCCTGTAGCGTTCATGCACCATAGTGGGGCTATCATGCCCCACTGTTTGCACCATTCTGGTGCTACATTTTCCCGTGACCCAGCTGCCTTCCCCGGGGAATCCCGGGGGTAAAACCTGGCACGCTTATTGCTTCCCTCTTTTATGCCAGTCGACGGGCAAAGCCCTCGACCTTTTTATCTAATGGAGATGACATGGCAAGCCCGAAAGATGTCCTGAAACAGATCGCCGACAACGAAGTGAAATTCGTGGATTTCCGCTTTACCGATACGATTGGCCGTGAGCACCACATTACCGTGCCTCTCAGCCACATCGACGAAGACAAGCTGGAAAGCGGGCAGGCCTTCGACGGTTCGTCGATCCCGGGCTGGAAGGGCATTGAAGCCTCCGACATGCTGCTCATCCCCGACCTGTCCACGGCCAACCTGGATCCGTTCCGCGAAGAGCCGACCATGATCCTGTCGTGCGACGTGGTCGAACCGTCCGACCTGAAGGGCTATGACCGCGACCCGCGCTCGCTGGCCAAGCGCGCCGAAGCCTACCTGAAGTCCTCCGGCCTGGGCGACACCGCCTACTTCGGTCCGGAACCCGAATTCTTCGTCTTCGACGGCGTGACCTGGAACAGCGACATGTCCGGCACCTTCGTCAAGATCAAGTCGGAAGAAGCGCCCTGGTCCTCGGGCCTGGAATTCGAAGGCGGCAACACCGGCCACCGTCCCACCGTCAAGGGCGGCTACTTCCCCGTGCCCCCGGTCGATTCGTTCCAGGACATGCGTTCGGAAATGTGCCTGCTCATGGAGCAGATGGGCGTGCCGGTCGAAGTGCACCACCATGAAGTGGCCGGCGCCGGCCAGCTCGAAATCGGTACCAAGTTCAGCACGCTGGTGCAGCGCGCCGACTGGACGCAGATCGTCAAGTACGTCATTCACAACGTGGCCCACGCCTACGGCAAGACCGCCACGTTCATGCCCAAGCCCATCGTCGGCGACAACGGCTCCGGCATGCACGTCCACCAGTCCATCTGGAAGGACGGCCAGAACCTGTTCGCGGGCAACGGCTACGCCGGCCTGTCGGAATTCGCGCTGTACTACATCGGCGGCATCATCAAGCACGCTCGCGCGCTGAACGCCATCACCAACCCGGGCACGAACTCGTACAAGCGCCTGGTTCCGCACTACGAAGCGCCCGTGAAGCTGGCCTACTCGGCCCGCAACCGTTCGGCCTCGATCCGCATTCCGTACGTCGGCAACCCGAAGGGCCGCCGCGTCGAAGCGCGCTTCCCGGACCCCCTGGCCAACCCGTACCTGGCTTTCTCGGCCCTGATGATGGCCGGCCTGGACGGCGTGCAGAACAAGATTCACCCCGGCGATCCCGCCGACAAGAACCTGTACGACCTGCCGCCGGAAGAAGACGCCAAGATCCCGACCGTCTGCGCCTCGCTGGAACAGGCTCTGGAAGCCCTGGACAACGACCGCGAGTTCCTGACCCGCGGCGGCGTGTTCAGCAACGACATGCTCAGCGCCTACATCGACCTGAAGATGGCCGATGTGAACCGTCTGCGCATGACGCCGCACCCGGTCGAGTTCGACATGTACTACAGCCTCTGATGTTCTGAGGCTGTAGCTGGAGGTGGCGCGATGATGCAGGCAGAAACCAGGGCCCGCAGCACGCGCACCGCCAGATCGCGGTTCGACGTGCTGCCCGCCAGGCTCCGCGCCTGGCGGGCAGGGCGCCGGCTTCCGGCGCGGCCGTCGCGTTCCGCCGTCCCCTCACATTCGGGTATGTAGAAAATGAATGTAGAAGCTCTCGATTTGCTAGCCACGTCCGTTTTCCTGGTCAACGAACGCGGTCATATCGAATACGCCAATGCGGCCGCTGAAGATCTGTTCGGCCGCTCGCGCAAGCAACTGGGCGGCCACTCCGCCGCCACGCTGTTCGACAGTCCGGAAAACATCCAATCCTCCATCGACCGCGCCGCCGCCGGACGCTATGCCGACGTCAGGCAACTGGCCTCCTTGCGCCGCGCCGCCGAATCCGTGGAAGTGTCCGTGACGACCGTCGGACTGACGGGCCAGCGCTGGCCCGTGCTGATAGAAACCCGCGAGATCGAGCAGCGCGTGCTGGCCGACCGCAACCACCGGCTGGTTGACGAGATCGAAGCCCACCGCGAACTGCTGCGCAACCTGGCGCATGAAGTCAAGAATCCCCTGGGCGGCCTGCGCGGCGCCGCGCAATTGCTCGAAGCCGAGCTGCCCAGCGCGGCCCTGGCCGAGTACACCCAGGTCATCATTTCCGAAGCCGACCGCCTGCAGGCGCTGGTGGACCGCCTGAGCGGCCCGCAACGTGTGCCGCTGAACGCGCGGCCGGTCAACATCCATGAGATCTGCGAACGCGTCTGCGCGCTGATCCAGGCCGAATTCCGCAACGACGTCACGCTGCTGCGCGACTACGACGCCTCGGTGCCGGACCTGAAGGGCGACGCCGCCCGCCTGATGCAGGCCGTCCTGAACGTGGCGCGCAACGCCGCGCAGGAACTGGTCGCCCGGCCGCCGGGGCCGCGGACCGAGCCCGGCGTGGTCACGCTGCGCACGCGCGTGGCGCGGCAGGTGATGCTGGCTCACCGGCAGCACCGCCTGGCGCTGGTGCTGTCCATCATCGACAACGGTCCCGGCGTGCCGGACCAGATCCGCGACCGCATCTTCCACCCGCTGGTCACGGCCCGCGCCGGAGGCACCGGCCTGGGCCTGAGCCTGGCGCAGGACTTCGTGCAGCAGCACGGCGGCATCATCGAATTTGAATCCCGGCCCGGGCGCACCGAGTTCCGCCTGGTCCTTCCGATGGAGCCTGCATACTGATGAAACCCGTATGGATCGTCGATGATGACCAGGCCATCCGCTGGGTCCTGGAAAAGGCCCTGGCGCGCGCCGGGGTCCCCACCCGCAGCTTTTCCCAATCCGCCGATGTGCTGGAAGCGCTGTCGCACGATGCGCCCGCCGCGCTGGTGTCGGATATTCGCATGCCTGGCGGCAACGGCCTTGAACTGCTGCGTCAGCTGAAGGAACGCAATCCCGGCCTGCCGGTCATCGTCATGACCGCGTTCGCGGACCTGGACAGCACCGTGTCCGCCTTCCAGGGCGGCGCGTTCGACTACCTGGCCAAGCCGTTCGACGTGAACGAGGCAGTGGCGCTGATCCGGCGCGCCATGCAGGAATCCGCCGAGCCCGAAAATGCCGAAGGGCAGGGCGAGTCGGCGCAGAACAACGAGCGCTGGATGATGACGCAGTCCGCGTCCACCGCCATGCAGGAAGTGTTCCGCGCGATCGGCCGGCTGGCCCAGTCCAAGGTCACCGTGCTGATCACGGGCGAGTCCGGCACCGGCAAGGAACTGGTGGCGCGCGCCTTGCACGGCCACGGCGTGCGCGCCGGCGGCCCCTTCGTGGCGCTGAACGCGGCGGCCATCCCGCGCGACCTGCTGGAGGCCGAGCTGTTCGGCCACGAGCGCGGCGCGTTCACGGGCGCCAACAACCTGCGCCGCGGCCGCTTCGAGGAAGCGCACGGCGGCACGCTGTTCCTGGACGAAATCGGCGACATGCCGATCGAATTGCAGACGCGCCTGTTGCGCGTGCTGGCCGAAGGCAGCTTCTACCGCGTCGGCGGCGCGCAGCCGGTGCGCGTCGATGTGCGCATCGTCGCCGCCACCCACCAGCCGCTGGAGCAGCGTGTGGAGCAGGGCCTGTTCCGCGAGGACTTGTTCCACCGCCTGAACGTGATCCGGCTGCGCCTGCCGCCCTTGCGCGAACGGGTGGAAGATATCCCGGCGCTGGCTGGCCACTTCCTGACCGCCAGCGCCCGCGCGCTGGGGGTGCCGGTCAAGCGCCTGACGCCGGAAGCGCTGGCCGTGTTGTCCAAGTTCGACTTTCCGGGCAACGTGCGCCAGTTGGAGAACTTCTGTCACTGGCTGACGGTGATGGCGCCTGGCCAGACGGTGGAGCGCGCCGATCTGCCGCCGGAAATCCGCGCCATGGAGCATCAGCAGCAGCCGAGTCCGGCGCTGTCGCGTCCTGCCGCGTCCATGGCCGGCGTGGGTACGGTGGTCCAGTCCGCGGCGCCGGTGGAAGAGGGCTCTCCGCGCAACTGGCAGGATTCCCTGCTGCGCGATGCGCAGTACCGGCTGGAACGCGGCGAACCCGCGGTCATGGCCACGCTCACGCGCCAGTTCGAGAAGATCCTGCTGCAAAGCGCGCTGGACGCCAGCCGCGGCCGCCGCGTGGAAGCCGCTAGCCGCCTGGGCATCGGCCGCAACACCATCACGCGCAAGCTGCGCGAGCTGGGCATCGAGGACGAATAAGGCGCGCGGCCGCGCGCCTTATCCCATCCCCAAGAGGCTCTCGCACAGGCGCGGCGATTTCAGTTTCTGCAGCCACCACTTCAAGGCTTCGCCCGGCGGCTCCGAGCGCCAGGCGTAGGTCAGGTGCTCGGTCAGGGACATGCCTTCGTCGGTCTCGCACACCACCAGTACCCCTTGCGCCAGATAGGGCGCGGCCAGCGTCAGCGGCAGGTAGCCGCAGCCCAGGCCGCGCACCTGGGCGTCGATCTTGGCCTGCATGGTCGGCATTACCAGCATGGGTTGTTCGGCCAGGATGCCGCGCGTCTGCGGCGCCAGGTTGCGCGACGTATCCGCCACCACCACCGCGCAGTAGCGCGTGATGTCGGCCCGGCTCAAGGGCTGCGGCAGCGACGCCAGCGGATGGTGCGCGGCCACGCAGAAGCCGAATTGCGATTGGCCCATGGCTTGCGAGCGGTACGGGCCGGTGGGCTCGCCCGCCGCGCCCGCGCCGATGACCAGATCGGCCCGTCCCGAGGTCAGGGCGTCCCAGTTGCCGCTCAGCACCTCGCTGGAAAAACGCAGCGTGGTGGCGCTGCCCAGCGCCTGGAACTCTTCTATCAGATCGTATAGCGGCCGCCATGGCAGGACCGCGCTGACCGCGATGCGCAGCTCGACTTCCCAGCCCGTGGCGATGCGCTTGACGCGGCAGGCCAGGTCATCCAGCGACTGCAACACATGGCGCCCGTCCTTCAGCAGCGTTTCGCCCGCCGGCGTCAGCAGGGCGCGGTGCCCCGAGCGGTCGAACAGCAGCACGTCCAGGCCGTCCTCCAGCTTGCGGATGGAGTAGGTCACCGCCGAGGGCACCTTGCCCAGTTCGCGGGCCGCCTTGGCAAAGCTGCCGTGGCGCGCGATGGCGTCCACCAGGATGAGCAGTTCGGGGGTGATGGCTTGCATGGGTGCGCCTGGAATTGCCATTCAAAAAATTTGAATGGTTCCGTCAAAATATAGCGCCAAACAGGTGGCCGTGCACGCGCACAATATCACTCATGCCGGTGGTGCAGCGGCTTCCCTCCAGATGGTGGTGACCAAGCAAGGCTGCGCAACCATTCATATTATTGAAACAGGAGTCCACAATGCTTACCACTCGCCGCGCTGCTGAACGGGGTCACGCCAACCATGGCTGGCTGGACTCGTTTCACACCTTTTCCTTCGCCAATTACTACGACCCGGCCAATATGGGCTTTGGCGCCCTGCGCGTGATCAACGATGACCGCATCGCGGCTGGCCGCGGCTTCGGCACGCACGGCCATCGCGACATGGAGATCATCACCTATGTGCTGGATGGCGCGATCGCTCACAAGGACAGCATGGGCAGCGGTTCGACCATCCAGCCCGGTAACGTGCAGCGCATGAGCGCCGGCCGCGGCGTGATGCACTCCGAGTTCAATCCGCTGTCGGACCGTGAAACGCACATGCTGCAGATCTGGATCGAGCCCGACGTGACGGGCATTGCGCCCGAGTACGAAGAGCGCAGCTTCAGCGACGAGCAAAAGCGCGGACGCCTGCAAGCCCTGGTGTCGCCCGATGGCGCGGACGGCTCGATGAAGATCCATCAGGATGCGCGCCTGTATGGCGGGCTGTTCGACGGCGCCGAATCGGCCGCGCTTGATCTGGCCGCCGGCCGCCGTGCCTGGGTGCACGTGGCCCGCGGCAGCCTGACGGTCAACGGCGTCGAACTCTCGGCCGGCGACGCGCTTGCCATCACGGACGAGGCCCGCGTCGAGCTCTCGGGCGGCAAGGCCGCTGAAGTCCTGGTGTTCGACCTGGCGTGACCCGCAGCGGCGGGCGGACAGCAACGGTCCGCCCGCCGCCACTGTTTTTTCCCATGCAAGCGGCAGGCCTTAAGATGGGCCTTGGCCCCCAACCCGGAGAGTCCGATCATGTCCACCTTGTCCGAAGCAGGCGAAAGCCAGATTGAATCCGTCGTGGTGCCGCGCACCAGCGACCTGGGCGGCTTTTCCGTGCGCCGCGCCATCCCGTCCGCGCAGCGCCGCACCGTCGGGCCGTTCGTCTTCCTGGATCATATGGGTCCGATCGAGTTTGCTGCCGGTTCGGGCATCGACGTGCGCCCGCATCCCCATATCGGCCTGTCCACCGTGACCTATCTGTACGAAGGATCCATGGTGCACCGAGACGGCGCCGGCAATACCCAGACCATTCTGCCCGGCGAGGTCAACTGGATGACTGCCGGCCGCGGCATCGTGCATTCCGAGCGTTCCTCGCCTGAAAGCCGCCAGGCCGCGCAACGCCTCTGTGGCCTGCAGATCTGGGTGGGCTTGCCCAAGGAGCACGAGGAAACCGATCCGGGGTTCACGCACTACGGACTGGATGCCCAGCCGGTGGTCGAAGGCGAGGGCGTGCGCGCCCAGGTGGTGGCGGGTTCACTATTTGGCAAGACTTCTTCCGTGAAGACGCTGTCGCCGCTGTTCTATGGCGACATGCAGTTGCAGGCCGGCGCGACCACGGTGCTGCCGGCCGAGCATGAAGAGCGCGCCGCCTATCTGGCGCAAGGCACGGTCGAGATCGACGGCCAGGAATTCGAAAGCGGCCGCCTGATTGTGTTCGCGCCGGGCCGTCCCGTGCAGATCCGCGCCAAGACCGCGGCGCGCTTCGCCGTGCTGGGCGGCGAGCCCCTGGACGGGCCGCGCTTCATTTGGTGGAACTTCGTCTCCAGCAGCAAGGACCGCATCGAACAAGCCAAGCAGGATTGGCAGCGCAACCGCTTCGACCAGGTCGTGCCGGGCGACGAGACCGAATACATCCCGCTGCCCGAGCCGCGCGCCTGAGCCGGCACGCAAGCCGGCCGCGCGCAATCGCCGCGCGGCCGGGGGTATGATGCGCCTCCGACCCCAACAACAAAACGGGATGGAGACATCATGCATCGCTACACATTCAACACGCTGCGCGGCCTGGCCGCGCTGGCGCTGATCCAGGGCGCCTCGGCGGCGCTCGCCGCCGGCTATCCGGCCAAGCCCATCACCTTCATCGTGCCCTACACCGCAGGCGGCACCACCGACCTGGTGGCGCGCACGGCGGGTCAGAAAGTGGCTGAAAAGCTGGGCCAGCCCGTCATCGTCGAGAACCGCCCTGGCGCGGGCGGCAATATCGGCATGGACGCCGTGGCCAAGGCCGCGCCCGACGGCTACACCATCGGCTTCGGCGCGATTTCCACGAATGCCCTGAATCCCTTCGTCTACCCGTCCATGCCTTTCGATCCCACCAAGGATTTCACGGGCGTCAGCATGCTGGGCGCGTCCACCGTGGTGCTGGAGGTCGGCCCGGCGCTGAAGGTCGACAGCGTCAAGGATCTGGTCGCTTATGCCAAGCAGCATCCCGGCACCTCGTTCGGCACGCCGGGCACTGGCACCTCCATGCATCTGGCCGGCGTGATGTTCGACCAGCTGACCGGCGCCGGCATGCAGCACATTCCGTACAAGGGCAGCGCGCAGGGCCTGAACGACCTGCTGGGCGGGCATCTGCCAGTGATGTTCGACAATCTGCCGGCGTCGCTGCCGCACATCAAGGCGGGCAAGGTGCATGCGCTGGCGGTGACGGGCAGCAAGCGCGCGCCTGCCTTGCCGGACGTGCCGACGCTGGCCGAGCTGGGCTACGAGGCGGCCGTGGTGGATCCGTGGTTCGCGGTTTATGGCCCGGCGAAGATGTCGCCCGAGGTGACCAAGGCCCTGAGCGAAGCCTTCCAATGGGCGCTGGCCTTGCCGGAAGTGAAGACCAAGCTGGAGCAGGCCGGCTTCATGCCGTATGGCTCCACGCCGCAGGAAGTGGAGCGCCTGACCCAGAGCCAGCACGAAGCCTTCAAGGCTCTGTCGCAAAAAGTGAAGCTGTCGGCCGACTGAGCGGCCAGGCTAACCTCAGCGGCCGCGGGCGTAGGCTTGCTCGCGCCGCTCTTCCAGCGCTTCGCGGCGGATGAAATCGCGCACGAAGTCGCTGGCCGGATGATGGTGCAGGTTATAGGGCGTGTCCCACTGCGCGATGCTGCCCTTGGACATGACGCCGATGCGGTCGGCGATGGCGAAGGCTTCGGCCTGGTTGTGCGTCACCAGGATGGCCGTGTGGCCGGTGGTCTTGAGGATGTCGCGCACCTCGAAGGCCAGGCGTTCGCGCGTGTCCACGTCCAGGTTCGAGAACGGCTCATCCAGCAGCAGCAGGTCGGGCGAGGGCGCCAGCGCGCGCGCCAGCGCCACGCGTTGCTGCTGGCCGCCGGAGATCTCGTGCGGATAACTGTTGGCGGCATGCGCCAGGCCCACCAGTTCCAGCATTTCCTCCACGCGGCGCGCGCGCTCCGGGCGCGCCAGCTTGCGCAGGCCGAAGGCCACGTTCAGCGCCACCGTCAGGTGCGGGAACAGCGCGTAATCCTGGAACATCATGCCCACGCGGCGATGCTCGGGCGCCACCTGCACGGTGGGCGAGGAAATGACGGTGCCGTCCAGCAGGATGCGGCCGGCCCGCACCGGCTCGAAGCCGGCAATGGCGCGCAGCACCGTGGTCTTGCCGCAGCCGGACTCGCCCAGCAGGCAGCCGATATGGCCCACGGGCAGGCCCAGCGTCAGGTCCTGCACCACGGGCTTGAGGCCCGCGGGAGTGTCGTAGGCGAGGGAAAGGTGATCGAGTTCTAACAGATCGGGCACGATGATCAATGTCCCATTTTCAGATTGGTGCGCGCCAGCAGGATGACGGGGAACAGGCCGGCCAGCACGATGGCCAGCGCCGCGACGGCGCCTTCTTCATAGGTGCCGCGGGCCGCTTCCGCATAGAGCCAGGTGGCGAGCGTGTCGAAATTCATGGGCCGCAACAGCAGCGTGGCGGGCAATTCCTTCATGGCGTCCACGAACACCAGCAGGGCGCTGGCCGCCAGCGCCGGGCGCAACAGCGGCAGGTGCACGCGGCGCAGCGTGCCGGCCGAGCTTTCGCCCAAGAGGCGCGAAGCCTGCTCCAGCGACGGCGGGATGCGGGCCAGGCCGGCCTCCAGCGCGCCGGTCGAAATCGCCAGGAAACGGATGGCGTAGGCGCACACCAGCGCACCCATCGAGCCCATCAGGAACAGGCCCGTGCCACCGAATATTTTGGCCACCGCGGTGTCGATCCAGACGAACGGCGTCAGCAGGCCGATGGCCAGCACGGTGCCGGGCACCGCGTAGCCCAGGCTGGCGATGCGCGCGCAGGCGCGGCCCGGATTGAAGCCGGAGCTTTCGCGCAGCGTGCGTCCGGCCCAGGCCACGATCAGCCCGCACAGCAAGGTGACGATGGTGGCGCTGAAGGCGACGATCAGGGTATTGCTCAAACCGTTCAGCAACTGGTGCGACACCCCGCCCACCAGATGCAGCCGCTTATAGGTTTCCACGATCAGATAGAGCGCGGGCGCGACAAAACCGATCAGTACCGGTATCCAGCCCAGCACCGCGGCCACGGCCGCGCCCGGGCCGTGCAGGCGGCGCGGCTGCATCGGGCGCATGCGCTGCGTGTTGGCGTAGCGCTGGCGCTTGCGGCCATGGCGTTCCAGGAGGATCAGCCCGATCACGATCGCCAGCATGGTCAGCGCGATCTGCGCGGCGCCCGCCAGGTCCGAGCGCGTGACCCAGGTGGTGTAGACCGACACGGTCAGCGTCTGCACGCCCAGGAATTCGGACGCGCCGATATCGTTCAGCGTTTCCAGCAGCGCCAGGCTCACGCCCACCACGATGGCGGGCCGGGCCAGCGGCAGGGCGACCCGGAAGAACACCGCGATGCGGCCGGCGCCCAGCGTGCGGGCCGCTTCCAGCAGGCTTGCGGCCTGCGTCATGAACATGACGCGGGTGCTCAGGTACACATAGGGGTAGAGCACGAAGCCCAGCACGAAGATTGCGCCGTAGATCGAACGCAGGTCCGGCAGGCGGAACTGGCGCGGGCTGTCGTAGCCCAGCAGCGCGCGGATCGCGGTCTGTATCGGGCCGATGGGATGCAGCAGGTCCAGATAGGCGAAGGCGATGATGTAGGTCGGCACCGCCAACGGCAGCAACAGCGCCCAGGTCAGCACGCGCCGGGTAGGGAAGTCGTAGGCGGTCACCAGCCAGGCCGCGCCGGTGCCCAGCAGGGTGACCAGCACGCCCACGCCGGCCAGCAGCATGGCGGTATTGGCCAGCGCCTGGGGCAGCACGTAGCTGGCCAGATGCTGCCAATGCGAGAGTTCGCCGCCCAGCGCCCACCACCCCAACGTCAGGACGGGCGCCAATACGGCCAGCGCGATCAGGGCGGCGCCGGCCAGCCAGCCGGCCCCGCGTTCAGTCCAGCGCAGACGCAGCGGCCGGGGCAAAGAATCTGTGTGCATGCTTCAAAGTCGATTGCATCAATGGCAAGGCCTGCTCCCTCCAAAAAAGGGAGCAGGCCCTACGCGCGGGCCTGGACGCAGCCCCCGCGTTTGTCACTGCCGCATGGTTGCGCCGCGCCGCAAGGCGTGGCGCTCCACGGGCTTATCAGTTGTCGAAACCGACCTTGTCCACCAGTTCGCTGGCTTGCTTGCGATGCTTGGCGATCTCGGTCAGGGGCAGCGGGTCCACCTTCAGCTCGCCGAAGCTGGCGATCACGGGGTCCAGCTTCACGCCCTTGCGGACGGGGTATTCATAGTTGGCCTGAGCGTACAGGGCCTGGGCGGGTTCGGACACCAGGAAGTCCAGCAGCTTGACCGCGTTGGCCTTGTTCGGCGCGTGGGCGGCAACGGCGGCGCCGCTGACGTTCACGTGCGTGCCGCCGCTCTTGGCGTTGGCGAAGGTCGGGCGGATGACCTTGATGGCGTCGCCCCACTTGCGCGCGTCCGTGCCGGGTTCCGCATTCTTCATGTGGCCGACATAATAGGCATTGGCCAGGCCGATGTCGCAGATGCCGCCCAGGATGTCGCGGGCCACGTCGCGGTCGCCGCCGGCAGCCTTGCGGGCCAGGTTGGCCTTGACGCCGCGCAGCCATTTTTCAGTGGCTTCCGCGCCGTCATGCGCGATCATGGAGGCGACCAGCGCGGTGTTGTAGGGATGCTGGCCCGAGCGGATGCAGACCTTGCCCTTCCACTTGGGGTCGGCCAGGTCTTCGTAGCGGAAGGCTTCCAGCTTCAGGTCCTTTTCCACGTACAGCACGCGGTCGCGCAGCGACAGGGCGTACCACTTGCCGTCGGCGCCGCGCAGGTTGGCGGGGATGACGGATTCCAGGGTTTGCGACTTGACCGACTGCGTCACGCCGCCATCGACCAGATCCAGCAGGTTGCCGATGTCCACGGTCATCAGCACGTCGGCGGGCGACTTGGCGCCTTCGGCCTTGACGCGTTCCAGCAGGCCGTCCTTGACGAAGACCGTATTGACCTTGATGCCGCTTTCCTTGGTGAAGGCGTCCAGCAGCGGCTGGATCAGCTTGGGTTCCCGGGTGGTGTAGAGGCTGACTTCCTCGGCGGCGTTGGCCGACACGGTGAAGGCGGCGGCGCCGGCCAGCGCCAGGGCGCGCAGCAGCGAATTCAATTGGGGACGCTTATTCATGAGGAGGTGCTCCGGCTAGGGCTGCAGAAGGAATCCAGGGTGTCCCGGGCTTCCCGCTGCTCAAAACAGTCTGCTAACGAAAATGATTATCAAATGAGAACGCGACGATAACAGGAAGCAAAGCGGCATTCAACTATTCGTAAGTCGGACAGGTATCGGGCTTGATCCCCATCAATACGGCATAAGCGTATTACGGAATAATGAGAGCAGTTATCATCGGGACCCTGTAGAATAGGGTCAACCCTAATGCCGGCCGCGTCTTTTTTGCGGCACGGAATGACCCAGCGGCACAAGCCGGGCGCATTGCCCGGGGCGGTCGCCCTTATTTGATACGACATGGCTGCTTTCAACACTGAGCGCGTACTAAGCGTGCACCACTGGAACGACACCCTGTTTTCCTTCACCACGACGCGTGACTCGGCCTTGCGGTTCCACAATGGCCACTTCGTGATGATCGGATTGGAAGTTGAAGGCAAGCCCCTGCTGCGGGCCTACAGCATCGCCAGCGCCAACTATGAAGAGAACCTCGAGTTCCTCAGCATCAAGGTGCAGAACGGTCCGCTCACGTCGCGCCTGCAGCATCTGAAGGAAGGCGACACCATCCTGGTCAGCCGCAAGCCCGTGGGCACGCTGGTCGTCGACGACCTGAAGCCGGGCAAGCACCTGTTCCTGTTCGGCACGGGCACGGGCCTGGCGCCGTTCATGAGCATCATCAAGGATCCGGACGTCTACGAACGCTTCGACAAGGTCATCCTGGTGCATGGCGTGCGTTGGGTCAGCGAGCTGGCCTATGCCGACTTCATCGAAAAGGAACTGCCGGACAACGAGTTCTTCGGCGATGTGGTGCGCGAGAAGCTCGTGTATTACCCGACGGTCACGCGCGAACCGTTCCGCAACCAAGGCCGCATTACCGAGCTGATGGAAAACGGCAAGCTGTGCGCGGACATCGGCATTCCCCAGATCAACCCGGAAACCGACCGCGCCATGATCTGCGGCAGCCCCCATATGCTGGCCGACATCAGCGCCATGCTGGACAAGCGCGGCTTCACGGTATCGCCGGGCGTGGGCCAGCCGGGCGACTACGTGGTCGAGCGCGCATTCGTGGACAAATAAGTCCCGGCGCAGGCTCCAAGCCAGAAACCCATCGCAGCGATGCGATGGGTTTTTTGTTTTCTGGCGCCGTACAACACCGTCGTGGCGGGCCTGCGCACCGCCGCCCGCAGGCGTTCCGGCCTATTCGGGCTGGATGCCGGCCTTCTTGATGATGCCGCCCCATTTCTTCGACTCGGCTTGCTGGAACGTTGCCAGTTCCTGCGGCGTGGAGCTGGCCGCGTCCGTGCCCGTCTGGGCATAGAACTGCTTGGCGGGCGCGCTTGCCGTGGCCTTGACCAGCAGTTCGTTCAGACGCTTGATGACATCCGGCGGCGTGCCGGCAGGCGCGTAGGCGGCAAACCAATAGCCCATCTCGTAGCCCGGCACGCCCGATTCGGCGATGGTGGGCACGTCCGGGGCCAGCGGCGAGCGGGCCTGGCCGGTGACGCCGAGCGCGCGCAGCTTGCCCGACTTGACCTGGGGCAGGCCGGTCGCCGTGTCGGTGATCATCATGTCGATCTGACCACCCAGGAGGTCGGTGACCGCCAGCGGATTGCTCTTGTACGGCACGTGCAGCAGCTGCACGCCCGCCATCTGCTGCAGCAGTTCGCCGGCGATGCGGCTGCTGGAACTGCCGCTGCCGAAGCTCAGCTTGCCGGGCGCTTGCTTGGCCTGCGCCAGGAACTCGCCGACCGTCTTGGCTTGCGAGCTGGGATTGACCACCATGATCTGGCCGCCTTTGCCCAGCAGGGTCAGCGGCGCGTAATCCTTGACTGGATCGTAGGTCAGCGTCTTGTAGAGATGTTCGTTGGCGGCGTGCGTGGTGTTGGTGGTGATCAGCACCGTGTAGCCGTCCGGGGCCGCGCGGGCGCCGGCCGCGGCGCCTATCATCGCGCTGGCGCCGGGCTTGTTCTCGATCACCACGGCCTGGCCGGTCTGCTCGGTGACGCCCTGGCCGATGGCGCGGCCGATCTGGTCGGTCGCGCTGCCGGCCGCGAACGGCACGATGAAGGTGATGGGCTTGGCGGGGAACTGGGCCTGGGCCATGGCCGCGACGGGCAGGGTGGCAGCCAGCAGCAAGGCCAGCCGGCCTTTGGAAGCAATGCGCATGTGTGTCTCCTGTGGGATTTTTATAGGAATCGAAATCAGGCGGCCGCGGGGCGGTCGCCGGGTATGTCAGGCAGCCGGCCGGCCAGCGCCGGGCTGACCTCGACCGTCATGTCCAGCAATCTGAATGACAGGCTCTTGCCGTGCGTATCCAGGTTGAGGGCATCGTTGACGCCGCCGTCGAGCACTCCTTCCAGCACGAAGTTCATGGCGTGCAGCGTGGGCAGCGTGTAGCGGGTGACGCGCCTGGGATGGCGGTAGGCAAACCAGGCGGCGACGCGGGCTTCGGTGACCTGGGCGGCCAGCGCCTCGTAGCATTCCGGATCCCAGGCGATCAGGCTCAGGTTGGAGATGTCGCCCTTGTCCCCGGAACGGCTGTGCGCCAGGCGGTACAAGGGAACTGCGATCAGCGGATTCATTGCGAGGCGTCCTCCAGGAAGGTCCAGCCGCTGGGCACGGCGTCGCGCGGCAGGGTGCAGGACAGCATGTTCAGGCGCGGGCGCAGCGCGGTGCGCACGCCGCCGCCGCCGGCCGGGCCGCAGGTATAGAGCGCGGTCACTTCGCGCAGCACGCTCTCTGCCAGCTTGCGGTCCATGTGTTCGGCCGCGACGCGCAGGCGCACGTCGCGCGCATGGCCGTGGGGCAGGGCGGACAGCATGTTGCCGGCGTCGTCGCCCAGGATGCTGATCGCGCCGATCAGGTCGGCGCGCAGGCGCAGGGCCGGGTCCAGGCGCTTGCGCACGATATCGGCCGCCAGGCGCGCGCGCGCCTCGGCCTGCACGCCGGCATAGGAGATCTCGGCTTCGGCCAGCCAGCCGCCGCGATAGCAGACGTTGACCTTGAGTTCGCCGGGACGCGCGTGGCCGGTGATGCCGCGCACCGCCACCCGGTCGCCGCCCAGCTCGGCCACTTCGGCGCGGCTGAGGTCGGCGACGACGTCCGGCGTCAGGTAACGCGCCGGATCGTGCACCTCGTACAGCAGTTGTTCCTTGACCGTGCGCGCGTCGACCATGCCGCCGGTGCCGTCGGCCTTGCCGATCACGAACTCGCCGTCGGCGTGGATCTGGGCGATGGGAAAGCCCGCCGCATGCACCTCCGGCACGTCCTTGAGACCGGGCACGCAGAAGTAGCCGCCGGTGACCTGCAGGCCGCACTCCAGCATGTGGCCGGCCATGGTGGCGCGGCCCAGGCGCGGCCAATCGTCCATGGACCAGCCGAAGTGGGCCAGCGCCGGACCCAGTGTGAGCGATGGATCCGACACGCGGCCCGCGACCACGATTTGCGCGCCGGCCCTCAGCGCCTCTGCAATCTCGGCGGCGCCGAGGTAGGCCGTGGCGCTGACCACGTCCAGGCCTTCCAGCGCGCCGCCCAGGCGCTGGCGCAGCAATTCCCGTTGCGCGTCGCTGGAGAGCGCATCGCCGTGTACCACGGCGATGCGCGGCGCGGCCAGGCCTTGCTGCCGGGCGAGCGCGGCGATGCGGCGGGCGGCGGCGGCGGGGTTCGCCGCGCCGAAGTTGCCGACGATGCTGATGCCGTGGCGCAGGCAGTCGCCCAGCACGGGGCCGACCAGTTCGTCCAGCAAGGGCTCGTAGCCGCGCTCCGGGTCCGCGTTGCGCGCCAGCTGCGCCAGCGCCAAGGTGCGTTCAGCCAGCGTTTCGTAGATCAGCACGCCGCCGCCTCGGGCGATCAGGCTGCGCACCACGGCGGCGGCGCCGTCGCTGCGGTCGCCGGAGAATCCGGAGGCGCAGCCTATGTGAAGGGGGAGTTTGGACATACGGATTCGGTGCTGTTCTTGGGGGATCCGAATCCACTATAGGCATGCTTCGCTAATCAGTAAAATAGAAAGATCGGATCAATTCATAGAGAAAAGCCATGAATCTGTCTGCCCGGCAATTGCGCGCGTTCGTGGCCCTGGCCGAAGAAAAACACTTCACCCGGGCAGCCCAGCGCTGCCACCTGACGCAGCCGGCCTTCAGCGCCCTGATCCGCCAGCTGGAGGACAGCGCCGGCATGCGGCTGTTCGACCGCAACACGCGCCATGTGGAGTTGACGGTCGAGGGACAGGTGCTGGATGCGACGGCGCGCAGGTTGCTGGCCGACATGGACCTGGTCATGGAGGACCTGCGCGACCATGCCGCCAGGCGCCGCGGGCGGGTGGCGCTGGCAGCCTTGCCTTCGCTCGCCGCAGGCTGGCTGCCGGGGCTGTTGGCGCGCTTTCGCGAGGCCTATCCCGGCATCACGGTGGACCTGCGCGATGCCTTGCTGGATCCTTGCCTGGATCTGGTGCAGGCCGGGCAGGTAGACTTCGCGGTGGCGTCGCGGCGGCCGGACATGAACGATCTGGACAGCGAATTCCTGCATGCGGACCGCTATTTCCTGGTCTGCCGCGCCGACCATCCGCTGGCGGGCGCGGGCCGTGCCCGGCTGCGCGACATCCTGCGCTATCCGATGATCCAGCTGGCGCGCGGCAGCAGCGTGCGCAAGCATCTGGATGCCGCCCTGGGCGCCGATGCGCCGGCGCCGGTGTTCGAGGTGGAACATCTGGCGACGGCGACGGGGCTGGTGCGCGCGGGCCTGGGGATTTCGGTGGTGCCGGCGATGACGCTGTTCCATTTCGGCGGGGCCGACCTGCGCATCGTGCCGCTGGCCGGCAAGGCCTTGACCCGTCCTCTCTACCTGGTGCGGCGCAAGGGCCGCACCCTGTCAGTCGCGGCGCAGGCCCTGTATGACCTGTTGCGGGAGCATCGGGGGGATATCGATAGCGCACCCTAGGGCGTTAAGCCACTTTCGCAAATGTCTATTGCTGGATAAACTTCGATAGTTGTAGTTTCTATCCGTCTTTCGAAGGATTCCGCCCATGAGCAAGCAAATCATCCATACCGACACCGCGCCCGCCGCGGTAGGCCCTTACTCGCAAGCGGTTGCCGTAAGCGGCACCAAGACTGTCTATCTCTCGGGCCAGATCGGCCTGGAGCCGGGCACTGGCGATCTGGTTTCCGAGAACTTTGATGCGCAGGTGCGCCAGGCGTTCGCCAACATGCAGGAAGTCATCAAGGCCGCCGGCGGCACGCTGGACAACGTGGTCAAGCTGACGCTGTTCCTGACCGACCTGGGCAAGTTCGCCGCCGCCAACGCCATCATGGCCGAGATCATTCCCCAGCCGTTCCCGGCGCGCTCGACCATCGGCGTGGCCAGCCTGCCCAAGGGCGCGCAGTTCGAAGTCGAAGCCATCCTGGTCCTGTAAGGCCCGTCCGGACTTTTCGATCCAGGGGTTCGTTTCTTCATGACGGCCGCAGCCGCGGCTTCCAAGCGATCCGGCGCCGATAACAAAGGCGCCGGCCGTGCGATGACGGATACGGAGCGCAAGCTCCGTAACCTGGGTTTGGTGCTGCCCGAGGACTTCGTGCTGCACCTGCCGCTGCGCTACGAGGACGAAACCCGCATCATCCCGATCAGCGACCTGCGGCCTGGTTTCGCCGGCCAGGTGGAAGGCGAGATCACCAAATCCGAGGTGTCCTACCGGCCCCGGCGCCAGCTGACCGCCACTCTGGCGGACGACAGCGGCGAGCTGCAATTGCGCTGGCTGAATTTCTACCCCAGCCAGCAGAAACAAGTCAGCGTGGGCAAGCGCCTGCGCGCCCGCGGAGAGGTCCGAGGCGGCCTGTTCGGGCGCCAGATGGTGCATCCGCGCATGACCAATGCGGACGCGCCGCTGCCCACGGCGCTGACTCCCGTGTATCCCAGCACCGAAGGGCTGCCGCAGCTGACCTTGCGCCGCGCCATCGCGCAGGCGCTGGACCGCGCCGACCTGTCCGACACCTTGCCCGACGAGGCGCGCGCCCGCTATGACCTGCCGCCGTTCGAGCCGGCCATCCGCGCGTTGCACACACCGGCCCAGGGCGAGTCCGAGCAGGCCTTGCTGGACCGCGTGCATCCCGCCTGGCGCCGCATCAAGTTCGACGAGCTGCTGGCGCAGCAGTTGTCGCTGGCGGCCGCGCGCGCCGCGCGCCGCGTCAAGGAATCCGAATCGCTGCCGGTGCGCAATGAGGCCGGAGGGCTGGTGGCCAGGCTGTACGAGGCGCTGCCGTTCAAGCTGACCGGCGCGCAGGAGCGCGTGGTCCAGGAAATCTCCGCCGACCTCGCCAAGCCTTATCCCATGCACCGCTTGTTGCAAGGCGACGTGGGCAGCGGCAAGACGGTCGTGGCGGCCATCGCCGCGGCGCAGGCCATCGCCAGCGGCGCGCAGGTCGCGCTGATGGCGCCCACGGAAATCCTGGCGGAACAGCACTTCCGCAAGCTGGTGTCCTGGCTGCAGCCGCTGGGCGTGAACGTGGCATGGCTGAGTGGCAGCCTCGCCGCGAAGGCGCGCCGCGAAGCCGTGGCGGCCGCCGCCGACGGCAGCGTGCAATTGATCGTGGGCACGCAGGCGCTGATCCAGGATAACGTCGAATTCCATCGCCTGGGCCTGTCCATCGTCGACGAGCAGCACCGTTTCGGCGTGGGGCAGCGCCTGGCGCTGACGCGCAAGGGCGAAACCGTGCGCGGACGCATCGTGCCGCACCAGCTCAACATGAGCGCGACACCGATTCCGCGCACGTTGGCCATGACCTTCTTCGCCGATCTGGACGTTTCCGTCATCGACGAATTGCCGCCTGGGCGCAGCCCGGTCCTGACCAAGTTGGTATCGGACGCGCGGCGCGAGGAAGTCATCGCCCATATCGCCCAGGCCGCGCGCGGCGGGCAGCAAGCCTACTGGGTCTGTCCGCTGGTCGAGGAAAGCGAGGCCCTGGAACTCCAGACCGCCGTGGACACCTACGAAGCCATGCGCGTCGACCTGCCGGACTTGCGCATCGGACTGGTGCACGGCCGGCTGCCGCAGGCCGAGAAGGCCGCGGTGATGCAGGCCTTCCGGGATGGCGAGGTCGACCTGCTGGTCGCCACCACCGTCATCGAAGTTGGCGTGGACGTGCCGAACGCCTCGTTGATGGTGATCGAGCACGCCGAGCGTTTCGGCCTGGCGCAGTTGCATCAATTGCGCGGCCGGGTAGGACGCGGCACCGCCGAATCGGTATGCGTGCTGCTCTATCAGACGCCGCTGTCGCAGGTGGCGCGCGAACGCCTGCGGGCCATGTTCGAAACCTCCGACGGCTTTGAAATCGCCCGCCGCGACCTGGAACAGCGCGGTCCGGGAGAGTTCCTGGGCACGCGCCAGTCCGGCATGGCACTGCTGCGCTTCGCCGACCTGGAAACGGACGCGGCCATCGCCGAAGACGCGCGCGATGCCGCGGTCTGGCTGCGCGCCGAACATCCGGCCGCGGTCGAGGCGCACCTGGCACGCTGGATGCGAGGGCGCGAGGATTTCCTGCGCACCTGACCATGCAGCCAGCCACGAACCTTAATCAAGCAAGCGCCAGCCACGAGGCTGGGGCATAACCCCCGGGGGCGTAGTCCACCATGACTCTCACCGAACTCAAGTACATCGTCGCCGTGGCGCGCGAACGGCATTTCGGCCGCGCAGCCGAGGCCTGTTTCGTCAGCCAGCCCACGCTCTCGGTGGCGATACGCAAGCTGGAAGATGAATTGGGCGTGACGCTGTTCGAGCGCGGCGGTGCCGAAGTCGGCGTCACCCCTATCGGCCAGCGCATCGTGGCGCAGGCGCAGAAGGTGCTGGAAGAAAGCGCCAGCATCAAGGAAATCGCACGTCAGGGGCACGACCCGCTGGCCGGCCCCTTGCGCGTCGGCGTCATCCACACCATCGGCCCGTACCTGCTGCCGCGGCTGGTGCCGGTGCAGATCAGCCGCACGCCGCAGATGCCGCTGTTGCTTCAAGAGAACTTCACCGTGCGCCTGGTCGAGCTGCTGCGCCAGGGCGAGATCGACTGCGCCATCATGGCCTTGCCGCTGCCTGAGGCTGGCCTGGTCATGCAGCCCCTGTACGACGAGCCCTTCATCGTGGCGGTGCCCAACGACCATGAACTGGCGCGGCGCAAGTCCATCGACGCGCAGGACCTGAAGCAGCAGACCATGCTGCTGCTGGGCAGCGGCCATTGCTTCCGCGACCAGGTGCTGGAAGTGTGCCCCGAGCTGTCGCGCTTTTCTGCGGCCAGCGACGGCATCCAGCGCACCTTCGAAGGCTCCTCGCTGGAGACGATACGCCACATGGTTGCCGCGGGCATCGGCGTGACCGTCCTGCCGGTGACGGCGGTGCCGGAGCAGCCGCCGTCCAACAGCCTGCTGCGCTATCTGCCCTTTGACGGCCATGTGCCGGAGCGCCGCGTGGTGCTGGCCTGGCGGCGCAGCTTCCCGCGCTTGGCCGCCATCGAGGCGCTGGCGCAGGCCGTCTACGCCTGCGAGCTGCCCGGCGTGAAGATGCTGACCGACGAGGTCGCCGCAGTGCAGGATTGATTTCCAGGCCGCTGCCCGGCGGCCCGGAACGCACGGTTTGCGCCGCGTCAAAAGGTCGCAGGACTGATTGATGAAAGCGGCGGAGATTGCGGCGTTTCGCCGCATTTGCAGTGTTATCCTTGTTTCGCACATACATTCCTAGGAGCTAGCAATGGCCAAGTCCCCCAAGAAGACCTCCAGCGTTCCGCGCATCAACATCGGTATCTCGGACAAGGACCGCGCCGCCGTCGCCGGCGAACTGTCCAAGCTGCTGGCCGACTCGTACACGCTGTACCTGATGACGCACAACTTCCACTGGAACGTCACGGGGCCCATGTTCAACACGCTGCACCTGATGTTCATGACCCAGTACACAGAAGAGTGGAACGCGCTGGACAGCATCGCCGAGCGCATCCGCGCGCTGGGCCATTACGCGCCGGGCACCTACCGCGAATTCAGCAAGCTGTCCTCGATCGCCGAGCCGGAGTCGGTGCCGGAAGCGCTTGAAATGGTGCGCCTGCTGGTGACCGCCAACGAATCCGTCGCCAAGACCGCGCGCGCCGCTTTCGAGAAGGCCGATGCCGCCAACGACCAGCCCACGGCCGACCTGCTGACGCAGCGCCTGGACGTGCACGAAAAGAACGCCTGGATGCTGCGCAGCCTGCTGCAGTGACCGCGGCGGCAGCCGCCGCATGAAAAAACCGGAACCTCGCGGCTCCGGTTTTTTTTCGTCCAGCGGCCGCGATGCGCTCAGACCTGATGCGACAGCGGACGGGCCGGTATGGGCGCGATGCGTTCGGGCGGCGGCGACACCCGCCACACCGCGCGGCGGCGCAGCGCGCCCAGGAGCTTCAGGCCTTGCGGCCAGTCGTCCAGGCCGCTGTCGGCATTGAGGTGGCCGGCGCCGGGCACGATCACCAGCCTGCTGCCCCAATCGCGCGCGAAGGCGCGGGCGCGTTCCAGCTGGCAGTAGGGATCGTTGTCGCTGGCGACGACCACGCTCTGGAAGGGCAGGGACTGGCGCGGGATGGGCGCGAAGTCCCTCAAGCAGGCGGGCGCGCTGGCGCGCTCCACGTCCGCCGGCGCCACCAGCAGGGCGCCGGCGACCTTGGCGCGCAGCGGTACGGGCAGGGCGGCGCTGATCAGGCAGCCCAGGCTGTGCGCAATCAGAAGGACGGGGCTGCGGGCCTCGTTCACCTCGGTGGCGAGCGCGGCGATCCAGTCGCCGGGAGCGGGGTGCTCCCAGTCGTTTTGCTCGACGCGGCGCGCATGCGGCAGCAGGGCCATCCAGCGCGATTGCCAGTGTTGAGGCCCGGAGTTTTTCCATCCGGGAACGATGATCGGTTGGAGTCTCATGGCGGCCATGATGCCGCGCGGTCTTAGTAACGCAAACGAATAAATCGTCTTTTGCATATACGCCTGCGGGTATAAGCCGGGAGCGTCCAGGAATGCCGCAGCGCAATAATCAGACGCGTATCAAAGTGGTCCGAAACGGGCCCGGAAGGGGCTATTTTTCAGTGTATGCTTGCCGTGCAATCGCAATGCAACCGGGCGTGACCAAGGCCGAAACCCCTGCAAAGGGCAGTCCAGCAGGCATGCTTGGCCTGGAGATGATCCGGCGTTCGCCACGGTGCAAAAAACTAACGATTACAAATCATTAGAGGAGTCCACACATGAAGCCAGTATTTCGTCTGACCCCGGTCATCGCAGCGCTGGGCGTCGCGGCCGGTCTGGCGTTTGCCTCGGGAGCGCAAGCGCAAACCATCAAGATCGGCGTCGTCGGCCCCACCACCGGCGCGGTCACCCAGTATGGCGATATGGTCCGTGAAGGGGTCGATACCGCGGTCGAACGCATCAACGCCGCCGGCGGCATCAACGGCAAGAAGCTGGAAACCGTCGTGATCGACGACGGCTGCGAACCCAAGCAAGGCCCGGTCGCCGCCAACCGCGTCGTCAACAGCAAGATCGGTTTCGTCGTGGGCCACGTGTGCTCGGGCGCCACCATCGCCGCCGCCGACATCTACAACAACGAAGGCGTCGTCATGGTCACGCCGTCGGCGACGTCGCCGGCCCTGACCGACGGCAAGAACTACGAGTTCATCTTCCGCACCATTGGCCGCGACGACCAGCAAGGCCCCGCCGCCGCCAAGTTCATCCTGGACAAGATCAAGCCCAAGAAGGTCGCCGTGCTGCATGACAAGCAGTCCTACGGCCAGGGCATCGCCACCGCGGTCAAGAACGACCTCGAGAAGGGCGGCGTGGCCGTCGCCGTGTTCGAAGGCATCAACGCTGGCGACAGCGACTACTCGGCCGTCATCACCAAGTTGAAGAGCCAGGGCGTGGACTTCGTCTACTACGGCGGCTACCACCCCGAAATGGGCCTGCTGCTGCGTCAGGCGGCCGAACAGGGCGTGAAAGCCAAGTGGATGGGTCCGGAAGGCACGGGCAACCCCGACATCAATGCCATCGCCGGCGACGCCGTCGAAGGCATGCTGCTGACGCTGCCGGCCGACTTCACCCAGAGCGCCGCCAACGCCGATATCGTCAAGGCCTTCGAAGCCAAGAAGCGCAACGCCAGCGGCGCCTTCCAGATGACCGCCTACACGGCCACCCAGGTCATTGCGGACGGCATCAAGGGCGCGGGCAGCGACGACCCGACCAAGGTCGCCAAGTACCTGCACGCCAATTCCTTCGACACGCCGATCGGCAAGGTGTCCTGGAACAAGCAAGGCGACCTGACGAACTTCCAGTTCGACGTGTTCACCTGGCACAAGGACGGCTCCAAGACCGTCTACAAGTAAATCCTGCTGCGGGCCCCAGGCCTGCGTCAGCGGCGCAACGGCTTGCCGTTGCATGGAAAATCGGGCCGGAAGCGATAGTCTTCCGGTCCGATTTTTTTTGCGTCACAGATGAGGCCCGACCACCGCCGCGGTTTCCTCGATGTGAATCATGAGCAATGCGCAGGCGCGGTCCGCATCGCGGGCCAGCACGGCATCCATCAACTCGCGGTGGTCTTTCTCCATATCCCTTTCGGTCATGGCTAGCGGCAGCTTGCCATTGATGGGCGTATGGCGGTAACGCTCGGAATTGAGCACCAGCTGCTCGTCGAGCCTGCGTAGCCATCCCGACTGCGCCGCGTCGAACAGGGCGAAATGGAACTGCGAATGGGCCGTTTCCCAGCGACGCTTCGAGTCGGCGTCTCCCTGGGACGGCACGGGCGTGTGCGTGAGTTTGTAGAAGGCCGCAACGATCTGGGCGCCCCAATCTTCGTCGCCATGCTCGATGGCGTCGCGCAGCAATGCCGCTTCGATCTGCTGACGCGCCCGGGTGATGTCCAGCAGATCCACGCGCGACAGCTCGGCCACCCGAAAACCGCGTTGGCCTTGACTCCGCACGAGGCCGTCGCGGCTGAGCAGCAACAAGGCCTCCCGGATAGGACTGGTTCCCAGGCCGTAACGCTCCTGCAGCGCTTGCGGCTGCATTTTCTCGCCCGACTCGAAGACGCCAGTCAGCAGGTCATGCTGCAAGCGTGCATAGGCTTGTTCGGACAGCGTGGGCTTCTGCATGGCGACTTATCGTTCCGGCGATATTTGCACAATTTGGTAATCATACCCATGTGAGTCGTTATCGGTGGAAAGTCCCTATATTTGTTAATTCGGCAAAAATTTATAAATATAGAAATTATTTGCGAATTATGACGATGGGTGCTTCAACGATCTCCTCACTTCTCGCCGGCGCCCAGTTATCCCGGACTTCCCGGGCGCCGACGAGCCTGAAGTCTCGCGCCTTTCTCTGTTGATCCCGAGTGTTTCCTAGTGCTGGTCCAGCGCCTGTGGCGCTGTCGTTTGTGCTCGCCGTGACAGTGGCGTCCCGGCGAGAAATCCAAATCATCAAATTCAGGGGAATGGAATGAAAAGTCGTCTGCTTCTGTCTTGCCTGCTGGCCGCCGCGGCGCAGCCAGCCAGCGCCGGAAACGTCACCTTGTACGGCCTGCTGTCGCAAGGGGTGATGTACACGAACAATGCGGCCGGGGGCAGTAAGCTGCAAACGGCAAGCGGCGTTCAGCAGGGGCCGCGATTCGGCATGAAAGGCTCGGAAGACCTCGGTGACGGCGATCGCGCAATCTTCAATCTGGAAGGCGGGTTCAGCCTGAACAGCGGCAGCATGAGCCAAGGCGGGCGCCTGTTCGGTCGCGCGGCCTTTGTCGGTCTGGCCAATGACCGGCTGGGCCAACTGACATTCGGTCGCCAGGCCGATACGATGGCGCAAAGCCTGGCCGCGTATGAGGCTGCGGTGCAGTTCGCAACCTACGGCGTGCCTATCGGCGACAACGACAACGTCTTTACGACATTCCGCGAGAACAATGCGGTCCAGTACAAGAGTCCGACGCTGGCGGGTTTCCAATGGCTGGCGGGCTACGCGTTTGCCAACAAGACAGCCGGATCTTCCGACAACAACGATTTCAATACGGCGCTGACCTACGCGGACGGACCATTCAGCGCGGGCATTGCCTACCACGTCGTCAACAAGCCCAACAGCAAATCGAATGCCGACGGCGCGGTCTCGGGCGATTACGGCTACACGTCGCCGTTCGTGAAAAGCCAGGCAGGCGCCGCGGTGGACCAGCAAGAGATGTATGGCGCGGGAGGGTCATACACGTTTGGAGCGACCAAGCTCTCGCTGATGTACACGCACTCCCAGTTCGACTACCTGGATCATTCGCGGCTGGGCCTGAGCAATTATGAAGTCACCGTGACCAACTACATCACGCCCAGCGTGCTGATCGGCCTGGGTTACATTTATACCGATGGCCGTTATCGTCGGACCGGCGAACGGCCCAGGTGGCACCAGCTGGACGCAGGCATCGACTGGTTCCTTTCGAAGCGGACCGACGTTTTCCTGGTCGGCATTGCTCAAAAGGCGGCTGGCGACGCGAGGTTCGCGCAGATCTACAACAACTTGCCGTCGAGTAGCGGCCAGCAACTGTCCGTGTCCGTCGGCGTCAGGCATAAATTCTGAGGCGCGCCGTCGCTTGAACGACGGAATCATGTGTGGTTTGGACAAAACCTGGCCGGAAACCCTGATTTTCCTGCCAGGTTTTTCAATGCCAGGCGCGGCGGGAACCCGATAGCGACGCTCCCTGTCGAAGGCGAACCCGCTGCGATTGCGTAGAATGCGGCGCCATCGACCTCACTTTTTTCTGTCGGGACACCATGACCAAGGCCCTGTTAGTCGAAGACGATCCGAAACTCTCGCGCCTGATCGCGCAGTTCCTGGAGCAGCACGGTTTCAATGTCGCCCAGGCCTACCGCGGCGATCACGCGGTGGAGGCTTTCCGCAGGCATGACCCGGCCATCACCATCCTGGACCTGATGCTGCCCGGCCGCGACGGCCTGCAGGTCTGCCGCGACCTGCGCGCGTTTTCATCGGCGCCTATCCTGATGCTGACAGCCCGCGAAGACGACCTGGACCAGATCCTGGGCCTGGAATCGGGCGCGGACGACTACGTCATCAAGCCCGTGGAACCGCGCGTGCTGCTGGCGCGGGTGCGGGCGCTGCTGCGGCGGCACAGCCAGCTGGACGAGCCGCCGGAGCGCCTGGAGTTCGGTCCCCTGGTCATAGACCGGCGCACGCGCGCCGTGGTCCATGCGGGTTCGGAGGTGGACCTGACCACGATGGAGTTCGAAATGCTCTGGGCGCTGGCCAGCCAGGCTGGCCAGGTGCTGACCCGCGACGACCTGCTCAACGCCGTGCGCGGCATCGAGTTCAACGGGCTGGACCGCAGCGTCGACGTCTGCGTCAGCAAACTGCGGCGCAAGCTGGACGACGACCCGCGCGATCCGGCGCGCATCAAGACCGTGTGGGGCAAGGGCTATCTGTTCTCGCCCAAGGCACACGAGGGCGGTGATGCTTAAGTTTGTCCTGCGGCTGTTCGTGGTGCTGGCGGTGGGCTTCGTCATTTCCAACGAAGTCGTGGACCGGTCCGCCAACTACTTCTTCGAGCCCGTCAGCGACGCCTACGCGCGCGAAGCGGTGCGGGGCCAGATCCACAGTCTGGTGCAGGAACTGGCCCTCGTGCCGCCCGCCGAGCGCGAGGCGCACGTGCGCGACGCGCTGGCGCCGCACTACGGCCTGGCGCTCAAGGTGGTCGATGCCGACAGCTACGGCGCCACTCAGGACGAGCGCGCCATGGTCGATGTCGGCAGCTTCTTTGTGCGCGACAAGCAGCAGACCTTTGTGGCGGCGATTCCCGGTCCGGGCGGGCAATGGCTGGAGGTCAAGCTGCCGCCCGAGCCGTCCATCGCACCGTGGCTGATGGCCGCGGTGTACTCTGCCCTGGGCCTGCTGCTGTGCGCGTTCATGCTGGTGTGGGCGCTGCCCATCTGGCGCGACCTGGAAGCCCTGAAGACCGCCGCCCAGCGCATGGGACAGGGCGATCTGCAGGCGCGGGCCCGTCTGTCGCGACATTCCAGCATCCGCAACCTGGGCGATACCTTCAACCAGATGTCCGACCGCATCAGTGCGCTGGTGGGTAACCAGCGCGACCTGACCAACGCCGTGTCGCACGAGCTGCGCACGCCGATCGCGCGCCTGTCGTTCGAGCTGGACATGATGGACCGCGAGGACGATCCCGCCGCACGCAAGCGCCTGGTCGAGGAAATGAAGAGCGACGTGGCCGAGCTGGATGCCATGGCCTCGGAGTTGCTGATGTACGCGCGCCTGGAACACAAGGGCGACGGCGTGGCGCTGCAGCCGCAGGATGCGCGCGGCTGGCTGGATTCGGTGGTGCAGCACGCGGGTTTCGAGGCCGGCGTGTCGGGTGTACGCTGCGAGGTGGCGCTATGCCAGGTGCCCGAGGTGCATCTGCATCAGCGCTACATGACGCGCGCCTTGCTCAACCTGCTGCAGAACGCCATCCGGCATGCCGGCCGCCAGGTCCAGGTCAGCCTGATCAGCCCGGGCGCGCGCGAGTACGTGCTGATCGTGGACGATGACGGCCCCGGCATCCCGCCCGCGGACCGCGAGCGAGTTTTCGAGCCCTTTATCCGCCTGGACGAAAGCCGCGACCGCGGCACGGGCGGCGTGGGGCTGGGCTTGGCCATCGTGAGCCGCGTGGCCCGTTGGCACAACGGCACGGTGCAGGCGAGCGACAGCCCCCTGGGCGGCGCGCGTTTCGTAATCGCCTGGAAGACCGCCTGAGCGCTGGCGCGGCGCGCTCAGGCACAACGTAAACAAACTTCACAATCCGCCGCCGCAATCTTCACAAACTCCATACAAAGCGGGAAAGATCGCGGGCGGGCGCCTGGATAGCATGACGGCAGTTCTCCACAGAGGCATTGCCGCTAGCCATGTTTTCCCTCAGCCGCCTGGTTGCCGTAGGTATGTTGCTGGTCGCCGCGGGCGGTTGCCAGGGCGTGCCGCCCGAGGCGCCGCCTCCCATTGCGCAGGGCGATTACCAGGCTGTCGTCGGTTATTTGGCGCAGCGCATCCCGTATGACATGGATGCGTCCGGCGTGCCGGGCCTGTCGATCGCCATCGTCGACGACCAGCGCGTGGTGTGGAGCACGGGCTTTGGCTACGCGGACCCGCTGCGCCATCGCAGCGCTTCCAGCGACACGCTGTACCGCGTAGGCGCCATCACCAAGATCGTCACGGCCGCGGGCGTGCTGCGCGCCGCCGATGACGGGCGCCTGGCGCTGGACCAGCCGGCCTCGCAGGCCTTGCCCAACTGGGACATCCAGCCGCGCCGCGGCGCCATGCAATGGCTGGGCGCGCATCCCTTCACCGCCCGCAATCTGCTGGCCGTGCACCCCGGATCGCTGGAAGACACCATGGGGCGCGCGCGCGCCGACATGGCCTACGCCTTGCTGGGCGACATGGTCGCGCACGTGGCGAGCGAACCGTTCGACGCCTACGTGCGCCGCACCATCCTGCAGCCGCTGAACATGCCGCGCGCGGGTTTCCATCCCGATCCCCGCATGCTCGAGCTGCGCGCCTCGGGCTACCGCCAGGGCGCGCCCTGGGCCGAGGCGCCCCAGCCGAACGAAGCGGCCGACGGCTTGTGGCTCAGCACTTCGGAAATGGCGCGTTTCTCCAGCATGCTTTTCGCCGAAGGCCTCTACCAAGGCCGCCGCGTGCTGAACGCCGAATCGGCCCGCGCCGTGCTGGACATGGAAACGGTGCAGGGCGGGCTGGCGCTGGAGTGCCGCCTGGCCTTGTCCTGGCTGGCGGCGCCCTGTGGCGAGGACATCGCCGGCATGCCCTTGCGTCAGCACAGCGGCGCCACCGAAGCCTTCCACTCCCGCTTCGTGCTGGCGCCGCGCGACAAGCTCGCGGTCCTGGTCATGAGCAACTCCGACACGAGCGAACCGCTGGTGATGTCGGTGTCGACGATGGCGATGGCGCTGATGCGCCAGGCCAAGCAGGGCGCAATCACCCAATAGATCGGGCCAATCGCGGCTCAACGGTTTTACCCCCCCCCTCAACCTCGTTTCTTGGAAGCTGTTATGAAGCGAAAAATCCGTTCTTCCCTGTTTACGCGCGGTGGCGCCGCCGCGTGCCTGCTGGCTTTAGTCCCGGGATTGTCCCTGGCCGATGACGCGGCGACCAGTTCCGTCTACGGCCAGCGCGGAGCCAGCTCGCGCGGGTTGACGGTGGCGACCGGGGAGGGGGCGGCCGACGAATGGCTGTTCTACGGCACGCTGGGCGCGGGCTACGCGCCGCGCTACAGCGGCAGCGACGAGTATTCCGCCGTGCCGATCATCGGCCTGGGCGTGCGCAGCCCAGGCGGCTTCTTCCTCAGCACCGACCACGGCCTGGGCTGGGAAACCCAGGCGCTGGACAGCACGTTCCGCTTCTATCTTGCGCCCAGCGCTTCGCGCAAGGACCACAAGAAGGGGTTCCAGGGATCGGACAAGCTGCGTGGCATGGGCGACATCGAAAGCCGCGCGCAGATCGGCATGGACGCGGAAACGACGCTGGGCCCCGTGACCCTGTCGGCGACGGTGGCGCATGCCTTCAAGAAGGGCGACAACCGCGACGTGGGCAGCGCCTACACCA
This sequence comes from Achromobacter pestifer, assembly GCF_013267355.1. Lineage (NCBI taxonomy): Bacteria > Pseudomonadati > Pseudomonadota > Betaproteobacteria > Burkholderiales > Alcaligenaceae > Achromobacter > Achromobacter pestifer. Next base: position 6,100,357 of record NZ_CP053985.1, read on the forward strand.
TGTTCAACCTGGGAGCCAGCACCACGGTGTACGAGGGCAGCGCCGGGGCGATATCGCTGGCGCTGTCCGGCACCTTCGGCGACGGCAACTACATGCGCACCTGGTATGGCGTGAGCGGCAACCAGTCGGCGAAGTCCGGCTACCGCAAGTACACGCCCAAGGGCGGTCTCGAAAGCATCGGCCTGGGCGCCACCTGGACGGTGCCGCTCTCCAAGTCCTGGTCGTGGACCACGGCGGCGGAAGCACGGCGCCTGTACGGTGACGCGGCGGACAGCCCCATCGTAAAGGACCGCGCGCAGTACACCATCGGCACCATGATGACGTACTCGTATTGATGGGGGGGAAAGCCTGCTCCCGGCCGGGAGCGGGCAAGGCGCAAGCGGGCGGGCGTCGCCGCCGCTTGCGTCCAGGGATGTGGCTTTACAGGCCTTGCACGCGGCGGCCGCTGTCGGCCTCGAACCAGTGCAGCGGATGGCGGCCGTCCGGGCCCAGGTTGACGCGGTCGCCGACCTTGGCCGACGACTCCGACAACTGGCGCGTGGTGCAGCGCACGACCAGCATGCTCTTGCCGCAGCGGCTGTGGACCAGTTGCTCGGAGCCCAGCGTTTCGACCATCTCGACTTCGGCCGGCACGCCCTGGGTGTTCAGCAGCATGTGCTCGGGGCGCATGCCCATGATGATCTTGCGGCCGCGCACCTGCGAGGGCACCTGCAGCGGCGAGATCTCCAGCGCGGTGCCGTCCAGCGTCTGCACCGTGCCGTCGCCCGCCACGTTGACTTCCATCAGGTTCATCGGCGGCGAGCCGATGAAGCCGGCCACGAAGGTCGAGGCGGGTTTTTCGAACACTTCCATCGGCGTGCCGATCTGCTCGGGCACGCCCTGGTACATGACGATCATGCGGTGCGCCAGGGTCATGGCCTCGACCTGGTCGTGGGTCACGTACAGGCTGGTGGTGCCCAGGCGGCGGTGCAGCTTCATGATTTCCAGGCGCATCGCCACGCGCAGCTTGGCGTCCAGGTTCGACAGCGGTTCGTCGAACAGGAACACCTTGGGTTCGCGCACGATGGCGCGGCCCATGGCCACGCGCTGGCGCTGGCCGCCGGACAGCGCGCGCGGGCGGCGGTCCAGCAGATGGCCCAGTTCCAGGATTTGTGCTGCCGCGTCCACGCGCTTCTTGATCTCGTCCTTGGAGAACTTGCGGATCTTCAAGCCGTAGGCCATGTTCTCGAACACGGTCATGTGAGGGTAGAGCGCGTAGTTCTGGAACACCATCGCGATGTCGCGCTCGGCGGGTTCCAGATTGTTGACGACCTTGTCGTCGATGAGGATTTCACCGCCGGTGACGGTTTCCAGGCCGGCGACCATGCGCATCAGCGTGGATTTGCCGCAGCCCGAGGGGCCGACGATGACGATGAATTCACCATCCTTGACGTCCATGTCGATGCCATGGATGACCGGCACGTTGCCGGCATAGGTTTTCTTGACGTTGCGGAAGCTTAGAGTAGCCATGAGTTATTCGTGTTCGGAGTCGTGTTCGGGGGCGAGAGCGTGGGTAAGCGTCACTTTTCAGTGTCGACCAGACCCTTGACGAACCATTTCTGCATCAGGATGACGACCAGCGCCGGCGGGATCATCGCGAGCATGGCGGTGGCCATGGTGATGTTCCATTCGGTCACGCTGTCGCCGCCGCTGATCATCCGCTTGATGCCGATGACGACGGGGTACATGTCTTCCTGCGTGGTGACCAGCAGCGGCCACAGGTACTGGTTCCAGCCATAGATGAACTGGATCACGAACAGCGCGGCGATGCTGGTCTTGGACAAGGGCAGCAGCACGTCGCGGAAGAAGCGCACCGGGCCCGCGCCGTCGATGCGCGCGGCCTCGATCAGCTCGTCGGGCACCGTCAGGAAGAACTGGCGGAACAGGAAGGTCGCCGTCGCCGAGGCGATCAGCGGCAGGGTCAGGCCGGCGTAGCTGTTGAGCAGGCCGAGATCGGCCACGACCTTGTAGGTGGGCGCGATGCGGACTTCGACGGGCAGCATCAGCGTGACGAAGATCATCCAGAAGAAGAACATGCGGCCGGGGAAGCGGAAGTAGACCACCGCGAAGGCCGACAGCAGCGAGATGGCAATCTTGCCGATGGAAATCGCCAGCGCCATGATCAGGCTGACGTACATCATGCGGCCCACGGGCGCGCCCGACGAACCGCCGGACGAGCCGCCGAACAGCGCCTGCATGTAGTTGTCGACGAAATGCTTGCCGGGGATGAGGGACATCGGCGCGGACGCCACTTCCTGCGCGGTCTGGGTGGACGCGACGAAAGTGACGTAAAGCGGAAATGCCACCATCGCCACGCCGCAGAGCAGAATGACGTGGGCCAGAATATCCAGCCAGGGACGGCGTTCAACCATTGTTTATAGCCTCGGACAAAATCAATACTGCACTTTGCGGTCGACGTAGCGGAACTGCACGACCGTCAAGGCAATCACAATGAACATCAGCACCACCGACTGCGCCGCGGACGAGCCGAGGTCCAGGCCGCGGAAGCCGTCGCTGTACACCTTGTAGACCAGGATCGAGGTCGACGTGCCCGGACCGCCCTGCGTGGTCGTGTCCACCACGGCGAAGGTGTCGAAGAAGGCGTAGATGATGTTGACCACCAGCAAGAAGAAGGTGGTGGGCGAGAGCAGCGGGAACACGATGCTCCAGAAGCGGCGCGACGGGCTGGCGCCGTCGATCGCGGCGGCTTCGATGAGCGAGCGCGGAATCGATTGCAGGCCGGCCAGGAAGAACAGGAAGTTGTACGACACCTGCTTCCACACGGCGGCGATCAGCACCAGGGTCATGGCCTGATTGCCGTTCAAACGCGGGTTCCAGTCGACGCCGGAGTGGTTCAGCGCCACCGCCAGGATGCCGACCGACGGCGAGAACATGAACAGCCACAGCACACCGACCACGGCAGGGGCGACGGCGTAGGGCCAGATCAGCAGCGTCTTGTAGAGGCCGGCGCCGCGGATGACGCGATCTGCCATGACCGCCAGCAGCAAGGACACGCCCAGGCCGACCACCGCCACGAGGATCGAGAAGACGGCGGTGACGCGGAAGGAATCCAGGTAGGCCTGTTGCGAGAACAGTTCCTTGAAATTGTCCAGTCCGACGAACTCGGAGGACAGTCCGAAAGCATCTTCCAGCCGCAGCGATTGCCACATGGCCTGGCCGGCAGGCAGGAAGAAGAAGACCACGGTAATGATGATCTGCGGCAGGAGCAGCAGATAGGGCAAGGTCTTGTGCCCGAATACAACACGTTTTTCCATAGGGGGAACCCAAGGTACAGAAAAGCGGCGGTTGGAGTAACCGCCGCCTGAAACCGCCTTCGTAAAATGCGACAGGCTTAAAGCCCTAAAAACCCAGGGCCTTAAGCCTTGTACTGCCTAGTGCAAACCAGCCCAAGTCCTTGTTACGGCATGGAAAATACCGATTGACAGGGCCGGGCGGCATCGCGGAAGGGCGTTACTTTACACTCTTCTCGAATTTTTCCAGCAGTTCGTTGCCGCGCTTGACGATGTTCTCGGCGCCGTCCTTGGCAGTGACCTTGCCGGACACGATGCGTTCGATTTCGGCATCTTCGATTTCGCGGATCTGCGGCAGGAAGCCCAGGCGCAGGCCGCGGGATTGGGCGGTGGTTTCAACGTTCAATTGCTTGACGCCGACTTCGGTGCCCGGGTTCTTGTCGTAGAAGCCTTCCTTCTTGGTCAGCTCGTAGGCGGCCTTGGTGACAGGCACGTAGCCGGTCTGCTGGTGCCAGCGGGCGGCGATTTCCGGGCTGGCCAGGAACTTGAAGAACGCGGTCACGCCCTTGTAGGTTTCCGGCTTCTTGTTGGCGAAGACCCACAGCGAAGCGCCGCCGATGATGGTGTTCTGCGGCGCGCCTTGGACGTCGGCGTAGTAGGGCAGGGTCGAGGTGCCGAATTCGAACTTGGCGTTCTTGGCGATGTTGGCGCGCAGGCCGGACGAGCCGGTGATCATGGCGCACTTGCCGCTGATGAACAGCGAGTTCGGCTCGTCGCCGCGGCCGCCGTACATGAAGATGCCTTCCTTGCCCAGCTTGGCCAGGTTGTCCAGGTGGCGCACGTGCAGCGGGGTGTTGATGGCGATGCGGGCGTCCAGGCCGCCGAAACCGTTGTCCTTGGTGGCGTAAGGCACGTTATGCCAAGCCGAGAACGTTTCCAGCTGGACCCACGACGGCCACGAGGTGGTGTAGCCGCATTCCTGGCCGGCGGCCTTCAGCTTCTGGCCGGCGGCGGCCAGCTCTTCCCAGGTCTTGGGCGGCTTGTCGGCGTCCAGGCCTGCCTTCTTGAAGGCGTCCTTGTTGTAGTAGAACACCACGGTCGAGCTGTTGAAGGGCATCGACACCAGCTTGCCGTCGGCCGACGAGTAGTAGCCGGCCACGGCGCCGATGAATTCCTTGGGATCTATCGGGTTGCCCACTTCCTCGGACATCTGCTGCACCGGCTTGATGGCGCCCTTGGCGTACATCATGGTGGCGGTGCCGACTTCGAACACCTGGAGGATGTCGGGGGCATTGCCGGCGCGGAACGCGGCGATGCCGGCATTCATGGATTCACCGTAGTTGCCCTTGTAGACTGCCTTGATTTGGTAGTCGGGGTTCTTTTTGTTGAATTCGTCGACCAGGCCGTTCACGCGGTCGCCCAGCGCGCCTTCCATCGAGTGCCAGAATTGGATCTCGGTGGCGGCATGCGCGGAGGCGCCTGCGAAAGCCGTCATGATGGCGGCAAAGGTTAGGGCAATACGATGGGATCGCATAGAGAGGTTCCTCCAGTTGGGCGTGACGCGACCGGGTTGTCCGGGCGCGGAAAACACGACACCTTATGAATTGTTTGTGACAAAAGCGTGACTTTCACATCACTCTAAACGCCTGTCAAATTGCGCGTTTCAGGCGCGAACGAACATTTTTCTTTTTTTCCCCAATGAGCACTACCGTCTACAATCGGCCCCTATGAAAAACGAACTTTCGATTGCGTTCATTGGCGGCGGCAATATGGCAGCCGCCCTGGCCTCGGGACTGGCCGGCAAAGTATGCGCCGCTGACCACATTCATGTCATTGACATAAACCAGGATTCGCACGCCGCCTGGCAGGCTCGCGGAATGACCACCGCGGCGGCCCCGGGCGAGGCACTGGCGCGGTGTCGCGTCTGGGTGTTCGCTGTCAAGCCACAGAACATGAAAGACGTTGTGGCTTCCGCGCGTCAATGGCTGCGCGAAGACACTTTGGTGGTAAGCGTGGCGGCTGGCATACGCGCCGACACGCTGGCCGCCTGGCTGGGCACGCCCGAAGCGCCGTTCAAGCGGCTGGTGCGCTGCATGCCCAATACGCCCGCCCTGGTGGGCGCCGGCATCACCGGCCTGGCGGCGCTGGACGGGGTGGACGCCGCCGACCGCGAACTGGCCGGCCGTTTGCTGTCCAGCGTGGGCGAAGTGGTGTGGGTGGCCGACGATGCCGCGCTCGACGGCGTGACGGCCTTGTCCGGCAGCGGTCCGGCCTATGTCTTCCTGTTCCTGGAAGCGCTGGTGGCGGGCGGCCAGAAGGTCGGCCTGACGGCCGAACAGGCCAAGCAGCTGGCGCTCGGCACCCTGGCCGGCGCCACGCGCCTGGCGGCGGAATCCTCGGAGCCGCTGTCTACCTTGCGCGAACGCGTGACCTCCAAGGGCGGCACCACGGCCGCCGCGCTCAACGCCTTCGGCGCCGCGGGCTTTGCCGGCATCGTCGAGAACGCCATGGCTGCCGCCGCCCAACGCTCGCGCGAGCTGGCGGAGGAGTTCGGGAAATGACGGCCGCAGGCGGGAACGCGGCCTCCCGGCGCTTTGCGCTGATGAGCCGGCCGCAGTTCGCCATTGCCGTGCTGTGCATGCTGGTGGTGGTGGTGGGCTCGAACATCCTGGTCCAGGTGCCGCTGAATGACTGGCTGACCTGGGGCGGGCTGTCCTACCCGATCGCGTTCCTGGTCACCGATGTGCTGAACCGCCGTTTCGGCCCGGCGGCCGCGCGCCGGGTGGTCTGGTTCGGCTTTGGCGCGGCCCTGGTGGTGTCGGTATGGGTGGCTTCGCCGCGCATCGCGCTGGCCTCGGGCCTGGCTTACATCTGCGCGCAGCTGGTCGACATCCAGGTGTTCGACCGCCTGCGCGACCAGCGCTGGTGGCGCGCGCCGCTGGTGTCGGGCGTGCTGGGCGCGATCCTGGACACCGCGGTGTTCTTCAGCGTCGCCTTCGCCGCGACTGGCGCGCCGTGGATGACCTGGATGATGGGCGACCTGGCGATCAAGCTCGCGGTCAATATCAGCATGCTGGCGCCGTTCCGGGCGCTGATGTGGAATCTGGCGAAGCCGGCCAACGCTTGACGGGATGGCGCCTTGCCAGGGCGCCGTCGGGTTCCGTAGCTGCGGCCGGCCGCTAGTTGGCCTGGGCGCCGGACTGCCTGATCAGGTCCGACCATTTCGCCAGTTCGTCCTGTCCGAACTTGTCGATGTCCGCCATCGGCACGTTGTTCTTCTCCACCCCTTGGGCCTCCAGCTTGGTCATGATGTCCGGATTCGCCAGAGCGGCTGCAGCGGTGTCACGCAGCTTTTGCAGGGCCGGGGCGGGAGTTGCGGCTGGCGCGTAGATCATGAACCACGCTTGCAGGTCGAAATTTCCGCCCAGCTGTTCGGCGATGGTCGGCACGTCCGGCGCGGACGCGCTGCGCCGCATGCCGGAAACGCCCAGCGCGCGCAGCTTGCCGGACTTGATGTGCGGCAGCACGGCAATGGGGTGGTAGAACATGAACTGGGCTTGGCCCGACATGACGTCGGTCAGCGCCTGGCTGCCTTCCTTGTAGGGGATGTGCACCATGGTGCCGCCCAGGCGCGATTTCAACAACTCTCCCGCCAAGTGTCCCGAGGTACCGGTGCCGGCCGAGGCAAAGCTGACTCCGCCCGGTTTCGCGGCTGCGGCGGCCAGGTCCTTGAGATCGCGGATCGGCGAGCCGGCGCCGACCACCAGCAGGGTGGGCGTGGAGCCGACCATGGCGACGGACGTGAAGTCGCGCAAGGGGTCATAGCCCAGCTTCGGATACAGCGCCTTGTTGATGGCATGCGTGCCGACGGTGCCCATGATGACGGTGTAGCCGTCCGCTGGCGAACGGGCGACGAATTCGGTGCCGATGGAACCACCCGCGCCCGCCTTGTTCTCGATGATGACGGGTTGGCCCAGCGATTTCGCCATGGCGTCGCCCATCATGCGGGCGACGGTGTCGGTGGTGGTGCCGGGACCGAACGGCACGATCATTTTGATCGGACGTTCGGGGTAGTCCGCGGCGCGCGCGGGCTGGGCCGCCAGGCCTAGCCCACTGGCAAGCAGGGCCAGTGCGGCGAACGCGCGGCGGGCGGGGCAGCCGGGTACAGGCCTCGGGCGAGAAACGGTCATGGTGTTTGTCTCCTATGTTTATCATGCGCCGCTTGGCGCTGCCCGCCACGCGTGCAGCAGGCAGCCCGCGGCGTGCGTTCAGCGGTCCGTGTTTCCGAATCCGTCTGGAACCTTGCCGTCGTACTGCAGTTCGCGGGTGGCTTGGTACGACAGCGCGAAGCCCGCGGGTTGTTGCAGCTCTTCGTTCAGGTGTGCGATCAGGCCGGCGGTGCGCGCCAGCAAGGGCACGCCGCGCAGGGCAGGCAGCGGGAAGCCGGCGCCCAGCAGCACTGCGGGAATGGCGGCGGACACATTCAGCTTGAGCGCCTTGCCGAGCACGCCCGGGATTTGTCGCTCCACGGCTTCCGCGATCTCGATATAGGTCTGGTCCGAACCGCGGTCCCGCGCGACTGCGAACAGCCGCGCCACGCGCGGATCCCGCGTTTTGTGCAGCGGGTGGCCGTAGCCCGGGATGGCCTTGCCGTCGGCGCGATAGCGCTTCAGAACCTCGAGCGCCGCCGCGTCCAGGTCCAGTTGGCCCTGTTCCGCGCAGTCCTTGATTTCGGCGAAGAGGCGGCCAGCGGTCTCCGAGGCGCCCAATATGACTGACCCGCAGCCGAGCAGGCCGGCTGCGACCGCGCCCTGCATGGCGTCCGGCGCGGCGGCCAGCGTCATGCGCGCAGCCTGCACGCTGGGCACCAAGCCATGTTCGGCGATGGCGACCAGTGTTGCGTCCAGCACCGCCGTGGCGGCGGCATCGGGCCGGCGGCCAGTGACCAACAGATGGAAGTAGTCGGTAAAGGAGATCTTGCCTATCAGGTCCTTGCACAGATCCTCGCCGCGCACCACGATCGCATGTTCGTCCGAGGTGCAGATGGCGCTGCGGGGTATGGTTGCCTTGCCTATTTTCATGACGGGTCCCGGGAGTCAGGTTGGGGCTTGCGGGCCGCGAGCGCGCCGCGGATCTCTGCGTTGTGTTCGCCCAGCACGGGCGGCGGAATGACTGAGCTGGCGCGCTGGCCGTCGAAGCTGACCGGCGAGCGCACGGTGCGCCATCGTCCCAGCGTGGGGTGTGTACCCTCTATCTCCAGCTGGAGGTGCCGCGCCTGCGGGTCTTGCAGCGCTTCGGCGGTGTCGTACATGGGCGCGTGCGGTACGTCTTCGGCTGCAAGGCGCTGGCACCATTCCTCTCGGGTCCGCAAGGCGAAGACTTCGCCGAGCACGCTGATCAACTGCTCGTGGTGGGTGATGCGGCCGGCGCGGGTGGCGAAGCGTGGGTCTTGCAGGATGTCGGGCCGCTCGATGGCATTGGCCAGTCCGCGCCAAAACTTTTCGGGCGAGGACATGTGCAGGGCCAGCTTCTTTCCGTTGGCGCAGGCGAGGGCATAGGACTGGGACACGCTGGGCCGGCTAAACGGACCCATGACTTCGCCTTCGGCAAAGAAGTGCGTGAACGCGTCGAGGTTGAAATGGCACATGGCTTCCAGCATGGACACCTCCACGCTGCGGCCGACGCCCGTGCGGGCGCGCTCGACCAGTGCGCCGAGTATGCCGTAGGCGGCGTAGAAACCCGTCAGCGCATCTGCGATGGCCGGGCCCACGACGCGTGGGTTGGCTGGGTTTACGAGCAGATTGAGAAAGCCGCTGGCGGCCTGTGCCACCGTGTCATAGGCCGGTCGCCCGGCGGCGGGGCCGGTCTGGCCGAAGCCGCTGATCGCGCAATAGACAAGGCGCGGGTTGATGGCGCGCAGGCGCGTTTCGCCCGCGCCCAGCCGCTCGGCGGCACCAGGGCGGAAGTTCTGGATATAGACGTCCGCCTCGCGTATCAGATCGTCGAATACCTGCGCGTCGGACGGCTTTCGGACGTCGATTTCTATGCTGCGCTTGTTGCGGTTGTAGGTTTGGTAATGGGGGCTGTAAAGGCCATCCTTGAAGGCCCTGAACGGATCTCCCGTGCCGGGCTGCTCCACCTTGATGACGTTGGCCCCCAGATCGGCGAGCAGCATCCCCGCCGCCGGGCCGGTGATGAATGTTCCCTGCTCGATGACGGTGATGCCATCCAAGACCTTGGACATGAGTTTCTTCCTCTTGCGTTTGCTGCGAATCGATAGGCTATCGGCCTCCATGAAAAGACAAAAATGATTAATATCGTCCATTGTCATTGATGGCATCGATTGTTTGGGGGGCTTGCCTCATGGAACTGCGGCATCTCAGGTATTTCATCGCCCTGGCCGGTTCACTGAACTTCACGCGCGCTGCGGAACGGGTGCACGTGACGCAGTCGACCTTGTCCCACCAGATACGCCAGCTGGAGGATGAGATTGGCCAGCCATTATTCGAGCGCATCGGCAAGCGCGTGTTCATGACCGAAGCGGGTGAAACCTTCCTGGCCTATGCGCTGCGGGCATTGAAGGAGATCGATCAGGGGCTGGGGGAAATCAAGCAGGACCTGGCGCAGACGACCGGCGAGGTTCGCGTCGGCACCACCCACACGTTCAACCTGAATTTCATTCCCGACTGCGTGGCGCAGCTGTTGCGCCGCAGTCCCGGCGTGAAGATCGTGATCGAGGAACTGCCCGCTGACGCCATAGCCCGGAAACTGGAGGCCAGCGAACTGGACGTAGGCGTGGCGTACCGGCCCGAGGCGCCGAGCGAGCTGCGTTTCGAACCCTTGTTCAACGAAGAGTTGGTCCTGGTAGTGTCCGCCAGCCATCCGCTGGCGGCGCGCCGGCGCATTCGCATGATTGAATTGCATCGTGAACCGCTGGTGCTGCTGCCGTCGGGATTCTCGACGCGTCGGATGCTGGACGAGTGCTTCCAGGCCGCCGGCGCCGCGCCTGAGGTCGTCGCGGAAATGAACACCATCGCGGCGATGCTGGGGATGGTGGCGCGCATGCACGTGGGCGCCATTGCCGCAGCCAGCGCCATTGCCCGGGATCCCGGGTTGCGCATGATTCCCTTGGAGAATCCGACGCCCATGCGCACGCCGGGCCTGCTGTTCAACAATGCACGGCCGCAAACCCGGGCGGGCAGGGCTTTCACGGCCTTGTTGCGCAGGCGCGCCATGGACCACAGCCAAGGCGCCGGCCAGGCATAATCGGCTCCGGAATCGTGGCGCGCGCCATTATTCGTAAGCCTGGCGTAAGCACTGTATTTAAATGCGTATTTAAACAGTGTATTAATGGACGGCTTATATTAATTGCCAAGCACGATTCCGTTCGCCGCGCCAGATATTAAATAAGGCCTGCTTGCGGATTCTCCAGCGATTTCATGGGCTTGCCGCCGCTATCCGTCACGATTAAAGGCGCTTGCCGAAATATTGGGGATTACACGCAGTGACAGTATGGCGGCTTGCTTCCAGAATACCGCCCACACCGTGTTTTTGCCCAAGAAGCCGGCGACGGGCGACGAGGATTAACGGATTACCCAACCGATAAACCGCGTCGGACAGAGCCGCTCAAAACCTCGCTGGAGAACTCCGCATGAAGTTTCTGAATCGCCTTACCCCGGTAGCCATGGCGCTTGGGGCACTTGCCTTGGCTGGCGCCGCGCACGCCGCCGACACGATCAAGATTGGCATTCCCCAGCCCATGACCGGCCCCAATACGCAATACGGCGACCAGATCCAGGCCGGCGCATTGACCGCGATCGAGACCATCAACGCCAAGGGCGGCGTCAAGGGCAAGAAGCTCGAACCCATCCTCATCGACGACGGCTGCGAACCCAAGCAGGCCGTGCCGGCCGCCAACCGCGTGGTCAACTCCGGCGCCAAGTTCGCCGTGGCCCATGCATGCTCGGGCGTGACCGTGGCCGCCGTGAAGGTCTACGAAGAAGAGGGCATCGTCGGCATCACTCCGGGCGCGACCTCGCCCCTGGTCACCGACACGATCAAGCCGCACTTCTTCTTCCGCACCATCGGCCGCGACGACCAGCAAGGCCCGTACGCCGCCGGCTACATCGCCAAGACGCTCAAGCCCAAGAAGGTTGCCGTGCTGCACGACAAGCAGACCTACGGTTCGGGCGTGGCCACCCAGGTTCGGGATGCGCTGGGCAAGGAAGGCGTGAACGTCGCCATGTTCGAAGGCATCAACGTCGGCGACAGCGATTACTCGGCCATCATCACCAAGCTCAAGTCGGCCGGCGTGGACCTGGTCTACTTCGGCGGCTACCACCCGGAACTCGGCCTGCTGCTGCGCCAGTCGCGTGAACAGGGCCTGAAGGTCCAGTTCATGGGGCCGGAAGGCACCGCCAACCAGGATCTGGTGGCCATCGCCGGTCCGGCGATCGAAGGCCTGCTGGTCACGCTGCCCGCCGACTTCACCAAGCTGCCCGGCAACGAGAGCATCGTGAAGGCCTTCAAGGACGCCAAGCGCGATCCGGACGGCGCCTTCCAGATGCCGGCGTACGCCGCCGTGCAGATCCTGGCCGACAGCATCAACGCCGTGGGCGAAGATCCCGCCAAGGTGGCCGACTACATGCACAAGACCACCTTCAACACCGGTATCGGCAAGGTCGAGTACGACGCCAAGGGCGACCTGAAGAACTTCGAGTTTGCCGTTTACAAATGGGACAAGGACGGCAAGAAGACCCAGCTGTAAACTCGCGATCCCGCCGGCATCGCCGGCGTGTAGGGCCTGTCGTCCTCGTTCTGCCGTAATCCGCGTAGCGAAGCGCCAAAAGCGCTGTGCGGCCGGCGGGCGCAGATGCCAGGCCCTTATAAAATACGCCCAGGTTTCCGGCTCCGGGTCTCTCCACCGGGGCCGGAACCATTTGGAGCAAGAGAAATAATGTCTGACCTCATACCCCAACTTACCCAGCAATTCTTCAATGGATTGTCTCTGGGCGCGATCTATGCGTTGATTGCCATCGGCTACACAATGGTCTACGGCATCATCGGTATGATCAACTTCGCTCACGGCGAAATCTACATGATCGGCGCCTATGTCGGCCTGGTCACCTTGACGGCCATCGGCACCAATAGCGGCTTGCCGCTGCCGTTCATCATCGCGGCCATGCTGGTCGTGTCCATCGTCGTCACCGGCATCTACGGCTTCAGCGTCGAGCGCGTCGCCTACCGGCCCGTGCGCGGCAGTCCACGCCTGGTGGCGCTGATCTCGGCCATCGGCATGTCGATCTTCCTGCAGAACTGGGTGGCCCTGGGCCAGGGCGCGCGCGACATGGCCGTGCCATCGCTGGTGTCCGGCGCCGTGCAGTTCCACATGGGCACCGATTTCGACGTGACGGTGCCGTATTCGCGCATCATGATCATCGTGGTCACGGTGCTGCTGATGATCGGGCTGACGCTGTTCATCAAGTATTCCCGCATGGGCCGCGCCTCGCGCGCCTGCTCGCAGGACATGCACATGGCGAACCTGCTGGGCATCGACACCAATCGCGTGATCTCCTTCACCTTCGTGATGGGCGCGATCCTGGCGGCGGTGGGCGGCGTGCTGATCGCCATCACCATCGGCAAGCTCAATCCCTTCATCGGCTTTCTGGCCGGCATCAAGGCCTTTACCGCGGCGGTGCTGGGCGGCATCGGCAGCATCCCCGGCGCCATGCTGGGCGGCGTGCTGCTCGGGCTGGCCGAGACCTTCGCGGCTGCCTACATCTCCTCACAGTACAAGGACATCGTGGCGTTCTCGCTGCTGATCCTGATCCTGCTGTTCCGTCCCACCGGGCTGTTGGGCAAACCTGAGGTGGAAAAAGTCTGATGTCGAACAACAATCTGAAAAATGCCACCATGGCGGCCGTGCTGACGGCCGTCATCGTCACCCCCGTCTTCGGCCTGCAGCTGATCCGCCAGGGCGCGCGCACCACGATGGAGTCGAACTGGTCGCTGGTGGCGATTGCCGCCGCGGTGGTCTTCTTCTTCCAGCTGCTGCGCCCCTGGATCGTCAAGCCGTTCCAGAAGCTGAAGACCCGCATGCCCACGCTGCCGGCCGCGCCGGCCAGGACCCACAAGCCGCTTGCGCTGCTGTTGCTGGCGATCGCGGTGATTTGGCCGTTCTTCGCCGGGCGCAGCTCGGTGGACATCGCCACGCTGGTGCTGATCTACGTGATGCTGGGCCTGGGGCTGAACATCGTGGTCGGTTTCGCGGGCCTGCTGGATCTGGGTTTCGTGGGCTTCTACGCGGTGGGCGCCTATACCTACGCCTTGCTCTACCACTGGGGCGGCTGGAGCTTCTGGGAAGCGCTGCCGTTCGCGGGCGCCATGTCGGCACTGTTCGGCTTCATCCTGGGCTTTCCGGTATTGCGGCTGCGCGGGGACTATCTTGCGATCGTGACCTTGGGCTTCGGTGAAATGATCCGCCTGCTGCTGATCAACCTGAACACGCTGACGGGCGGCCCGGACGGTATTTCGGGCATTCCCAAGCCGACGGTGTTCGGCATGGAGATGACGCGCCGCGCCAGCACGGAAGGGGGCACCACGTTCCATGAATTCATGGGCTGGACCTTCCAGAACCAGCACATGGTGGTCTATCTGTACCTGATGGCGCTGCTGCTGGCGCTGGCCACGCTGTTCGTGTCCACCCGGCTGATCCGCATGCCCGTCGGACGCGCATGGGAAGCGCTGCGCGAGGACGAGATCGCCTGCCGTTCGCTGGGATTGAATCCCACGCGCATCAAGCTGTCCGCGTTCACGCTGGGCGCCATGTTCGCTGGTTTCGGCGGCGCCTTCTTCGCGGCGCGCCAGGGCATGGTGAACCCGGAGTCCTTCACCTTCATCGAATCCGCGCTGATCCTGGCCATCGTGGTGCTGGGCGGCATGGGCTCGCAGGTGGGCGTGATCCTGGCGGCCGTGCTGCTGACGGTGCTGCCGGAAGTGGCGCGCGAATTCGCCGAGTACCGGATGCTGATGTTCGGCTTGGTGATGGTATTGATGATGATGTGGCGTCCGCAGGGGTTGTTGCCCATGAAGCGTCCCCACGTGGAGCTGGCTAAATGAGCGAGGCATTGCTGAAAGTATCCGGACTGACCATGCGGTTCGGCGGCCTGTTGGCCGTGGACAGCGTGGCGTTCGAAGTCAAATCCGACGAGGTGTTCGCCATCATCGGCCCCAATGGGGCGGGCAAGACCACGGTGTTCAACTGCGTGGGCGGCTTTTATGCGCCGACGGCGGGCGACATCACCATGGACGGCAAGTCCATCACTGGTTTGCCCAGCCACAAGGTGGCGCGCCACGGGCTGGTGCGCACGTTCCAGAACGTGCGCCTGTTCAAGCAGCTCACCGTGCTGGAAAACCTGCTGGTCGCGCAGCACACCCAGGTGGAATCGCGGCTCCTGCCGGGCCTGCTCAAGCTCAAGTCCTATCGCCAGTCCGAGACCGACGCGCTAGCGCGCGCGGCGCAATGGCTGGATTTCATGGGCCTGCGCGAGTTCGCCAACCGCGAAGCGGGCAATCTGGCCTACGGCCACCAGCGCCGCCTGGAGATCGCGCGCTGCATGATCACCAAGCCGCGTCTGCTGATGCTGGACGAGCCGGCCGCTGGCCTGAATCCTCACGAGAAACGCGATCTGCAGTCGCTGATCGATCAACTGCGGCGCGAGTTCGGCGTCGCGGTGCTGCTGATCGAGCACGACATGAGCCTGATCATGGGCATCTCCGACCGCATCCTGGTCATGGAGCACGGCAAGCCCATCACTACCGGCACCCCCGAGCAGGTGCGCAACGACGAGCGCGTCATCAAGGCGTACCTGGGGGAGGAATAATGCTGAAGCTGGATAACATTCATACCTACTACGGCGCCATCCAGGCGCTGAACGGGGTGTCGGTTGAAGTCAACAAGGGCGAGATCGTCACGCTGATCGGCGCCAACGGCGCGGGCAAGACGACGCTGCTGATGACCGTCTGCGGCAACCCTCGCGCCAAGGAAGGCACGATCACGTTCGAGGGCGAGGACATCACCCACAAGGACACGCACCACATCATGCGCAATGGCATCGCCATTTCGCCGGAGGGGCGGCGGGTCTTCAAGGACCTGACCGTGGCCGAGAACCTGATGATGGGCGGTTTCTTCGCCAAGCGCGACGAGATCCAGGCGGGCATCGACCACGTGTACGGGCTGTTTCCGCGCTTGAAAGAGCGCGCCAGCCAGCGCGCCGGCCTGATGTCGGGCGGCGAGCAGCAGATGCTGGCCATCGGCCGCGCGCTGATGACGCGTCCGCGCCTGTTGCTGCTGGACGAACCGACGCTGGGCCTGGCCCCGCTGGTGATCGCCCAGATTTTCGACATCATCCGCGAGATCCGCGAACAGGGCGTGACGGTGTTCCTGGTCGAACAGAACGCCAACAAGGCGCTGGGCGTGGCCGACCGCGGCTATGTGCTGGAAAACGGGCGCGTGGTGTTGCAGGACACCGGCGCCAACCTGCTGGTCAACGATCAGGTGCGCAAGGCGTATCTGGGCGGTTGATGGCTATTCCCCGCGAAGGGAAATTGGGGCGCATCGGAAGATGCGCCTTTTTTTTCGCTGGTCACGGGCGGGTGCCGGGCGCGCCAGGCAGCTCAGGCCGCCAGCAGCTGTTCGGCCTGGTAATGGGCGATGGCCGCGCGCGCCAGCGCGTCGATGGAATCCGTCAAGGTCACGCCCAGGCTGGGGCGCAACGCGTGCGGCACGGCCAGGGGCAGTTCGGTGCAGCCCAGCACGACGGCGTCCGCGCCGCGGGCCTTGAGGCGGGCGATGCACTCGGCAGCGGGGGCATAGGCGTCTTCGAGGCGGTTGGCCTTGACCGCGCGGATCGACCCCATGCAATAGCGTTCGACTTCGTCGTCGTCCGGCACGATGCACTCGTAGCCTTGCGCTTCCAGATGGCGCTGGTACAGGCCCAGCTTCAGCGTGGCGGCGGTGCCCATCAGGCCGATGCGGCCGGTAGGCAGGCCGAGGCGGCGCAGGTCGTCGATGACGGCCTGGATGATGTGCAGCACGGGCAGGTCGGTGGACGCGGCGATCTGGTCGTACCAGAGGTGGGCCGTGTTGCACGGAATGGCGATGAGCCGCGCGCCGGCGTTCTGCAGGAAGCGCACGCCGTCCTGCATGTAGGGCAGGGGATTCTCGCCGCCGGCCATGTAGGCGCTGGATCGGTCGGGAATGCGGGGGTCGTTGCGCAGCAGCGTGGGGATGTGCTGCTGGTCGATCGCGGCGGGCGTCAGCGCCGCCAGACGCAGGGCAAAGGCGGCGCCCGCCATGGGGCCCATGCCGCCCAATACACCCAGGTAACAACCCTGGGAATAGCTGTTCACGTTATTCACTCCGAGGTAATGCGGTCCCGGGCGCCAAGACTTGGCCCGGGCGTTCGGCGCCGGTTCGTTCCCCGTCCCAGACCTGCCTGCCATTGACCCAAACCGATTGGATACCCTGGCTTGCCTGAATGGGAGCTGAAAAAGTGGCCACATCTGTCACCGTGGCGGGATCGAACAGCACCAGGTCAGCATGATACCCCTCCCGCAGCAGGCCGCGCTCGGCGATGCCGTATTGGTCCGCGGCGAGGCCGGTCATCTTGTGGATGGCGGTTTCCAGCGTCAGCAGGCGCTGTTCGCGCACCATGGCGCGCAGCACGTTGGTGAAGGTGCCCCATTGGCGGGGGTGCGGATGCGGGTCGAAGGGCAGGCCGTCCGAGCCCACCATGGTCAGCGGATGCGAGAAGATGCGGCCGACGTCGGCCGGATCCATCAGGAAATAGATGGCGCCGGCGGGCGTCAGGCGGGCGATGGCGGCCTCGTCGTCCAGGCCCAGTTCCGCCATGACCTCGCTGAAGTCGCGGCCGGTGGCCTCGGGGTAGCCCTTGGACCAGGTGATCATGGTGCGGCTGGCCAGCCGCGCGCGGTCCAGCCGCAGCATGGTGGAGGTGGCGGGATAGGGATGGCAATCCAGGCACACCGCCTGGGTGGCGGCGGCGCGGCTGATCAGGTCCAGGGTTTCGCGGCTGCGGCCGTGGTTGCGTTCGCCCGCCAGCTTGTGGTGCGAGAACACCACGCGACAATCGAGTTCGCGGCCGATTAGCAGCGCTTCTTCCATGGCCGGGACGATGTGGTCGGCTTCGTCGCGCAGATGGGTGGCGTAGACGCCGGGACGGCCGCGCAGCGGCGCGCAGACGTCGATGATCTCGTCGGTGGGCGCGGCGCTGGCCGGGGGATAGAAGGTGCCGGTGGAGACGCCGAAGGCGCCCGCGTCCAGCGCTTCCCGCAGCAGCTCGCGCATGGCGGCGCGTTCGTCCGCGTCGGCGGCGCGCGAGGTGTCGGCCATGACGGCCACGCGCAGCGTGGTGTGGCCGACCAGGGGCGCCACGTTGACCGCGGCGGGCGCGGCGCGCAGCGCGTCCATCCAGGCGCGGAAGGTAGCGAAACGGAACAGCTCGGCCGGACCCAGCAGGTCCAGCGGCTGCGGGATCGCCGTCCCGGCCAACGGCGCCAGGCTGATGCCGCAATTGCCGGTGACCACGGTGGTGATGCCCTGCGAGACCTTGGGCAGCATGTCCGGGTGCGCCAGCAAGTAGCCATCGTCGTGGGTATGGGAATCGATGAATCCGGGCGCCAGCGCCAGGCCGCCGGCGTCGATGACAGGGACGCCAGCGGGATGGGCGAATTCGCCCACCGCCGCGATGCGTCCGTCATGCACCGCCAGGTCGCCCCGGCGGGCGGGTCCGCCGGTGCCGTCGACGAGCGTGGCGCCCGCCACGATGAAGTCTGCTTGCAGCATGCGCGCGCTCATTCAGTCGAGTTTCTCGATGCCGGCGCCGTCGATGATCCGTTGCCACTTGGCGGTTTCACGGTCGATCAGCTGCTTGAACTCGGCGGGCGAGCCGCTGGCCGGTTCGGCGCCCAGCGTGGCCAGGCCGGTGCGGACTTCGGGCGCCTGCAGTGCCTTCTGGATGGCGGCGTTCAGCGTGGCCACCACTTCCGGCGGCGTGCCCTTGGGCGCGACTACGCCGCCCCAGGCCACGGTTTCGTAGCCCTTCAGGCCGGCTTCGTCCAGCGTGGGCACGTCGGGCATCAGCGCCAGGCGCTTCAGGCTGCTTACGCCGATAGCGCGCACCTTGCCGCTCTTGACCAGCGGGGTCGCTTCCGAGGTGTTGACGAACAGGTAGTCCAGCCGGCCGCCCAACAGGTCCTGGATCGCGGCGGGCCCGCCGTTGTACGGAATGAACATGACGTTGACCTTCGCCATGCTCTTGAAGAGTTCGCCGCCCATGTGGCCGGTGGTGCCCACGCCCGAGGCGCCGTAGGACAGGCGGCCGGGTTCCTTGCGGGCGCGGTCTATCAGGTCCTGCACGCTCTTGATGGGCGAGTCGGCCGGCACGATCAGCGCGTTGTACAGGTCGAACAGATGGGCCACGGGCGTCAGGTCGGCGTCCACGTCGTAGGGCAGGCGCTTGAACAGCGAGCGGTTCACGGCCAGCGTGTTGATGTTGCCGTAGCCGACGGTATAGCCGTCGGGCGCGGCGCGCTTGACCAGGGCGATACCGATATTGCCGGCGGCGCCGGGGCGGTTTTCGACCACCACCGTGGCGCCGGTGTCGCGCGCCAGCTGGGTCGTGATCAGGCGCGACAGCACGTCGGGCGAGCCGCCGGCGGCGGACGGCACCACGAAGGTGATGGGCTTGTCGGGATAGGCGCCGGCGGTGGCGGTGGCCGTCATGGCGGCGCCGAGCGCCAGCGCGGAAAGGCCGCGCAAGAGTTTGCCGTGCATGGTGGATTTCCCCTGGTTTTCTAGTGTTGAGGCCGGCAGGTTACACCCCGGGCCGGTCCTCGCCCTCATCGAAAAATGTCGAAAACCTATAATCGGGCGTTATCGGTTTGGCGCTGATTTGCCAGGGGAAAAAATGGATGAGCATGCCTACGCGGACGAGGTCGGACCCACTGCCGGCCGGCCTTTGAACCTGCGCCAGATCGAGGTGTTCCGCGCCATCATGATGGCCGGTTCGATCAGCGGCGCGGGCCGCATGTTGCATGTGTCGCAGCCCGCCGTCAGCCGCGTGCTGGCGCTGACCGAGAGCCGCTTGGGCTACAAGCTGTTCGAGCGCGTGAAGAGCCGGTTATCGCCCACCGCCGAGGCGCGGCGGCTGTACGCGGAGGTGGAGCAGGTCTACGGCGGTATCCAGCGCGTGAATGACCTGGCCGCCAGCCTGGGCCAGTCGGGCGCGGGCATGCTCAAGATCGTCGCCAGCGCCAGTTTCGGGCAGCGTCTCATTCCGATGGCGCTGGACCGCTTCCGCGGCCGCAATGCGGACGCGCGCGTCGATTACCGCAGCGTGACCTTCGACGAACTGGCGGCATACTTCCTGTCGGGCCAGGCGGACATAGGCGTTTCGATGCAGCCGCCTGACCATCCCAATCTGCAGTCGGTGCGCCTGGCGCAGGTACCGATCATCTGCGCGCTGCCCGCCGGCCATCCGCTGGCGGCGCGCGAGGTGGTGCGGCCGGAGGATTTCTCCACGGCAGCCTGGATCGGTTATCCGCGCGATACGCCGTTGGCGCGCGCGCTCACGCCTTTCTTCGGCGAGGGGCCGGCCTGCGCCGCGGCGGTCGAGGTGCATTCGCCCGTGACTGCGTGTTCGTTCGTGCAGCAGGGCCTGGGGCCAGCGCTGATCGACGCTTGGTGCGTGACGCCGGACCAGGCCGCGCACATGGCCTTGCGCCCGATATCGCCGCAAGCCAGCGTCGAGATCTGGGCCACGCATTCGAATCTGAGCGCGCCGCCCTTGCTGGCGCGGCGCTTTCTGGCGGCGGTCAAGAAGACGCTGGAAGAGGGCGCGCCGCCTGATCTGGCGGCGCCGGAGGCTGCCCGCCGAGGGCTTGCGCCAGTGCGCGCAAGCCCTTGAAGACCTTACAGGCCCTCGGCCTTCAATGCGGCCTGGACGCCCTTGTCGGCTTCCATGCGCTTGAAGAAGGCGGCCAGGTTGTCCAGGCCCGACAGGTTCACTTCCTTGCCGTGTGCCCAGCGCAGCACCACGTACAGATAGGCGTCGGCGATGGAGGGCGTGTCGCCCGTCAGGTAGGACTTGCCGGCGAGCTGTCCGTCCAGCTGCGCGAACAGTTTGCTCAGCAGGGCCGAGGCGGACGCGGCCAATTCCTTCTGCGCGGCCTCGTCGCCCAGGAAACGCGGGGCGCCGAAGATCATCGAGAAGGTCTTGTGGATGTCCGAGTTGATGAAGCCGAGCCAGCGGCGCACTTCGGCGCGCGAGCGGGGCGTGCCGTCGCCCAGCAGCTTCAGTTCCGGGGCGTGTTCAGCCAGGTACTCGAGGATCGCGGCGTTCTGCGTCACGGTCCAGCCGTCGTGCGCCAGCGCGGGCACGGCGCCCAGCGGGTTGACCTTCAGGAACTCCGGGGCCTTGAGCTCGTCGCGGCTCAGCTTGTGTGTTTCGTAGGGTTTGCCGATCCATTCCAGCACGATGTGGGAAGCGAGCGAGCACGCGCCGGGCATGTAGTACAGTTTCATCAGATGGGGTCTCCTGAGAGCAAGGACGGGGATCTCCGTTGCTGGCCGATATGGTACGCCACCCGTTGCCGGAGATGCCCATGCCGTCACGTCCCGCCGCGATCGCGCGCGCGTTGTTCATGTCGTTCTGCCTGTCGGCCGCACTGCCGGCATTTGCGCAGCCTGCGCCCGAGCCGGCATCCGTCCCGGCGCGCGTCACGGCCGTGGTGGGTGGGCTGAACCATCCCTGGGCCATGGCCTTTCTGCCGGAAGGCGGCGTGCTGATCACGGAACGTCCCGGCAGTCTACGGCTGCTGCGCATTCCGGGCGGGTTGTCCAAGCCGCTGGCGGGCGTGCCCAAGGTCGCGGCGCAGGGCCAGGGCGGCCTGCTGGACGTGGCGTTGTCGCCGGACTTTGCCAAGGACCGGTATGTCTACCTGTCCTATGCCGAGGCCGAGGGTTCGAAGAGCGGCACCGCCGTGGGCCGCGGCCGGCTGTCCGCCGACGGCACGGCGCTGGAGAACTTCCGCGTGCTGTTCCGCCAGCAACCCAAGCTGTCGTCGGGCCTGCACTACGGATCGCGGCTGGTGTTCGACGGCAAGGGCTATCTGTATATCTCGCTGGGCGAGAACAACCAGCGGCCCACCGCGCAGGATCTGGACAAGCTGCAAGGCAAGGTGGTGCGGCTGAAGACCGACGGCTCGGTGCCGCCCGACAATCCCTTCGTCGGCCAGGTCGGGGCGCGGCCGGAGATCTGGTCCTATGGACACCGCAATCCGCAGGGCATGGCGCTCAATCCGTGGACCGGCCAGCTATGGGAAAACGAGCACGGGCCGCGCGGCGGCGACGAGATCAATCTGGTCCAGCGCGGCAAGAACTATGGCTGGCCGCTGGCCACCCACGGCATCAACTACTCGGGGCAACCCATCCCCGAAGCCAAGGGCGCGGACCTGGCCGGCATGGAGCCGCCGCTGTACTGGTGGCCCAAGTCGCCGGCCATCAGCGGCATGGCTTTCTACGACGCGGACCGGTTTCCGGCTTGGCGCAATTCCGTGTTCATCGGCGCGCTGGCTAACCAGAACCTCATCCGCCTGACCTTGGACGGCGACCGCGTGGCGGCCCAGGAGTGGCTGCTGACGGATCGCAAGCAGCGGATACGCGACGTGCGGCAAGGGCCGGACGGCTATGTGTACGTGTTGACCGACGCCTCGTCCGGCGAATTACTGCGCCTGGCGCCGGCTGATTCCGGAGGATGAACGCCATGAAACCGTATGAGCTGATCGGGTCCGCGGGTTGCGGATCCGCCATCGTCGAGATGGCGCTGGTGCTGGCCAACGTGCCGCACACGCTGACGGACCTGCCGTACCTGAAGCCCTGCGCCGAGCGCGACCGGCTGCTGCAATTGAATCCGCTGGGGCAGGTGCCGACCCTGATCCTGCCGGACGGCGAGGTCATGACCGAGAGCGCGGCCATGATCCTGCACCTGAACGACGTGGCGCCCCAGGCGGGGTTGGCGCCTGCGGCGGACAAGCCGGAGCGGGCGCGCTTTCTCAATCTGCTGATCCGCCTGGTGGCGGCGGTCTATCCCACGTTCACCTATGGCGACAATCCGCCGCAATGGACCACGGAAGGCCCGGCCGCCGATCTGCTGCGCCAGCGTGTGCACACGCGGCGCGCGGATCTATGGCAGGAACTGGAGCGCCATGCCGGCGCGCCGCATATGCTGGGCCGGCGGTTTTCGGCGCTGGACCTGTACGTGACCGTGATGACGCGCTGGCGTCCAGGGCCGTCGTGGTTCGGCGCGGTGTGTCCGGCCCTGACGGCCGTGGCGCGCGAGGCGGCGCTGGAACCCAACGTGGAGCGGGTGCTGCGGCGGCATTTCCCGCCGCCCACGGAATAGCCGGATCTCAGGCTTTGCCCGGCTTGCGCTTCCTGGACTTGGCCCGCGCTTCACGCACGGCGATGTAGACGCCGCTGCCGGCGATGAAGATGGAGCCCAGGTAGGCGTAGGCATCGGGAGCTTCCTGCCAGAAGACCCAGCCCAGGACGGTGGCCCAGATCAGCCCGGTATAGTCGAAGGGCGCGACCACCGAGGCGGGTCCGATGCGGAATCCCTGCGTGATCAGCGCCAGGCCCAGCGTGCTGAACAGCGCCACCGCGCCGAAGTACGGCAGGTCAGCCGCCGCCGGCGTCTCCCAGACCAGGGGCAGGGCGACCGCGCTGCAGACCAATTGGCCCAGCACGATGTAGAGCGTGGTCGTCAACATGCCTTCGTTGCGGTTGATGCCGCGCGCCGTGATCATCATCACCCCGTAGAGCATTGCGGTGACCAGCGGCAGCAGGGTTGCCGCCTGGAAGGTGTCGGCGCCGGGCCGCACCACGATCAGCACGCCGGCAAAACCGGCCAGCACGGCCAGCCAGCGCTTGCCGTCCACGCGCTCTTTCAGGACCAGCACGGACAGCGCGGTCACGAACAAGGGCGCGGCGAACGCGATGGCGGTGGCTTCGGCCAGCGGCAGCGTGCGCAGGCCCAGGTAGAAGCAATAGGCCGACACCACGTTGATGGCGCCGCGCGCCAGGTGCAGCCCGGGATGGGCGGTGCGCAACACCCGGCGTCCGCCCAGCCACAGCGCCAGCGCGGCGACGAAAGGCAGCGCGATCAGCGCACGCAGGAACAGGATCTGCAGCGGGTTGTAGTTGGCGCCCAGCCATTTGGCGTTGGCGTCGCTCAAGGTCAGGAAGAAGATGCCGCCCACCACACAGGCGATGCCTGCTGCGGCGGATTGGGTCTGGGCGGCGGGGAGTACGGAAGAGGTGGACATCTACAGCCTGGGAGGGGGGCGGTTCCGGCCGCCTGAAAGGAAAAGGAAGAGGGAAAGGAAGGAAAGGGGCTCAACCCTGGGCGCGGTAGGCCGCCAGCGCGACCATGCCCCATGACGCCAGGAAGGCGACGCCGCCGAAAGGCGTGACGGCGCCCAGCCAGTGCGTGCCCGTCAGGGACAGCACGTACAGGCTGCCGCTGAACAGCACGATGCCGACGAACATCACCACGCCGGCCGCGGACAGCAGGGACGAACCGTAGCGCGCGCCCAGCAGCGCGACGACGAACAGGCCCAGCGCATGGATCAGGTGATACAGCACGCCGGTCTGCCAGACCGACAGCAGTTCCGGCGTAAGCATGCGCTTGAGGCCATGGGCGCCAAAGGCTCCGGCGCCTACCGCCACCATGAGATTCAACGCCGCGAGTATCGTCAGCTGCCGGTCCGTCATCGCCAGTCCTTATAAGTGTCTGATTAATCGTGTTACAGCCGCCTATGATATGCCCAAATCCGGTGCCTGCCCGGGGCCATGGCATTGTTGGGGACGGATCTTGTGACGCGGTTTCCAAATGGGATATCATGAATTCAATTTGGAATTCCTGGTGCACCCGCAACCGTGGCGCCCAGCCTTGCAGGAGCCAGACCATGAGCGTAGCCGCCCTTGAAAAAACCCCCGTCAAACGTCCGCCGCGCCATGCGGCGGCGCGCGCCAAGCAGTTGTTCCGCAGCCTGGTCGACAGCCCCCTGGTCGACATGGCGCGCGACGTGCGCCGCGGCCTGCCTGCGCAGATGGTGGACGACGCCGCCGACTATCTGCAGGTCCCCAAGTCTGAAATCATGGCCATCACCGAGGTCAAGGCGGCCTCGCTGTCGCGCTGGAGCCGCGAGGGCCTGATGCTGCCCCTGGGCGAATCCGACCGCCTGGCCCGCGTCGCGCGGGTGGCGCGGGTGGCGCGCCAGGTGCTGGGCAGCGACGAGGAAGCGGTGGCCTGGCTGAACACGCCGGTGCCTGCGCTGGGCAACGTCAAGCCGCTGTCGCTGCTGACGTCCGACGCCAGCAGCCGCATCGTCGAGGACACGCTGGCGCGCGCCGCGGCGGGCGTCTACGCATGACGGACGATAGCGTCTCGATCTGGCGCATCGGCACTACCGCAGGCACGTACCGTGCCGACGACTTGAGCGGGGCGGGGGCCGCGGCCGTGGGCGGGCGCTACAACAGTCCGGGCACGCCAGTGGTCTATGCCTCGGCCAGCGTGGCGCTGGCGGTGCTGGAAACCGTGGTGCACTTCGCGGTCCGCGCGTCAGAGCAGGCCAACCGCTATCTGATCGAACTGGCCGTGCCGCGCGCCGTGCATGAAGCCCGCCAGTCGTTGAGCCTGAGACAGCTGCACGAGGATTACCCGTTCTGGGATGCCGTGCCTTTCGCGGAAGCTTCGCAGGCCGTGGGCGACAACTGGGTGCAATCCGGCGTGTCGGCGTTGCTGGAACTGCCCAGCGCCATCGTGCCTTACCGGGGCGTGCCGGACTGCAATTTCCTGATCAATCCGGCGCACCCCGACGCCGAGCATATCGTGGTGGTGCGGCGCGAACGCTTCATCTACGATCCGCGCCTGCGACCCGTCTGACTTCAGTTCGTCAGCACCGCCCGACCCACGACCTTGCCGGCGCGCAGCGAAGCCAGCACGCTGTCGGCTTCGGCCAGCGCGTGACGATGCACGGGCATGGGCGGCACCTTGCCTGCTCGCACCAGCGCCATCAATTCCTGCAGTTCGGCCAGATTGCCGACGTAGCTGCCGATGATGGACAGCGCCTTCATGGGGATCATCGCGATCGGCCAGGACGAGGCGCCGCCGAACAGGCCCACGATGATCAGCTTGCCGCCCTTGGTCAGGAAGTCGAAGGCCAGCGAGGTGGTGGCGGGCGCGCCGACCAGGTCGATGGCCGCCTGCACCGGCTTGCCGCCGGCCGCCTTGATGATCTGCTGCGCGGCATCGGGCGCCGCGCCGTCGATCGCGGCGAGCGCGCCGGCTTCCAGGGCGGCCTGGCGCTTGGCCGGGTCGATATCGACCACGATGGCGCCCGCGCCGCCCAAGGCCTTGATCAGCGTCAGGCTCATCAGGCCCAGGCCGCCCGCGCCGAAGATGACCACGGGGTGCGAACGGTACACGTCCGCGCCGATCTTCTTCAGCGCCGAATAGGTGGTGAGCCCGGAGCAGGCATAGGGCGCGATCTGCGCGGGGTCCAGGTCGCCGACGTCGATCAGGTAGCGCGGGTGCGGCACCAGGATGTGGTCGGCGTAGCCGCCGGCGCGGTGCACGCCCAGGCAGGCGGGCGCGGAGCAATGGTTCTCCATGCCGGCCAGGCAGGGCGGGCAGTTGCCGCAGCCGATCCAGGGGTAGACCAGGTAGTTGCGGTCGGAGGCCAGCCCTTGCGCGTCGGGTCCGGCCGCGACCACCGCGCCCACGGTTTCGTGGCCCATGGTCAGCGGCAGTGACACGCCGCGGTCCTTCAGCGACAGCGTGCGGCCCTGGCCCAGGTCGTAGCCGCCTTCCCACAAGTGGATATCGCTGTGGCAAACACCAGCCGCGCGGACCTTCAGCAGCACCTGCGACCCCTGCGGCGTGGGGGTGGGCGGGTTCATTTCCTGCAAGGGCTCGCGGAAGTTCACGACGCAATAGCACTTCATGGGATGTCTCCTCCTGGGTGTTTTTACGGCCGGCCCGCAAGGCGGGCGCGGCGGGGCAAGGCTATTTCTTCACGGTCGGGCATTCGCTGTCCGCCAGCGACACGAAGACCTTTTCGCCGGGCACCGTGGACAGGATGCGGTAGAAGTCGCCGGGGTACTTGGATTCGGCGGGTTTCTTCACTTCGACCAGATACAGGTCCATGATGACGCGGCCGTCTTCGGGGCGCACCCGGGCATTCTTGATCAGTTTGGTGGTGATCGGCAACTCGCGCATCTTCTGATTGACGGTCGCGCCGTCGAAGGTGCCGGCGGCCTGGGCGGCTTGCAGATAGTGCGTGGTGGCGACGTAGCTCAGCGCCTGCACGATGGACGGCGCGCGCGTCACGCCCATCTTCTTCTGCCAGCGCTGGGTCCAGGCCCGGGTGTCCTCGTCCGCGTCCCAGTAGAAACCGGTGGGGAAGGTCAGCCCCTGCGCCACGGGCAGGCCCATCGCCTGCACGTCGTTGATGAAGGTCAGGAACGTCAGCATGCGCTGCTTGCCGCCGGTCAGCCCGAATTCCTGGGCCTGCTTGATCAGGTTGACCAGATCGCCGCCGGCGCTGGCCAGGCCCACCACGTCGGCCTTGGAGGATTGCGCCTGCACCAGGAACGAGGCGAAATCCAGCGCGCCCAGCGGATGGCGCGTGCTGCCCAGGACCTTGCCGCCTGCCTTGTCCACGAAGCGCGAGGCGTTGGTTTCCAGCGATTTGCCGAACACGTAGTCGGTGGTGATGAAGTACCAGGACTTGCCGCCGCTTTCGACCACGCTCTTGACCACCGCGTTGGCCAGGGCATAGGTGTCGGGCGCCCATTGGGTGCTGAGGTTGCTGCACTGCTTGCCGCTGAAGTCGCCGGCGAAGCCGCCGCTGATGAGCGCGGTTCCGCCTTTCTCGCGCGCCACGCCCTGCGCGGCCAGGCCGGCGGAGCTGGCGCCGCCGTCCACCACGGCCACCAGGCCTTGCGTGTCGAACCAGCGGCGGACCAGGGCCGAGGCCACGTCCGCCTTGTTCTGGTTGTCCGCGCCTATGACCTCCACGGTCTTGCCGGCGACCTTGCCGCCGAAGTCCTCGACCGCCATGCGGACGGCCATCTCGGAGCCCAGCCCGCCCAGATCCGAATAGATCCCGGAACGGTCGTTGGACACGCCCAGGCGCACCACGTCGGATTGGGCTTGGGCCGCGCACGCGGCCAGCGAGGCGGCCAGCGCCGCCAACAGGGGTTTGATACGCATCTGCTTGCCTCCCGGCCCGGTGGGGCCGAATTGTCGGTTTGTCGTTGGGATGCTGTGTATCTGCTTGCGGCGCGCCAGTTCTCCACCTGGCCGAAAATTATTTCACATTGGTGAAAGAAAGTTCTTGTGCAAGAATTTAGGTTCGCACATGTGAAAAGTCAACATAGTGGATTTCCCAAGCCGAAGCGCGGCCGCGCCGGCCGGAGGAACGCCGCGCGAGGAGTCGACGCATGGAAGTGAAGCTCGTCGCAAGAACGCTGGAACTGATAGAACTGTTCGCCCAGGAACGGCGGCCGATGCCGCTGACCGAGCTTGCGCAGGGGCTGGGCGCACCCATGTCCAGCTGCCTGGCGCTGGTGCGCACGCTGGTGGCGCGCGGCTATCTGTACGAGGTCCGGCGCCGCGCGGGGTATTACCCCACGCCCAAGCTGCACGCCTTGAGCGGGCTGATCGAGTCGGGCGACCCGTGGATGGAGCGGGTGCGCCCGCAGCTCGCGGCGCTACGCGACGCGGCCAATGAAACGGTGATGCTGGGCAAGATCCAGGACGGCGCGGTGCTGTTCCTGGACATGGCGGAATCCACGCATCCGGTGCACTACGCGACCCGGCCCGGCGTGCGGCGGCCTTTGCACACCAGCGCGGTGGCCAAGGCCATTCTGGCGCGGCTGGGGCCGGCCGAACGCGAGAGCATCCTGGCGGATGCCGAATACGAACGCCATACGGAGCGCACGCTGGTCACGCGCCAGGCGCTGCTGGATGAGGTGGAGCGGACGGCAGCCAGGGGCTGGGCCGAGAATGCCGGCGAAAGCGTGGCCGACCTGACGGGGCTGGCCGTGGCGCTGGACCTGGGCGGCGAATGGTACGCGCTGTGCATGGCGGGGCCCACGTCACGGGTCGCCGAGAGGCGCGCAGAGAACTTGCGATTGCTGACCGAGGCGGCGGAAGCGATCCGCCTCGGCCGCGAAAGCTAGGGCTTGCGCAAGGCTTCCGCCCGCCGGAGCCGGCTTGGGAGCCGCGCACCGCGGTCGCGCCGCGCGGCGTGCGGTTCAGGAGCCCCGGCGCATCAGCGTGGACTTGCCGAACAGGCTTTCGATCAGGTCCACCGCCAGCTCCGCGGTCTTGTTGCGCACGTCGAAGGCCGGGTTCAGTTCGACCACGTCCAGCGACCGCATCAGGCCGGTGTCGGCGATCATCTCCATGCACAGCTGGGCTTCGCGGTAGGTGGGGCCGCCGGCGACGGTAGTGCCCACGCCCGGCGCAATTTCCGGGTCCAGGAAGTCCACGTCGAAACTGACGTGCAGATGGGTATCGGCGTCCAGCCCGGCCAAGGCCGCTTCCATGGTGGCGCGCATGCCCATTTCGTCCAGGTAGCGCATGTCGAAGACTTCCAGCCCGGCTTCATGCACCAGACGCTTTTCACCCTGGTCCACGCTGCGGATGCCGATCTGCCGCACCCAGCCCGGCTCGATGTCGGGCGTCTGGCCGGACAGGCCCGTGATTTGCGCCGGGCCGTAGCCGCACAGGCAAGCCACCGGCATGCCGTGGATGTTGCCGGTGGGAGTGAGCGCATGGGTATTGAAGTCGGCATGGGCGTCCAGCCACAGCACGCGCAGCTTCTTGCCCGCCGCGCGGCAGTGGCGCGCCACCGCGCTGATCGAGCCTATGCCCAGGCAGTGGTCGCCGCCCAGCAGGATGGGCAGGCGGCCCTGGCTCAATTCTTCGTAGACGGCGTCGTGCACCGCGCGGTTCCAGGCGGCGACTTCGTCCAGGTGGCGGTAGCCGTCCACCGGCGGCAGCCAGGGATTGGCGGGGCCGTAGAGGTTGCCGCGATCGGTCACCTGGAAGCCCTGGGCCTCGATGACCGGGCCCAGGTCCGCCACGCGCAGGGCTTCGGGCCCCATGGACGCGCCGCGCGCGCCGGCGCCGATGTCGGTGGGCGCGCCGATCAGGGTGATGTGGTGGGGCAGGTTGGCGGTGTTCTGCAAGTCGCGGACTCCGATAGGGGGCATCAAGTGGCGGATAGTACCGCGCTCAGTTGGTCACAGGCCCAGTCGATCTGCTCGCGCGTCACGATCAGGGGCGGCGACAGGCGCAGCGTGTGGCCGTGCGTGTCCTTGACCAGCATCCCGCGCGCCTGCAGGCGTTCGCACCACAGGCGCGCACCGCCGGCGTCGGGCTCCAGTTCCACGGCCAGCATCAGGCCGCGTCCGCGCACTTCGCGCACCGGACCGGGCAGGGTGCGCAGGCGGTCCAGGAAATAGGAACCCATGGCCGCCGCGTTTTCTATCATGCCTTCCTCGGTCAGCACGCGCAGCGCGGCGCGCGCGATGGCGCAGGCCAGCGGGTTGCCGCCGAAGGTGCTGCCGTGCTGGCCGGGCTGGAATACGCCCAGCACGTCGGCGTTGGACAGCACCGCCGACACCGGATAGAAGCCGCCCGACAGCGCCTTGCCGATCAAAGTGACGTCGGCTTCGATGCCTTCGTGCTCTTCGGCCAGCAGCTTGCCGGTACGGCCCAGCCCGGTCTGGATTTCGTCCAGGATCAGCGTGATGCCGCGCTCGGTGCAGCGCTGGCGGACCCGCGCGAAATAGCCCGGGGGCGGCAGCACCACGCCCGCCTCGCCTTGTATCGGCTCCACCAGGAAAGCCACCGTGTTGGGCGTGATGGCGGCGTCGAAGGCCGCGTAGTCGCCGAAGGGCACGACCTTGAAGCCGGGCGCGAACGGGCCATAGTGGCCATAGGCGTCGGGATCGGTCGAAAAGCCAACGATGCCCAGCGTGCGGCCATGGAAGTTGTTGGCGCAGACGATGATCTCGGCCTGGTTTTCCGGCACGCCGCGCACTTCGTAGCCCCATTTGCGCACGGCCTTGATGGCGGTTTCCACGGCTTCCGCGCCGCTGTTCATGGGCAGGATCTTGTGCGCCCCGGTCAGGCGCGCCAGGTCTTCGTAGAACGGCGCCATCTGGTCGTGGCGGAAGGCGCGCGAGGTGAGCGTGAGCTTCTGCGCCTGCTCGGCCATGGCGGCCAGGATGGCGGGATGGCAATGCCCCTGGTTGACGGCCGAGTAGGCCGACAGGCAGTCCAGGTACTTGCGGCCGTCCACGTCGTAGAGCCAGACGCCGCTGCCGCGCGCGATGACCACATCGAGGGGATGGTAGTTGTGTGCGCCGAGCTGGTCTTCCACGTGGTCGCGGTGGCTGGCGGCGGACTGCGCGCCCGGTTGGGTGTTCAATACCGCGCTCATGAGCGTCTCCCGAGGAGGTATTGCAGCCATCTTAGCGCTCCAAGCCGATCCGCGGCATTGCCATTGCGTGACAAAGGCCATTGCCGGCGGACGCGGCGGGCTGCTGCACAATAGCGGCTGCGCGGGGCCTAGCCCTGTTTTTCTTCCTGGATGGTCCTCATGTTGCTGCACCCATTGCTACTGAAACTCACCCGTTGCGCGGCCGCGGCCGGGCTGGCGCTGGCTTGCGCCGCCAACGCCGTGGCGCAGGACAAGCCGCTGCGCATCGGCGTGATTCCCAGCGTGGCCAACGCCGCCACCGAGATCGCGATCGCCCAGGCCAGGAAGGAGGGCCTGG
Source organism: Achromobacter pestifer (assembly GCF_013267355.1). NCBI lineage: Bacteria > Pseudomonadati > Pseudomonadota > Betaproteobacteria > Burkholderiales > Alcaligenaceae > Achromobacter > Achromobacter pestifer. Next base: position 6,131,587 of record NZ_CP053985.1, read on the forward strand.
AAGTCAAGCTGGTGGAATTCAACGACTGGGTGCTGCCCAACATCGCGGTCGCCGACGGTTCGGTGGACGCGAACTTTTTCCAGCACCAGCCCTTCCTGGAGCTCTTCAACCAGCGCCGGGGCGCGGACCTGAAGCCCATCGCCTACGGCTATTCCACCACCATCGGCCTGTTTTCCAAGAAGCTGAAGAAGGGCGACGCGATGCCCGAGGGCGCGACCATCGCCGTCCCCAACGACCCGGTCAACACCGGCCGCGCGCTGTTGCTGCTGGAATCCATCGGCCTGATCAAGCTCAAGCCCGGCGTGGCGCACCAGGCCGCGCTGGAAGACGTCGTGTCGAACCCCAGGAAGCTGAAGTTCGTGCCGATCGAGGGCTCGCAGTCCGCGCGCACCTTCGACGACGTGACCGCGTCAGTCACCTACACCACCTTCGCCAAGCAGGCCGGTTTGAACGAGAAGGACGGCCTGGCTTTCGACAATACCGATCCGGCGAATGTGCGGCGCTATGCGATCCGCTGGGTCGCCACGCCGGCCGGCGCGCAGGATCCGCGTCTGCTGAAGTTCATCTCGATCTACCAGAATTCGGCCGAAGTGAAGGCCAAGCTGCGCAGCCTGTATGGCGATCTGATCGACTTTCCCTGGTAGCGCGGGCGCTGGGCGAGGGGGGCGGGCATTGACGATTCTTGGCAGTTGGTTTCAGGGATAACTCGTATACTGACCCCAATTTTCATCCCGCCCGGAGGTCAGGCGCCGCCACGGCCCGTCCGCCGGGCGCGCCAGCTCCCCTCGAACCCAAAGCCATGCGTATTCCATCGCCCGATGATGCCGCTCATGTCCCGGTGCTGCCCATTGATGACGGCCGCATCCTGGCGGCGGCCGGCGCGATCCTGGCGGCGGGGCCGCAAGACTGTTTTTTCGAGACGCTGGTCAGCCGCGCGGTCGCGGACATGGGCGTGGATTACGCCTGGGTTCGGCTGCAGCGCGCCGACGGCGGGGCGGAGCTGATCGCCAGCGCCAGCTGCCGCGCCGGCCTGGCGGCCGATCCGGCGGGTGAGGCCTTGCATGCGTGGCTGGCGGACCAGACCTCGTACTCCTGTCTGCAAAGTATGCCGCAAGGCGATCCCTGGCTGGCCGAGGCCGGTGTGCGGGCCTGCGTGGCGCGCACGCTGTTCGACGCGAACGGGGTCGCCTGCGGCCACCTCGCTTTCCTCTTCAGGCGAGAGTTGGCCGATGCGTCCGCCCATGCCGGCGCGCAAGCCATACTGGCCAGTTTCGCGCAGCATGCGGTGCTGGCCGTCGCGGCGCGGGAACGCGAGCTGGCGCGGCTGAACGAAGTCATCGCGCAGTTTGGCGCGCTGTTCCGGACTGCCCCCGTGCTGATCAACGCCTTCGATGAGGATGGCCGTTGCACCTTGTGGAACGACGCCTGCGCGCGACGCTTCGGCTGGTCGGAAGCCGAGATCAAGCAAAGCCTGGATCCTTTCGCGCTGTTCTATCCCGATCCGGCGGTCCGCGACCGCGCGATGGATAGCGTGGTTGCGCGGCCGGACCGCTCGTTCCGCGAATGGCAGCCGCGCACGCGCGATGGCGAGCAATTGTCGGTGCTGTGGTCCAACGTCAAGCTGCCCGACGGCAAGGTCGTGAACCTGGGCATGGACGTCACCGAAAGCCGGCGCGCAGAAGCCGCGCTGGCGCGCATGGCCCGGGTGGACAGTCTGACCGGCTGCTGGAATCGGGCCGAGATCCTCAAGCGCATGGAAGAGAGCCTGGCCGACGGCCGGCGCGGCGTGGGCGGACCGACCACGGCCCTGATGCTGGACCTGGACTACTTCAAGCAGGTCAACGACCGCTACGGGCATCTGGGGGGCGACGTCGCGTTGCGGCATTTCTGCGATCAGTTGCGGACCTGTCTGCGCGAAGGCGATTCGATCGGCCGGCTGGGCGGCGAGGAATTCCTGGTGCTGCTGGCGGATGCCGACGCGGCCGTGGCGCGAGCGATCTGCGAGCGCCTGCGCGCCAGCCTGCGGCAGCATCCGGCGGACATCGACGGCGCGGTAGTGACGCTGTCGGTCAGCGGCGGCATCGCGGGCTTTCTACCCGACGACGCCACCGCCTCGGACGTGCTGCGCCGTGCGGATTTCGCGCTCTATCAGGCCAAGCGGTCCGGACGGGATTGCGCGGTGGAGTACCGGCGCTGAGCGGCAGATGTCGCCGCGCCTGCCAAGGCCAGGTTCACGCTATGCGGCGCGTGCCAGCACCTCGATCACGTTGCGCGCCGCGGCCACGCCCATGTTGACGTAGGCCGCGCTGGTGACGCCGCCGATGTGCGGGCTCAGCACGATGCGCGGCTCCAGTTGGAAGGGATGCCCGGCGCTCATGGGTTCGACGGCGAAGCTGTCCAGGCCGGCGGCCCACACCTGGCCCGAGCGTACCGCTTGCAGCAGCGCTTCTTCATCCACCAGGCCGCCGCGCGCCGTATTCAGCAGGATGACGCCGGGCCTGCATTGCGCCAGCGCTGCCGCATTGACCATGCCGCGGTTGTCGTCGGTCAGCGGGCAGTGCAGGGACACTACGTCGGCCTCGCGCCAGATCTGGTCCAGCGGCACGCGGGCGATATGGGCCGGCAGGTTCTGGGCATAGGGATCGAAGCCGATCACGCGCATGCTCAAGCCATGCGCCATGGCCGCCATGCGCTGGCCGATGGCGCCCAGGCCGATCAGGCCGATGGTCTTGCCGCCCAGCTCCAGGCTCTTGTGCGTCGATTTGTCCCAATGGCCGGCGCGCATGCGCTGGTCCAGGTCGACCACGGATTTGGCGCAGGCCAGCAGCAGCGCCAGCGCCTGTTCGGCCACGGCGGCGGCGTTCACGCCCACCGCGGCCACGACCTGGATGCCGCGCTGGGCCGCCGCCGCCCGGTCGATGGTGTCGGTGCCGCTGCCGTGTTTGGAGATCACGCGCAAGGCCGGGGCCGCGTCCATCGCGGCGGCGCCGACCTTGCTGTAGCGCACGATGATGGCGGCTGGATTGTGCTCGCGGCAGAGCGCCACGATGCCGTCCTCGGTGGGTGTCTTGCCGGCGTAGATCAGCTCGAAATCCTGAAGCAGGGCGAGCGCTTGCGGCGCCAGATCGGCCGCGGTTATCAACAGGGCGGGCTTGGCGGCGGCGTTCACAGCGATTCTCCTTCCTTCAGGACGCCTGCCGCGCGCAGGGCCGCGGCCAGCCACTTGGCCTCGGTGTCGCCCGCCTGGATCGCGGCGATGCGCGCGGCTTCGTCGCGCACCTTCTTTTCGGCGGCGGGCAGCAGGCCCTCGATCTTCTCGCGTTCGACCACCACCACGCCGTCGGCGTCGCCGATGATGAAGTCGCCGGGGTTGACGGTCACGCCGCCCACCGACACGGGATGGCCGATGCGCCCGGGCACGTTCTTGGTCGGCCCGTTGGGATTGCTGCCGGCGGCGAACACCGGGTAGTCCATGTCGATGATCTCCGCCGTATCCCGCGCCGCGCCGTCCATCACCACGCCGGCGATGCCCAGCTTGCGGCAGGCGTTCATCATGATGGTGCCCATCAGCGCCGAACTCAGGTCGCCCTTGCCGTCGATCACCAGCACATCGCCCGGCCTGGCCAGGGAAATCGCCGCGTGGATCATGAGATTGTCGCCCGGACGCACTTCGACGGTGAGCGCGGCGCCGGCCAGCTTCATGCCGGGGTGCAGCGCGCGGATGCGGCCGTTGAGCGCGCCGCGCCTGCCCGCCACGTCGGCCAGGATGGCGGGTTGCAGTTGCGCGGCGCGGCGCACGATGTCGGCGCCGACGCGCGGAAAGTCCTTGATGATGTCCTGGGTGGCCATGGGTGTTCCTGCGGGAATGGAGAATCGGGGCGCGCTGCCAGGCGCTGCCGCGCCGGCGTTGGAATGATCAATGGCGGGCATGGCGTGTCACTCGACCTTGGCACCCGACTCTTGGACGATCTTGCCCCAGCGGATGCGGTCGTCGTGGATCAGCCGGGCGAACTCATCGGGCGTGCTGGTCAGCACGCGCGCGCCTTGCTCTTGGTACTTCACGCTCAAGTCCTGGGCCTTGAGGGCCTTGTTGAACTCGGCGTTCAGACGCTGGACGATGTCCTTGGGGGTGCCTGCCGGAGCGGCCAGGCCGAACCACGTCACGGCTTCGAAACCGGGAAAGCCGCGTTCGGCGATGGTGGGCACGTCGGGCATGTCCGGCACGCGCTGGGCCGAGGTCACTGCCAGCGCCCGCATCTTGCCGTTGCGTACATGGCCGATGAGCGTGGGGACGGAGGACAGGTACATGTCGATCTGTCCGCCGATCAGGTCATTGGAGGCTTGCGCCGCGCCCTTGTAGGGGATGTGCGTGAGCTTGACGCCCGCGGCGTTCTGCAGCTGCACCGCGGCCAGGTGCGCCACGGTGCCGTTGCCCGAGCTGGCGTAGTTCAAGGAGCCCGGCTTGGCCTTGGCCGCGGCAATCATGTCGTCGAAGGACTTCAGCGGCGAATTGGCCGGCACCACGATGACCAGGGGCGCGTCCGCGACCAGTCCGATCGCGGCGAGGTCCTTTTCGGGGTCGTAGGGCAGCTTGGAGTAAAGCGTGGGGTTGATTGCCAGATTGCTGGTCTGGCCGAGCACCAGGGAGTAGCCGTCGGGCGCGGACTTGGCCACGGCATCGACGCCGATGTTGCCGCCCGAACCGGGCCGGTTTTCGGTCACGATGTTCCAGCCGGTGTTGCCGGCGACCTTGATCGCGGCCTCGCGCGCCAGGACGTCGGTGCCGCCGCCGGGCGGGAACGGGACGATCAGGCGGATGGGTTTGTTGGGGTAGTCCTGAGCCGCGCTCAGGCCGCTTACGCACACCAGGGCCAGGCCGGCCAGCACACGCGCGATCTGCTTCATGGTTAGTCTCCGTTTTGGTTTTTGGTGCAAGCATTGTGGAGCGCTGTTCCGCACAATACAATGCGAGTTCGTCAGACGAAACATGTTGCGTACCATGAACGAAAATCAATCCCAAGAATCCGAAGAATCCCCGGCCGAGGAAGGCGTGGTGGCCGTGCGCCGCGCCATGCGCATCCTCGAGGCGTTCGGCGTGGACGACGCCCATCTGACGCTGGCGGAACTGAGCCGGCGCACCGGTTGCCACCGTTCCACGGTGTTGCGCCTGGCGCGCACCCTGGCGCTGGACGACTACCTGGCGCAAAGGCCGGACGGCAGTTGGCGCCTGGCGCGCGCCGCGGGCTGGCTGGGCGCCTGTTACCAGGCCACGTTCAATATTGCGGAGGTGGTGCAGCCGATCCTGCGCGAGCTGTCGGCGGCCACCGGAGAAAGCGCCACGTTCTACGTGCGCGAGGGCAAGCAGCGCATCTGCATGGCGCGTGTCGAAGGACCGAAGTCGATCCGCCATCATGTGCGCGTGGGGGCCGCGCTGCCGCTGGAACTGGGCAGTCCAGGCCGAGTGCTGCTCGCGTTTTCAGGAGAGCCCGGCGAACCCTATGAATCGGTGCGCCGCGCGGGCTACATGATGTCGCTGGGCGAGCGCGATGCGGAGGTATCCAGCATTTCAGCGCCGGTCTACGGCATCAACTGGACGCTGCAAGGGGCCATCTGCATTTCCGGGCCGATTTCACGCCTGAGCGAAAGCGTGCTGCTCGAACTCAAGGAACCCGTGCTGGCCGCGGCCAGCAGGCTGTCGCGGTCGTTGATGGGCGTGCGGCAAGGGTAAAGGGCAGCGAGGCTGCGGCCGGCCTTTCGCGCTTGGTGCGTGCGGCGCCGATGGCGTTCAGGCAGTGGCCTGGCCGCGCGCCGCGCGCCGGCCGTTCAGGCGCCAATGCAGGCCCAGCGCCGCGGCGGCCAGGGCGCAGGCCGCGGCCACCCCCAGCGCTTCGAAACCGGCATGGGTGTAGATCGTGCCGGCGATGGCGGTACCGACGCTTGCGCCCAGATAGGTGGTGCAGGTGTTCAACCCCAGCACCGCGCCGCGTTCTTCGGGCCGGGCGCGCGACAGCAGCAGCACCAGCAGGTTCAGGCTCAGCTGCGAAGCCGCGCCCCACAGCGTGGCGATGGCCAGCACCGCGCTCAGCGCATGCGCGGCCGGCAGCAGTCCCAGGTACACCAGCGCGATCACGCCCAGCGCCAGGGGCAGGGCGCGGCGCGGTCCCAGCCGTTCGATCAGCGGCGCGCCGGCCACCCCGGCCAGCAGGAACCCGGCGCCATAGGCGAAGGCGATGAAGCCCACCTGTCCCGCGGACAGCGCCAGCAGGCCGCGCACATGGTCGGCCAGGAAGGCATAGACGCCATAGAACGCCGACGAGAACGCCAGGCAGCCCAGCAGCAAGGCAGGCACGTCGCGGTAGGACAGCGGCGCCAGCAGGCGCGACAGGCGCAGCGGCGCGGGGTTCGCTGCGCGGCGTTCCGGCAGCCGGCGCAGGCCCAGCAGCGCGATCGCGGCGCATAGCGCCAGCGTGCCGTAGGTGGCGCGCCAGCCCACGGCGTCGGCAATCAGCGCGGACAGCGGCACGCCCGCCACCAGCGACACGGACCAGCCCGCGGTGACGCGGCCCAGCGTGCGCGCCTCCTGGCCCGGCGGGGCGATCAGCGAGGCGGATCCGTAAGCGGCGGGCAGGATCACGCCCGCGGCGGCGCCTGCCAGCGCCTGAGCCAGCGTCAGCACGATCCAGTGCGGCGCGCTGGCCGACAGGATCAGCGCGGCGATCAGGACGATCATCGCGCCCAGCAGCGAGCGGCGCACGCCGATGCGGTCGATGCGCGCGGCCAGGAAGAAGGCGCTGGCGGCGGTGGCCGCGCCGTAGGCGGAAATGGCGGTGCTGATGGTCAGCGGCGAGGTGGCAAAGGAGCGCGCCACGTCGCTCAGGATGGGGCTGAGCGCCAGGCCGTTGGAGCCTACGACGCTGACGGCGAACATCAGGGCGGGGACGGAAGAGGCCGGGCGGGCGCTGCGGGTGCTACGGTTCTGCATCGCCAAATTTTATTGGAATAAAATAAGGGTTAACGCTTATATTTCTTTATTCCGTAAAAGTTCGAATGCCGTTCGGCAGAACCTGATTCCAATGCCTGATCTTGATGACCGCGACCGAAAGCTGTTAACGCTGCTGGCCGACGATGCTTCCCCCAGCTACGCCGAACTGGGCAAAATGCTGAACCTTTCCGCCCCGGCCGTGCATGAAAGGGTCAAGCGCCTGAAGCGCGACGGCCTGATCAAAGGCATCGCCGCCAAGCTGGACGGCGCGCGCATCGGCCGGCCGCTGCTGGCCTTTGTGCACGTGGACACCAATAACTGGAGCATCACGCAGCAGGTGCTGGGGCTGGCCGAGCTGACCGAAGTAGAAGAAATCCACACCATCACCGGCAAGAGCGCCATGTTGCTGAAGGTGCGCGTGCGCGACACGCAGGCGCTGGAGGCGCTGCTGGCCCGCATCCATCAGATCGACGGCATCACCAACACCACCAGCGACATCGCGCTGACCAGCTACCTGGAGCGCGGCCCCTTGCCGGATAACGGTTGAAGCGCGCCGTTCAGGCCGCGCGCAGCCGCAGGCGCGTGATCTCGGAGGGCGCGCCCAGGCGCTTGGGCGGTCCCCAGTAGCCCGTGCCGCGGCTGATGTAGATCCACATGTTCCCCAGGCGGTGCAGGCCCGCCGTGTACGGCTGCTGGAACCGCACGAAGAAACCCCAGGGGAAGAACTGCCCGCCATGGGTGTGGCCGGACAATTGCAGCGTGTAGCCCAGCGGCGCTGCGGCCACCGCGCTGCGCGGCTGGTGCGCCAGCAGGATCCTGGGATTGGCGTCCGCGGGCGCGCCGGCAAGCGCGGCCGCGGGGTTGCTGCGCTGCTGCGGATCGAAGGAACCGGCGCTGTAGTCGGTAATGCCCGCCACCACCACCGGCAGGCCCGCGGGATGGATGATCACGTGTTCGTTCATCAGCACGCGCAGGCCCATGCGGCGGAATTCCGCGATCCAGGGCGTCGCGCCCGAATAGTATTCATGGTTGCCGGTGACCAGGTACACGCCATGGAGCGCGCGCAGCTGGCCCAGCGGGCTGGCCTGCGCGGACAGCTGTTCGACGCTGCCGTCGACCACGTCGCCGGTGATCGCGACCATGTCCGGCAGCAGCTCATTGACGGCGTCGACGATGGCCTGCACGTAGCGCTTCTTGATGGTGGGACCGACGTGAATGTCGCTGATCTGCACGATGGTGAAGCCGTCCAGGTCGGGCGCGAGCCCGGCGATGGGCACGTCCACATCGACGACGCGCGCCCGCTTGCGGGCGTTGTACAGGCCGATCAATGTGCCGGCGAGGGCCAGCATGGGCACGGTCCATGCGCTGGCCCGGCGCAGCGTGGTCCAAGGCAGATCGGCGCCGATGAGCAGATTCGCCAGCCACGTCAGCAGCAGCAATGCGTCGCGCAGCACCGTCAGCACGAACAGCGACGAAAACAGGCCCATGGCGAACAGCCCGACCCAGGCGATGCGGTCGCCCCAAGGCGGATGCACGGACGAACGCCCCAGCATCCCCAGCGGAATCAGGATGCACGACAGCAGCAAGGCCAGGATGGCGGCGGCGGAACCCGCTCCGCCCAGGTAGGCGTCGGGAATCAGACGGGCGCCCACGTAAACGTGAGCCAGGGCGCCCAGGGTCAGGAAGCGCAGGAAGAATGAGGATTGGCGTAGGGACACGGCGGCTCTGGGGCGCGCCGGGCCGGGAGCAGCGGCGCGCGTGGCAAGGGAACCGTCATTCTATGCCGGGCGCGCGCCGTGCCGCGCCAACCTGGGTCCGGGCCGGTTCCGCTGCGTCAAGCCGCGCCGCCGCGGGCCGCGGCGGGTCATGCCGCGTACGGATTTTCCCGCATGAGCAAGTCCGGCGCCATCTCCCGCACATGGTTGATGCCCAGCATCGCCATGTTGCGGTCGACCTCGGCGCGCAGCAGGCCGATGGCGTGCGATACGCCGGCCTCGCCGCCAACGGCGGCCGCATAGTTGAAGGGCCGGCCGACGAAGACGAAGCTTGCGCCCAGCGCCAGGGCCTTGAGCACGTCGCTGCCGCGGCGCACGCCGCTGTCCATCATCACGGTCATGTTGCCGGCGGCCTCGGCCACGGCGGGCAGGGCGCGCAGCGGCGAGACCGCGCCGTCCAGCTGACGGCCGCCGTGGTTGGACACGATGATGCCGTCGGCGCCGTGCTGCCGCGCCAGCGCCGCGTCCTGCGGATGCAGGATGCCCTTGATGATGAGCGTGCCCGGCCATTGGCGGCGGATGCGCGCCACATGTTCCCAACTGAGGTGGTCGCGCGCGCTGAAGTCGCGCAGCACCGACGACGACACTATCGGCGCGCCGCGCGTGGCGTAGGAGTTTTCGAAATGCGGCATGCCATGGGCCAGCAGTGTGCGCATGAACGTGCCGGCCAGCCAGCGCGGCCGCGTCAGGCCGTCCCAGGCCAGGCGCAAGCTGGGCTTGAGCGGCGTGGAGAAACCGGTGCGCACATTGTTTTCGCGGTTGGCCGACACGGGGATGTCCACCGTCAGCACCAGGGTCTCGTAGCCGGCGCGGCGGGCGCGCTCGACCAGCGCGTCGATGCGCTGCGGATCGCCCGGCAGATAGGCCTGGAACCAGGTGCCGGGCGCTTCGTGGATGACCTCTTCCAGCGGAATCAGCGAGGTGCCGCTGAGGATGGCGGGTATGCCTTGCTCACGCGCGGCGCGCGCCAGCACGATGTCGCCGCGGTAGGCCGACAGGGCGCTGATGCCCATGGGCGCGATGCCGAAGGGCGAGGCGTAGCGGCGGCCGAAGAGTTCGGTGTGCTGCGTTCGGCGCGACACGTCCACCAGCACGCGCGGGGAAAACGCGTACTGCGCAAAAGCGCTGCGGTTGCCGCGCAGGGATTGGTTGTCTTCCGCCGCGCCCGCGACATAGCCGAATATCGGCCGCGGCAGGCGCCGTTTCGCGGCAGCCTCGAAATCGTCCAGCGACAGCATGCGCGCCAGCGCGCGCGGCAAGGGGCGGTCGGCCGAGGCGGCGCGGGGACTGGCGGTGGTCGAGAGCAGGGATGTCATGGCGGGCCGGCAAAAGCCCATAATCTAGCAACGCCGATTCATCGCATAAAGCGAATAAAACCAGACATCCAGTTTCGATTAAATCGAAATATCAGGCGGGCAGGGCCATCAGTTCGCCCATGCGCACCGGACCCAGCACGGAGGGCGTATCGGCCCAGCGGATCTGGTTGGGGCCGAACAGCACGATGGCGGTGGAGCCCAGCTTGAAGCGGCCCATTTCCGCGCCCTTGGCCAGGTGGATCGGGGCGCGCGCCGCGTCGTCGTAGCGGGTGGCTTTCACGCGGCGCTTGTGCGGCGTGACCAGGCCGGCCCACACGGTCTCGATGGAGGCGACGATCATCGCGCCCACCAGCACCACGGCCATCGGGCCGTGTTCGGTGTCGAAGATGCACACGACGCGTTCGTTGCGCGCGAACAGGCGCGGCACGCTGCGGGCGGTGAGCGGGTTGACCGAGAACAGGCGGCCGGGCACGTGGATCATTTCGCGCAGGGTGCCGGCGACCGGCATGTGCACGCGGTGGTAGTCCTTGGGCGACAGATAGACGGTGGCGAATTGGCCGCCCTGGAACGGGGCCGCGCGCTCGGCGTCGCCGCCCAGCAGGTCGGCCAGGCCGTAGCTGTGGCCCTTGGCCTGGAAGATGCGGCCATGTTCGATCGCGCCCATCTGGCTGATGGCGCCGTCGGCGGGACACACCACGGAGCCCGGTTCTTCATCCAGCGGACGCGCATCTTCCTTCAATGCCCGCGTGAAGAAGTCGTTGAAGCAGTCGTAGGCCAAGGGGTCTTCCTGCAGCGCTTCGCGCATGTCCACGCCATAGCGGCGGACGAAGCGCGAGATCATCCAGTTCTTGACCGCGGGTTCGCGGCAGTCGGATGCGTACCCGAAGAGCCGCGACACCAGATGGTGAGGGGCGAGATACTGGCTGGCGAGGAATAATTGGTCTTTGATCGACATCTAGGAGCGCTGAGAAATTACCCTGCGGCTGGCTGCGGCGCGGGCCGGCCCGCAAGGGGCCCGCCTTCAGGCCCGGGACTGGCCGCGTCAAAAAACGACGTCCCGCGTTGCAGCGGGACGAGGCGGTGATGAGCAGAGGGTGAATTCTACCGCTTTCAGGCGCACTTCAGGCGGGTAAGCGCCGCCCGGCGCGCAGGCACGCGGCGCTTTTGCGCGCCGGCCGCTACAGCTCGAGCACGATGCGCCCGCCTTGGGCGCGCGAGCAGCAGGCCATCATGCGGCTGCCGGTCTCGCGTTCGGCGCGGGTCAGCACCACGTCGCGATGGTCGACCGCGCCGCCCAGCACGCGCACCTCGCAAGACCCGCAAAGCCCTTCCTCGCAATCGCTCTGCACGTCGATGTTGGCGCCGCGCAAGGCAGTCAGCAGGGTCTGGCCGGCGGGCACCTGCACGACGATGCCCGAGTCCTTCAACTCGGCCTCGAAGGCGTGTTCCTTGGACGGGTCCAGCGTGGCGAGCGTGGAATGGAAGTGCTCCACGCGCAGGCTGTCCTCGGGCCAGGCGGCGCAGGCAGCCTGCAGGGCGTCCAGCATGCGCTCGGGGCCGCAGGCGTAGATCTGGGCGCCGGCCTCGGGGCTGGACAGCAGGGCGCCGAAATCGTTGCGGCGGCCTTCGTCGCTGACGTGCAGATGCAGGCGCGCGCCGTGCAGTGGCTGCAGCTCGTCCAGCATGGCCATGCAAGCGCGCGAACGGCCGCTGTAGTGCAGTTCGTAATCCATGCCCAGCTCGCGCGCGCGGCGCGCCATCGCGCTGATGGGCGTGATGCCGATGCCGCCGGCGATGAGGATCAGGCGCCTGGCGCTTTCGTCCATGCGGAAATGATTGCGCGGACCGCGTGCTCGCACGATGCTGCCCGCGCGCAGGTGCTGGTGGATCCAGGCGGAACCGCCGCGGCCCGCCGTTTCCTTGAGCACGGCGATCTCCAGCGCATGCGCGGCCGCCGGATCGCCGCAGAGCGAGTATTGGCGCGACAGGCCGGTGTCGCCGCATTCGAGGTCGATGTGTGAACCCGGCGTCCAGCGCGGCAGCGGCTTGCCGTCGGGCGATTCGAGCCGGATGCGCGCGATGCCGTCGGCCGCGGCCGTGACCTGGGTCACCACCAGCTTGCGGCTGATGGCGTGGGTGGAGGGCTCGCCGATGCGCACCGGCTGCACCTGAGCCAGCAGGGCGGCGTCGCGGCGCTCGGGGTTGTCGGCCGGATTCCATTCCACCCACAGATGCTCGGGGCCGCGGAACGAGGTGTTCGGCACGTAGGTGAACTGCTGTTCGGCCAGGCGCATGTGCGGCAGGCGGCGCGTCAGTTCTTCCAGGAAGATCTGCATCTCCATGCGCGCCAGGTTCTTGCCCATGCACTGGTGCGCGCCATAGCCGAAGGTCAGCTGGTCGCTGGCGTTGTCGCGGCGGATGTCGAAGAAATCGGCGTCGGCGAAATGGCGCTCGTCGTGGTTGGCCGACGAGGACACGATCAGCAGCTTGGCGCCCGCGGGAATGGCCACGCCGGCGATCTCGGTGTCGCGCGTGGCCAGGCGGCGCCAGGCCGCGACCGAGCCGTTGTGGCGCAGGCATTCCTCTACCGCGTTGGGCAGCAGGCCGGGATCCTCGCACAGTTCGCGCCAGGCGTCGGGGTGCTGCAGCAGCAGCTTGATGGCGTTGGCCGAGGCGTTGGCGGTGGTCTCATGCGCCGCCACGATGCCGGCCATCATCATCGAATGCAAGTAGGAGTCGGTGACGACCTCGGGGTGGTCCTTCTGCTTGCGGATGCCGTACTGCATCCAGCCTGGCGCGTCGGGATCCTGGCGCATCTTGTCCAGGATCTTGCCGGCCAGCTGCCAGAAATTGCCCACCGCGTGCGCCACGGCCACCTGTTCTTCGGGCTTGGGCCGGCCCCAGGTGTTGACGGTGTGCGCGATGGAGTATTGGCGCAGCAGGTCCATGTCTTCCTCGGGCACGCCGAGGAAGTGCAGGGCGACCGTGAGCGGCACTTCCCAGAGCATCTGGTCGACCAGATCGGCGCGGCCGTCATTGATGAATCGGTCCACGTACTCGCGCGTCAGGCGCCGCACCATGGGCTCGTGGTGCTTGAGTTCGTCCGGTGTGAACGGATCCATTAGCACCCGGCGGCGCGGCATGTGAGCCGGCTCGTCCTCGTTGACCAGGGTGCGGTTCATCGCATAGCCGTAGGTCGCCAGCACGGCGTTGGCCTCGGGGCCGGTCGGCGTGATCTTCTCCAGCGCGATCGAGGGGCTGTAGGTGTGGTTGTCGCGGAACACGGCCTTGATATCGTCGTAGCGGGTCACCACCCAATAGCCCAGCTTGGGGCTGTAGAACACCGGTTCCTGCTCGCGCGCCCAGCGCACGTACTCGGGCGGGTCCTGCTGGTAGCCATCGCCGAAAGGATCGAACTCGGCGGCCCGCGGACTGACCGGACAGCCTTGGGCGCGTGCCAGCGCTGCGTGGTCGATGGGACAGCCGCCGGTTTGGGCGGGCGCGGTGGGGGCAGAGGGGGTGGGGTGGCCCATGGTGTCGCTCCGGATTACAATTGCGTAAATCATATACGCATTGCGTAATTAATCAATTGGGGTAATCTCCGGGCTGCGTCCGCAGCCGCCAGGCAGCTCCCAACCCGCGCCCATGACCCAGACTCCCGATCCGTCCTCCGTCCCCGCCCAGACTTCCGATGCGCCGCGGCCGCGCGAACGGCGTCAGCGCGTGCAGGCCGCTGAAACCGGCATGGCGGTGTTGAAGGGGCTGGGCCGGCTGGGCGGCCGCGCCAGCCTCACGCTGCTGGCCGCGCAAGTGGACGAAAGCCCCGCCAAGGTGCACCGCTACCTGGTCAGCCTGATGGAAGAGGGCCTGGTGGCGCAGGATGCCGCCACTCAACAGTACTACCTGGCGCTGGAAGCGATGCTGCTGGGCCTGGCCGCGCTGCGCCAGGCCGATCCCATCCGCCTGGCCGAGCCCAGCCTGGTGCGACTGCGCGAAGGCCTGGAAGTGACCTGCTTCATCGCGGTCATGGGCAACAAGGGGCCGACCATCGTGCGCTTTGAAGAACCGGGACTGCCGGTGACGGTCAACGTGCGCATGGGCTCGGTGCTGTCCATGCTCTGGTCCGCCACCGGACGGGTGTTCCTGGCCTTGCAGGACGACGCGCGGGTGCGGGCGCTTGCCGAAGCGGAATTGGCGCGCGCGCCGGCCGAGCTGCGCGCGCAGCTGGACGCGGCCGATCCCATCGGACAGCTGCGCCGGCAGGTGCTGGCCGCGGGCTGCGCCACGGTTCGAGACACCAATCTGAAGGGCATCAGCGCGGTGTCCGCGCCGCTGCTGGACCATAACGGCCGGCCTTGCGCGGCGCTGACCGCGCTGGGGGCAACGGGTGGGTTCGACGCCTCGGTGGACGGCCCGATCGCGCAGGCAGTGCGGCGCGAGGCCGAGGCGGCCAGTGTGCTGCTGGGTTATCAGGCGACTTAGCGCGGCGGAGCTTCTGCGTCCTGGCTGACTGCGGGCAACTGCCCGAGCAGATCAGGCAACGCTGTTTTAACCGTATCCCACACCACGTCCAGGTTGATGTCAAAGTAGCCGTGGGCGATACGATTACGCATACCGCGCATACCGCGCCAAGGCACTTCGGGGTGTGCCTGTGCGAACGCGGCATGACCCTCCATTATCTTGGTGGCGGCCTCGCCGATAATGATGAGGCTCATGATGACGGCTTGCTGGGTGCGCTTGTCCAGAAGGAAGTCGGCCTTGGTCGTTTCCGCCACAAAACTGCATGCATCGCTCGCCGCTTGCTGCATATGCTCGAGGTAATCGAGGAGCCTGTTTCCGTTCATACGGACTTGGCCTCTGCAAGAACCTTGGCCCGGAATTTCGCAGGCAGGTCTGCGGGCGTCAACAGTTCGACGGGAACGCCAAGCAAGGCTTCCAACTCATCCTGCAGGCCACCCAGGTCGAATAAGGTAGCGCCAGGCAAGGCATCGACCAGCAGATCCAGGTCGCTGTCCTCTTCGTCCGTACCATGCAGCACCGAACCGAACACACGCGGATTTGCCACCCGATAACGGCTTGCGGCCTCGCGCACGGCGTTTCGCTTCATGTTGAACACAATGGACGGTCGCATGGGGCACCCTCTGTTATCAAACTTCCCTGGGATGATAGTACCCAGGAATACTGCTTCAAACCCGATCCTGGAGAATAGGCGGGGCCTGGTCCGCGCCGGCGGGCAAGCCGCACAGCCACTCCATGGCCGCCTGCACCACCGGCATGCCGGCCGTGTTGCGATTGATCACGGCGCCGATGGCGCCGAAGTTGGCGTGCAGCCGTAGCGGCAGCACGGCCACGCTGCCTTGCCGCTCGCAATAGCGCGCAATCGCTTGGGGCAAGGCTGCCAGGCGGTCGTCCTGGGCCAGCAGCGCCAGCGTGGCCAGCAGGGAATTGGACTGGATACTGGAATCGGGCGCGCGCGCTCCGGCATGCACGAAAGCCTCGTCCAGACGCTCGCGCATCATGGTGGCCTCAAGCGGCAGCACCCAGGGCCAGCGCGCCAGTTCGGCGGCCTCGAGCGCTTCGCTTGCGGCCAGCGGATGGCCGGGCCGCGCCACCACCAGGATCGGTTCTTCGTGCAGGCGGATCACTTCGCAGTCCGCGGGCAGCAGGCGGCTGCCCAGGCGGCCCAGCACGATGTCCAGCTCGTCGCGCGCCAGCTTGTCCATGAGTTCGCCGAGCGCGCCTTCCACCAGTTTCACTTCCAGCCGGGGCGATAGCGCCAGCAGATGCGCAATCAGCTGCGGCGCGAGCCTGGGCGCGGCCGAGGGCAGGGTGCCCAGGCGCAGCAGGCTGGCGCCGCGCTCTTCGGCGGCCCGCAGTTCGGCCGCCACGCGCTGGGCCGCGCCCAGGCCGTGGCGGGCGTGGCGGATCATAACCATTCCGGCATTCGTCGGCTGGGTGCCGTGGGTCCCGCGCTCGAACAGCGCGTAGCCCACCTGTTCCTCCAGCTGCGCCAGCGCCTTGGAGGCGGCGGGCTGGGACATGTGCAGGCGCTCGGCCGCGCGCCCAAGGTGGCGCTCGTCGTCGAGCGCGACCAGCAGTTCGGCATGACGCCGCTTGAGGTGGGTGCCGGCGCGCTCGGGCATGACGATTCATATTCAAATGGTTATGAATCGTTCAGTTTATTTCATTTCACGCCGATGCCGGGCGCTAGGCATACTTGCCGCTCTACGAGAGACAGGCGTTCCCCAGGCTGGGCCGGGAAGGACGCCGGGATGGAGACGATTCATGAAGAAGTTCTGGATGGCCCTGGCCGCGAGCTGGGCTTGTGGCATGGCGGGCGCGGTGGCGGCGGCGGATGCGTACCCGGCGCGGCCGGTGCAGATCGTGGTGCCGTTCTCGCCGGGCGGCGCGGTCGACGTGCTGGCGCGCCAGCTGGCGCAGCGCCTGGAGCCCCGCGGCTATACCCTGGTGGTGGAGAACAAGCCCGGCGCGGGCGGCAACATCGCCGCATCCATGGTGGCGCGCGCCGCGCCCGACGGCTACACGCTGCTGATGGGCACCACCAACACGCACGGCATCAACAGCGCGCTGTACGCCAGCCTGCCGTACGACCCGGTGCGCGATTTCGCGCCGGTCGGCCTGGTGGCGGACAACGTGGTGGTGCTGCTGGCCAATGCCGAGTTTCCGGCATCGACACTGGCAGATGCCGTCAAACTGATCAAGGCCAATCCCGGCAAGTACACCTATGGCTCGCCCGGCCTGGGCACGGTGCATCAGCTGGCGATGGAGCAGTTGAAGCATGCGGCAGGCCTGGACGTGGTGCACGCGCCGTACAAGGGCGCCGCGCCCGCGATGGCCGATCTGGTCGCCGGCCACGTGCCGCTGATGATAGGCGGCATCG
This sequence comes from Achromobacter pestifer, assembly GCF_013267355.1. NCBI lineage: Bacteria > Pseudomonadati > Pseudomonadota > Betaproteobacteria > Burkholderiales > Alcaligenaceae > Achromobacter > Achromobacter pestifer. The sequence continues at coordinate 6,148,561 of NZ_CP053985.1, forward strand.
CGCCGGCCATTCCGTTCCTGGCGTCGGGCAAGGTCAAGGTGCTGGGCGTGGCCAATACCGAAAAATACGCCGCGCTGCCCGATGTGCCGCTGTTCTCGGACGTGGCCGCGGGCGTCGCGGTGCGTTCCTGGATCGGCCTGTTCGCGCCCGCCGGCACGCCGCCCGCGGTGGTGCAGAAGCTGAACGCGGACCTGAAGGCCGTGCTTACCGACAGCGCGTTCGCACAGGCCTTGCAACCCCTGGGCATGGTGCCGATCTACATGACGCCCGAAGCCTTCGGCGACATGGTCAAGCGCGACATGCCGGCCTGGCGCTCCGCGGTGGAGATGTCCGGAGCGAAGCAATGACGTCCGCCGCGAAACCCGTCAACTTCCTGCTGTTCATCACCGACCAGCACCGCGCCGACCATCTGGGCGCCTATGGCAACCGCGTGGTCCACACGCCCAACCTCGACCGCCTGGCCGCGTCCGGCTGGCGCGCCGACAACATGCACGTGGCCACGCCCATCTGCATGCCGAACCGCGCCAGCCTGATGACCGGACGCTATCCGTCGGCGCACGGCGCGCGCCACAACGGCATCGCGCTGTCGTTGCGCAGCCGCACCTTCGTCGAGGCCATGCGCGAAGCCGGCTACGGCACCGCGCTGGTCGGCAAGGTGCACCTGCAGAATATGACGGACATTGCGCCATCCTGGCCGGTGCGCGCCGAGGACAGGCTGCCGCGCGAGGCGGTCGAACCCGACGCCGGCCGCTACGACCAGGAGCAGCGCAAGCTGTGGCTGGAGCGCCCCGACCACGATCTGAGCTATCCCTATTACGGCTTCGAGCAAGTGGACCTGGTCGACGACCACAGCGACGACGTGCATGGCCACTACCGCCGTTGGCTGCGGCGCGAGCATCCGGAGGTCGAGGCGCTGATCGGCCCGGCGCACGCCATGCCCGCGCCGGAATACGAACTGACGCGCATCCGCCAGGCCTGGCGCACGCGCGTGCCCGAAGAACTCTATCCCACCGCCTACATCGCCGACCGCGGCATCGAGGCGCTGCGCGGCTATGCGGCATCCGGGCAGCCGTTCTTCCTGCAATGCTCGTTTCCGGATCCGCACCATCCCTTCACGCCGCCCGGGCGCTACTGGGACTTGCACAAGCCCGAAGACATGGAGCTGCCCGCGTCCTTCCATGGCGCCGGAACCCCGCCGCCGCACGTGGCCTGGCTGCGCGCCCAGCGCGACGCCGGCACGGCAATCAAGCACACGCCCGCGATCTTTTCCTGCAACGAGCGCGAGGCCCGCGAAGCGCTGGCGCTGAATTACGGTTCGATCGCCAATATCGACAACCAGATCGGCCGGGTGCTGGCCGAGCTTGATGCGCTGGGAATGGCCGACAACACCGTGGTGATCTTCACCAGCGACCACGGCGATTACCTGGGCGACCACCAACTGATGCTGAAGGGGCCCATCCATTACCGCGGCCTGACCCGCGTGCCATTCATCTGGCGCGATCCCGCGGCCAAGCCGACGGCGGGCACGGCCAGCGATGCCTTGCTCAGCACCATAGACGTCGCGCCCACCGTGCTGGCGCGCGCCGGCGTGCAGCCCTACAACGGCATCCAGGGGCGCGACATGGCCGGCCTTATCGCCCAACGCGAGCAGGCAGTGCGCGACGCGCTGATGATCGAGGAAGAAGGACAGCGCGTGATACTCGGCTTCAAAAGCCGCATCCGCTGCCGCACGCTGCTGGCCGACAATTTTCGTGTCACGGTCTACGATGGTGCGCGTTGGGGCGAGCTGTATGACCTGAAACAGGACCCGCACGAGCTGCGCAACCTGTGGGACGACCCCGCGCATGCCGGCGACCGGGCGCGCATGCTGGAACGGCTTGCCTACGGCATGCTGGAGCACATCGACACCAGCCCCTATCCCAGCGCGCTGGCGTGATGCGCGGCGGCCGGCCCGGGCGGGCCGCCGCGCGCGGTCTTCAAGCGGCCTTGGCGGCCAGCTTGGTCTTGTAGAGCCAGTCCTTGTAGTCGTCCAGGTCGCCATCGAAGGAGCTGACAGCGCCGTCGGCCACGATGATGAATTCATCGGTGGTGGCGCGCAGCAGGTGGCGGTCGTGCGACACCAGCATCAAGGTGCCTTCGAACTGGGCCAGCGCGGTCGTCAGGGCTTCGCGCGTTTCCAGGTCCAGGTGGTTGGTCGGCTCGTCCAGCAGCAGCAGGTTGGGGCGCTGCCAGACGATCAGCGCCAGCGCCAGCCGCGCTTTTTCGCCGCCGGAGAACGGCGCGATCGAACTGGTGGCCATATTGCCGTTGAAGTTGAAGCTGCCCAGGAAGTTGCGCAGTTCCTGCTCACGCACCGTGGGCGCGATCTTGGTCATGTGCCACAGCGGCGATTCGTCATGCCGCAGCATTTCCACCTGATGCTGGGCAAAGTAGCCGATCGACAGACCTTTGTTGAATTGCGCTTCGCCGGCCAGCGTCGCCAGTTCACCCGCAATGGTCTTGATGAAGGTGGACTTGCCCGCGCCGTTGATGCCCAGCAGGCCGATACGCTGTCCGGCCTGCAGTGAAAAGTTGATGCCCGAGACGATGATCTTGTCGGACACGGCTTCCGTCACTTCGTCGGCCACGCGGTAACCGGCGCTGACCACGTCCATGGTCAAGAGCGGATTGGGCGCGCGCAAGGGCTCGCGGAATTCGAACGAGAACTCGGCCGCGGCGCGCAGCGGCGCCACTTCCTCCATGCGGGCCAGCGCCTTGATGCGGCTCTGCGCCTGGCGCGCCTTGCTGGCCTGGGCCTTGAAGCGGTCGATGAAGGATTGCAGGTGCGAGCGCTGGCGCATCTGCTTTTCCATCATGCCTTGCGCCAGTTCCAGCTGGGCGGCGCGCTGGCGCTCGAAGGACGAATAGTTGCCCGAATAGCGCTTGAGCTTGCGCTCGTCGATGTGGACGATGACGTTGACCACGCCGTCCAGGAAGTCGCGGTCATGCGAGATGACGATGAGCGTGCCGGGATAGCGCTTGAGCCAGTCTTCCAGCCAGATGATCGCGTCCAGATCCAGGTGGTTGGTGGGCTCGTCCAGCAGCAGCAGGTCGGACGGGCACATCAGCGCCTGCGCCAGGTTCAGGCGCATGCGCCAGCCGCCGGAAAAGCTCGTCAGCGGCAGGTGCATCTGCGCCTGCGTGAAGCCCAGGCCGGTCAGCAGCTGTTCGGCGCGCGAATGCACGGTGTAGGCGTCGGCGTCGGCCAGCGCGGCGTAGATGTCGGCCATGCGCAGGCCGTTCTCGGTGCTTTCGGGCTCGGCTTCCAGCTGCGCCAGTTCCGCCTCCAGCTTGCGCAGCGTGACGTCGCCGTCGATGGCGTACTCGATGGCCGGCCGGTCCAGCGCGGGCGTTTCCTGCGCTACATAGGCCATGCGCCAGCTGGACGGATAGTCCAGGTCGCCCTGGTCGGCGTGCAGCGTGCCGCGCAAGAGACCGAACAGGCTGGACTTGCCGGCGCCGTTGGCGCCGATCAGGCCGATCTTGTCGCCGGGATTGAGCAGCAGGTCGACCTTGTCGAGCAAGGGCTTGACGCCGCGCATGAGTGAAACTTGTTGGAAGCGGATCATGGATGGTGCAACAGGGGACGCGGCAGGATACCCGCCGGCCAGGCGCGCTGAAAAATAATTGGGGAAAGGGGGGCGCACAGGCGGCGCGACAGGCGGACGGAACGGGCGTTCGTTGCACGTCAAGGCCGGTATTGTACCGGGTTCGGCACGCCAGGCGCGCGATGGCGTTGGTTATCGCGCCGCGTAGCGGCTATCCAGCACCCGGCGCAGGCGAACCGCGTCGCCGAACCGCGAGCCGCTGGTGCCCTGCGCATTGAGCAGCACCATGGCCAGGTTGCGCTTGCCGACCTTGACCGCCATGACCAGGCAGTCGCCGGCTTCGCGGGTGGTGCCGGTCTTGGACACCAGGATGTCCCATTGCGGACGGCCCACCAGGATGTTGGTGTTGCGGAAGGTCTGGCCGGCGGCCTGGTAGCTGGTCTCGCCGGTGTATTGCCGCAGCAGCGGCTGGGCGGCAATCGCCTCGAGCAACTTGACCAGATCCCTGGCCGAAGACTGGTTTTCGTTGGACAGGCCGCTCGGTTCGGCGAAGCTGGAGTCGGTCATGCCCAGCGCCTGGGCCTCGGCGTTCATCGCCGCGACGAAGGCTGCCGTGCCGCCGGTATAGGTGCGCCCCAGGGCCTGCGCGGCGCTGTTTTCGGAGGGGATCAGCGCCAGGCGCAGCAAATCGGCGCGGCTCAGCTTGGTGCCGGCGGTCAGGCGCGAGGGCAACTCACTGGCGGAGCGGGTGTCGCTGGCGTCGATGGTGATGATGTCGTCCATGGGCAGGCCGGCCTTGACCAGCGTCAGCGCCGCCATGAGCTTGGTGATGGAGGCGATGGGCCGCACGGCGTCTTCGTTGCGCGCGAACAGCACTTCGGAGGTGTCCATGTCCTGGACCAGGATGGTGCTGGACTTGAGTTTGCCGATTTCCTTGGCCGGGTCGCGCGTCACCAGCGTGGCGTTGGCGGCCGCGTCCGGGTCCAGCGGGTCAGGCGGCGCGCCCCAACGCTGGACCGCGATGCGCTTGCCGTAGCCATGCAGGCACATCGGCAGGGAGGGCTGGGAATTGCAGGGATGGAAATTGGCAGCCTGGGCCCGCGCCGGCGCCGGCAAGCCCGCCGCCGTGGCGCCCCATAGCGCCGCCACGCAGAATGACATCGATATTTGCCGCAAGATCAGCGTCACGAGCGCTCCCGGATTCGCCGGCCCCGCGCACGGTGGCGCGTTACCGGCAATATGCATTTGAAAGCCGATATTACTGCGGTTGGCGCTGTTGTCGCTGCCGTGCGTGCCCGCATGCCGGCGCGGGCAAGGCCGGCGGTTTTGCCTGGGCCATGGGCGCGCTAGGCGCGCGCGATGGCCTCGGCCAGCGCCAGCACGCGTTCCGCGTCGCGCGCGTGCAGGTTTTCCACCAGCGTGCCGTCGACCACGGCCACGCCCAGGCCGGCGGCCTGCGCGGCCCGCCAGGCGTCCAGGCGCTTGCGCGCGGTGGCAAGCTCTTCTTGCGTGGGCGCGAAGGCGGCGTTGGCCGCCGCGATCTGTTTTGGATGGATGAGCGTCTTGCCATCGAAACCCTGGTCGCGCCCCTGCCTGCAGGCCGCCTCCAGGCCGGTGTCGTCGTGCAGGTCCAGGTGCACGCCGTCCAGCGCCGCCAGGCCGTGGGCCCGCGCCGCCATCACCGCCATCGAGCGCGCCAACAGCGTTTCCTCGCGCGACGGCGTGTGGCGCGCGTGCAAGTCCTTCACCAGATCCGAGGTGCCGACGACGATGGCCGCCAGCCTGGGATGGCCGCTGGCGATGGCATCCAGCCGCAGAAAACCCAAAGGCGTTTCCGCCATGGCCCACAAGGGCAGGCGGGTGGGCGCGCCCGCCGCGTCCAGCGCCCGGGCGAGCGCCTCGAGCTCGGCGGCGGACTGTACCTTGGGCAGCAGCACCGCGTCGGCGCCCGCCTGGGCAATGGCGCGGACATCGTCCAGGCCCCAGGCCGTGTCCAGCGCATTGACGCGCACCACGCATTCGCGTCGGCCGTAGCCGCCGGCGCGCAGGGCCGCGGCGACTTGCTCGCGGGCCTGCGCCTTGGCGTCGGGCGCGACGGCGTCCTCCAAGTCGAGGATCAGGACGTCGGCGTCCAGGCTGCGCGCCTTGTCCAGCGCGCGCGCGTTGGCGCCAGGCATGTAGAGCACGGAGCGGCGGGGTCGGATGGCAGGGGTCATGGTTTCAGTTCTTGGCGTTGCCGACGACCTGTACGGGCGTGGTGCATACGTAGCCCACGCCATACACCGTGCGTATGCCCATGTCGCCATCGGCCTGCGCGCGCAGCTTGCGGCGCAGGCGGTGCATGTGGGCGTCCAGCCGGTGCGTGTCGTAGGCCTCGACGCTGGCGCCCAGCGCCTCGATCAGGCGGCTGCGCGACAAAGGCAGGGGCGCGGCCTGGATCAGGGCGCCGATCAGCCGGCTTTCGGTATCGGTGATGTCCACGCAGACCTGCTGCGGCGATACCAGCGTGCGCCGCGAAGGATCGAAACGCCAGGCGCCGGATTCCGGCGCATCGGCGTTGCCCGCCGGCACCACGCGCAGGCGGCGCGACAGCGACACCAGCGTGGCGCCGAGTTCGGCCAGGTTGACGGGTTTGGTCAGGTAGTGGTCGGCGCCCAGGCTCAGGCCCGAGATCTTGTCTTCGCTCAACAGGCGCCCGGTGAGCATGATGATGCCCATGGACGGGAAGGAGGTCCGCAAGTGCGACACGCGGGTCAGCGCGTCGCCGTCGGGCAGCATGGCATCCAGCACCAGGATGCCCGGCGTCACCGTTAGCAGCAACTGGTCCAGTTCCGCCAGGGAGCCGGCCGTGAGGATGCTGCGGTCCAGGCCCAGGTCCTCGATGTATTCGGCGATGGTGTCGCGCCAGTCTCCGTGGTCGTCGACGATGATGATGGTCACGGCGAGTCCGGCGTCAACGGTTGCGCGCAAGGAGCTTCGTGTGCAAACACGCTATCCGCTCCTTGTATGTGGGTCTTCTTCTATAGGGGGAGTCCGCGAGCGCGATATTTTTCGTATCGCGCGCTTGCGGAGAATATCATCATCGTCCGTGCGGCGCCGCGTCAAGAATCAAGGATGGCAGCCGGGCGGCGGACAATTTCGGGCTGATCAAAAAATGAGCAGTCCGTTGCGCATCCGCCGAACGGCCATCAGCCATGGGTTCGAGGCTTTTTTATCCACAGAAATTGTGGATAAGGCCGGCCCTGTGGATACTGTGCTTTTTATGTAGACAAGTGTTCGACCTTGACGCCCGGCGGCACCTTGCGCATGCGGTCGCGCTCGATGCGCGGCGGGGCGAAGCGGGTCTTGCGGGCGGCGGCGTTCTGCAGCAGCACGGACAGCACCGCGCCCTTGTCCTGTATCCACTGGTTTTTGCCGCGCAGCAATTTCATCGCGTTCTCGGCCGTGCCGAGGCGATAGGTCATGGAGTTGATCTGCACCGAGGTCTTGCCATTGAAGACGGACTCGTCCTGTTCGGTGATGGCCGCGGCGTCGAGATTGCTGCTGTCGTGATCGATGCGGTAGACGAACTTCAAGCCGCTGTGCGGATCCTGCGCGACCACGAGCTTGTCGGACCCCGATATGTCGGACAGCATGCCGATCACCAGCGACTCGACCAGCTGGTTGCCCCGCTGTTCCTCGGTGTAGATATATATCGTGTGGCGCGCTGGCGTGGCGAAAGTCTGTTGCATACCTGGCTTCAATGGTGCGGGGTGGGTCTTGCGGCCCGGACTGGCGTTGAACGGAGCGGGCAGGGTGCGTCCTAGGCCGCACGGCGCATGCGCGCCAGCAGACGCGCTTTGACCGCGGGCCAGTCCTCGTCGAGGATCGCGAAGTAGACCATGTCGCGCGCGCGCCCCGATTGTGCGATCAGGTGCTTGCGGAACACGCCTTCCTCGACGCCGCCGATGCGCAGGATGGCCTGGCGCGATTGCATATTGCTCAGTTCGGTCTTGAATACGACGCGCATGATACCAATTGTTTCAAAGGCGTGCTGCAACAACAGGAATTTGGCCTCGGTATTGGCGCCGGAACGCTGGCTTGCAGGCGTGAGCCAGGTGCCGCCGATCTCCAGGCGCTTGTGCGCCAGCGCGATGTCCATGTAGCGCGTCGCGCCGATGATCTGGCCGTCATCCTGGCGCACGATGACGAACGGCAGGCAGTTGCCGTCGCGCTGGCCGGCCAGCGCGCGATCCACATAGCGCTGCATGTCGTCCTGCGTCTGCACCGGTTCGGGCTGCAGGCGCCACAGCTCGGGATGCAGGCCCGTTTGCGCAAGCGCTTCAGCATGGCTGGCGGCCAGGGGCTCAAGGCGCACGGTCTCGCCGGCGAGCGTGACGGGTTGCAGGCGGAGCGTGGTCATGGCGTGTTCCTGGGCGGCAATGAGGGCGGCGGGGACGTTCGGCGCAGGGAAGGATTCTACGCGCGCGCGCTCTTGCCGAACACCGTACGCAAGCGCAGAATGCGCCGCATGAAAACAGACGCCTTGGTACTGGGTGCGGGCATCGTCGGGGTCAGCACCGCCCTGCATCTGGCGGCGCGCGGCCGTTCAGTGGTGCTGCTGGACCGGCGCGGCCCCGGCGAGGAAACCAGTCATGGCAACGCCGGCCTGATCGAGCGGGCCAGCGTGATTCCCTATGCCTTTCCGCGCGATTGGCGCAGCCTGTGGCGCTACGCCAGGAACGATACGCCGGACGTGAGTTACCACCCGCGCTTTCTGCCGCGCATCGCGCCGTGGCTGCTGCGCTATTGGTGGCATTCGGCGCCAACGCGCCTGGCGCGGGCCGCCGAGGCCATGCTGCCGCTGATCGAACGCAGCGTGGCCGAGCACGACGCGCTCAAGGACCAAGCCGGCATTTCCCATCTGTTCCGGCGCAACGGCTGGATCGACGGCGTGCGCAGCGAGGCCGGGCTGGCCCGGGCCGTGGCCGAGGCGCAGGCGCTCGCGCCGTACGGCCTGAACTACCGCGTGCTGGACCGCCCGGCGCTGGCGGCATTGGAGCCGTCGCTGTCGCGCATGGCCGGCGCGGTGCACTGGCTGGATCCGCTCAACGTCTCGGACCCGGGCGCCGTGACGCGCGGCTACGCGGCCTTGTTCGAGCGGCGCGGCGGCATGCTGGCGCGCGGCGATGCGCGCAGCCTCAAGCCATCGGGCCAAGGTTGGCAGGTGCAGGCAGAACAGGGATTGATCGAGGCCCGCGACGTGGTCGTGGCGCTGGGCCCCTGGTCGCCCGACATCCTGCGTCCGTTGGGCTATCGCATCCCCATGGCGGTCAAGCGCGGCTATCACCAGCATTACGCGCTGGAGGACGGCGCGACCTTGTCGCATCCGGTGGCGGACATCGAAAGCGGTTTCGTGGTGACGCCGATGACCTTGGGCGTGCGTCTGACGACCGGCGCGGAATTCGCGCCGCGCGATGCGCCGCCTTCACCGATCCAGATCCAGCGCACGCGGGCATTGGCGCGGCAGCTGCTGCCGCTGGGCGAGGCGGTGGAGCGCGAACCCTGGATGGGCTGCCGGCCTTGCATGCCGGACATGCGGCCGGTCATCGGACCCGCGCCGCGCCATCCGGGTCTGTGGCTGGCTTTCGGCCATGCGCATCATGGCTTCACGCTGGGGCCGGTGACGGGCAAGCTGCTGGCCTGCATGATCACGGGCCAGGCGCCGGACATGGATCCGGCGCCTTACCGCGTCGGCCGCTGAGGCCGGACGCGGCAAGCGCCTGAAGAGGCGCGGTTTTCAGGCCGGCTTTGCGGTCTTTTCGCGGCGCTGGCGCACGGCCAGGGCCAGCGTTTCCAGCACCGGCTCGGTCTGCGACCAGCCCAGGCAGGCATCCGTGATGGACACGCCGCGGCGCAGCGGCTGGCCGGGCTTCAAGTCCTGGCGGCCTTCTTCGAGATGGCTTTCGATCATCACGCCAGTGATGCGGCCGTCGCCCTGGGCGATCTGGGCGGCGATATCCTGGGCCACGTCGGCCTGGCGCAGGTGCGACTTGTTGGAGTTGGCGTGCGAGCAGTCGATCATGACTTGCTCGCGCTGGCCGGCGGCGCGCAGGGCGGCGCAGCAGGCGTCGACGCTGGCGGCGTCGTAGTTCGGGCCTTGCTTGCCGCCGCGCAGGATGACGTGGGTGTCCTGGTTGCCGCGGGTTTCGAAGATGGCGGCCATGCCCATCTTGGTCATGCCCATGAAGGCGTGCTTGGCGCTGGCGGCGACCATGGCGTCGGCGGCGATCTGCACGCCGCCGTCGGTGCCGTTCTTGAAGCCCAGCGGGCAGCTCAGGCCCGAGCTCAGCTGGCGGTGGCTGGGGCTTTCGGTGGTGCGCGCGCCGATGGCGCCCCAGGCGATCAGGTCGGCGATGTACTGCGGGCTGAGCAGGTCGAGGAATTCGGTCGCGGTCGGCAGGCCCAGGCCGCTGATGTCCAGCAGCAGCTCGCGCGCGCGGCGCAGGCCTTCATTGATGCGGAAGCTGCCGTCCAGGCGCGGATCGTTGATATAGCCCTTCCAGCCCACGGTGGTGCGCGGCTTCTCGAAGTACACGCGCATGACGATGAGCAGGTCTTTCTGGTGCTGCTCGGCGGCGGTGCGCAGCAGGCGGGCGTATTCCATGGCCTGGCCATGGTCGTGGATGGAACAGGGGCCGACCACCAGCACCAGGCGGTCATCGCGGCCGTGCAGCACGTCGGCAATCTGGACGCGGCTTTGCTCGACCAGCGTCTGGATCTCGGCCGACACCGGCAGCTCGTCCTGCAGCAGCGCGGGCGAAATCAAGGGGCGCACCGCGCTGATGCGGGTATCGTCGGTGCGCGTGTTGTCCTGGGTGGAGTCGGCCGCGCCGACCTCGCGGTCGTGCAGGGGGTCGTCAATGCGGGTCAAGGGTAGCTCCGTGCCGTAGATGCGGGAAAGACTTCTATTATGGCACCGGCCGCGCCGCGGGGCGACGGAAGGCTGCCTCCGCTTGGCTGATGGCCCCGATACTACGACTATCGGCGATGGCCCTGCATTAACCCGTTAGCGATAACGACAGGCCGGACGCGTTTGCCTTAGCATGGTGTACACAGTTTTCCAGCGGCCGCCTGCGGGGGCCCGCCCTATATGAGTAGGACGGTAGAGCATGCCTAAAACGGAACCCGGCGGGACCCGACGGATACTCCTTGTCGAAGACCATCCGGTCGAGCGCGCCTATCTGCAGAACGTGCTGCTGGCGCTGGGGTTCCGCCGGGTTGCCGGCCTGGGCAGCAGCATCGAAGCCGTCAGCGCGCTGTCGCGCCAGTTCTACGACGTGGTCATCAGCGACATCGTCACGGGCGAGGGCGACGGCACGCGCCTGCCCAACGAATTGCGGCGCCTGGTGGACGCGGGGCGGCTCAAGAGCATGCCTCCCATCATCTGGATCAGCAGCCTCAGCGACGAGCTGTTGCAGTCGCATGTGCGGCTGGCGTTGCAGGCGGGCTGTCCGTCCGCGCAGGCGCTGTCCAAGCCGGTGTCGCGCACGGCCATGCAGCAGGCGATCAAGACGGCGCTGCGCAGCCTCGACGAAGACGACGCTGCGTCGGCCCGGCCGCGCTCGCCGCGGCGCGACGTGATCGAGGCGGCGTTGGGCCATGCGCTGATTACGGGACAGGGCATGAGCGTGGTGCTGCAGCCGCAGATGAGCCTTTCCACGGGCCGCGTGCTGGCCGCCGAGGCCTTGTCGCGCTGGGAGCATCCCGAACTGGGTGCGATCCCGGCGGCGGACTTCGTGCCCGCCGCGCATCGGCTGGGCTTGGACCGGACCTTGTTCTGCCGGGTCACGGACCGGGTGCTGGAGATCCAGCAGCGCATGCACGCCGAAGACATCGCCGTGCCCATCGCGGTCAACGCCTCGGCCTCCACGCTGTGTTCACGCGATCTGCCGGGCCTGCTGGAGCAGCGCGTGGCGCAGGCAGGCCTGCCGGCCCGGCTGATCAAGGTCGAACTGACCGAGGACGAGCCGGTGACCGATTGGCTGGCCTTGTCCTCGGCGCTGAATCTGCTGCGGGTGCGCGGTTTTGAATTGGCGATGGACGATTTCGGCGCGGGCATCGCCTCGATGCGCCTGTTCTCGGCCATGCCCTTCACGGAACTGAAGATAGACCGCGACTTCATCGTGCACATGCACCGCGAGCCCGCATCGCGCGCCGTGGTCGCGGCCGCCATCGAGATGGGCCGCGTGCTGGGCCGGCGCGTGGTCGCGGAAGGCGTGGAGCACGAGCGCGACGTCGAGCTGCTGCGCGAGCTGGGCTGCGACGTGGCCCAAGGCTACGGCATTTGCGTGCCGCTGGAGCCCGACGCCTTCATCGAATTCTGCCGCGGCCGCTGAGCCATCGCGTCGGCGCCATGGAGTATCCTGGCGCTGGCCGGATCCGTCCGGACCATCCCGATTTTCGGCGGACTTGACCCCGATCAAGACTGCGGCCGCGCATGGAAAAACGCTCCCACTGGCGGATTTACCATGGCTTCATGCGGACCGCGCACGGTGGCGAGGCCCCTAGATGGAGCGATGACGCGATGCGACGCATACTGGCCGCTGTTCTGCTGATTTCCCTGCTGGCCTGGGCCGGGGCCTACTGGGCGCAACCTCCGGCCGAACTCAATGTCTGGACCGCGCGCGATCAGCTCATTCTGCTGACGGGTCTGGGCGCCTACGCGCTCATGGCCCTGATCATGCTGCTGGCGGTGCGCCCGATGTGGTTGGAAACGCGCATGGATGGGCTGGACAAAATGTACCGGCTGCACAAATGGAGCGGCATCCTGGCCGCCGTGCTGGCGGCGGCGCATTACCTGATCAAGCTGGGCAAGCCGGTGCTGCTGGCGCTGTTCGATCCCGTGCCCAAGACGCCGCGCGCAGCGAATTTGCTCGACATGTTCCGCGGATCCGCCAAGGACATAGGCGAATGGGCCGTGTGGATCCTGGCGGCGATGGTGCTGCTCACCCTGTGGCGACGCTTTCCGTACCACATCTGGCGCCAGGTCCACCGCATCGCCGCGGTGATCTTCCTGGTGGTGGCCTTCCATGGCGTGGTGCTGACGCCTGCCGCTTGGTGGTGGCAGCCCGCTGGCTGGCTGGTGGCCTTGTGCACGGCGGTGGGGACCGTTTGCGCCTTGATGGCGCTGACCGGCAATATCGGGCGCGGCCGCCGCTACAGGGGGCAGGTGCTGGCCATCGACCATCTTTCCGACGACATCCTGGCGCTGACCTGTAGGGTGGAGGGCAACTGGCATCACCGCGCCGGGCAGTTCGCCTTCCTGACCGCGGACCGGCGCGAAGGCGCGCATCCGTTCACGGTGTCGGGCGCGGACGACGGTACCGGAAGGGTACAGTTCTCCATCAAGGCGCTGGGAGACTACACGCGGCGCCTGCAACGCAGCCTGCAGGTGGGACAGGATGTGGTCATCGAAGGCCCTTATGGCTGCTTCGACTTCCAGCACGGCGATGGGCGGCCGCAGATCTGGGTGGCCGCGGGCATCGGCGTCACGCCGTTCATCTCATGGATGGAATCCCTGCAGACGGACCCGGATACCGCGCCGGTGGCGACCCTGTACTACTGCGCCCGCAACGCCGACGACGCGCCGTTCGCGGACCACCTGAAAGCGTTATGCGCGCGCGTGCCGAACGTGACCCTGCATGTGCGCTACAGCGATACCCAGCGGCCGCTGACGGCCGCCGAGCTGGCCGCGAACCACAAGCCGGGCGCGGCATGGCCCAGCGTGTGGTTCTGCGGCCCGGCGGGATTCGCCGATGCCTTGAAGGACGGGTTGCACCGGCGCGGCATGCCGGTGAGCGAACTGTTCCACCAGGAGGCGTTCCAGATGCGCTGAGCGCGTCAGATTCCGGAAACCTCGATATCCCCCGGATAGTCGACCGAGAACTTCAGCACTGTCTCGCGCGACTTGCCGGGCTCCATCTCCCAGTCCCAGACCAGCTTGCCGTCTTCCTCGCGCTTGATCTCGCGGTCTGCCGGCGACAACAGCTTGACCACGATCTTCTCGTTGCGCGAGATGGGCAGGCGATCCTTGAACGACACCTGCTCCTTGGTCGCCTTGTTGTTCTTGACCGTGATCTTGTACTCGTAGGTCACGCGCTTGCCGCTGCCGGAAAAGCCTGTGCTTTCGGTATAGCGGTTCACCAGCTGGCGCTTGATCGAGATGCCTTCATCGGCGCCCAGCGCCAGTTCGAGTTTTTCGCCGGGCATTACCGCCTTCATGGAACTGGCCGCGACGAAGGCGTCGTCCAGGAAGGTGTTCAGGGAACCGGCCAGGAAGGGGAAGTCCGTGTTGTTGCTGGCATGCGCGGTCAGGAACATGGCTTCGCGCAGCGCCGGCGTGGACTGGTACTGCAGCGTGGCGGGCAGCTTGGCCGTGGCGATGGCCACGCGTTGCGAGGAGTTATCGGACAGCAGGGTGGCCGGATTCTTGATCTGGAACGATGCGCTGGTCGCTTCGGCCTGCACCTCGGCGGTGGCTTGTTCCAGAGGTTCGGGCATCACTTCGGCGACCGGCGCCGAGGCTCCGCCGAAGGACTGGATGCGCTCCCGCGACATCTTGGCTTCGGCGTCGGCGCGTTGCATGGCGGCCGGAGCCGGACTCGGGCGCGGACGCGCCTGGGGCGGAGCCGGCGGCGCGGCCACGTCGACGATCCAGGGCTGCAGCGCCGGCGCGCCGCCGCCCAGCGACGGCCGGGCCGTGGACAGGGTGAGTTTGACGTTGTTCCAGTCTTCGCCGGTGTTCTGGCGGATGACGCCGAAGTAGCCCAGGTCCACGCTGCGGTCGGCCGGCCGCAGGCGCGCGTCGTAGGCGGGCGTCCAGCGGGCGCCGGCCACGGCGTAGGAAACGTTCAAGTCCAGCTTGCCCGCGCGCGCCAGGTTCACGCGCAGGGTGACAGTCTTGGTGCGGCGATTGAGCGAACTCTGCAACTGATCCAGCTGATTCTGCAACGCGGTCAGTTCGCGCTCCAGCGCCTCTTTCTGTTCGGCGACCCGGCGCAGCCCGGCCAGCGCGCGGGCCAGCGAGTCGGCGCTCAGCGACTGGATTGCCTTGAGTTCATCCAGCGTCAGGCGCGCGCCATCCTTGGAGGGCTCGGTGGCGCCGCGCTGCATCATCAGCACCAGCTCGCGCTGGTTGTCCAGCACCGCGGCCTCATCGTCCAGCAGCGCCTGCTGGCCTTGCAGCTTGCGCACTTGCTCTTCCAATTGCTTGACGCGCTCGTTGGCGGTGTCGGCCTGATAGGCGTCACGCACCTTCACGTCCAGCAGCGTGGCCTGGCCGGTGCTCTTGGCCGATACCTGCAGCGAGTTTTCCTGCAGGCTGGCCGGCAGCTTCTCCAGCACCAGTTCGTGCTCGCCGGCGGCCAGCTCGCTGCTGGCGGCGCGGGTCACGACGGCGCGGTCCTGATAGACGGTCACGGAACCGATGGAAGAAGCCAGCCCGGCGGCTGCGGCCAGGCCGGGGATCGTCGCAATGGCCAAGGCCAGAAGGGTACGTCGCACTATTTCACCTTTAGACAGGTTGGAATCGCGCGGCGCCGTGTCCATGGGCAGGGACGGACCGCCGCGCGCGCCAAATTTACATTGCGGCCCGGGCGTTGGTTTTACAGAAAATGACAAACGCGACAGGGCGATACCGCGGCACGACCTAGGGATGGGCCAGCGCGCGCAGCATGTCCACGGCGTTGCCTGCCGCGGTCGAGCGGTCGTGGCGCCGGTAGGCCATGTCCAGCAACGCATGCGGCGCGTCGCCCTTGATGGGCCGGTACTCGATGCCTTGCGCACCCATGTGCCGCATCGCGGCCGGTACGATGGAAATGCCCACGCCGGCCGCCACCAGGCTGACGATGGACGCCATCTGCGGCGCTTCCTGGATGACGCGCGGCACGAAGCCCGCGCGCTGGCAGGCCGACATGATCGCGTCGTACAGGCCTGCGCCGATGGGACGCGGATACAGCACGAAGTCCTCGTCCGCCAGCGCGGCGATGGGCACGCTGCGCTTGCGGCTTAGCCCATGGTCGGGGGGCAGCGCCACCAGCATGGGTTCGTCCAGCACACGCTCCGACTCGAACTCCGGGTCCAGTACGTAGGGCGGGCGCACGAAGGCCACGTCGACTTCGCCGGCGCGCAGGCCGCGCAGCAGGGTGACCGTGTTGCTTTCCGTGAGCGTGACTCGCACATCGGGATAACGGTCACGGTACGCGCGGATGGCCCGCGGCAGGTAAGGGTGGAACACCGCGGAAGCCGTGAATCCCACGGTGATCGCCCCGCGTTCCCCGCGCCCCAGCCGGCGCGCCATGTCGATGGCGCGGTCGGCGCTGGCGAGGATGGCGCGCGCGTCCTCCAGGAACTGGGCGCCGGCCTCCGTCAGCGCGATGCCCCGGGGCAGGCGCAGGAACAGCGGGGTGCCGATCTCGCGTTCGAGCTGCTGGATCTGCTGGCTGAGCGGCGGCTGGCCGATGCCCAGCCTGGCGGCGGCGCGCGTGAAGTGCAGTTCTTCCGCGACGGCGGTGAAATAACGCAGGTGACGCAGTTCCATCGTTTTTAAATATGGTGGGTTTGAGTTTCATATATTGGACATATGAAGGGGAAAAGTCTACCTTGAGGGCGTGGGCTGCATGCCCGCTGCTTTCGAGAATCCGATGTCTGTCCCCTCCGCCTGTCCCGCCTCTTCAACCGCCGCGTCCGCGCCGGCGGACCCTGTCTCCACGCCCACCGATCACCTTGCCCGCGGCACCCCCGGATTGCGGCGCGCCCAATGGGCGCTGTTCGCGGCCGGCTTTTCCACGTTTTCGCTGCTGTACTGCGTGCAGCCGCTGATGCCGCTGTTCACCCGCGCATTCGGCGTGTCGCCCGCCCAAAGCAGCCTGGTGTTGTCGCTATGCACCGGCTTTCTGGCGCTGGCCATCTTCTTCGTGGGCCTGTTCTCGCAAGCCGTGCCGCGCAAGCGCGCCATGGCGCTGTCGCTGTTCGCGTCCGCCGTGCTGGGCACCGTCGCCGCCGCGGCGCCGGACTGGCACAGCCTGCTGGCGTTGCGCGCACTGCAAGGCCTGGCCATGGGCGGGGTGCCCGCGCTCGCCATGGCCTACCTGGCCGAAGAGGTCGAGCCTGGCACCCTGGGCTTCGCCATGGGCCTGTACATCGGCGGCAGCGCTTTCGGCGGCTTGTCGGGCCGGGTCATTACCGGGCTGGTCTCGGATCACTACGGCTGGCGCGCCGCCTTGGGCACGCTGGGGCTGTTGGGGATCGTGGCGGCGGCGCTGTTCGTCTGGCTGTTGCCCGCGTCGCGCCGCCACGCGCCGCAGCGGGGCAGGGGCTGGGCCGGCGTCTGGGGCGATGTGCGCGCAGGCGCCGCCTCGCACCTGACGAACGGACCTCTGTGCGGGCTGTTCGCGCTGGGCGGCCTGTTGATGGGCGCCTTCGTCACGGTCTACAACTACGTGGGCTTTCGCCTGCTGCTGCCGCCGTTCTCGCTGAGCCAGACTTTCATCGGCTTCATCTTCGTGGTCTATCTGGTCGGGATCTTCGCGTCGACCTGGTTCGGCCGCCTGGCCGACCGCCACGGGCGCGGCGCGATGCTGTCGGCCGCCACCGGACTGGCGCTGGCGGGCCTGCTGCTGACCCTGTCCAACTGGCTGCCGCTGCTGATTGCCGGGATCGTCGTGTTCACCTTCGGTTTTTTCGCGGCGCACGCGGTCGCCAGCGGCTGGGTCGGACAGATGGCGCGCGGCTACAAGGCGCTGGCGGCATCGCTCTATCTGCTGGTGTACTACGTGGGGTCCAGCGTGCTCGGCGCCTTGGGCGGACACTTCTGGACCACGGGCCTATGGCCCGGGGTGGCTGCAATGGCGGGCGCGCTGCTGGCCTTGGCGCTGGCCATCAGCGCGAGCCTGTACCGTCGTACTGGCCGCGCGCCGGCGTCTGCGGCCATGGGAGGCAGCGCCTCGTAGAGCTATTTTCTAAAAGAAAGTAATTCTCATTTATAATCTGCGGCACGCTCGGTGAGCGCCATCCCCATCCAGATCCGAGGGCCGCGATGAATCCTCTCTCCCCCGACAGCCAGAACCTGCAGCGCGAGCATGCCGCGCTGCTCGCCGCCTACGGGCAGGCGCAGGCGCATTGCAGCCGGCTGCTGGCCGCCCAGTCGGCGCGCATCCTGTATCTGGAGAGCGAGGCCATGCGCCTGCGCGCGGCCGTCATCCTGCGCGACACCGCGCTGGCCTGGGCGCGCGAAGACCGCAAGGCGCTGGAGACATCCATTCCCGGCCTGCCCAGGCGCGTGGCGCTGGCCCGCAGCGTCGCCCAACTGATGGAACGCGTGCAGACGCTCATGCGGGAGCGCCTGGCCTGGCAAGGGCGGGCTGGCGCCGCGGCGCGCGAACTGGAGACGCTGGCGGAGCCGCCGGCCTGGCGTCCCGCGCCGTCCGCGGTCATGCTGCGCCAGAAAGCGGTGCTGTGCGTGGGCGAGGACGCCGTGGCCCTGGCGTTGACGCGCAAGATGGTCGAACTGGCCGGCGGACGCTATCTCGGCCATGACGGCGGCGCGGATGCCGATGGCGACACGCTGGAAGCCAGCCTGGTGGCCGCGGACCTGGTGATCTGCCAGACCGGTTGCGTCAGCCACGGCGCCTACTGGCGCGTCAAGGACCATTGCTCCCGCACTGGCAAGCAATGCGTGCTGGTCGACAAGCCCGAAGCCTTGCAGGCGCTGCGGCTGGAACGCGAGCCGCTGAAGACGGACGGTTGATCCGCCGGGTTCCCGCGCGGGAACCGTAGCGTCGGGTTACCTAGCGTTTCGGCTGCGCGGCCGTTGCCGCAATACAGTCGAGGGGCAAGGGGGCCGACATGCTGACCAAGCGGGATCGAGTGGCGCTACCCTGGACGGACACGCTTGCCCGCCTGGAGGACGAGCGCATCATGTTGCAGCGCATAGCCGCCGGCATGCCGCTGGCCGAGGTGCTGGAGCACGTGCTGCATGCCATCGAGGCGCAATCCAGCGTGGAACTGCGCACTTCCATCGCGCTGGTGGACGAATCCGGCGGTTTCCTGCTGCATGGCGCCGCGCCCAGTCTGCCGGCGGCTTACAACGCCGCGGTGCATAAGGCCGCCATCGGCCCCGGCAGCGCGTCCTGGGGCGAGGCGGCTTACACCGGCAGTCCGGTCTACGTGGAAGACATCGCCTTGAATCCGGGTTGGGCGCGCTGGCGCGACCTGGCCTTGTCGCACGGCCTGAGGGCTTGCTGGTCCACGCCAATCAAGGCGCCCGACGGCCGCCTGCTGGGTGTGTTCTCCAATTACTACGCCGTGGCGCGCTCGCCCTCGGCCCACGATATCGACGCGATCGCGCTGGTGACGCGCAGCGCCGCGCTGGCGATAGAACGCCATCTGACGGAGCTGGCGCTGCGCCAGAGCGGCGAACGCTGGCGCGCCATGTTCGCCGGCATGCAGGAAGCGTTTTTTCTCAGCGAGGCCTTGCGCGACGATGCCGGCCGCATCGTCGATTTCCGCTTCCTGGAGGTGAACCCGGCCTTCGAACGCCAGACCGGCATGAAGGAAGGCGATACCTTGGGCCATACGCTGCGCGAGATGATTCCCGGCGTGCCCGGCCAGATCATGGATACGTTCGCCCAGGTCATCGAGACCGGCGAGCCGACCCAGTTCGAGTTCATGGTGCCCGCGCCCAAGGAGGCCTGGTACGAGGCTCGAGCGCGCAGGGACGGCGTCGACAGGATGATGGCGCTGTTCCTGGACGTGACGGCGCGCAAGACGGCCGAAGCCGAATTATGGGAAGGGCAGCACCGCAAGAATTACCTGGGCGCATTGGGCGACCGCATGCGTGAGCTGCACCGCCAGGAGGACATCGAGCGGGCCGCCTGCGAGGGCCTCTGCCAGCATTTGGCCTTGGGCCAGGTGGCGGTGCTGGATGCGAAAGGCGAAGGCCGGGCCCCCGTCATCTCCTCGCGCTGGCCCGCTGGAAGAGAAAGCCTGGGCCAGCCGCCGCACGCGCTCGATGCCTTGGGCCACGATTACCATGCGGCGCTGCGCCAGGGCCGTACGGCCTACCTGGCGCCGTTGCTTGGAGAAGCTGGTGGCGAGATCCGTCCCTGGGCCATCGTCGTGCCGCTGCGGCGCTGGGGCCGGCACGGTGGCGCCTTGCTGGCATGCCCATCGTCCGGCGGCAAGCCCAAGGCCAGCGACATCGCTTTCATGGAGGAAGTTGCCGAACGCATGTGCGGGGCGGTCGAGCGCTCGCAGTATGCGCGCACGCTGGAGCAGCGCGTCGAGGACGCGATCGCGGAGCGGGACCGGATCTGGCGCCTGTCCCCCGAACTGCTGGCGGCGGTTGACCGGCAAGGGCGCTTCGTCAGCGTCAACCCCGCGGTACGCCCCATTCTGGGCTGGACTCCCGAGCAGTTCATGTCGATGGACCTGTGCGAGCTGATTCATCCGGACGATCTGGCGGCGACGCTGGCGGCCTGGAGCTGGGCCTCCGGTGACATGGGGCCACGCCCCGGCGCAAGGCATCTTGAAAACCGCCTGCTCAAGCGCGATGGCGGCTACTGCTGGATCACCTGGAGCATGTCCTGGGCGCAGGACAGCCTGTACATGACGGGCCGGGACGACACCGACCTGAAACAGCAGGCCGAGGCGCTGCGTGACACCGAGAATGCGTTGCGGCAGTCGCAGAAAATGGAAGCGGTGGGGCGCCTGACAGGCGGCATCGCCCATGATTTCAACAATATGCTGCAGGGGATCTCGGGCGCGCTCTACCTGGTGCAGCGCAAGGTCACGGCGGGCGCGCCGGAACAGGCGCTGCGCTTCGTCGACGTAGCCATGGATTCCGCCAACCGGGCAGCGCACCTGACGCAGCGGCTCCTGACCTTTTCGCGCCGCCAGCCCATCGATCCCAAGCCGTTCTGCGCGGCTTCCGCGCTGCAATCCATGGTGGCCCTGTTCCACCGCTACACTGGCGAACGCGTGGCCTTGCGGCTGGACCTGCAGCCGGAGCTGTGGACGGTCTGTTGCGACAAGAACCAGTTCGAGAACGCCATGCTGAACCTGGTGATCAATGCCTGCGATGCCATGCCGAACGGTGGCGCGCTGACGGTGGGCGCGCGCAACGTGGCGCCGGACGACAGATTGCTGGCGCTATGCGCGGGCACGCATTCCGGACAGTACGTCGAGGTGTCAGTGACGGACGTCGGCTGTGGCATGCCGCCGGATGTGTTGGCCCATGCTTTCGATCCGTTCTTCACGACCAAGCCCATGGGCCAGGGCACCGGCCTGGGCCTGTCCATGATCTATGGTTTCGCCAAGCAGGCTGGCGGCGCGGCCAGCCTGGAGAGCACGGTGGGCGAGGGCACCACGGTCAGACTGTTCCTGCCGCGCCACGATGGCGCGCCAGAAAGCATGCAGAACGGCGAGCGCGCCTTGGCGGCCACGCCCGGGGCGGCGCGCCAGGAAGTCGTACTGGTGGTGGAAGACGATGCGAACGTGCGCGAGATGGTGCGCGAATGCCTGTCCGAACTCGGCCTGGACGTGTTGACCGCGGTGGACGGCGAGGCCGGGCTGGAGCTGTTGCAGTCCGCGCACGGGATCGATCTGCTGGTCACCGATGTCGGATTGCCGGGACTCAACGGCCGGCAACTGGCCGACGCCGCCCGCGTGGCGCGTCCCGGCCTGCCCGTCTTGCTGATGACCGGATACGCCGAAAGCGCGGCGCGCGGCCAGGGCTTTCTGGAACAGGGTCTGGAACTGATCGTCAAACCCTTTCAGCTGGACAAGCTGTCCGAGCGCGTGCAGGGCATGCTGGACAGCGCGCCGGGCAGGCCGGACCAGGACATCCAGCGCTAGTTCGCTTCAAAGCGGGCGCGGTGCCAGGCCTAATGGCGGCGGCGCAATTCCGCGGGCGGCATGCGCAATTGCCCCCGATACTTCGACACCGTGCGCCGCGCCAGCAGTATTCCGTTGGCGGCCAGTTGCTGGGTCAAGGCCACGTCCGATAGCGGCATCGCCGGGTCCTCGGCCTCGACCATTTCCTTGATCAGCGCGCGTACCGCCGTGGCCGAGCAGGAACCGCCGGTATCGGTGGCCAGTTCGCGTGAAAAGAAGTGGCGGAATTCGAACACGCCGCGTGGGGTCACCATGTATTTGCCGACAGTGGCGCGCGAGACCGTGGATTCATGCAAGTCCAGGTCGTCGGCCACCTCGCGCAGCATCAGCGGCCGCAAGGCGACGTCGCCATACTCGAAGAAGGTCTGCTGGCGCTTGACGATGGCTTCGGCCACGCGCTGGATGGTGACATAGCGCTGTTCAACGTTGCGTACCAGCCAGCGGGCTTCCTGAAGCTCCTGGGCCATGGGGCTGCGGTCGTCGAGGTGGGCGCGCCGGAACAGTTCGGCATAGGTCTGGTGCAGCCGCGCCTGGGGCATGGCGTTGCGGTTGGGCAGCACGCGCCAGCGCGATTGCCATTTGTCCACGAACACGTCGGGCACGACATAGACGGGCGCTTCGGCGCTATAGCGGCCGCCCGGTTTCGGGTCCAGGCTGCGGATCAGCGCGCAGGCCTCGCGCAAGGCGTCCTCGGAGCAGCCTAACTGCTGGCGCAGGCCGGCGCAGTCGTTGCGGGCCAGCCGGTCGAGCTGCTGCTGCACGATGCGCAAGGCCAGCGCGCGCAGGTCGGCGCTGATGCCGGCCGAGGCCGCCAATTGCAGGGACAGGCATTCGCTCAGGTCGCGGGCGGCCAAGCCCGGGGCGTCCAGCTGCTGGACCAGGCGCAACGCGGTCATCCATTCGCCTTCATCGGGAACCGGCTGCGCGCCGCGCGGCGCGTCGCCCCATAAACTGGACAGCGGCGCGCGCAGGTATCCGTCGTCGTCCAAGGCGTCGATGATGTACTCGGCGAGCAAGCGGTCGCGCGCCTGCAACGGATAATTGCCCAGCTCCTGCGACAAGCGCTGGCTCATCGACAAGCGCGCAGCTACCCACAGCCCCTGGTCTCCGTCCGCGCCGTCGCCCTGGGCGCGCGTGGGGTAATCGCCTGAGTAGGCCGGCGCGTCAGGCGGCGGCAGCTCGGTTTGCGCCGCGGGCTCCAGCGGCGCGGGCGAGGGCAGGTCCGCGGGAGCAAAGCCGTCCGCGGCGGGCGGCAGGTCGCTTTCTTGCTCGTCCGGATCCTCAAGGAACGGATTGCTGGCCAGGGCCTGTTCAACCGCGGTGGTGAATTCCATCGCCGTCATCTGCAGCAGTTTGACGGATTGCTGCAGGCGGGGCGCCAGCGTCATCTGCTGGCGCAGGCGCAATTCTTGCGTGGGGTAGACCAATCGAGTCTCCTGGACACTGGCTGCCGGACGGGCAACCCATCCTGAAACTCAAGCAAAGACCGTGCCAAGTCCCGTGACGGGCCGGGGCGGGGCCATCGCGTGGAACGCGCTGCTTCAGTATTACAAGGAAGCGGTAAGAAATGCTCCCCGACCTCCGCTGCAGGGTCCGGAGATCAGCAGCCGGCGCCGTCCTGCCCATCCTTCTCATAGTCCTCGAGCCGGTTGTAGAGCGTCTTCAAACTTAGGCCCAGGCTGTCGGCGGCGCTGCGCTTGTCGCCCGCGTGATGCGCCAGCGTCGCCAGGATGAATGCACGCTGCGCCTGGCCCAGCGACATGCCGATGGGCAACGTCAGCGCACCGTCGCGCAGCACGGGCTGCGGTGCCGCACGGGAACGTGGCAGCAGCTCGGTTTCGAGTTCCCCGTCGGCCAGGATGAAAGCGCGCTGCACCGCGTTGCGCAGTTCGCGGACATTGCCTGGCCAATCATGCAGCGAGATCGATTCCAGCATATGCGCAGAGAAGGTCTTTTGCGTGCCGTTGTCCGAGTTCAAGGTATCCAGGAACCAGTGCGCCAGCACCAGGGCATCGTCGCCTCGCTCGCGCAATGGGGGGACGCGCAGTGGAATGACTAGGAGCCGGTGCAGGAAGTCCTGGCGCAGGCGGCCTTGCGCGACCGAAGCAAAGGGGTCGCGGTTACTGGCGCAGATGATGCGGACATTCGCGCGCAGCAGGTCGGAGCCCCCCACGCGCTGGTACGTGCCGGCCTCGAGCACGCGCAGGAAGTTGACCTGCAGGTCTGGCGGCATTTCGGTCACTTCGTCCAGGAACAGGGTGCCGCCGCTGGCGTACTCGAAGTAGCCGGCGTTCTGCGCGACGGCGCCGGTGAAGCTGCCTTTTTCATGGCCGAACAGTTCCGCGTGCGCCAGGCTGCCGCTGATGGCGCCGCAATTGACGGCAACAAAGGGCTGTTCGCGGCGTGCGCTGGCATCGTGGATGGCGCGCGCCACGATTTCCTTGCCGGTTCCGCTTTCGCCCACGATAAAGACGCTGGCGTCGGTGGCCGCGGCCAATTGCAATTGGGCCCCGAGCTTTTGCATGACGGGGGACAGGTCGGACGCGTCGATGAGTACGTCCTGGGACGCCGTCGCCGATCCGCGCGCGGGGTTGCTGCTGCGATTGGCCATGCTTATTCCTGGGCCCGCCCCGGGCCATGAGCGTCTGTCCCATGCTAGCGGGCTGACGCAGGGCGGCATGCGACGATTTGCAAGCATTCGAAAATCTTGATGGAAAGTGTCGAACAGTTGCCCCTGGCCCGCGCGCAATCGCTATGCTGAACGACTCACCACAACATCCGCGATAGGGAGCCAGCATGCCCCATCTGCTGATCGTCGATGACGATCCCGCGATACGCGAAACCCTGGCCGAGATCGGCCGTGAGAGCGGCTTCTCGGTGGCCCTGGCGGCCAGCATCAAGGACGCGCTGATCCAGCTGGAACGGCACGCGCCCGACTTGGTGCTGACCGACATCCGTTTGCCCGAAGGCAGCGGCATGGACATCTTCAAGAGCGAGGCTGCCGCCAGCGCGGAGGTCGTGGTGATGACGGGGCATGGCACCGTCGACAATGCGGTGCAGGCCCTGCGTCTCGGGGCCACGGATTACCTGGTCAAGCCGATTTGCATGGAACGCTTGAACGGGATTTTTGCCCGCGTGAACGCGAGTGCGGGTGGCGACCTGCAGGGCGCGCCGTTTGAAGAGCCGGGACGCTATGGAAAGATGTACGGCGCGTCGGCCTGCATGCAGGCCCTGTACCGGCAGATCGGACGCGTGGCCACGACCAACGTGACAACGCTGTTGATCGGCGAAAGCGGCACGGGCAAGGAGTTGGCCGCGCACGCCATCCATGAACTCAGCGCGCGCCGCCAGCGCCCGTTGATCGCGGTGAACTGCGGCGCGATCTCGCCGAACCTGATCGAAAGCGAGATGTTCGGCCATGAGCGCGGCAGCTTCACCGGCGCGGACCGCCAGCACAAGGGTTACTTCGAGCGCGCCGACGGCGGCACGCTGTTCCTGGACGAAGTAACCGAAATGCCGCTGGATCTGCAGGTCAAGCTTTTGCGGGTCCTGGAGACCGGGCAGTTCATGCGGGTGGGGACCAATCGGGAGATCGCCTGCGATATCCGCATCGTCGCCGCCACCAACCGCGATCCCGAGCAGGCGGTCAGGGAAGGCAAGCTGCGCGAAGACCTTTATTACCGGTTGAGCGTCTTCCCGATCAAGCTCCCGGCGCTGCGCGAACGCGGCGACGACATCCTCTTCCTCGCGGATCGCTTCCTGCAAGGATTGAACCAAGAGTCCGGCAAGAACAAGGAATTCTCGCCGCGCGCGGTGGACGCGCTGCAGCAGTACGAATGGCCGGGCAATGTGCGGGAACTCAAGAATTACGTGCGCCGCGCTTTCATCATGGCGGACGGCGACAGGCTGGAGGCAGACATGCTGACGCCGCGGGTGTCGCCGGCCGGAGAGGGCGCCGGTGGCCATGTGAGCGTGCCGGTGGGAGAAACGCTGGCGGAAGCGGACCGGCGCCTGATCCTGGCGACGCTGGAGCGTTGCAACGGCGTCAAAAAGCAGGCCGCGGCGGTGCTCGGCATCAGCCCCAAGACGCTGTACAACCGGCTTGAGGAATACGCCGCGGCGGACGCGGCTGCGGCTGCGCCAGCCGTGCCGCTTGCCCGGAAACAGGACCGGTCCTGACTTCATTTGCCGTACCGCGTTTTCAGGTCGGCCATGCAGGCGTCCTTGGCGTTGCCGGACATACCGTCGCATTTCTCCTTCCCGACTTTGTAGTCGGCGTCGTTGCGCACCTTGGCCGCGTCATGCGAGGCCTCGGCTTTTTCCTTGCCTGCCTTGGCGTCCGCCCGGGCCTTGTCGCGGGTGGCCTCGGCCTGCTGTAGGCAGACGTCCTTCTGGTTGCCCTTCATGACGTCGCAACGCTTCTTGTCCAGCTTGTACTGGTCATCGATCTGTTCGTTGCTGCGCACGGGGGTGGCGCCTGTCTGCGTGGTTTGCGCCTGCGCCTGGAACGTCAGGGCGGAGAGGCTCAGGGCGACTGCGGGGAGTACGACTCGGGACAGATTCATGGCTGACTCCTAGGATGGGACCCGGCATCGCGCGGGCCTGGCCTGATGCGCAAGCAAGCGGCATTCCCGGGCCGGCCGGGCATGCCGCTTGCTCGCAAGCCTTTGCAGTCGGCGGCGCCGATGCGCACGCCGGAAGCATCCATTGAACGAGTCCAGGGGATATCAACATGGAATCCAAGCGCACAGACAAGGAAAAGGCGGGCATGGAATCGGGCAAGGCCAATGCGCCGCGCACGGAAACCGAGGCCGCGCATCGCAGCGGGCAGTTTGGGACGGACAAGCCGGGCTTTGGCAAACCGCCCACCGCGCCCAAGCGCGAATCGGATCAGAAGCCCAATGACAAGGGCGCCGAGTACGAGGAAGGCGGCCAGTATCCGGGCAAGCGCCCGGGCGCGAAGTAGCTGCGTTGCGGCATGGTCAATCCGGTTCTTCGCTCATACGGAACGGCGGCGCCGCGCCGTATGGCGTACCAGGCTGCGGGAGGCAGACATGAAGAAGGTGACATGGGTGTGCGGCATCGTGGCGGTTTGTCTGCTGATCGCGCCGGGCGTGCTGGGTGGCGTGCAAGCGCAGGAACTGGCGGCGCCGGAGACGCGATTCCTCCAGGCCGCGGCGGGTTCGGGCATGTTCGAGGTAGAGGCCGCGGAGCTGGCGAAGAAACGCGCTGGCAACGGCGGCGTCAAGGCATACGCCGAGAAGATGATAGGGCAGCACCGCGCGATGAACGCTGAATTGAAGGCCTTGGCCAAGCGCAAGCAGGTGACGCTACCTGCGAAACCGTCGGAGCCCGACCGTGGCACCCTCGAACAATTGGCTGACAGGTCCGGCGCGGACTTCGATGCCCTCTACATCGAAAAGGCGGCCGTGGACGGGCACACAACTGCCAACCGCCTGTTCGAGACTGCGGCGAGGGAGTCCAAGGATCCGCAGGTGCGCGATTTCGCGGTGCGCGCGCTGCCCACGCTGGCCGAACATCTGGCAATGGGCCGCAAGCTGCAAGGCACGTCGCCCGCCGACCCCGACAAAATCCAGCCCGCTGTGAAGGGTGAAGCTCCAGCCGTCTCGCCCGCGTCGCGCGAGGCGCCCGCGTCGATAGCGCCGGCGCGCTGAGGGCAGGCACGGCAGACGCTCAAAGCCCCTGGTTGGGCGTGGAATTGCCTTGCGGCGCTCCACGGCCCGGACTACTGCCGTCCCACCACCACGCCGAACAGGAAAGCCGCGCCGGCCACCAGGCCGATCGCCTGCCATGGCCGCGCGTGGATGTATTCCTCGGTGCAGTCTATGGTCTCCCGCATCAGGTCGCCGGCATGATCGGAAGCGTCGCGCAGGCTGCGCCGCGTGGCGTGCAACTGCTCGGACAGGCGCGCCTTGAGCGCCTCCAGATCGGTCGCCGAGGCGTCTCTGAGCGTGGCTTCCAGATCGTCGATCCAGGCTTCCGGGTGCCGTGTACGCCTGTGCGCGCCGCGGTTGTCCGGGCCGTTCTCCGGAAAGTCGGAGGGCAGGGGGGTGTTGGTGGATGCCATCGGTAGCTCCTGGCTGTCGGGCGGGAATTGCGCCTGCGCGGGCCGGCCCGGGCGGCCGCGCGGCGGATCGGGAGGTTTCAGGCCTCCAGCATGTCGCGGCAGGCCAGCGTGCAGCTCAGGCATGCGCCCGCGCAGACCTGGCAATGCTCTGCCTTGTGTGGCGAGCATTCGCGCGCACCCGCGTCGCACATCAGCGCGCACAAGGTGCACAGCGCACGGGCGAACTCGCCGTCGCGCGCCAGCATGGCCGCGCACAGCCGGCAGACGGCGGCGCAATCGGTGCATAGCGCGATGCAGCGCCGCATGTACGCCGGATTTTCGTGCAGGCAGGCAGAGGCGCAGATATCGCAGGCGACCGCGCATTCGTAGCAGGCTTGCACACATTGCTCGAAATTTGGGTCTCGCATTGCATCTCCTTGTGTGTGCCCGGTACGCACCGCAACCGGCGTGCCTGGAGCCAGGCCACATCCGCTTGCAATTTGATGCCGCGCGGCGATGACCCTGCCGGCCGGAAGACACCGCTAAGATACTGCCGCCGCGTTCTCGCGTCGATGTTCCGCGCAGACCGGATAAACCATACGCCTCGACGCCTCAAGAAGCCGCGCGCGGGGCCGGGCACGCGGCTTGCTGACGGATGCATGGACTATCCCCCGGAGACCGCTATGCACATCGCGTACCCGTACTACCTGCACGTTCCGCCCAAGCCTGATCCGATACCGCCGGGCTCGCCGCCCGGGGATCTGCCTGTGGATCCGGATACCGACGAGCCGGACGTCGACCTGCCTCCCTTGTCACCGCCCGGCAAGGAAATCACGCCACCCAGCCCGTGACTTGGGCTGCGCCATTCCACTGACCCTAACAAGAACCGAGGAGTCGCCATGTCGACCATCCTGCTGATTATCCTTATCCTGCTTCTGGTCGGCGCCGTGCCGGCCTGGCCCCACAGCCGTGGCTGGGGTTATTTCCCCAGCGGCATACTGGGCATATTGCTGATCGTCCTGATCGTGATGCTGTTGACTGGGCGGTTGTAGCAGGACCCGCCAGGTCGTGGACGCGCGGGCCGTGTCGGGCGGCTCGCGCGCCGGTAGCGGAGCAGGGCGGCCATCTGGCGGACCGGCGGGTGGCGCGCGCTTCCGGCCAGGCGTAAGATCGCCGGGTTTTTGTGCAGCCCCGCGATCCACGGCATTCCCGACATGACCATCCCCTTGCTTGTCTTGATAGAAAGCGTGCAGGACTACCTGCCCGAAATCGAAGCGCGCGGCTTTCGCGCGATTTTTGCGCCCACCGCCGAGTCGCGCGCGCAGGCGATCCGCGACCACGGCGCTGAGATCCGCGTCGTGCTGACGCGCGGCGCCACTGGCCTGTACGCGCAGGAAATGGCGGCGATGCCCACCCTGGAGATCGTCTGCTCCCTGGGCGTGGGGTATGAAAATATCGATCTGGCCGCAGCGGCCGAACACGGGATCGTCGTGACCCACGGTCCGGGCGCGAACGCGGTGTCGGTGGCGGACCATGCCATGGCGCTGCTGCTGGGCGCGGCGCGGCGCCTGCCGCAAGCCGATGCCTCGGTGCGCCAAGGCCATTGGAGCGGCTTCATGGGCCCGCAGGTCACGGGCAAGCGCCTGGGCATCCTGGGCCTGGGCACCATTGGACTGGAAATCGCGCGGCGCGGCGCCAACGGCTTCGGCATGAGCGTCGGTTATTACAGCCGCAGCGTCCGCCCGCAATCGGGCTATGCCTATTTCGACAGCCCGCGCGCCCTGGCCGCGGCCTCGGATTTCCTGGTGGTGGCGACGCCGGGCGGGGCGGACACGCGCCATCTGGTGGACGCGCAGGTGCTGGAAGCGTTGGGGCCCGAAGGCTATCTGGTGAACATCGCGCGCGGCAGCGTGGTTGACACACAGGCGCTGATCGCGGCCTTGGCCGAGCGCCGCATTGCGGGCGCGGGCCTGGACGTGGTGGACGGCGAGCCCGAGGTGCCGCAGGCGCTCATCGGACTCGACAATGTGGTGCTGACCCCGCATAGCGCGGGGCGTTCGCCGGAAGCCGTGCATGCCACCGTGGCGCTGTTCCTGGACAACGCCACGGCCCACTTCGCCGGCAAGCCGGTACTGACTCCGGTACGCCGGGCTTAGTGCGAGAACATGACCGGCACGGTCATGCTCTTCAGGAGGGACGCGGTGGCGCCGCCCAGCGCCCACTGGCGCAGCTTGCTGTGGCCATAGGCGCCCATGACGATCAGGTCCGCGCTATGGTCGGCGGCGGCGTTCAGGATGGTGCTGCCCACGCCGACGCCCTTGATTTCACGGCGCACGTGATCCGGCGCCGGCATGCCTTGCGCCACGCAATAGGAGGCCAGGTCTTCGAACGGCGCTTCGTGCTTGGGGCCGGCGGCGCCTTCGTTCATGGTCAGCACGGTCATGTGCGAGGCCAGGCGCAATATTGGCGCGGCATCGGCCAGCGCGCGGGCGGCCTCGCGGCTGCCGTCCCAGCAGCACAGCACGCGGTCGCCGATCACTGGGAATTCGCCGCTGGACGGAATCGCCAGCACCGGCCGGCCCGCCGTCAGCAGGGTCTGCTCGACGAACTCGATCTCGTGCGCGGCTTCGACGTCTTCGCGGTTTTCCTGGCTGACCACGATCAGGTCGGTGGTGCGGCCCAGCAGCGCCACGGTCTCGCTGGGCGAGGATGTGCCCGCGCGCATGAAGGCGGGCACGTCCGCTTCGGCCGCGGCCTCCAGAAAGGCCGTTTCCACCGACTCGCGGCTCTGCGCCTGCAATTCCTTGATGATGCCCAGCGAACGCGACATGAGCACGGACTCGCCGTAGTAATACTGCGGCGGGGCGGCGTTGGCGTAGATGCCGACCAGCTCGGCCTTGTGGCGCTTGGCCAGGGCCAGGGCAGCTTCAATGCGGCGTTTGCAGTCGAATCCGTGGTCCAGGTGGACAGAAATGCGGCGGTACATGGAGGCCTCCTTGTTTGAGCGTGCCATGGGCATAT
Organism: Achromobacter pestifer; assembly: GCF_013267355.1. NCBI lineage: Bacteria > Pseudomonadati > Pseudomonadota > Betaproteobacteria > Burkholderiales > Alcaligenaceae > Achromobacter > Achromobacter pestifer. Next base: position 6,179,170 of record NZ_CP053985.1, read on the forward strand.
GGTTACGCTTTCCGGCCTTTTTGCCCTTGATGCGCGTCAAGCCCGCGGCAGTTCGCCGGGGCCGGCGCAAACGGCGGGGCTATGGCGCGGCCGGCGCCCGTTCCACGCGCTCGCGCAACTGGCGCAATTGGCGCGCTTGTTGCGCGATGCGGTCCAGCGGTCCGGCCAGCTCCGGATAGCCCGCGGCCACCGCTGCCGGCACGGCCAATTGGCGGTCGCTGGAACCTGGCGCGGGCTGTTGCGGATGCAGCGCGTGCGCCAGCGCCGGACCGTACTCGGAGAGCGCCTGGGCCGCGGGCGATCCGGCAGGCAGGGCCGGCTGTATTTCCAGCACGGTGCCCGCCGCCGTGACGCGGCGCATGGCGTTCAGCAGGGTTTCCGCCGTGCCCACATTGCGGTCGCGATGCACAGGGTTCTGTTGCAGCCGCTGCAAGGAGGCTTGCGCGTTGTCGGCCGACAGGCAGGCCATGCGGCGCAGCGCCACGATGTCCTGTCCGGCGTCGCCGCTTTTGGCGCGCAGCAAGGCGCGCGCATAGGCCGCGTGGCGTTCCAGCGCCAGGCTGAGGGCGCCGGCCAGTTGCCGCGGCTCCTTCTCGGGCCAGACCAGGAAGCCCACCAGCAGCGCCAGGATGCCGCCCAGCACGCTGTTGAAGGCGCGCAGGGCCGCCAGCATCGGCTCCTGGATCTCGGGCTGCTGGATGTGGGTGACCAGCACGAACTGCGAAGTCAGGAAGAACGTGAACAGCGCGTAATGGATCGTGCGCGCGGCGAATGTGCCCAACGCGATGGGCAGCACCGCCAGGGCCACGGACAGGGGCGTGCTCAGGAACAGCCCCAGCAGCGATGCGCCAATGGCGCCTGCCACGCTGCCGCCGACGCGTTCCAGCGTGCGCTGCCAGGTGGTCGCGAAGTAGGGCTGCAGGATGAAGACCAGCGTCAGCGACATCCAGTAGCCGTGGTTGACGGCGAAAGTCTTGGACAGCGCCACCGCGATGGTGGCGCCCACGCCCACGCGCAGCGCGTGGCGGAACGCGTCGGATTCGAAGCTCAGGTTCTGCCGCAACGCGCGCCAGGCGTCCTGCGTGCGGCTGGCCGTGATGCGGTCGCGCGCGGGCGTCGCGGGCGCGTCGCCTTGGTCAAACAGGGACTGGGTGACGGCTTGCGCCGTGTGCAGCAGGCGGTCCAGCACCGGCACCATGGTGGCCAGTTCCGGCGCGTGAGCCAAGGCGCCGCCACGCAGCTCGTGCAGACCGGCGCTGTAATGGGCCAGGCGTTCGCGCAGGCACTGCGCCTGCTTGGCGTCATTGACGTCCGACGTGCTGGCGATGGCATTGCACAGGCTGGCATAGCGGTGCAGCGCGTGCGACAGATGGGCGCCGGCGCCGCGGCCCAGCCAGCGCGGCGCATTCGATTCCAGCAGGTCGGCCGCGGCCACCAACGCGATGAAGCTGTCCTCGGCATTGTCCAGCAGGTACAGCAACTGGTGCGCGCGGGCGCGGCGCGAGGGCCGCGCGTCCTGCACTTCGCGGATGCGCGTGCGGGCCGCTTCCAGCGCGGCGCGCTGGGCGCTGCGCTGCGGGCGCGTGACGGCGCTCCAGGCCTGGGGGCTGGCCGCCGGCGCCAGCCCGGAATACATGCGGGCCAGCGCGTCGGCGAAATCCGCCAGCCCGCGGTAGCAGTGCGCGACCGCATGGGTGGCGTCCTTCCACGGCCGCCTGCGCCACACCAGCGCCGTCATCAGAATGGCCCAGGCCGCGCCGGCCAGGAAGAACAGCGTGTACGACAGGCTTTCGGACCAGGTCGGGGCGGGCAATTCGGCCGCCACCACGAAGCCCGCGGACAGCAGGGTGCCGACGATGGCCGCGGCCGGCCCCAGCACGCGCAGCAGGCCGCCGAAGGTGCAGCACACGAAGGTCAGCGGCAGCAGCAACCACAGGTGGGCCGCGCTGACGCTGGCCAGGAAGCAGAACAGCGCGCCTATCAGCCCCAGCGCCAGCATCGCGCCCGCGCGCTGGCGCAGCGGACCGCCGGGATCGCCGAAGCAGGCCCAGAACGCCGCGATGGCACTCCAGCCCAGGCGCGGTTCATGCGCCAGCACGGCCAGGATGACGGGCGCGGCGCTGATGGCCGCGGCTTGGAGGGCGTCCAGCCACAGGACGTTGCGCAGGGAGGCGCGCCAACGGGAGAGCAGGTTTTTCACGCTAGGAATACGGCAGCGGCGGTGGGCCCGGCAGGGCGAAAGACGCAAACCCTACCATGTCGACAAGGCATTTCAGCAAGGGCGGCGGCGGGGCCGGAAGAGCCGGCGCCATTCATGAATCCGAGCAGCTTAATACGTATGGATACATATATGTGACTTTGCCGCCGCAGCGGCGCAGAATTGCCTGGAAGAAAGTCTGGAAATGGCATACAAAAAGCGCTGTAGCTGGGAATACTCAGTCCAATGTGCCTCATTCTGCGCCCGGACAGCGCAGGTTTTCACCCAGGGGCGCGCAAGGAGTGTCGACATGACGTCGAATCACGAGGCTTCCACAGACTCGGTGGCGAGCGACGACGAGATCGCCGCCATGATCACCGGCAAGGATGGCCTGCGCATGCTGTTGCAGCCGCAGGTGGACCTGCTGACAGGCCGGATCGTGTCGGCCGAAGCGCTGGCACGCTGGCGGCATCGCCGCCTGGGCATCATCATGCCCTCCGACTTCATTCCGGCCGTCAACCGCCTGGGGTTGGACAAGGTGCTTTTCGAGCGCGTCTGCCTGCGGGTCATAGACATGCTGCTGACGATGCGGCGCGCCGGCATCGCGATACCCGTGGCCATCAACGCGCCGGCCTCCACCTTGTCGGACGAGGCCGCGGTCGACTTCCTGCTGGACCGCATCTACGCGGCGGAGCTGCCCGCGTCGCTGGTGCGGGTCGAACTGACGGAAGACCAGCCCATCCGCGAACTCGACGTGCTGCGCGCCACGCTGCTGAAACTCGAGAATGCCGGCTGCGAGGTCAGCCTGGACGACTTCGGCACCGGCCACGCGTCGTTGAAACTGCTGTCGGCGCTGCCGCTGTCCGAGGTCAAGATCGACCAGTATTTCGTCACGCGCATGCGCCGCAGCGCGGTCGCCTTCGAAGTGCTGCGCACCGCCGCGGAACTGGCGAACCGGCTGGGCCGCCGGGTGGTCGCCGAGGGCGTCGAGAACGTGGCGGACATTCCTGCCCTGCGGGCGGCCGGCTGCCGCTACGGCCAGGGCTTCGCGCTGGGCCGTCCCATGCCGCTGGACGAGTTGATGGTGCGGCTGCGCACGCAGCGCGACCAAGGCGAACCGTTGGCCGCGCCCGCCGCCTATGCGTCGTCCTGGCTCGACACCTACGACGCTTCCGCGCAGGAACCGCAGTCGGCGCGCGGCAAGCGGCACGCGACCACGCAATAGGGCCGGGGCGCCCAGCGTATTTTTTACCGACCAGGCCGGACTTTACCGGCAGTCCTTGCGTCCCCCTGTGCGCGAGACTGCGGGCGGTGACGGCTGCGCGGGTTTGGGCACGCGGGTTGCTGTAGTGGGTATGGCGGAGCTTTTTCCGTCTTCCAGGAGACTTGCAATGCCCAATCAGAACCAGCCCGACCAGCAAAAGCAGCAGCAGAAGCAACAGACCCAGGAAAACCCCAGGGACCGCAATCAACCCGGGCAGCAGCCCGACCAATCCGGCCAGCATGCCGATAAAGACCGGCAACAGCCGGGGCAGGCTCCGGGACAGCAAAGCAAGATGCCGCGCTGATCTTGGCTGATGGCCCCGCTACGGCTGGCGCCGCCGGCCTGGCCAGGCTGTCGCGAAATGGCCCAGGCCGCTTTGATCAGCGGCCTGGGCCGTTCGTTTTTGTCCGCTTTGCTGCCGACGCTGAGGGATCCAACGCTGCGTATCCGGGCGGGGCAGGCATGCTAGTCCTTTTTGCCCATTGCTGTCGGGCTGCGTATCCCCGAGGATGGGCGGGTCCGACCCCTGAATTCCGGAGCCCACAATGAGCTTGAACGCAACCGCGCCGCGCCGCCGGTCGGTTTGGGGAAGCATTTTCGCCATCACGACGCTGGTGGCTGCGGTGCTTGTCGTGCTGGTATTCGCCGCCACTCGCATCGTCGAGCTGCGCATCGCCGGCATGCTGGGCCCGCGTGGCCAGGTGGGCGAGGTGCGCGCCGGGTTCACCCGGGTCGTGCTGACCGACGTGGCGGTTGCAGGGGTCGCCGGCCAGGCGGACGCGCGGGCTCGGCGCGTGGTGCTCGAACCCGAATGGAGAGCGTTCCTGCGCAAGGAAGCCGCGTTCAAGACGATCACGGTCGAAGGCTTCGACTTCGCGGTGGTGCGCGACGCGGATGGCGAGCTGCATATTGCGCCCGCGCTGCAGGCCGCCTTGCGCGCGGGCGACGGTGGCGAAGGCGGCGCACGCCGCGGCATGCCCGTGCGGGTGGGCGATCTGATATTGCGTGGCGGGCGGCTCGAATTCGAGGACGCCGCGGTGGCGAAGCCGCCGCATCGCATACCCTTCTCGGAGGTCCAGGCGCGCCTGCATCCGGTGGCGATGCCAGACTCCCAGGCGCGCAGCGACATGGAATTCAGCGGCAAGGTCGAGGGCAACCGGAACGGGGAGGCCACGGTACGCGCGCAGGGCTGGCTGGTCGTGGGCGGCACGGACGCGGACATGACGGTGTCGGTGCGCAATATGGATATCCGCCACGCCGCGCCGTATCTGGCGGACAACGGCGCGAGTTCGCTGGCCGGCGGCGCCATGGACCTGGACATGAAGACCGCCATCGCCCGCCGTGAGCTGCGCGCCTCGGGCACGGTGGCGTTGCGCGGACTGAAATTCAGCGGCGATGGTTCGCTGTTCTCGCTGCCGCGCAAGGCCGTGCTCGCTGCCATGAAGGACCACAGCGGTGCGCTGCGCTTCCAATTCACCCTGGCGGGTGACCTCGATAATCCGAAGTTCTCGGTGACGCGCGGCTTCGCGGCGCAGGTGGCGCAAGGCTTCGGCCACGCCATCGGCGTGGGCGCGGAAGGCGCGGCCGAAGGCGTGACGGGCGCGGTCAAGGAGTTGGGCAATGCCTTGTCGGACCTGCTCAGTCCCAAGCCGTGACGGGCGCATCCTGGCTCGCCTGGCGCGCGGGCGCCGGCAGCGAATGAGCAAATGAGCAATCGGCATTTCCCCGCTGGAATGTCCCGGCCTAACATCCGCGGATTCCATCCAGGCTGAAAGAATCATGACCGAATTGCTGCGCATCCAGAACCTGACCGTGGACCTGCCGCCCGGCGCCGACCGGCCGCATGCGCTGAAGGACCTGTCACTGGCCATCAGCGCGGGCGAAATCGTATGCGTGGTGGGCGAAAGCGGTTCGGGCAAGTCGCTGACGGCCGGCGCGATCCTGGGGCTGTTGCCTCAAGACGTGCGCGCAAGCGGCGGCCAGGTGCTGTGGGAAGGGCAGGACCTGCTGCGGCTGGCGCCCGAGGCCTTGCGCCGGCTGCGCGGCCAGCGCATCGGCATGATCTTCCAGGAACCGATGACGGCGCTCAATCCGCTGCGCACCATCGGCGACCAGATCGCGGAAGTGTTCCGCACCCATACCCGGCTGGGGCGGGCCGAGATCCGGCGCCGCACGCTGGATCTACTGGAATCCGTGCGCCTGCCGGACCCCTTGCGGGCGCTGGGCGCGTATCCGCATGAGCTGTCGGGCGGCCAGCGCCAACGCGCCATGATCGCCATGGCCCTGGCCCTGGAGCCGGCCTTGCTGATCGCGGACGAACCGACCACCGCGCTGGACGTGACGACCCAGGCGCAGATCCTGCACCTGATCCACGACCTGCAGCGGCGCAAGGGCACGGCCGTGCTGTTCATCACGCACGACTTTGGCGTGGTCGCCGAGATCGCCGACCGCGTCGCGGTGATGCAACGCGGCGTATTGGTGGAAAGCGGCGCGGCGCAGCAGGTACTGGAACATCCGCGGCATCCCTACACGCGCGCCCTGATCGCGGCGGTGCCGCCGCTGGCGCCGGCCGCGCCCCGGCCTGGCGTGCAGGACGACGCGCCGGTCATCCTGCGTGCGCAAGGCGTGTCCAAGACCTACCGCAAGCGCGGCTGGTTCGGCCGCCCGGGCCGCGAGACGCGGGCGCTGGACGACGTGACGCTGACCCTGAAGGAAGGCGGCACGCTGGGCATCGTGGGCGAAAGCGGGTCTGGCAAATCCACGCTGGCGCGCGCCTTGCTGGGACTGGCGCCGCCGGACGCGGGCGGCATCACGCTGGCCGGCGAGCCGCTGGCGCTCAAGGGCGCGGCGGCGCGGCGCGAGCATGCACGGCGGGTGCAGATGGTGTTCCAGGATCCCTATGGTTCCTTGAATCCACGCCAGCGCGTGGGTGAAATCGTGGCGCGCGGCCCGATCGTGCATGGCACGCCCCGGCGTGTAGCGCTGGCGCGCGCCCAGGAACTGTTTGAACTGGTGGGCTTGTCGCCGGACGCCTTGCGGCGCTATCCGCACGAGTTCTCGGGCGGCCAGCGCCAGCGCGTGGGCTTGGCGCGGGCGCTGGCCATGCGGCCGCGCGTGCTGATCGCGGACGAGCCGGTGTCGGCGCTGGACGTGTCGGTGCAGGCGCAGGTGCTGGCGCTGCTGGCGCGGCTGCGCGAGCAATTGGGCCTGTCCGTCCTCTTCATCACGCACGACCTGCGCGTTGCCGCGCAGGTCTGCGACGACATCGCGGTGATGCAGAACGGACGGGTGGTGGAAGCGGGCGCCTGCGCCCAGGTCTTCGGCCAGCCGGCGCACCCGTACACGCAAGCCTTGCTTGCCGCGGTGCCTGGGCGGCGCTGGGATCCGGCCTCGGTGGCTTTGCGTCAGGCGGCCTGAGCCGGGTGGCGTTATACCGTGCGGGCCGCCCAGAACGCGGTGCGCACGGCGGGTGACGCCGCGATGCTGGCAGTCACCCGATCCAGGTCCAGTTCGTCGACCGAGGCTTCGCTGAGCGCGGCCTCGATCTCGACTTCGTTCTCGCCGAATTGGTCTATCTTCAGTTCGGACAGCGGCAGCTGTTCGGTTTCGAGCACGTCTTCCAGCACCGTCATGGCGGCCTGCCGCTGCTCCACGTTTGCGATCACGTGTATCACGGTCGTGACCTCGGTCGTTTGCGAGTCCACCGGCTGGCGGTTGACATAGCTGACGACAGGCCGCAACAAGGTGTTCGCCGCCAGCACGAAGGCCGTGGCGGCCACTGCTTCCAGGATCAACGAGGCGCCCGCGCAGGCGCCGATGGCGGCGGAGCCCCACAGCGTGGCGGCGGTGTTCAGGCCGCGGATGCTGCCGCCTTCGCGCATGATGGCGCCGGCGCCCAGGAACCCCACGCCCGAGACCACGTAGGAAATGACGCGCGAGCCGCCATCGGCGCCGCCCACGCGGAATGCCAGGTCCACGAAGATGGCGGCGCCCACCGCCACCAGCACATTGGTGCGCAGGCCGGCCGTGCGCTGGCGGAACTGGCGTTCAAAGCCGACCACGGAGCCCAGCACGAACGCGGTCAGCAGGCTGACCAGGGTATTGGCCAGCGTGATGAGTTGGATGTTTTCGAAATTCTTCATCTTCTTCTCGATTTTTCAGCATGTTATGGAAGGGCGCGCGGGCCGCTCAGGGCAGGCGCCAGACCGAGGCCAGGACCAGCAGCAGTCCCGCCAGCCAGATCAGCGCCAGCAGGACGACGCGCGCAATCATCAGGGTTTTGTACGGATCTTTCATGACAGCCTCCTGGCCGCGCTCATGTCAGGCGGGCAGCACGGCGATGGCCGCGCCGGACTCGCATTCCCAGTGCACCCGGCGCACGTCCGGGCTCTGGCCGAGCCGCAGCGCCACCGCGCCCAGCAGATTGCGCAGGTGGGGCGGGCAATGCAGCGTGACGACGGTGGACGCCAGCTGATCCGATTCGGCGCGCGATATGCGCACCGCCAGCACGCGCAGGTCCAGATCGCGCAGTTCGTAGTACAGCTGCTTGCGCAGCGCGTTGAGCGTGTCGGCCACGCTCACGATGGTGAATTGGTAGGTGGGCGGGGCCGCCTTAGGTGCGGCCGGCTTAGGCGCAGCCACGGCCGGTTGTGCGGCGCGCGCTGCGCCGCTGCGGTCCAGGAAAGGCAGGAATTGCTTGATGCGCATGATCGTCTCCTTAGCGGGGGAGTACGGTGGAAGATCCACATGCATGCGCCGCCAGGCCGGGCGCAGGCGCGCGACAAGTCGCAACGCATCGCGTCGGCAAGCAGTAAGGGAGAGGGCTGACGGTCCCGTATGGATGGGGCCGGAGAGCCGGGTCCTGGCTTTATGCAGGACCGGCGCGGACTAGGGCCGCGGATCCTGCGTCAAGCGGCGCTTGCAGTCGTGTTTCGACTACATCCGTCGTTGTCCACATTGATCTCTGGTAAGTTGAGGGTGCCGGCAGTATATCGTCGGCCTAGGGTAAACACCAGTAAAAATCCCGCAAAAATGTGCGCCAGCAGCCATGTCCTGCGCGCGCCCATCCGGATGCGTCAGAAACTGGATTCAGGTAGTATTCAGTTTCCCGTAAGAAAGAGAGCAAGGCGGGCGCTCTATCCGTTTGCTGCCCCGGCAGCCCGAGCCGTCCGCCACTTATGACTGAAGACCCACCCTCTAGCAGGGCGCCGCAAGCTAGCCGGCGCCCGATGCCCCATCTTCCTGCCACGGCCAGGGCACGCAGCCCGCAAGCCGATTCCACATTCGCCGCCGCGGCCACGCCGCGCTTGGGCGGCCGCGCTCCGCCGGCCGCCTGCGGGGCCGTCCGCGCCCGTTTTGAGCCTCATGCCCGCGTCCGCGGCGCATCTCCCTTGATCCTGTCCGGCGCCGCGTGGCGTCCGGTCCCGATTTGCATGGAATCTCGATGATTTTCGATTGGATGTCCGACCCCACCGCCTGGCTGGGCCTGGCGACCCTGGTCGTGCTTGAAATTGTGCTGGGTATCGACAACCTGGTGTTCATCGCCATCCTGGCCGACAAGCTGCCGCCGGAACAGCGTAACCGCGCCCGCTTGATCGGCCTGACGCTGGCGATGGTCATGCGCCTGGGCCTCCTGGCGAGTATCGCGTGGGTGGTCACCTTGACCGAGCCCATGTTCACGCTGCTGGGCGCGGAGATTTCGGGACGCGACCTGATCCTGATCCTGGGCGGCCTGTTCCTGCTCTTCAAGGGCACCATGGAGCTGCATGAGCGGGTGGAAGGCAGTGCCAGCCACGACCAGGGCCAGAAGCCGCAGCATGCCGTGTTCTGGCAGGTGATCCTGCAGATCGTGGTGCTGGACGCGGTGTTCTCGCTGGATTCGGTGATTACCGCCGTGGGCATGGTGCAGGATCTCAGCATCATGATGATCGCGGTGATCGTGGCCATGGCCGTGATGATGCTGGCCAGCCGCCCGCTGATGGCCTTTGTGGGCCGCCACCCGACAGTGGTGATCCTGTGCCTGGGCTTGTTGCTGATGATCGGCTTCAGCCTGGTGGCCGAAGGCCTGGGCTTCCATGTGCCCAAGGGTTATCTGTACGCCGCCATCGGTTTCTCGATCTTGATCGAACTGTGCAACCAGCTGGCGCGCCGTAATCGCGTCAAGGGCACGCACGCCCTGGGCCGCCGCCAGCGCACGGCGCAGGCCGTGCTGCGCCTGCTGCGCGCCGGCCGCGCGGGGCATGCCTCCGGCCAGGCCGACGAGGTGGCCGCGCTGGTCGACGGCGCGGACGGCGAACCGGCTTTTGCGCCCGAGGAAAGCACCATGATTGAACGCGTGCTGTCCATCGGCGGGCGGGACGTCCGCTCCATCATGGTGCCGCGCGGCGACATGATCTGGCTGGACGTGGCCGATACGCCTGAGAGCATCGTGCGCAAGTTCGGCAGCGGCCACTCGCGCCTGCCGCTGTGCGCGGGCGATCCGTCCAATGTGCTGGGCGTGCTGCACTTCAAGGACTTGTTGCCGCTGTTGCAGAACCCGGGCCCGATCGACCTGGTGGAGCTGGCGCGCGAGCCGCGCTATGTGATGGAAACCATGCCGGTGCTGAAGGTGCTGGACGAGCTGCGCGCCTCGCGCGACCACATGCTGATCGTGGTCGACGAACACGGCGTGTGCGAGGGCCTGATCACCCCCATGGACGTGCTGACCGCCGTTGCCGGCGACTTGCCGGAGCACCAGGAAGACCAGCCCGAAGCCTTGCAGTTGGCCGATGGCTCCTGGCTGCTGGAAGGGCGCCTGGCGGTCGCGGAAGCGGCGCGCCTGCTGGCAGCGCCGGACCTGGCCGACGAGTATCCGGACGCCACCCTGGCGGGGTGCCTGTTGCGCGCGAGCGGACGGATTCCTGAAGCCGGCGACGCGATCGCGTGGCGCGACTGGCGCTTCGAGGTTACCCGGCGCGATGGCCTGCGCATCGATCAGGTGCACGCCAGTCCGATCAGGCAGGAGTCGCCTCAGGCCGGTTGATGTAGTCCTGAATCGGTGACGCGATGGGGATGCCTTGGGGCATCCCCGTTTTTTTGGCCATATCCGCTGGCCGCGATTCGCGCCAGAATCCCGCGCACTAATCTTTTTGCAACCCGAATGCAAGGGGGATAGGGCCTATGGATAGTATTGGTGAAAGTAAAACTCTGTGCGAAGATTGCGACAGATTTCACGATTTTCAATCACGGCATGGTTTGCCGGAATTTGCATTTCCGTACGGCGCGTCTTTGCATTTTGTTATCTCTTTTCGGGGTACATCGCATGGGCAGTACGCAGTCTGCATTCGAGGAAATCAGTGGGAAATGGATCGCGGCGTGGCTGATGGTGGCTGCGCCGCTATGCTTTGCGCCGCTTGCGCATGCCCAGTCTCAATCGGCGGATGACGCCAACAAGAGCAACAACCCGCTCAATCTGGCGGCGTCGCTGAATTTCCAGAATTACTACACGCCGAAGTTGTTCGGCAGCAACGCCCACACCAATGATTTCCTGGTCCGGCCGACCATACCCGTCGCGCCTGGCGATTTCATCGGCGTGCCGCAGATATTCCGCATCACCGCGCCGGTCAGCACCCGGCCGCAGGCCGACGGCAGCTACAACTCGGGCCTGGGCGATCTCAACGTGTTCGACATTTTCCTGTTGCAGCAGGGCGCGCTGGACCTGGGCGTGGGGCCGATGCTGACCGCGCCCACCGCCACCAGCCGCGAACTGGGCGCGGGCAAGTGGTCGGCCGGCCTTGCCGGCGTGGCGGTGCAGGCCAGCAAGGAGGGGCTGCTGGGCGCGCTGGTGCAATGGCAGCATTCCTTTGCCGGCCAGAATACGCGCGACACCGTCCATACCGCTACCTTCCAGCCTTTCCTGATACGCAATCTGCCGCAGGGCTGGTATCTGAGATCCACGGCGACCTGGACCTTCGATCTGCAGAAAAGCGATTACTACATTCCCATCGGGCTGGGCGCGGGCAAGGCCTGGCGCGTGGGGAAGAACATCTTCAACGTGTTCGCGGAGCCGCAATGGACCGTTGCGCACAAGGGGGAAGGGCTGCCCCAGTTCACCTTGTTCGCCGGTTTGAACATCACTTTCGGGAAGTGATCCTGTCAGCGTTTTCCTGATCTTGCGGAGTATGTAGGGATGCAGAGCGCGATCGCGGCGGTTGCGGGGTTGTTGGCCGTTCTGGCTGGGCTGGTCCTGCCGGCCGCGGCATGGGCGACCGAAGGCGCATTGGGGCGCCAGATCACGGGCACCAACGTGCAGCCCAACGCGGGCATCGTTTCTCCCGAGCCGATCTGGGCCGTCAACCTGTCGCAGATCTACCTGGACGGTACCGTGGGCGGCAGCCGGGAAGTGCCGGTGGGGGGCCGTACCTCGCTGGGCCTGGATGCGAAAGTGGCGTTCACGCTGGCCACCGTGCTCAAGACCTGGGACACCGGACCGGGGCGCTGGAACTTCGCCTCCAGCTTCACCTTGCCCTATGTCTGGAACAAGGTGAATTCCACCGTGACCGGAGCGGGCGGACGCAGCACCGAGCAGAGCGATACGGCCTCGAACCTGTTCGACATCTACTTCTCGCCCATCATCGCGGGCTATCACTTTTCCGAAACCTCGCACATGGCGCTCAGCCTGAACATCTGGGCGCCCACTGGCAAGTACAACGCCGACGACATGGCCAACCCCAGCCTGAACAACTGGACCTTCATTCCGCAGGTGGCCTACACCAAGATATTCCCGGAGTCCGGTTTTCAACTGGACACCGTGGCCGGGGTCCAGTTCTATACCCGCAACAACGCCACGGACTATCGCAACGCGCCGCTGTTCAGCATGGATGTGATGGGCCGCAAGATCTTCAGCAACGGCCTGAGCGCGGGCCTGGTCCTGGGCACCATCCAGCAGCTGGGCAGCGATTCCGGTCCGACCGCCGACCGGCTCAACGGCTTCAAGGGACGCGACTGGGCGCTGGGTCCGATCGTGACCTATGACAGGAAACTCGCGGACAAGCGCTCCTTGTCCCTGAGCCTGCGCTGGGTACCCACGATCAGCAGCACGAAGCGTCTGGACAGCAACGATACGGTCATGGCGACCGCGACGCTGGTGTTCTGATCGTCAGCATGATTTCCAGGGGCTGCCAGCCCCGGGCGCGGCACGGCCGCCCCTGAACCATCAGCTTTCGGGTGATTGAAATGGCAAAGCAAACGCAAGGGAAAACACGCTACGCCGGCGCATTGCTGCTGGCCGGCGTGGTGCTGGGCGCGGGCGCAAGCACCGCTTACGTGGTGATGGGCAAGGACGGTCCGCCCGAGGCGGTGAAGGTGGTGCTGGGCGACGGCAAGAGCGGTCCGGCCGGGATGGCCTGGGTGCCGGGACGCGAGTTCCTGATGGGCAGCAGCCACAAACTGGCGCAGCCCAACGAAATGCCGGCGCACAAGGTGTCCGTCAGCGGCTTCTGGATGGACGTGAACGACGTGACCAACGTGCAGTTCCGCCGCTTCGTCGACGCCACGGGCTACGTCACGACCGCCGAACAGAAGCCGCGCTGGGAAGACTTGGCGGTCCAGCTGCCGCCCCGCACGCCGCGCCCGGACGACAGCCTGCTGGTGCCGGGCGCCATGGTGTTCGTGGGCACCGAGAGCGAAGTGTCCTTGCGCGACTATTCGCGTTGGTGGCGCTATGTGCCCGGCGCCAACTGGCGCCATCCGCAAGGGCCGGGCAGTTCCATCGCGGGCAAGGACGACCATCCCGTGGTGCAAGTGTCGTACCAGGATGCGACAGCCTATGCCAAATGGGCCGGCAAGCGCCTGCCCACGGAGTCTGAATGGGAAATGGCCGCGCGCGGCGGACTGGAGCAGGCCACCTATGCCTGGGGCGAGGAACTGCTGCCGCAGGGCAAGGCCATGGCCAATATCTGGGACTCGCGGCAACAGCAACCCTTTCCGGTCGTGAAGGATGAAAAAGTGCAGGTTGGCACCATGCCGGTGGGCAGCTTCTCCCCCAACGGCTATGGCCTGTACGACATGGCCGGCAACGTATGGCAATGGACCGCCGACTGGTACCGCGCCGACGCCTTCAAGATTCAGGCGCAATACCGCCAGCCGCCCGCGGACCCGGCGGGGCCGGCCGACAGCTACGACCCCGACGACGGCATTGTTCCGCCCGCCGCGCCCAAGCGCGTGACGCGCGGCGGCTCGTTCCTGTGCAGCGACACCTATTGCATCAGCTACCGCACCAGCGCCCGGCGCGGCACGGACCCGATGAACGGCATGTCGCACCTGGGCTTTCGCACCGTCATGACGCCAGAACAATGGAAGTTGGCCCAGACGGCCAGGAACGGCGTCGCCAGCCGCTGACCCAACATGCCATCCGTCACGCAGGAGAGGGAATGCCAATGAGCAACCGCGACAGCATTCTGGAATTGGAGCGCGCCATCGCGCGCTCGGTGTTGGGCCAGGGCGCCGTCATCCGCGAGGTGCTGTTGGGCCTGTTGGCCGACGGCCACCTGCTGCTGGAAAGCCTGCCCGGCCTGGCCAAGACGCGCACGGTCAAGACCCTGGCCCAGCATCTGGCCGCCGCCATGAGCCGCATCCAGTTCACGCCCGACCTGCTGCCCTCGGACATCACCGGCGCCGAGGTGCTGCAACAGGACGCGCAGGGCGCCAGCCGCATCCAGTTCCAGCAGGGGCCGCTGTTCGGCAACCTGATCCTGGCCGACGAGATCAACCGCGCGCCCGCCAAGGTGCAGGCCGCGCTGCTGGAAGCCATGGAGGAGCGCCAGATCACCGTGGCCGGCACCACCCACCGCATGCCGCAATTGTTCATGGTGTTGGCCACCCAGAACCCGATAGAACAGGAGGGCACCTATCCCTTGCCCGAGGCGCAGATGGACCGCTTCATCATGAAGATCGTGCTGGACTATCCTGACCCCGACAGCGAAAGGCAGATGCTGGCCATGCTGCGCGGCGAATCGCGCCAGGATGGCGCCGCCGACAGCGCGCCGCTGACGCAGGAGACCCTGTTCGCCTGCCGCGCCGAAGTCGATCAGGTGCACGTGTCCACGGCGCTGGACCAGTACCTGGTGGACCTGGTCAACGCCACCCGCCGGCCGGCGGCGCAGGACCCCGATCTGGCGCGCTGGCTCCAGGTCGGCGCCAGCCCGCGCGGCGCGATCGCGCTGGACAAGGTGGCGCGCGCCCACGCCTGGCTGGCCGGGCAGGACTACGCCTCGCCCGATGACGTGCGCAGCGTGGCCCGGCCAGTGCTGCGGCATCGCCTGCACCTGTCCTATGACGCGGTCGCCGACGGCGTCACGGCGGACCAGGTGATAGACAAGCTGCTCGATACGGTCGCGGTGCCGGTCTGAGTCCGCCATGCCGTCAGCCGCTCCTTCCCCGGAAGTCCAGGTCCGCATCGCGGACTTGATGGCGCTGGAACCCGCCGCGCGCGGCCTGGGCTTCTTCAGCCGCCAGCCGGTGCGCAGCATACTTGCCGGCCAGCATGGTTCGCGCCTGCGCGGCCGCGGGCTGGACTTCGAGGAATTGCGCCGCTATCTGCCCGGCGACGACCTGCGCCAGCTGGACTGGCGCGCCTCGCAGCGCCTGGGCAAGCCCTATGTGCGCACCTACAGCGAGGAGCGCGACCGTCCGGTGCTGGTGGTGGTGGACCAGCGCATGGGCATGTACTTCGGTTCGGTGCGCAGTTTCAAATCGGTGGTGGCCGCGCGCGTGGCCGCGCTGTCCGCGTGGATGGCCTATCTGGCGGGGGACCGCGTGGGGGGCCTGGTGTTCAGCGACGCGGGCATCGACAGCGTGCGCCCGCTGCGCAGCCGCGAACGCATCCAGGCCTTGTTCGCCGCCGTCGCGCGGCGCAGCCAATCCATGCGCGCCGATCAAGCGGACGTGGATGCGACCGGACGGCTGAACCAGGCGCTGCAAGGGACGCTGGCGCACGCGCCGCACGATTGCCTGGTGTGCCTGATCAGCGATTTCGCCGGCGCCGACGCCATGACCTTGCGCCTGTTGCGCACGCTGGCGGCGCACAACGACGTGATCGCAACGCTGGTGTACGACCCGCTGGCGCTGCGCATTCCCTTGAGCGGCCGGCTGGTGGTGACACAGGGCGAGCTGCAGGTCGAAGTGGCGGCGGACCGCAAGCAGGTGCGCGAGCCGCTGTCGGACTTCTTTTCGGGACGGCTGCACGACGTGGCCGAACTGCTGCGCCGCAGCCGCGTGCCGCTGCTGTCCATCGACACCGCGGACGACACCGTGGCGCAGTTGCGGCGCGAACTGGGCCGCCAGGCCAGCCGTCAGCACAGCCGAGGCAGGACATGAACGCCGACGCCACGCCGTCCATCGAACAGCTGCGGCAGCTGCCACTGCCCGAGCCGGTCAGTTACTGGCCGCAAACCTGGGGCTGGCTGGCGCTGCTGGCCGTGGCGCTGGCCTTGGCCGGATGGGCGGCGTGGCGGATGGCGCGCCGTCACGCTCGAAATCGCTACCGCCGCGCAGGCCTGCGCATGCTGGAGGCGCTGCGCCGGGAAACGCAATCGGACCCGCTGGCCGCGCGCGCCTTGCCGGATCTGCTCAAGCGCGTCGGCCTTTCGTCGGTGGCGCAAGCCGACCGCGCCAGGGTGGGCGCCTTGCAGGGCGCGGAGTGGGTCGCCTTCATGGACCAGGGCGTGGCCGTGTTTCCGCCCGACGCGGGCGTCTTGCTGAGAGCGCTTGCCTATGCGCCGCCCGAGACTTTGCGGGCCATCGATCCCGCCCGCGTGCGGACATTGTTCGCCGCCAGCCGGCAATGGATGGAGCGTCACCATGTGGCGGCTTGAATATCCCTGGCTGTTGGCGCTGCTGCCGCTGGGATGGCTGGCGTACCGCTATCTGCCGCCCTACGTGCAGCGCCGCAGCGCCGTGCGCATTCCGTTCTTCGAATCGGTGGCGCGCAGCACTGGCCAGACGCCGCAGCGTCCCGGCGTGCGCGGCGACCGCTGGCAGCTGGCGCTGAACGCGCTGGTGTGGCTGCTGCTGATCCTGGCGCTGGCGCGGCCCGAGCGGATCGAGCCGCCGATGGAACACCGCCAGCCGGTGCGCGACCTGTTGCTGGCCATCGACATTTCGCAATCCATGGAGACCGAGGACTTCGTGGCACCGGACGGGCGCCGCGAGGACCGGCTAAGCGGCGTCAAGGCGGTGGTGGCCGACTTCATCGACCGCCGCAAGGACGACCGGCTCGGCCTGATCGTGTTCGGCAGCGCGGCCTATCCGCAGGCGCCGCTGACGCAGGACCATGCCACGCTCAAGCTGCTGCTCGCCCAGGTGAGCACGCGCATGGCCGGCCCCAACACGGCCATCGGCGACGCCATCGGCGTGGCGATCAAGCAGTTCGAGCATGCCGGCGAAAAGGATCAGGTCCTGATCCTGCTGACGGACGGCAACGACACTGGCAGCGCCGTGCCGCCCGACCGCGCCTCGGCCATGGCGGCAGCGCGCCATATCGTGGTGCACACCGTGGGCATAGGCGATCCGCAGGCGCAGGGCGAAGAAAAGGTCGATTTCGACGCCCTGCGCGCGATAGCCGCCAAGACCGGGGGCCGCTTCTTTCCGGCCCAGGACCAGGCGTCGCTGCGGCAGGTCTATGCCGAGCTGGACCGCATCACGCCGCACGAAGTCCGCGAACTGCGCCACCAACCCAAGCAGGATTTCTTCTGGGTGCCGCTGGGCCTGGCGCTGTTGCTGCTGGCGGTCTGGCATCTGGCCGCCGCGCTGCGCGGCTGGCATCGCGGCGCCAGGCTGCCGCGCGATGGCCGCGTGGAGGAGGGCGGATGGAAATCGACCTGAGCGCCTTCCATTTCCTGCGCCCATGGTGGCTGCTGACCGTCGCGGCCGCGGCCTTGCTGTTGTGGCGGCGGCGCGACGAGGACGGCCGGGCGGGATGGCGCAGCAACATTGCGCCGGCGCTGCTGCCGTACCTGACCGTGCGCACGCAGGGCAGCCGCGGGCCACGCCCCGCGCAACTGCTGGCCGCCGTGCTGGCGCTGGGCGGCATCGCGGCGGCGGGGCCGACCTGGCAACAGGACCGCCCGGCCTTCCTGGACAATCTTGCACCCCTGATTGCCGCGGTGGATCTGTCGCCGTCGATGGACGCGGCCGATCTGCCGCCCAGCCGGCTGGAGGCCGCCAAGCGCAAGTTGCGCGACTTGCTGAAACGCCGCGCGGGCGCCAAGACCGGGCTGATCGCCTACGCGGGCTCGGCCCACCTGGTGTTGCCGCCCACCGACGATCCGGCGCTGCCGGACATGTTCGTGCAGGCCCTGTCCACTGAACTCATCGCCGCGCCCGGCAAGAACGCCGCGGCCGCCATTTCCCTGGCCGCCAGCCTGCTGCAATCCGGCGAGGCGGGCGGCACGCTGCTGCTGGTGACCGACGGCGCGGATACCAGCCAGCTGGCCGAGGTGGAGCGCCTGGCCCGCGCCAATTCCTTCCAGATACTGGTGTGGGCGGCAGGGACGCGCGACGGCGGCGTGGTGCGCGACGCCCGTGGCCAGCCTCGCATCGATGCCCAGGGCAAGCCGGTGCTGGGCGGCTTCAATGAGGATGCGTTGAAACAGCTGGCGCAGGCGACGCGCGCGCCGCTGGGCAGCCTGACCTTGAACGACGACGACCTGGACTGGGTGACGCTGCACGCCGAACGCCACTTCCAGGAGGTCCAGGACGCGGACAAGCCGCTGCATTGGAAGGACGCCGGCTATTGGCTGTGCTGGCCGCTGGCGCTATTGGCGCTGCTGGCGCTGCGGCGCGGCTGGAACATCAACTGGGCGGCATGCCTGCTGTTGGCCGCCACCGCCGCGCTGTACACGCCCCGGGTGGACGCCAGCCCGCTGGCCGACGCCTTTTTCACGCCCGACCAGCAGGGCCGCTGGGCCTACGAGCATAAGCGCTATGCAGAGGCCGCGGCCTTGTACGCGGATCCTTACTGGAAGGGCCGGGCCGCCTACGACGCGGGCGAGTACCAGGCCGCGCTGGCCGCCTTCGCCAAGCTGGATACGCCGGAAGGCTATTTCTACCTGGGCAATACCCAGGTTCGGCTGCGCAGCTACGACGCGGCGCTGGCGGCCTATGACCAGGCGCTGCGCCTGCGGCCGGATTTTCCCGAAGCGCGCGACAACCGCGAACTGGTCGCCAGATTGATCGCCGCCGCCGAAAGCGAGCAACAGGATGACGACTCCGAGAAGCCCGACGAGACTCGCGTGGACAGCGACAAGGGCGCGGGCAAGATGATGCGGGTATCGGCGCCCCAGGCCGCCTCGGACGAGGTCTGGCTGCGCAACCTGAGCCTGTCGCCCGCGGGCTTTCTGAAGCAGAAGTTCGCCATCGAGGATGCGCGCACCTCCGCGCCGGCACAGGGACGGGGGAAACAGCCATGACCCGCCGCCATGCCGCCTTGCGCCGCCTGGGCCTGTGGCTGCTCCTGCTGCCACTGAGCCTGTACGCCGGGATGGTGCGGGCCCAGTCCGCGGATGCCGGGCCGCAACTGCGCGCCGAGGCCCGCATGGCAGCGTCGGGCGAGCTGATGGCGGGCGCCACGGCCATCCTGCAGGTGGACGTGTTGACCTCGACCTGGTTCACCCAGCCGCCGCAGCTGCCGGCCCTGGATATTCCGGGCGCCCTGGTGTCGGGACCGTCGGGACAAGCCACCATCATCCGCAGCACGATAGGCGGCATCGCCTACAGCGGACTGCGTTACTCCTACCTGGTCAGCCCGCAGGCAGCGGGCGCCTTGCGCGTCCCCGCCATCCACGTCAGCGCGCAGGTAGGGCAGGCGACGGCGCCGCTCGCCGCGCAGACGCGCCCGCTGGAAGTGCGTGCCGCGGGGCCGCCTGGCGGCGTGGCAGGGCACGCGCTGGCGGCCAGCGCGGTCCAGGCCAGCCAGCAGATCCGCTATTCGGCCCAGCCTCCCGCCGTGGGAGACCACGTCAGCCGCGTCATCACCGTGCAGGCCCAAGGCGCGCAGGCCATGCTGATCCCGCCGCCTGCCGCGGCCTCTGTTCCGGGCCTCAAGCTGTACGCGTCCGAACCCGAACTGACGCAGATCTCCGACGATCGCGGCGGCTTCCTGGGCGGACAGCGCGTGGACCGTCTGGACTACGTGATCGAACATGGCGGCGCTCATGAGCTGCCCGCCGTGGAGATCCGCTGGTGGAACATCGCGGCCAACAAGGAAGAGCGCCTGGTGCTGCCCGCGCAACGCTTCGAGGCGCAGGCGGGCGCCGCCTACCAGGCGCCATTCTCGGTCGAGCAGGACCTGCGCGACATGGGCCGGCAAGTGCAGTTGCGCGTCCCAGGCGGATGGCTGGCGCTGGCGGTCGGGATTGCGTTGGCGGCATTGCTTGGATGGCTGGGTGCGCCCTGGCTGCGGCGGAGTACTGCCCGGGTCCAGACGGCACTGCGGGCCCGGCGCCTGCGGTGGCGCGCGTCCGAGCCCTATGCGGCGATGACGCTGCGGCGTCTGCTGGCCCAACCCCAACCGCGCCTGGACGCGCTTTACCGGTGGCTGCGCCGCGCTTGCGGCGCGGCCACGGTCGCGCAGGCCACGGCTGGCCTGGAGCCTGCGCTGCGGCAATCGGGCGCCGATGCATTGCGCGCGAGCTATGGCCGCGACCCCGATGCGGCGCGGGGCTGGCGCGGCCTGCGCCAGATGTTCCCCCGTTGGCGCCGGGCCTTGCTCGCGCGGACCCGGCCTGCGCAGGCGCACGGCCTGCTTCCCCTGAATCCCGGCACCGCCGAACCGCCACGCGGCCCCGCAGCCGCCGCGTCCGCCGAACTTCAAGGAGATCTCCCATGACGATGCCTTTGCTCGCCCGGCGCTGGTTTGCGCTGCTGTTCCTGCTGCTCCTGGCCGCCGCGGCCCGCGCGCAGACGCCGCTGCCTTCCTGGAACGAGGGGCCCTCGCGCCATGCCATCCTCGGCTTCGTGCAAGCCGTCACGACGGAGGGCGGGCCGGACTATGTGGCGCCGGCCGACCGGATCGCCGTGTTCGACAACGACGGCACCCTATGGAGCGAGCAGCCCCTGTACTTCCAGCTGATCTTCGCGCTGGACCAGGTCAAGGCCATGGCGCCTCAGCATCCCGAATGGGCGCGGGAGCAACCCTACAAGGCCGCGATCGAAGGCGACCGTCAGGCGCTGGCGGCCTCGGGCACCGAGGGGCTGCTGAAGATCGTGGGCGCCACTCACACCAACATGACCACCGAGGCCTTTGGCGCGGAGGTCAGGCAATGGATCAAGACCGCCCGCCATCCGCGCTTCAAGCAGCCGTACACCAGCATGATCTATGCGCCCATGCTGGAGCTGCTGGACTATCTGCGCGGCAACGGGTTCAAGACCTACATCGTGTCCGGCGGCGAAGTGGAGTTCATGCGCGCCTGGGCGCAGAACGTCTACGGCATTCCGCCGGAACAGGTGATAGGCACCACCTTCGTCACCGAGTTCCAGATGCAGGACGGCAAGCCCGTGCTGATGCGCACGCCCAAGCTCGACTTCAACGACGACGGGCCGGGCAAGCCCGTCGCCATCAATAAGTTCATCGGCCGCCAGCCCATTTTCGCCTTCGGTAATTCGGACGGCGACCTGCAGATGCTGCAGTGGACCGCGGCCGGCAGCGGCAAGCGTTTCGCGGGCCTGGTGCATCACACCGACGCCAGGCGCGAGTGGGCTTATGACCGGGATTCCAAGATCGGCCGGCTGGACAAGGCCCTGGACGAAGCGCAGCAAAAGGGTTGGGTAATCGTAGACATGGCAAAGGAGTGGAGAAGGGTATACGCATTTGAAACACAGTGATTCGTTTACGTGACTGGGAACCGCCCGCAAGGGTCAGGAGAAAGCGATGAACGCAAGAAAACTGTTGAGCGCGGCGCTCTTCGCCGCAACAGGCCTTATGGCACTGGCAAGCGCGCAGGCGCAGACCCAGGCGCCGGCGGCCAATCAGGGCCAGGCGGCGGCTTCAGGCAAGAAGCCGAACATCCTGGTGATCTTCGGCGACGACATCGGGCAGGCCAACATCAGCGCCTACTCGCACGGGGTGGTGGGCTACACCACGCCCAACATCGACCGGATCGCCAAGGAAGGCGCGCTGTTCACGGACTACTACGCCGAGAACAGCTGCACGGCGGGCCGCTCGTCCTTCATCACCGGGCAGTCGCCGCTGCGCACCGGCCTGTCCAAGGTCGGCATGCCGGGCGCGACCGTCGGGCTGCAGAAAGGCGACATCACCATCGCCGAGGCCTTGAAGGCGCAGGGCTACACCACGGCGCAATTCGGCAAGAACCACCTGGGCGACCGGGACGAGTACCTGCCCACGCGCCATGGCTTCGACGAGTTCTTCGGCAACCTCTACCACCTGAACGCCGAAGAGGAGCCAGAACGCCCGTACTGGCCCAAGGATCCCAACGATCCCTACGTCAAGAACTTCTCGCCGCGCGGCGTGATCAAGGCCACGGCCGACGGCAAGGTGCAGGACACCGGTGCCTTGACCACCAAGCGCATGGAGACCATCGACGACGAAACTGTGGGCGCGGCGATCGACTACATCGACAAGCACGGCAAGGAGGACAAGCCGTTCTTCGTGTGGATGAACACCACGCGCATGCACATCTACACGCATATCCGGCCCGAGCACAAGGGCAAGAGCGGCATGCCAGGCAACGACTATGCCGATGGCATGTGGGAGCACGACCAGGACGTCGGCAAGCTGTTGAAGAAGCTGGACGACATGGGCATCGCCGACAACACCATCGTCATCTACACCACTGACAATGGGCCCAATGCCTTCACCTGGCCGGACGCCGCCACCACGCCGTTCCGCAGCGAGAAGGACTCCAACTGGGAAGGCGCGTTCCGCGTGCCGGCCATGGTGCGCTGGCCGGGCAAGATACCCGCGGGGGAAATCAAGCGCGGCATCGTGTCCGGCCTGGACTGGTTCCCGACCTTGCTTGCCGCGACGGGCGATCCAAACGTCAAGGAACGGCTGTTGGACGGCTGGGCGCCGCAGGCGGGCGGCACCAAGTTCAAGGTGCACCTGGACGGCTACGACCAGCTTGGTTACCTGACCGGCAAGCAGGACAAGAGCGCGCGTGACGATTTTTATTACTTCAATGACGACGGTGTGCTGGTCAGTGTGCGCTGGGGGGACTGGAAAGCGGTGTTCTGCGAACAGCGGGCGCCAGGGAACCTCAACATCTGGCAGGACCCCTTCGTCTGCCTGCGCCTGCCCAAGATCTATAACCTGCGCATGGATCCCTACGAACGCGCCGACATCACGTCGGACCAGTACAACGACTGGCTGGCCAAGAACGCCTATCTGACGGCGATCGCGACCATGAAAGCTTCCGCGTTCCTGGAGACTTTCCTCAAGTATCCGCCCAGCCAACGGCCCGCGAGCTTCAGCGTGGACCAGGTGCAGGAAAGGGTGAACAAGGCCATGGAGGAACACTTCGACCAGCTTGACAAGCAGAAGCCGAAGTAAAGCCTGCGCCGGCTCGCGCCGGCGCAGGACCGGGCGGCGCCCGTCGCGCCGCCCGGCAACGCAGGAGGAGCAGCATGATGGGCATGGGGGCAAGCGAGGCGGCGATGCAGGGACGCGATGTGGAAAAACAATCCGTGCAAGAACGGGCCCTGACCGCGGCCCGGCCGGCCGCGCTGCTGTTTCTTTCCGGAATGGCGGCGCTGGTGTTCCAGGTGCTGTGGATCAAGCAGTTGTCGCTGGTGGTGGGCGTGGAGGTCAGCGCCATCGCCGGCGCGGTAAGCGCATTTTTTCTGGGCTTGGCGCTAGGCGGCTGGCTGTTGGGCCGCCGGGCGGACCGCTTGCGGCGCCCGGTACGTTTCTACGCCGCGTTGGAAGTGGCCGTGGCGCTGTCCTGCGTCGCGGTGACCTGGCTGCTGGCGCGCAGTGCCGCCGCCTTCGTGGCGGTCGAGGCGCATAGCAGCGTGGCGGCCTGGCTGGCGGTGGGCCTGCTGCTGGCCATGCCCGCATTCCTGATGGGCGGCACCTTGCCGGTGCTGCTGCGCGCCGTGAGCCGGCAGGGCGCGGACATGAGCCGCGCGGGCGGCACGATGTACGCCGCCAACACCTGCGGCGCGATCCTGGGCGCGTTGCTGCCCGCGTTCTTTCTGATTCCGCGCTTCGGCGTGCAGGGCGCGGCGCTGGCCGCCGCCTCTCTGAATCTTCTGGCGGCGGCCGGCGCCTGGATGCTGGACCGCAGGGCGGGCGACAGCGCGACGCCCGCCGCCAGCCCGCAGACCGCGGCGGAGCCCCTGTCTGGCGAGGCCCGCCTGGCCGTGGCGCTGTATGCAGTGGCCGGCGCCGTGGCGCTGGGCTACGAAGTGATCTGGTCGCAGATGATCGTGCCTTTCATGAGCACGCGGGCTTTCGCCTTCGCCATCGTGCTGGCCACCTATCTGGCGGGTCTTGCCATCGGCGCGGCGCTGTACGCGCGCTGGGCCCACCGCGTGCGCAACCCCTGGCCGGTGTTCGGCTTCCTGATCGCGGGCGCTGGCTTGATCGCGGTGCTCGAGGTGGCTTTGCTGGGCCAGTGGCTGATCGTGGCGCAGACCCAGGCGGAAGCGGCGGTCTACCAATGGACGGGCAGCGGCTTTGCCGGCATGTGCGCGCGCTTCGCGGTGGCGGCGGCCAGCCTGGTGCTGGCGCCCACGCTGCTGCTGGGCGCGGCGTTTCCCGCGGTGCTGCGCATCGTGGTGGGAGAGCAGCGCGTGGGCCGGGAAGCCGGCGCCGTGCTCGCCTGCAACACGTTGGGCGGCATCGCGGGCACCTTGCTGACCGGCTTTCTGCTGTTGCCGGCCCTGGGCCTGGTGCGCACCCTGGGCGTGCTGGCGGCCATTGCCGCCGCGGTCGGCGCGGTGGCGGCCTGGCGCGGGCGGTCCGATGGCCGCGCCGCCACCGGCTGGGCCACCGGCATCGCGGGTCTGGCCACGCTGGCCGTGGTTGCCATGCTGCCGGCGGACCAGTTTGCGCGGCTGTTGCCGGGCGCGAGCGGCGCGGGCCTGGTCTTTTATGAAGAAAGCCATGGCGGCACGGTGGCCGTGGTCGAGCGCGCCGGCAACGGCAACCGCTTCCACCGGCTCTACATCCAGGGCGTGTCGAATTCCGGCGACGCCATGCCTTCGCTGCGCTATATGCGGCTGCAGGCGCTGCTGCCCTTGATCGTGCACGCGGGGGAACCCAGATCCGCGCTGGTGGTGGGCTACGGTACCGGCATCACCGCGGGCGCGCTGTCGCAATATCGCGGCCTGGAAAAGCGCGCGGTGGCCGAGCTGCTGCCCGCCGTGCTGCGCGCGGCGCCGCATTTCCAGGGCACGTTCCAGGCCGCCACGGATCCGGGCCTGGACAAGCGCCTGCGCGACGGCCGCCGCGAGCTGCAGGCCAGCGCCGAACGCTGGGACCTGATCACGCTGGAACCGCCGCCGCCTTCGGCCGCGGGCGTGGTCAACCTGTATTCGCGCGATTTCTACCAACTGGCCGCGAACCGGCTGGCGCCGCAAGGCATCGTGGCGCAATGGCTGCCGCTGCCCACGCAGAACGAGGACGACACCCGCGCCCTTATCGCCAGCTTCATCCAGGTGTTTCCGCATGCCCAACTCTGGACCAGCGAACTGCATGAAATGTTGCTGCTGGGCTCGCTGCAGCCGCTGACGTTGGACGCGGCCCGCATCCAGGCGCGCTACGGCCAGCCCGATACCGCCGCCGCGCTGAAAGCCGTGGGCGTGCCTTCGGCCGCCGCCTTGCTCGCTACCTGGGTGACCGACCGCGACGGACTGGCGCGTTTTGCCGGCGATACGCCGCCGGTCACCGACGACCGCCCCGGCATCGAATACGCGACCTGGGTGAGGCCGCGCGAGGTGGTGCGGACGCTGCCGGCGCTGCTGGCCCTGCGCAGCGAGCCGCCGCTGGCAGGCGCGTCCGAGGCGCTGCGCGCCGACATGCAGCTGGAACGGGCGCGCCTGGACACGTTCTACCGCGCCTCGCTGGCGGCCTACGTGGGCGACCGCGAAACCTGGGGCCGGGAAATGAACAAGCTGGCCCGCGATGATGGCGATAACGCCTACTACCGCTGGTTCATGCCTAGCGCCAGGCAATAGGGCTCAGCTGCATATGCGGCGCCAGGGCGCGACCCCGTGCGGCGAGCAGTAGCCCGCGCAGGGCGTCGCCATCGACATGCCGCTCTGGCATCGCAGATCCGGCGCCCGTTCGCCATAGGGCACCATGCCCTGGCAGTCGCACGATGCAAGGCCGGCGCCGGACGGCAGCTTCTTGACCAGCTCTGGCACAGCGGCGCGTTCGGCCTTGGGCGTGGGCGGCGGCGCTTCGTCGTCCGCGTCGGCGCGCTCGATGACGCCCCGGACCTTGGCCGCCGGCATGTTGCAGGCTTTGGCGATCGCATTGACCGTGCGGCCGTCGTTGGCCATCGCCAGGATCTTCTTGTCGTTGCAGGCCGCCTCGACGCGCGGCGCGGCAAGGACCCACAACGCAAGCGCGGCGGCAAGGAAAAAGCCGGGTCGGGTGTATGTCATTGCACGCCTCCAGCACCCATGCCCGAATGAGGAGATACGGCGTAGTCTGGTCAGGCGAGAGGGTTTCGCAAAGAGCGTAGTGCCCGCTATTTGGGGGTGTCAACGCAGCCCGATTGCCTAGTGCTTATTGCGGACTTTTGCCGGGCTCAAGCGCTATCCCTAAGCATGACCTGGATTGGTGCGTGCGCCATGATGCGGCGGCACCAGGCCCGGACGAATCAAGCGGCAGCGAACTCGGCACGCAGGCCCTCCGCGAACGGATGGGCGGCGATCTCGCCCTGGGCCCGCGCGCGGGCCTCGTGCAGCGCCTCCGTCCCGCGCGCCGTGCCTTGCACCGAGAAGAACGTCACGCTCTTCAGGCCTATCGTGCCCAGCACGTGCCTGAGATAGGGCGTGAGGAAGTCAGGCTGGCTGTGCTCGCCGCAGCCGAAGTCGCCGCCGGACGAGATGGCCACATATACCGGACGGTCCTCCAGGCTGCCTTCCTTGCCTCGTTCCGTGATCTGGAACGTGCTGCGCACCCGCACCACATGATCGATCCAGGTCTTGAGCGAGGCCGGCACCGTGAAGTTGTGCATCGGCGTCGCGATGACGACATGGGTGGCGTCTTGCAAGGACTGGATCAATCCGGAGGAACGGCCCAGCGCGCCGCGGTTCTGGCGGCCGTCGGTGGGATCCTGGCGCGCGCTCAGCGTGGCGGCGTAGTCGGTGTCGACCAAAGGGAGGGCAGTTGCGTCCAGGTCGACCACGGCCGCGTTCGGCGCGGTTGCGGTGAGCTGGTCGACGATGGCTTGCGATAGCCGATAGCTTTCGGAGGCGCGGCCGCGCGGGCTGCAGATGATGCGCAGGATGTTCATGAGGCGGGAGTTTCCAGGGATTTGCTGAATCGGATGGCGCTGGTCAATAGACCGGCGCGGAAATAGAAGCGTTGGGCCAGGGCATTGCCCAGGCCGGTGTCGAGGACCAGGCGGGCGCAGCCGCTGTCGCGCGCGGCGGCGTCCAGGGCGTGCAGCAGGCGGGCGCCCCAGCGCTCGCCGCGGCGGCCGTCCGCCACCACCAGGTCGTCGACATACAGAAAGCGGCCGTAGACCAGGTTTTCCTGCAGGCGGTAGCCGGCCAGCGCGACGGCCCGGCCCGCGTCCATGGCGGCCAGCAGCCGGTAGCCATCGGCGCGCATGCGGCTCACGCGCTCAATGAAGTCGGCTTCTTGGTTCAGGTGCGGCCGCAGCTCGCGCATCAGCGGCAGGCAGGCGCGCAGGTCCTGCGGGCTTTCGATGTGGTGCAAAGTGGCTTCTGTCATGGGTGCACTGGCGGTATCAAGATGGGAGTACAGGCATGTTAGGAGGCGTATGCCATAATTAGAAGGGCCATAAAATGAATTCTGGACTATGCCATGATCAGCCCTCAGCCGCAGGACCTGCCCGCGCTCCCCAGCGGTGCGGATCCGCTGTACCGCCAGGTCTATGAGCGCTTTCGCGGCGCCATCGCCCAAGGCACGCTCAAGCCGGGCGACCGCATTCCCTCGGCGCGCGCGCTGGCCAAGGAGATGGGCGTGGCGCGCGGCACGGTGGAAGTGGCGTATTCGCTGCTGGCATCGGAAGGCTACATCCAGGCGCGCGGGCAAGCCGGCACGGTGGTGGCGCCCGATCTGCAGCCTGCGCACGCGCCGCCGCCCGCCGCGGCCGTCTCTGCCGAGGCGCCTGGCGACGGCCCGGGCTGGCGCGAGCCTTCGGGCCTGCGGCCATTCCAGATGGGCCTGCCGGCGCTGGACGAATTTCCGCGCAAGCTATGGGCCCGCCTGGGCGCCAGGCAGCTGCGCAGCCTGCAATCCGCGGACCTGGCCTATCCACCCAGCGGTGGCCTGCCGGCCCTGCGCAGCGCGACGGCCGCCTATCTGCAAGTGGCGCGCGGCATCCACTGCCAGCCGTCGCAGGTGTTCATCACCTCTGGCTACAACAGCACGATGGGGCTGATCCTGCAGACGCTGTTCGAGGCGGGCGACCAGGTCTGGATGGAAGATCCGGGATATCCGCCGACGCGCGCGCTGCTTGAGCAGGCGCGCTTGGAACCCGTGCCCGTGCCGGTGGATCAGGACGGCATCATGGTCGGCGCCGGCATCGAGCGGGCGGGACGGGCGCGAGGGGCGGTGGTGACGCCGGCCCATCAAAGCCCCTTGAGCATGTCGCTGTCCTTGCCGCGCCGGCAGGCGCTGCTGGACTGGGCCGAACGCTGCGGGGCGTGGATCGTGGAAGACGACTACGACGGCGAATACCGCTACGTCGGCCGTCCGCTGCCGGCCTTGAAAAGCCTGGATACGCAGGGCCGCGTGCTGTACGCGGGCACCTTCAGCAAGGTGCTGTTTCCCGGCTTGCGGCTGGCCTATCTGGTGGTGCCCGAGGCGCAGGCCGGACGCTTCGCGCAATCCGCGCGGCTGCAGGCGGGCGGGGCGCCTGGCTTGACCCAGGCGATATTGAGCGCCTTCATGGCCGAAGGCCATTTCGGCCGCCATATCCAGCGCATGCGCAAGCTTTACGCGGAACGGCGCGCCGCAACCGTGGCGGGCCTGAACGCGGCGTTGGGGCAGCGCCTGCGGATCGAGCCGCAGCCGGGCGGCATGCATCTGGTGGCGCGCCTGGACGACAGGCAGGGCGATGTGGCTTTGGCCGGGCGGATGGAAGAGCAGGGCATGTATGCGGGCGCATTGTCGCGTTGGTGCGCTATGCCGCAACAGCAATCGGCGCTGCTGCTCAGCTTCACCAATATCGCCACGCAGGCGCAGGCCCGTGAATTGGGCCTGCGGATACTGCAGCTGATGCAGGCCTAGTTCAAGCCGGCCTTGTCCAGGCCATAAGCCGCGTCGGCCGAGCCCGGCACGGTGCGGAACGCCACGTTCAGCCGGTTCCAGCCGTTGATTCCGACCACCAGCAGGGTCAGGTCCGATATTTCCTTTTCGGACAACTGCTCACGCGCCTCTTCATAGACCGCGTCCGATACGCCCTGCGCCGACAGGGTGGTGACCGCCTCGGTCCAGGCCAGCGCCGCGCGCTCGCGCGGCGAGAACAGCGTGGACTCGCGCCAGATGGCGATGTGATGCAGGCGCAGTTCGCGCTCGCCGGCGATCCTGGCCTGCTTGACGTGCATGTCCAGGCAGAAGCCGCAGCCGTTGATCTGCGAGGCGCGGACGTCCACCAGTTCGCCGACCTCCTGCACGATGGGGGTTTTCTTCAGCGACATACTGAATTCCAGGTACTTCCTGGACTGCTCCTCGGACACCTGGAAATAATTCAAACGCTGGCTCATGTTGCTACCTTATCGATACGTGTTGCCGAGTGGAATCTCGTGCCGACAGGATGACGCAGCTTGGCCCAGGATAGTAGTGCCATAAATTGAGTTTTGGCCTGGGCCATGGCAGGAGCGGCGCAGCCCCGGCAAGACTCAGGCCGGCCAGCGCAGCACGAAGCGGGCGCCGCCCAGGGGGCTGTCGTGGATCTCGATGCCGCCGCCGTGGTTCGCGGCCACGCGCCAGACGATGGCCAGGCCCAAGCCCGCGCCGCCGGTGCCGCGGTCGCGGCTTTCGTCCAGCCGGATGAAGGGTTCGAACACGCGCGCGCGGTCGGCCGGGGCGATGCCGCCGCCGTCGTCGTCCACGATCAGCTCGAAGCCGCCCGAAGGGCACTGGCTGAGCTTGATCTCCACATGGCGGCTGGCGTAGCGCACCGCGTTCTGCACCAGGTTCAGCAAGGCCCGGCTCATGTAGCGCGGATGCAGCCGCACGCGCGGCGGGTAGTCGCGGTGCACATGGCACTGGATGGCGCGGGCCTCGGCCTGGTGCGCCACCTGGGCCAGGGCTTCGCCCAGCCAGTCGCAAGTGTCCACGGTTTCCAGCCTGACGGTGTCGTCGGCGGGGCGCTCCAGCCGCGCGTAAACCAGCAGTTCGGCCACCAGCGTTTCCAGTTCGGAGATGTCGGCCTGCATGTCGCGCAATATCTGGTGCCGCCTGGGCAGGTGCTGGTCGTGGCCCAGCAGCGCGACCTCGAAGGACAGGCGCGCCAGCGGCGTGCGCAATTCGTGCGAGACGGCATTGGTCATGCTGCGCTGGTTTTCGATCAGCGCCGAAATGCGTTCAGCCATCTGGTTGAAGCTTTCGCCCACGTGCCGCATGCCGGCCAGACGCGATAGCCGCACGCGTATGCCGAGTTCACCCTGGCCCATGCGCAGCGTGGCGTTGCGCAGCCGGTCCAGGTCGCGCCACAAGGGCAGGGCCCAGAGCAACAGCAGGATAATGCCCACGATCAGGCTGAGCGCGGCCCAGGCGGCTGCCGTGATCCATCTTTCAACGGCCAGCGGCGCGCGCGGGAGGCTCACCTCCAGCCACTGGCGGGGCTCGCCGGGCAGGGGAGCGACGTAGACGTTGTAGTCGTCGCGCATGATGAAACCCACGGCGGCGAGTTGCTTCTGTTCCGCTGCCGTGGGATTGGCTTCGGCGTCTGTGAGCAGTTTCAGCCCCAGGCCGTAGTGCGGCTGTATCTCGTTGCGCAGGTAATCCGGCCGTGCACTGGGCGCGAGGCCGTCCAGTTCCTTGCGAAACGCATGCATCTGCCCGCGGACGGACTGGTACGAAAGGTCGGCGCTCAGCGGGTCCAGCAGATACTCGAGGCTGCGCTGCACCAGCTGCGATCCCGCTATGTAACCGATAGCGGCGACCACGAAGATGCGAATCGCGAACTTGAGCATTGGTGGATCTGGACCTGAAATGGCGACCTAGGATGCTATAGGGCCGGAGGCAACGCAGTCCGCCGATATTTGTACGGGATTTGTAAAGTTGTTTGAAGCGGTGCGCGCGGGCGAGGTAAACCGGCCATATGGCCCGGCCCGTTCAGACGGTTGAATCCGCCACGCCGCCCGGCTATAAGCATGGGGCGGGGGCCGGACCCCCATGCCCCGCCTGCCGAAGAAGCCCGAATCCCATGCCGCCGCTGCCTCCCCCGCAAGACGAACACGTCGCCAGCAAGCCCGCCACATCCACGCGCGAGCAGCCCGGCCAGGGCTCCTGTCTGGAGGTTTTCCTGGTATTCCTGCGCCTGGGGCTGACGTCCTTCGGCGGACCGGTGGCGCATCTGGCGTACTTCCGTACGGAATTCGTGGAGCGCCGGCGCTGGCTGGACGACTACGCGTACTCCGACTTGGTCGCGCTGTGCCAGTTCCTGCCGGGGCCGGCCAGCAGCCAGGTCGGCATGGCGATAGGCCTGAAACGCGCCGGCTGGGCCGGCATGGCGGCCGCCTGGGTGGCGTTCACGCTGCCTACCGCCGTCGCGCTGATTCTGTTTGCGCTGGGGCTGGCGCAGTTCGGCTGGCTGTCCGCCTCGGGCGCCGTCCATGGGCTGAAGATCGCGGCGGTTGCCATCATCGCGCAGGCGGTATGGGGCATGGGCCGCTCGCTCTGTCCCGACCGCGAGCGGGCGGGGCTGGCGGTGGCGGCGGCGCTCATCACCATCCTGATGCCGACGACGCTGGGACAACTGAGCGCGATCTTGCTGGGGGCCATCGCCGGCATGGCGGCGCTGCAAGTGCCGCCGCGCTCCGCGCTGGCGGTGCAGCCGCTGAAGGTCTCGCGCCGCGCGGGGTACACCGCGTTGGCGCTCTTCGTGCTGTTGCTGGCGGCCTTGCCGGCCTGGGCCGCCATCAGCGGCATGCCGCTGGCGCAACAGCTCTCCGGCTTCTATCGCGCGGGCGCGCTGGTGTTCGGCGGCGGCCACGTGGTGTTGCCGCTGCTGGAATCCGCGTCGGTGGCGGGCGGCATGGTTTCCAATGCGGATTTCCTCGCGGGCTACGGCGCGGCCCAGGCCATGCCGGGGCCGCTGTTCGCCTTTGCCGCCTTCCTGGGTGCGATGTCGTCCGGCCCCTTGTCGGGCTGGGCCGGCGGATTGGTGCTGCTGGTCGCCATCTTTCTGCCGGGCGCCTTGCTGGTGGCGGCGGCGCTGCCGTTCTGGGAAAGCCTGCGGCGGCGTCCAGGGGTGCGCAATCTGATCGCGGGCGTGAACGCCAGCGTCGTCGGCATATTGTTGTCGGCCCTGTACGACCCGGTCTGGACCAGCGCCATCCGCGATCGCGCGGACTTCGGCCTGGCCTTGCTGCTGTTCGGCCTGCTGGTCTATGCGCGCTGGTCGCCCGTCTGGGTGGTGCTGCTGGCCGCCGCCGGCGGCTGGGCGCTGGCCTAGCGGGGCCGCCCGCGCGGGCAACGCTCTTAAGACTGCCAGCGCGGCGGGCGCTTTTGCAGGAAGGCGTCTATGCCTTCGCAGGCGTCGGCCTCCATCATGTTGCGCGCCATTACGTCGCCGGCGTAGTCGTAGGCGTCCGCCAGCGCCATCTGCCGCTGCTTGTAGAACATGCGCTTGCCATAGCGAATGGCCGTGGGGCTCTTGGCCAGGATGTCGTCGACCAATGCGCGCACGCGCTGGTCCAGCCTAGCCTCGGGCACGGCGTCGTTGATCAGGCCCCAGTCCCTGGCCTGATTGGCATCGATGAAGCTTGCGGTCACCAGCATTTCGAAGGCGCGCTTGGCGGACACGTTGCGGCTCAGGGCGACGGCGGGGGTGGAGCAGAACAGGCCGACGTTGATGCCGGAGACCGCGAACTTCGCCGTGTCCGCCGCCACGGCCAGGTCGCAGCTGGCCACCAGCTGGCAGCCCGCCGCGGTGGCGATGCCGTGCACCTTGGCGATCACCGGCACGGGCAGGGCCTGCAGGCCCTGCATCACGGCGCCGCATTTCCTGAACAGGTCGCGGTAATAGTCCAACGAGGGTTGGCTGCGCATTTCACGCAGGTCGTGGCCGGCGCAGAATGCCCGGCCGCTGGATTCCAGCACCACGCAACGCACGCCGGCATCGCGCGACAGGGCGTCGATCTCGGTTTGGAGCGCGGCCAGCAATCCTTCGGAAAGCGCGTTGAACTGGCCGGGCCGGTTCAGGCGCAGCGTCACCACGCCGCCTTCGGCATGGCGCGCCAGGATCGGCTCTTGCGCCGCTTCTTCGATAGTCATGACGTCTCCAGGGTGGGCTATCCCTGGATAGTAGAGGCATACGCCGATCGGCGTCAGCCCGCCGCCAGGCGCCGCGCCATGCCCGGCGACAGGCACAGCAGCGGCCCGACGATGGCGGCGCCGATCAGCGCCATCGCCGCTTGCGGCGCCATGCCGCTGTCCAGCAGCACGGTGGCGATGACGGCCGATCCGCTCATCTGGAACAGGCCATACACCGCGGCCGCGGTGCCGGCGCGCTCGGCGAACGGCTCCAGCGCCAGGCTCAGCCCGGAGCCCAGCGCCAGCGAAAAGCCCACGGTCAGCACCGCCACCGGCAGCATGAAGATCCAGGCCGACAAGGGCAGCCACAGCCACGCGGCCAGATGCATGGCGGCAGCCGCGAGCAGGGCGGCCATGCCCACGCGCACCATGGTGTGGCGGCCATAGCGCGCGATGAAGGCCGGGGCCAGGAAGAAAGCGCCGATGTTGATCGCGGCGTTGCCGCCGAACCAGGCGGAAAAGCCCAGTTCGGAATAGCCCAGCTGCTGCACCAGCACCACGGGCGCGGCGGACACGAACACCAGGATCATCGCCATGCCGGCCATGCCGAACGCCGCGAAGTAAAGAAAGCGTCCGCTGGCCGCGATCGGCGCGTAGCGGCGCAGGCTGTAGAGCGCGCCTTGCGGCTTGGCGGGCGCGGCCCGCGTTTCCTCGAAGCGCAGCGCCAGAAAGCCCGCCAGCGTCAAGGCGAACAGCACCATGAAGACGAAGGTGCTGCGCCAGCCCGCATGCACGGCCAGCGCGCCGCCCACCATGGGCGCCAGCGCGGGCACGGTGCACAGCGCGCCGTTCAAATAGCTGTAGACGCGCGCGCCCACCGCGGGGCTGAAGCAATCGCGCACCGCGGCAAAGGCCACCAGCGAGGCCGAGCACGCGCCCAGCCCCTGGATCACGCGCGCCGCGTAGAACACGTCCAGCGACGTGGCGGCGGCGCCTAGCGCCGAGCCCAGCAGATAGGCCAGCGCGCCGCCCAGCGCCACGGGACGGCGGCCGTAGCGGTCGGCCAGCGGACCGATCAGCACCTGTCCCACGCCCACGGCGAAGATGAAGAGCGTGATGCTGGCTTGCAGCGCGGTGACGGGCTGGCCGTAGTCCTGCGCCATGACGGGCAGGGACGGCAAGTAGATATCGATGCCCATGGGCGTAAGCGTGACCAGCCCCATCAGGAGACCGATCAGCCAGCGTTGGCCGCGAGGGGATAATGCAGACTTCATGGCAGGACTCGGGGTCCATTGCGGACCCGGGAAAACCCGATATTATCCATGAACCGGCGTAGAATCTTCCAACCATGAACACTCCCTCCCTGCGTCCTCGCATCGTCATCCATTACTGCACCCAGTGCCAGTGGCTGCTGCGCGCCGGTTGGATGGCCCAGGAACTGCTGTCGACGTTCTCGACCGATCTGGGCGAGGTCGTGCTGCAGCCCGGTACCGGCGGGATCTTCCAGGTCACCTACAACGGCGACCTGATCTGGGACCGCAAGAGCGATGGCGGCTTCCCCTCGGCCAAGGAATTGAAGCTGCGCGTGCGCGACCGCCTCGATCCCGGCCGCACGCTGGGCCATATCGACGGCCACAGCGCCGGTCCGCTGCCCGCGCCCGATGCCTGATGCGCACACGGGCCAGCCCCGCCGGGCCGGCCCGCTGCCACGCGGCCGACGCTTCGATCAGACGGAAGACTCCACTTGCGCCAGGCCCGCGCGCTGCTTGCGCTGGCGCATGGCCGACGCCACCAGTAGCGCAATCAGCCCCACGCACGCCACCACGAAGCCCAGGCTGATGGGCCGCGAGACGAAGATCGCCAGGTCGCCGCGCGACAGCAGCAGGGCGCGGCGGAAGTTCTCTTCCACCATGGGGCCGAGCACGAAGCCCAGCAACAGCGGCGCGGGCTCGAAGCGCAGACGGATCAGCGCATAGCCCGCCGCGCCGAACAAGGTCACCATGGCCACGTCGAACAGATTGTTGTTGGTGCTGTAGACGCCCACGCAGACGAAGAACAGCGCCGCCGGGAACAGGTAGCGGAACGGCACCGTCAACAGCCGCACCCACATGCCGATCAGCGGCAGGTTCAACAGCAGCAACAAGACATTGCCCACCCAGAAGCTGGCGATCAGCCCCCAGAACATGTCGGCGTGCTCCACCATCATCTGCGGACCCGGCTGGATGCCGTGGATGATCAGCGCGCCCAGCATCAGCGCCATCACCGGGTCGCCCGGGATGCCCAGGCTCATGGTGGGAATGAAGCTGGTCTGCGTCGAGGCGCTGGTGGCCGCTTCCGGTCCGGCGATGCCCTCGATGGCGCCGCGGCCGAAGCGGCGCGGGTCGCGCGCCACCTTCTTTTCCGTCGCATAGGAAATGAACGAGGCGATGGTGGGGCCGGTGCCCGGCAGGATGCCGAAAGCCGCGCCGATGGCCGTGCCGCGCACCAGCGCGCCGCGCGACTGCTTGATGTCGCCGGCTTCTGGCCGCATCGACTTCATGCTGATCTTGGCGGTGGTCACCTTGGCGTCGCCGCCGATGCGGTTGATGTTCTTCAGGAAGTCCGCCACGCCGAACAGGCCCATGGCCAGCGCCACGATCTGCAAGCCGTCGGACAGCTCCAGGATGCCGAAGTGAAAGCGCATCGTGCCGGTGTTGACGTCGGTGCCCACCACGCCCAGCAGCAGGCCCACCACCACCATCGCTACCCCCTTGATTGCCGACCCCTTGGCCAAGGTGGCGCCGGCCAGCAGGCCCAGCATCATCATGGAGAAGTACTCGGCGGGGCCGAACTTGAAGGCCACGTCCACCAGCATGGGCGAGAACAGGATCATCGCCAGGATGCCGACCGACGCGCCGCAGAACGACGAGAACATCAGCATGAACAGCGCCGAGCCAGCGCGGCCGTTGCGCGCCAGCGGATTGCCGTCCAGGCAGGCCACCGCATGCGAGGCCGTGCCGGGCAAGTTCAGCATGATGGAGGTGATGCCCCCGCCATACTGCGAACCGTAGTAGATGCCCGACAGCATCACCAGCGCCGCCGTGGGCGTCATGGTGTAGGTCAGCGGCAGCAGGATGGATATCGCGGCCAGCACGCCCATGCCCGGCAGCACGCCGATCAGGTTGCCCATGAACACGCCGAACATGGCCCACATCAGGTTGTCCAGCGCGAAGGCGACGGAGAACCCATGCATCAGGTTGTTGAAGATTTCCATTGTTCAACCCCAGCGGAACAGCGGGAACTGCAGCTGCAGCGCCCAGGAGAAAACCGCCACGCCCAGCACCGTGACGCCGGCCGCCAGCAGCGCCGCGCTGCGCGGCGTGTGCTGGCGGTCGCCCATGGCAGAGATGAAGACCAGCGCAAAGGTCGCGGGCACCAGGCCGCCGTATTTGCCCACCAGGATGAAGGTCATGAGTCCGCCGATGATGCAGCCCCAGCCGCGCCAGTCGGGCGGCGCTTCGTCTTCGCTGTCTTCCTCCACGGCCGCGGGCGCCGCGGCCATGCGCGCGATCATCAGGCCCAGCAGGACCAGCAGCACGCCCAGGATGGCGGGGAACATCCCCGGCCCCATGCGCGCCAGGCTGCCGATGTTGTAGGTGGATGCCTGCGCGATGGCGCCCAGGCCCAGCACGATCATCGTGCCGGCCGCCCAGGCCTCGCGCCGCGCGGCGCTGCGTTTGGATTGCATCTGTAGTCCTCCCGTTGTTGTGCTTTTGCCTGACTACGTTCTGAACAAAAGCTGACTTTTGGTTGAACGCGGAAGTCTAAAAATTCAAACTTCCGTTCACCTTTCAGGTGCAAGGGCAATGCGCCAAACAGGTGCTTTTTCGGCAAAAACGGGGGAAATCCCTAGGCGCGCTGGCGTGGCGGGCAGGGTCTATGTGCAGCGCGCGCACGCGCTTTGCGTCGACGCAAACAGCGGCTGCGCGGCAGCGTTTTCAGCCTTTTGGCGTCCAGGGCTTGCGCGGGCTGCCGGCCAGTGCGGCGTCCAGGCGCTGCTTCGCGGCCAAGGGCCAGCAGGCGTCCATGTCGTAGAACGCCTCGGCCGCCGGCACGTCGTCCGGTATGCCTACCCACGGGTGCTTGGAGCGCACGAAGCAATGCGCGCCGGGCGGGAAATCGGCGGCGCGGTCCAGCGTGCCTGCGTAGATCAGCGCCACCGTTTCGCCATAGCCGGGATGATGGCTCCACAGCAGGCCGAGGCAGGCCGCGCACCGCACGACCACGACGGTTTCGCCGTCATTGGCGTTCTTGTCGGCGGGATGGCGGCGCACCTCGCCCAGGCTGTGCACGCGGTCGGATTCGATCACCGCGTTCATCGCGAAGGCGGTGCCGGAGTGCCGCTGGCACAGGGTGCAGTGGCAGCAATGCACGAACATGGGCGGGCTGGCGAGGCGATAGCGGACCGCGCCGCAATCGCAGCCGCCTTCGATGGAGCGCTGGATCACGATGTGTCTCCTGGCAGTATGAGCATCCAGTGTATGGAGGCCCATCCAGAAGCGGCAGTGGCGATCGCGTCACAATCCGGGGCGTTTGCGCCAGCGTGACGTGCCCACGGCACGGGCGGTTGCGGCCCGTTGAAGTGCGTCGCTTGCTATTTCAGGCAATTAAGTGCTAAAATACGACATCTTTCGGCAAAACTACAATAAAACCAAACGCCGAAGTGTTGTAAGTCGCTGGCGGCTGCGGCCGCCATTTTCGTTTGCGTTGCCTGCGCGCATGCCCCCCGCGCCCGATGGCATCCATTGGACTAGCATCCATGGCACGCACGAATTTCCAGCATTGCGCTTTGGGCGGGGGAAAGCCATGCGCCCTGAACAGGAGAACGTTCATGTCCCATCAACTCGCAGGCAAGAAGTGGCAATTCGAGATTCCGCCCCTGGACTGGAAGGCGCCCGAGACCAATAAGGAAGCGGACATCAAGGCCATTGCCGCGGACGCCGATTCGACCGAAGACAAGGATGCCTGAGGCAGTCCCACGCAGGGCTTGAGTCTGTTGCCCTGCGTGGCAGGGGCGCTAGGCCGCGTGCGTCACGACCTGGTTGCGCCCCTGCTGTTTGGCCGCGTACAGCGCGGCATCGGCGGCCTGGAAGACCATCTCCACGTCCGCGCCGCCCGCCGGCCATTGCGCCACGCCGGCTGACACCGTGATCTCCAGCGTGCCGCTCAGGCGGTGCGCCTCCGTCTTTTTCCGCAGGCGTTCGGCCATGCCCGCCGCCTCTTTCACGCCCACGCCGGGCAGCAGAATCAGGAACTCCTCGCCGCCGTTGCGGCAGAGTATGTCGGTCGGGCGCGAACAGTCCCGCATCAATTGCGCCACGCCCTGGATCACTGCGTCGCCCGCCGTGTGGCCGTAGGTATCGTTGACCCGCTTGAAGTGGTCGATGTCCAGCGCGATCACGGCGAAAGGCGTTTCGGCCGCCTGCAGCGCGTCCACTGCCTGCCGCGTGCCGCGGCGGTTGCGCAGCCCGGTCAGGGGATCGGTGATGCTGGCCTGGCTGAGCTTGCCGATCTTGTCCTGCAGATTGCTATAGCTGCGGATCACGGCAAGCTTGAGGCGCTGGGCCTCGAAGTACCAGGCTTTCACCGACCGCACCCGCTGCATCGCCACCGCCATGTCGCGGTGTTCGACGTTGGTCGCCAGTTGCGACAGCGGCTGCGAAATCTTGCGCGCGCACCACCAGATGGCCAGCAGGAATAGCAGAGCGAAGGGCGCCGCGTAGCGGATCAACGCCCAGATGAGATCGTGCAAGGGTTCCAGCGTGGCCAGCGCGGGACGTTGGGCGATCACGCCCCAGCCGCTGCGCGAGACGTGGGCATAGCCGGCCAGCATGTCCACCCCGCGCGTATTGATCAGGCGCTGCGCGCCGTCTTCCCCGCGCATCACCGCGGCCACCACGGGATTGCTGGTGACGTCCTCGCCGACGCGCGCATTCTCGGCGTGATAGATCAGCCGCCCCTCGCTATCCACCACATACAGATAGGAACCGTCCTGGTAGGGATGCTTGCCCAGCAGATTGTGCAGGGCGCCCTCGTTGCGCAGGTAGATGGTGCCCGACACGTAGCCCAGGTAGACCCCAGCCTGTGTATGGATGGGGTACGAAACGTTGATCAGCAGGTTGCCGGCGACCGACACATAGGGCTTGCTGATCAGGGGTTTGCGCGTCTGCAGCGCCATGCGGCTGCCGGCGTTGTCGACCCGCGTTCCCTGGAAGCTGCGGATGGCCTGGCTGGCGGCCACCATGACGCCGTCGGCGCGGATGATGGCGACCGAGTTGAAGCTGTCCGTCTGATCGCGCAGGCGCGCAACCTCGGCGCTCAGGAGTTCCGGGGCATCGAAGCGCCAGGCGACGTGGCGGGCGCTGTACTCCAGCTGCTGCAGCGCCGAATCCAGGAAAGTATTGGCGCTTTCGGCCAGCTTGGCGGCGTAGACCCGGTTGGCTTCCAGCGTATTGGCGATGAGCTGTTCGCGCTGCACGCGATAGCTGGCATACAGCGCGTTGGCAGTAGCGGCAAGCGCGCTGAATACGGTGAGCGCAAGCACCAGCCCGCGTAGGTTGATTCGCATGAAGATCGTGTCGGCCAGGGTTCGGGTTGCGGCGAGTGCGCGGGATTTTACCCGCGCGGGGCGTCCGGCTCATCCAGCAGGCGGGCCGCGGGCGATTCGGCGGCCGCTCCCGCGCGGAAGTAGCCCATGACGGTGGCCACGCTGGCATGCCCAGTCATGGCCATGGTGTCGCCCAGCGGCACGTTGCGCCGTCCGGCCTCGGTCACGAAGCCCGAACGCAGGCTGTGCGCCGAAAATTCGCCCTCCAGGCCGGCCAGCCGGCAGCGTTCCATCACGATGTCCCGCAGCGCCGCGGCGGCCAGCGGTTCGCCCAGCACATCACCGCGCCGCACGCGCAGGAACAGCGGGCCTTGGGTGATGCCGCTGGCGCGCAGCCAGGCATCGAGCGCCCGCGCCGCCACGCCGACGATGGGCTTCTGGTCGTTGGCGCGGGCAGCGCCCGCCTGGTTGGTCTTGGAATGCGCCAGTGCAAACAGAAAACCATCCGCCGTGCGGCGCGTGTTTTCCATCGTGGCGCGCACGACTTCGGAGCGCCTGCGCCCGCCGCTGGCCCAGGCGAACAGCAGCAGGGCGCGGTCGCGCAATCCGCGCAGGGACTCGTCGCAGGTGGCCAGCATGGCCTCCAGCGGTTCGCGCGTCAGCGCCACCTTCTTGGCGGGCGCCACGCCGCGCCGTGCGTAGGCGCGGCGGGTCCGGGCAAGCAATTCGCGGACCGCGGCCGCGCGGCAGGGGTTGGGATGGCCGTGCAGCTCGTGCGCTTTGGATAGCACGGAGATGCGCTGCAACAGCGTGTTGAGGCTGGGCGCGCCCAGCCTGCCTTTGGCCTTGAGCCGCACCAGTTCCTGGTCCAGCGCCAGCGGCAATTCCCATTTCAGGCCCTGTTCGGTTGAACGCTGCGCATGGTCGACCACGAACTGGATTACCGCGGCCTCCTGCAAGGGCAGGGCAAAGGGGCGGGCATAGCGCAATTCGTACCAGGCGGTCCAGT
The DNA here is from genome assembly GCF_013267355.1 of Achromobacter pestifer. Lineage (NCBI taxonomy): Bacteria > Pseudomonadati > Pseudomonadota > Betaproteobacteria > Burkholderiales > Alcaligenaceae > Achromobacter > Achromobacter pestifer. The sequence continues at coordinate 6,219,849 of NZ_CP053985.1, forward strand.
AGCGGATGGCGGCGCGGTAGCTGGCGACCGTGTTGGCCGAGCTGCCTTCACGCATCAGGGCGCTGGCCGCGGCATCGGCCTGGGCGTCCAGGGTGAGCGGGTCCAGCGCGGGCAGCGGCGCCTGCAATTTCAGCTGATTCATGGTCGGAGGAGGTTGGAAAATCCTATTTCATACATATTATTATGTATGCTGTATGATATCTAACATAAATATCAAATTACCCACGATAAGGTTCCATTATCGTGGGTAATTATCATACAGATGCCGAATCCGGCACGGAGCAAGCGCATGGCCACCGGAATTACCGAAACTGACGTCTGGACCGCCGCCGACGCCTTGCTGCTGGAGGGCGCGCGGCCCACCATCGAACGTGTGCGGCAAAAGATCGGGCGGGGCTCGCCCAATACCGTCAGCCCCTATCTGGAAACCTGGTTCAGGTCGTTGGGCGCGCGCATCAAGGATCCCGGCGCCTTCGCAGCGCCCGCGGCCGTGCCCGACCCGGTAGCGCTGGCGGCCGCCCATTTCTGGGAAGCCGCCTTGTCCGAAGCCCGCGCCCAACAGGAGCAGGCCTACCGCGGCCGCTGGGAAGAGCTGGCGCGGGAAGGGGAGCAATTGGCGTCAGATGCGGAACAGCTGCAACTGCGCGAAGCCCAGCTTGCCCATCGCGAACAGGATCTGCAGGAAACGCTCAGGGTGGCCACTTCCCAATTGGCCGCCGCCGAAGACCGGCTGCAAGCGGCCGAACAGCAGCTGCGGCAGCGCGACGAACAGCTCAAGCGCATCCAGCTGCAACTGGAAGACGCGCGCCACGCCACCCAGGCCGCCCTGGCGGAAGGCGACAGGATCCGCGCCCAGCATGCCCAGGCGCTCGACGCGCTGGAGACCCGCCACACCGCCCACGAGCGCCGCTGGCTGAACGAGCTGGACAGCGAACGCGGCGCAATCAAACGCTTGCAGGCGCGGCTGGATGAAGCGCAGGCCGCCAGCCAGCAGCAGGCGGCGCAGGCGCGCAAGGCGCTGGAGCAGGAACAGGATCAGCGGCGTCAGGCGGAACGGGAGGCGCAGGCCCTGCGCGCCGAAGCCCAGGCCCTGCAAGTACGCCAGCAGGCCGAGCAGGCCGCGGCCGACACGGCCCGGGCGGCGGCGCGTGACCGCGAGGGGGCGCTGGCATCCCGGCTCGAAGCCGCCGAACAGCGCTCGTCCGACTCCCTTGCGCAGCTGAAGGCGAAGGACGAGCAATTGGGCGAACTGACCCGGCATCTGATGGCGCAAGTCCAGCGGCAGGACGCGGGGCTCGCGCCGCCCGAACCCGCCCAGCCCTAGGGGCTTTTCGGATCACCGCCAGCCTTGCAGCCCGCATTGCAAGAATGCGTTGCATGAACCCTGGCCGCCCGATATTGTTATAGGCACGGCAAAGCGCGCAGCGCGCCTCGCCGCGCGGCATATATCAGGTGCCGCAGTAACCGGGCCTGCCGGAGGAACTATGTCATTTCGCGTGATTGCCTCGATGCTTTGCGCGCTGTTGCTGTGGTTGCCTCCCTCGCCTGGGTACGCCCAGCCGGCGAAGGGCAAAACCGACCCGCTGGCGCTGGCCTACAACATGAAGCCCTGGATCGGGGATTTCGACGGCATGGTCAAGCGCCGCCAGGTCCGGGTGCTGGTGCCCTATAACAAGACGCTGTACTTCCTGGACAAGGGCGGCACCCAGCGCGGCATCATCACGGACATGATGACCGAGTTCGAGAACGACCTGAACCGGCAGCTCAAGAACAAGAACATCCGCGTCTACGTGGTGTTTCTGCCGACCTCCCGCGAGCGCCTGATTCCGGACCTGCTGGCAGGCAAGGGCGACATCATCGCGGCCAACCTGACGGTCACCGAAGAGCGCAAGAAATTGGTGGACTTTTCCACGCCGCTGGCTTCGGGGGTGCGCGAGATCGTCGTGGCCTCGCCCGGCGCGCCGGAACTGAAATCGCTGGACGACCTGGCCGGGCAGGAGATCTTCATCAACCCGGTCAGCAGCTACTACGGCAGCGTCAAGAAACTCAATGCGGACCTGCAGGCCCGGGGCCTCAAACCCGCCATCATCCGCGACGCGCCCGGCACCTTCGAGACCGACGACATCCTGGAAATGGCCAGCGCCGACCTGGTCAAGTACACCGTCGCCGACCGCTATCTGGCCAACTTCTGGAAGCAGATCTTCCCGCAGATCCGGGTCTATGAAAACCTGGAGGTCGACAGCGGCAACGACATCGCTTTCGCCTTCCGCAAGGATTCGCCCAAGCTCGCGGCGGCGCTCAACCCCTTCATGGAAAAGAACCGCGTCGGCACCTCGTTTGGCAACCAGCAGCTGACCAAGTACCTGAAGTCAGTGAAATGGGTGAAGGCGGCCACCGACCCCGAGGAAATCGAGAAATTCCACCGCCTGGCGGACTTCTTCCGCAAGTACGGGGATCAATACAACATAGACTGGCTGCTGATGATGGCCCAGGGCTACCAGGAGTCCCGGCTGGACCAGGGCGCCAAGAGCTCGGTCGGGGCGATCGGCGTCATGCAGATCATGCCGGCCACCGGCAAGGAACTGCAGGTGGGCGATATCCGGCGCGAGGAATACAACATCCATGCCGGCGTCAAATACATCCGCTTCATGATCGACCAGTACTACGCCAAGGAGCCCATGACGGACCTGAACCGGGGGCTGTTCGCCTTTGCGGCCTACAACGCGGGGCCGGGCCGGATCAATCAGCTGCGCAAGGAGGCCACGGCCAAGGGGCTGGATCCGAATGTCTGGTTCGACAACGTCGAGCGCGTGGCGGCCGAGCGCATCGGGCGCGAAACGGTGCAGTATGTGAGCAACATCTACAAGTACTACATCGCCTATACGCTGATCCGCGCGCAGGGCGCAGGCGACGGCGCGGGCGCCCCGCGCTAGCGGGAGGCGGCGCCGGTTGCGGGCCGCCACGGTATATGTCCGCGGGATTTTCGGATAAATTCGCCACAGGCGCATCCGCATGCACCCATCCGGCAGACGTCCCGCCGGCATCGATGCGCCACACATCAGGGCTGCCGGCCCTATCAGGAGCAGCGGTTGAATCCTCTTCCACGCCAGACGGTCGATCTCGCCCGCATCATTCTCGTCATCGTGATCCTGGCCGGCCTGATGGCAGGCAGCCTCTACATCCTGCGCCCGTTCCTGCCCGGCCTGGTCTGGGCAACCACCATTGTCGTGGCGACGTGGCCGGTCATGCTGGCCATCCAGCGCTACTGCGGCGGGCGGCGCTGGCTGGGCACCCTGACGATGCTGGTCATGCTGCTGTTCGTCATCGTGTTGCCGCTCTATGAGGTGATCTCGACCCTGGCGCTGCACAGCACCGCAATCATGGCCGCGGTCAAGAGCCTGCCCGACTACGCGCTGCTGGCTCCACCCGCCTGGGTCCACGGCATTCCGCTGGTCGGCCCCAAGATCGCGCAGGAATGGCAGACCCTGTCCGACGCGGGCGCCGGCGGCTTGCTGGCCAGGCTGGAACCCTATCTGACCAGCGCGGCGGCCTGGCTGCTGGGACATGCCGCCATCGTCGGCGCCTTCATGATGCACATGCTGATCACGGTGATCGTGGCCGGCATTCTCTATACCAAGGGTGAAGTGGCGGTCGACTTCGTGCGCCGCTTCTTCAACCGGCTGGCGGGCCAACGCGGCCTGGCGGCGGTCAAGCTTGCCGGGCAGGCGATACGCGCCGTGGCGCTGGGCATCGTCGTCACCGCCGTGGTGCAGTCCGGCCTGGGCGGCCTCGGCCTGTGGATCGCGGGCGTGCCGGCGGCCGGCATCCTCACCGCGCTGATGGTGATGCTGTGCCTGGCGCAGCTTGGGCCTTTCCTGCCCATGCTGGCCGGCGTGGTCTGGCTGTTCCAGAACGACATGAAGCTGGCGGCTGCGGTGCTGCTGGTCTGGGCGGTGCTGGTGGCGATGCTGGACAACCTGTTGCGGCCGCTGCTCATCAAGCGCGGGGTCAACCTGTCCCTGCTGCTGATCCTGGTGGGCGTGCTGGGCGGATTGTTCGCCTTCGGCATCGTGGGCCTGTTCATCGGTCCGGTGATCCTCGCGGTGACCCATACGCTGGTCAAGGCCTGGATCGACGAAGTGCCGCCGCCCGCCGCGCTGGGCGCCGACGCAGAGCCCGGCGAGACGCCCGCTGAACGTGCCGGATTCCCGCCGGTCTGAACAGCCGGCGCCTGGAACGGCCGATCCGGCGTGTGCCGGGCAGCCTGCCAGGGAAGGGCGTAACATCTGCCTCACGCTGCGGGCTCCTGGCCCGCTTTTCCTGGCAACACCCCGGCAATACCTCATGACGATGCACCCTCTGGCACCGCTCCAAAGCGGCTTTCCTGTTCACTCAGATCCCGTAGCTTCCACGCGCAAGGCGGTGGCGCGATGAGCGAAAGCGTACGCCTGGCCAAGCGCTTGGCCGCCGAACTGCCGTGCTCGCGTGGCGATGCGGAACGCTACATAGAAGGCGGCTGGGCCGCCGTGGACGGCAAGCGGGTCGAAGAGCCCGGATTCCGGGTCGCGCCCGGCCAGTCGGTGGGCCTGCTGCCCGGCGCGCGCCTGGAAGAGGCACGTCCCGTGACCATCCTGCTGCACAAGCCCGCCGGCCTTTACGCCAGTGATGAGCCCGGGTCCGCGCGCGATCTGATCCTGCCCGAGAACCTGATGCCTGGCGACCGTTCGGGCCAGCGCTATCTGAATCGCATGTTCAACGGCCTGAAGCTCGTCACGCCGCTGGAGCGCGCGGCCAGCGGCCTGATCGTCTACACGCAGGAATACCCGGTGGCGCGCAAGCTGGTGGAAGAGGGGCGCTATGTGGAGCAGGAATACGTGGCCCAGGTGTCCGGCCAGCTCAGCGCCGCCGACCTGGCGCGCCTGCAGCGCGGCATGGCCTATGACGGCCGCGCCGCCACGCCCATGAAAGTCAGTTGGCAGAACGAGACCCACCTGCGCTTCGCCCTGAAGACGGCCGCGCCCGGATTCATCGAATACGCCTGCGATGCGTTTGGATTGCGCCTGCAGGCCCTGCGCCGCATTCGCATCGGGCGCCTGCCCATGGCGGGCCTAGACCTCGGACAGTGGCGCTACCGCCTGGATTACGAACGCTTCTGACGGCAGCAGGGATGACCATGGAACAAGCGCCGCAAGGCCTGCGGCTGGAGCCCGGCTCCGCACGCAGACGCTTTCTGATCAATGCGGCAGGCCTGGGCCTGTCCGCCGCGCTGGCAGGCTGCGCGGCGCCCAAGCCGCCGCGCCGTACGCCGCAATCGGCCAAGCCCGGACCTGCCGCGCCTCCGCTTGCCAGCGGCGCAGCCGTGCCCGTGCCCGCGCTCAAGCCCGGTGCGCACATCGCCATCGTGGCGCCTGCGTCCGCCGCGCTGGATGCCGCGGACGAGGCCGCCGAATGGCTGCTGGCGCGCGGCTATGTGCCGCAAGTCATGCCGGCTTCGCGCTCGCGGCTGGACGCCCCCTATGACTATCTGGCGGGAGCGGACGCCGACCGCCTGGCCGACCTGCACGCGGCTTTTGCCGCGCCCGACATCGGCGCCGTGTGGTGCCTGCAGGGCGGCTTCGGCTCCTGGCGCCTGCTGGACCAGCTGGACTTCGATCTGCTGCGGCGCCACCCCAAGCCTTTCATCGGCTACAGCGACATCACCGCGCTGCACCTGGCCATGCAGCGCCGCACCGGCTTCGTCACGTTCCACGGGCCGATGCTGGCGCAAGACCTGCTGGCCGGCAAGCGCGAGCCCACCGAATCGCATTTGCTGTCCATGGTCAGCGGGCAGGTCGGGCAGGGGGCATGGATCATGCCGCCTCCGTATGCCAGCGCCACGGAACTGATTCCTGGCACCGCCACCGGTCGGCTGATCGGCGGCAATCTGGCGCTGATCGGCGCGCTGATCGGGTCCGATAGCGAAATCGACACGAGCGGCGCCATTCTCTTCATCGAGGACGTCAACGAAGCCTTGCCCCGCATCGACCGGCTGTTGAGCCAGCTGGCCGCGGCCGGCAAGTTCGATGACCTCAAGGGCGTGCTGGTCGGCAACTTCACCCGCATCCTGGGGATGCCGGGCGACGATGCCCAGGCGCAAGGGCTGCTGTACCCGCTGATACTCGACCAGTTCCGCTCGCGCGGCATTCCAGTCCTGGCCGGATGGCCCAGCGGCCATGGCGATCCGAACTTGACCTTGCCTCTGGGTGCGCAGGTGACGCTGGACACCGCTCGCGGCGGACTGCGCCTGGAGCAAGCGGTAGTCGTGTAGATTTGCCTCATTAATGGTGCATAACTATTGTTTATGCACCATTAATATTCTTCGCACCTATTGTAAAAATGACTCATTAATAGTGCAAATTGGCAACTAAAGCACTATTATCAAGTCATGAAAAAGAAGATCGAACCCAGCTTCGATGCCGCCGCAGCGCTCGCCCGTATCGGCGCCAACCTCCGTACGGCCAGGCTGCGCCGCGCCGAAACCGAATCGGCGCTCGCCGCCCGCATGGGCGTGTCGCGCGCCACCGTCACGCGCCTGGAGCGCGGCGACGGCGGCGTGTCCCTGGCGCTGGCCATCGAAGCCTTGCTGCAGTACGGCTATGCGGACCAGGTCTACGCCCTGGGCGATCCCGACCTGGACGGCGTGGGCAAGCGCCTGGACGCGGTGCGCCGGCCCAGTCGGGGCAGCCGCAAGGCGCCGGCCACGCACCGCGCCGATCCCACCCAGCTTTAACGCCGGCCTATCGTGCAAACCAGAAAACACAAGTCCGTGGAAAGCGAGCTGTATGTCTACGTAGACATACGCGGCGAGGCGGTGCTGGCCGGCCTGCTGACGCTGGACGACTCGGACGAAAACCATTTCTACGCCGAGTTCACCTATGTGCAGTCCTATGTGAACGACCCGCGCGCCTTTGCGCTGGATCCGCTCAACCTGCCGCTGGCGGACGCGCGCACCACGTTCCGCACCGAAAGCCGCTACGAAACGCTGGGCGCAATCTTCGACGCCGCGCCCGACGCCTGGGGCCGCAACGTCATGCGGGTGGACAACGCCGGCGCGCGCGTGACCGAGGACGAAGTGCTGCTCAAGGGCCGCGGCATGGGCGTGGGCGCGCTGTTCTTCAGCGCCCGCCAGCTCACCCCGAACATGCGCAAGACCTACCGCCTGCCGGAACTCGGCCAGCTGGAATCGCTTGCCGACCTTCTCACCGACATCGACCAGGGCGTCAAGCCCAAGGGCCTGTACCGCGACATCCTGGGCAGCTCCTGGGACATCGGCGGGGCGCGCCCCAAGACCATCGTGCGCGACGAGCAGGGCGAAATGTGGATCGCCAAGTTTCCGCGCAAGGGGGATTCCTACGACCGCCAGCGGGTCGAGTACGCCAACCTGCAGATGGCGCGGGACATAGGCCTGACAGTGCCCGACATCCGCCTGGTCGAAACGCACCTGGGGGCCGTGCTGCTCACGCACCGCTTCGACCGCGAACAACTGCCGGCCGGGCAAGGCATTGCGGCGGCCGTCGCCCGCCGGCACTTCCTCAGCGGCGCCTCGCTCATCAGCCCATCCGCGCAGATCGGCAAACGCGAACTGGACGGAGCGCGCGGCAAGGCCACGTATTCGTACGCCCGGCTGGCCGACGTAGTCCGCCGCATATCGTCCAATCCGGTGCAGGACCTGAAGGAGCTGTACGCGCGCATGGTCCTGAACGTAGCCGTGCACAACACCGACGACCACCTGAAGAACGTCGGTTTTCTCAAGGACGAGGGCGCGCATACCTACCGCCTGTCGCCCTTGTTCGACGTGGTCACGCAGGAAGGCTCCGCCAGGCACTACCTGCACATCGGCGCAGCCGGCCGCGAAAGCTCTTTCCAGAACTGCCTGAGCGAATACCGGCGTTTCGGCCTGCGTTCCGAAGCCATCGCGCGCGACATCCTGGATCGGGTGCTGGAAGTGGCGGCACAGCGCCGGCGCTACTACGACGCGGCGGGGATGACGGCGGACGAAATCGGGCACGTGGAAGCGTCGTTGACGGCCTGGCGCCACGGTATATTGCCGGTATGAAAAAGCTGGATATCCCCGCACTGGAGATCTTCGTCGCGGCCGTCGAAGAAAAAAGCCTGTCGAAAGCGGCCGAACGCGAGAACCTGGTGACCTCCGCCGCCAGCAAGCGCGTCGCGGAACTGGAGCGGCACCTGGAGCGCACCTTGCTGCACCGGCACGGACGGGGGGTCGAGCCCACGCCGGCCGGCGCATTGCTGTACCAGCGCGCCAAGGCCATCCTGCGCAGCGTGCAATTGACGGAAAGCGCCATCAACGGCTATTCCGCCGACGGCCAGGCGAAGATCCGCCTGGCCTCCAATCCGTCCACCATCCTGCAATTCCTGCCCAGCGTGATGGGCCGCTTCCTGGCCGACCGGCGCGACGTCAGCGTGGACCTGCTCGATGCCCATAGCTACGACATTCCGCGCATGGTGGCGGAATCCTCGGTCGACATCGGCATCTATCACGCCGACCATCCGGTGCCGGGCGTGGCCTCGTTTCCCTTTCGCCGCGACCGCGTCGGGCTGGTGGTGCCGGTGGGGCACCCGTTGGCGGGACGCGGCGAGCTGTTCCTCGAAGAGGCGCTGGATTACGACCTGCTGGGCTATTTCCCGCGCCATTCGCTGGATCAGTTCCTGGCCTACGTGGGCCAGACGCTGACGCGTCCGCCCAACGTCAAATTGCAGGTGTCCAACTTCGAAACCCGCTGCCGCATGATCCGCGAAGGATTGGGCATAGGCATCGTGCCCGAAGGCATCGCCCGCAACTATCTGGCTTCGATGGGGCTGGTGCTGCTGCGCCTGCGCGACGCATGGGCCGAACGCCAGTTCTACGTCTGCGTGCGCGACGCGGCGCAGCTGGCGCGGCCCGTGGAAGAACTGCTGCGCGCCCTGACGGCGTCCGTGGCGGACGCGCCCTAGCGCCGCCGCGCAGGTTGCCGGCGAGCGGCTCGCGGCCGCCCGCCAGCCGCTACTTTCCCGCGCGAGCCGCGGCCGCTTCTGCCAACACCGGCCGCAGATACGACAAGAACCGCTCCGGATCCTCGCTCATGGGGAAATGGCCCATGCCCTCCATGATCTGCCACTTCGAGCCCGCGATGCGGCCGGCCAGGAACTCAGTGTCCTGCGGCGTGCATGAATAGTCATATTCGCCGGTGAGCAGCCACAGCGGACAGCGCTGCGTGTCGATCTGGGCCACGCGTTCCCGGATGTCGCCGTCGGCGGTGTAGAAGTGCAGGTCGCCCTTGAAGACGCCGGGCCCGCTTTGCATGTAATGCCACAGCGTTTCCCAGCGATGCTTGTCGGGACTGTCCGGGCCCACCAGGCCCGACACGATGCCGGCGCAGACTTCCCCGCCATGCACGTCGGGACGGTTCAGCCATTCCAGGTCATAGTAGGGCTCCACGTGCGCCCCCGATTGCAGGCCGATGGCCCCGCCGAAGCGTTGCGCATGCTCCAGCGCCAGATGCAGCACCATGCGGCCGCCGATGGAGCAGCCCATGACGATGGGGCGCTCCAGCGCCAGCGCGTCGGCCACGCCCAGCACGGCCTCGGCATAGTCCTTCGAGGTCAGGCGGTAGGTCTCTTCGTGCCAGCCTTCGGGCGGCGAGGATTTTCCATGCCAGGGCAGGTCGAAGGCGATGACCCGGAAGTTCCGGAGGATGTCCGGATCGTTCATCACCGCGCGGTACTGGCGGGTATCCGCGCCGGCGGTGTGCAGGCAGAGCAGGGGGGCGCCGCTACCGGCTTCCTCGACGTACACGCGGTGCTCGCGTCCGCCCAACTGCAGGCGCAGGTAGCGGCCGACGACCGGTTCGAACAAGGCTTGTTGCGGGTTCACGAGGAGGCTCCCGGAGCGCGCGGGCAGGCCAGCACCTCCTTGAAATACAGCAGGTTGGACATGAAGGGATAGAGGTCGCCCTCGGCGCGCAGGCGGCGGAACTTGATCATGGCCATCAGGTCATGAAAGCCCGGCGCCGGCCTGGGCGCCCAGTAGCGGGCCCAGTCCCCGGCTTGCGCGCGCAGCGCGAAATCCCAGCGCGGCATGACGAAGGGGCCGCGCCGCACCTGTTCGATGCGCCCGCCCGCCACCGTGATCAGGTAGGCGGTATCGCCGGCTTCCAGCAGGAATACCGTGTTCAGGTGCCGGCCCCGCCACACCAGCCGTTCGCGCGCGTTCACGGCGCCAGCCAGGCGGTGAAGAATGAAATCGTCGTCTTGCATATCGGGTTCCTAGTCAGACGGCGGCATATGCAGCCGGTAGATCCCGTCTTCCGCGTCCGCGCGCGGATAGCGCGCGGCTACCAGGGGATCATGGCCGGGCACGATGTGCGCATCGGAATCGGCCAGCGACCGGATGCGCGCATAGCCCTCCAGCATGTCGCCGACATGGAAGATGGCAGGGAAAGGGTTGTGGTCAGTGTAGTTGCGGTAGTAGTGCAGCGCGTCGGACGCCAGCACGATCCAGCCCCTTGCGGTATGCACGCGCACCACTTGCAGGCCGGGCGTATGCCCGCCGATCCGGTAGAGTTCCACGCCCGGCGCCAACGGCGTATCGCCGTCGTGAAAGCGCACCCGTCCCGCGTAGAGCCGGCGCACCACCGCCTGCACGTCGTCGGCCGAGAAAAAATGCCGCATCGCCTCGAAGCACATGTAGCGCCCCGTGGCGTAGCGCATCTCGGCATCCTGCAGATGGACTTGCGCCCGGGGGTAGGCCTCCACATTGCCCGCGTGGTCATAGTGCAGGTGGGTCAGGACGATGTCGCCGATGTCCTCCGGCGCCAGCCCCAGCCGCGCCAGCGCGGCTTCGGGCTGCAGGCTGAAGGCGCGGCCGCGGGCCCGCGCCGAGCAGGCGCTGAAGCCCGTGTCGACCAGCACCGCGCGGCCTGCGCCGCGCACCAGCCAGCAATAGAAGTCCAGCGGCATCGGCCCGTCGTGCACGTCGCCGCGCGACAGGAAATTGTCCACGGCCCGGCGCTCCACGCTGGCGTAGCGGATCGCATACACCTCATGGACGGGCGGGGCCGCGGTCATTTCTTGACCAGCTTGCACTGGCTTTCGGCCAAGGGCATGAAGGCCTGGTCGCCCGGCACCGTCTTGACGATCTTGTAATAGTCCCAGGCGGCGGTCGATTCCTGCGGCGACTTCACTTCGACCACGTAGGTATCGTGGATCAGCTTGCCGTCTTCGCGCAGGCGCGCATTGCGCGCAAAGGCGTCGCGGATGGGCATGCCGCGCAGCGTCTGCATGACGACGTCCACATTGTCCGAGCCGGATTTCTCGACCGCCCGCAGGTAATTCAGCACCGCCGAGTATTGCCCGGCCTGCAGAGCCGTGGGCATCTTGCCGGCGGCCTTGAAGAAGCGCTGCGAAAACGCCCGGGTCTCATCGTCCATGTTCCAGTAGAAGGTCTCCGCGAAGGTCATCCCCTGGGCCGCCTCCAGGCCCACGCCATGCACGTCGGTGATGCTCATCAGCATGGCGACCAGTTTCTGCCGTTCGGACAGGCCGAACTCGCGCGCCTGCTTGATCTCGTTCTGCAGGTCCGCGCCGGCGCTGGCGAAGGCCACCGCATCCGCCTTGCTGGATTGGGCGGCCAGCAGGAAAGACGCGAAGTCCGTGCCCGGGAAGGGGTAGCGGACCGTCCCCGCGACCGTGCCGCCGCCGTCCTTCACGAAGCGCATGCCGTCGCTTTCCAGCGAATGCCCGAAGGCGTAGTCCGCCGTGACGAAGTACCATTTCTTCGCACCGGCCTCGACCAGGGGCAGGGTGCCCACCTTGGCCAGCGCGTAGGTGTCGTAGACCCATTGCACGTTGTTCGGCGAGCAGTCCTTGCCGGTGATTCGGGTTGCGCCCGCGCCCGTCACCATGGTCATGCGCCCCTTTTCGCGGGCGATGTTCATCACGGCCAGGGCCACGGCGCTGTTGCCCAGCTCCGTCACCACGTCGACCTTCTCGCGGTCCATCCATTCGCGGGCGCGGCCCGCGGCCACGTCCGTCTTGTTCAGGTGGTCGGCGGAGAGCATCTCCACCGGCTTGCCCAGGACCTTGCCGCCGAAGTCCTCGATCGCGAGCTTGGTGGCGAGCACCGACCCCGGCCCGACGTTGCCCGAGTAGGCGCCGGACATGTCCGTCAACACCCCGATGCGCACGACGCCGTCCGAGATGCCATCCGCCGATGGCGTCTGTGCCTGCGCCAGTCCGGCGCCGGCGGCGAGCGCCAGCAGGACGGTGATCTGCTTGTTCATGGTTTGTCTCCCTTGCTTGGCCTATGGATTGGCCTATTGGTGGTCGGCCTATGAGCGGCCTACATCTGGCTTACGTATTTGATCTGCATGAATTCCTGCAGGCCCTCGATGCCGCCTTCCTTGCCCAGGCCGCTGTCTTTGAAGCCGCCGAAGGGCGTCTCCGGCAAGGACGCCTGGCAATGGTTCACGCAGACGACGCCGCTTTCGATGCGCTCGGTCGCGGTCCGCGCGCGGGCGGCGTCGCGCGTGTAGACGTAGGCGGCCAGGCCGAAGGGCAGGCGGTTGGCCAGCGCCAGGCCTTCATCCAGGTCGCGGAACGGGCTGACCAGCGCCAAGGGACCGAAAGGTTCGGTATGGGCGGCCAGGCTGTCGGTTCCCACGTCGCGCAGCACGGTGGGCGCCCAGAACCACCCCGGCAGATCGGGCCGGACGCCACCGGCCGCCAGTTGCGCGCCGCGCGCCAGCGCGTCGGCCACCATGGATTCCACCGCCGCCAGGCGCCTGGGGTTGGCCAGCGGCCCCATCTGCACGCCGGCGTCCAGGCCGTTGCCGACCCGCCAGCCGCGGGCGCGCTCCGCCAAGCGCGCCACAAAGCGTTCGTAGACGCCTTGCTGCACATACATGCGCGTGGGCGAGGTGCAGATCTGGCCGGAATTGCGCAGCTTGGCCGCCAGCACGGTATCGGCCGCGGCCTCGATGTCGGCGTCGTCGAACACCAGCACCGGCGCGTGGCCGCCCAGTTCCAGCGTGGCGCGCTTCAGGCCGGCCGCCGCCATCACGGCCAGCTCGCGGCCGATGGAGGTGGATCCGGTGAAGGTCACCATGCGGATCAGGGGCGACTCGATCAAGCGCCGCGAGATCTCGCCCGGATCGCCGAACAGCATGTTGAGCGTGCCCGCGGGCAGGCCGGCATCGGCCAGCGCGCGGCCGATCTCCAGCGCGATCGCGGGCGTCTCCTCGGAAGGCTTGATGACGAGGGAGCAGCCCGCGCCCAGAGCGCCCGCGATCTTGCGCGAAGGCGTGATGGCCGGGGCGTTCCAGCCGGCAAAGGCCGCCACCGGTCCCACCGGTTCCGGGATCGCCATCTGGCGGATTCCGGCGACGCGTCCCGGGATCAGGCGGCCATAGGTGCGGCGGGCTTCCTCGGCCGCCCATTCGAACATTTCGGCGGCCGTGGCCACTTCCTTTTCGGATTCGGCCAGCGGCTTGCCCAGTTCACGCGTGATCAGCCATGCCAGGCGCGGCGTGCGTTCGCGCATCAGGGCGGCCGCGCGCCGCAGGACCGCGGCGCGCTCCAGCGCGGGCGTATCGCGCCAGCGCGGAAAGCTGCGGTGCGCCGCGTCCAGCGCCGCGTCGATATCTTCCGCCGTGGCGACCGGCAGGCGGCCCAGCACCGCCTGGGTGGCGGGATCGACCACGTCCAGCGTACGGCGGTTTCCCGCCGCCTGGGCCTGGCCGCCGATCAACAGGTTCAGTTCGGGATACTGCAAAGAGTTGTCCATTCATTCCGCCTTGGCGATGTTGCCGTCCTGGATCACTTGCGCCCAGCGCTCGGTCTGGGTACGGATGTGCTGCGCGAAATCATCGGCGCTGCCCGTCATTGGGAACTGGCCCAGTTTCAGCAGCGCATCGCGCGTCTCGGCCGTGCCCATGATCTTGTTGACCGCTGCGTTCAGTCTTAGGGTCACGTCGGGCGGCAGCCCCGCGGGCGCGAGCACGCCGTTCCAGGGTTCGGCCGTGAAACCCGGGATCCCCGCGGCTTGCGCCACGGTGGGCACGCCTGGCGCGACGGGCGAGGGTTCCGCGCTGGCGATCGCCAACGCCCGCAACTTGCCGGCCTGCACCTGCGGCATGGCCGCGATCGCGCTCAGGAATGCCATGTCGACCCGGCCCGCGACCAGGTCGGCGATGGCGGCGGAATCGCCCTTGTACGGCACATGCGTGATGTCGACCTTGGAGGCGCTCTTGAACCATTCGCCCGCCAGATGATTGACCGCGCCGCTGCCCGCCGACGCGAAGGTCAGGGTCCCGGGCTTCTGGCGCGCCCCGGCGATCAGTTCCTGCACGGTATTGAAGGAAGAGCTGGACGGCACGACCAGCAGGTAGGGATAGCTGGCCACCAGCGCCACGGGCTGGAAGTCCTTCAGCACCTGATAGTCGACCTTCTGCTTGTAGACGGGTTCGATGGACAGGGTGCCGCTGCTGCCCAGCATCAGCGTGTAGCCGTCGGCCGCGGCACGCTTGACCGATTGCACCGCGACCACGCCATTGGCGCCCGCGCGGTTTTCGACCACCACGGTCTGGCCCAATTCCGTCTCGAGCTTGCGCGCCAGGTATCGGCCCACCGCGTCGGTCGGGCCGCCCGCGGTAAAGCCGATGACCAGCGTGACGGGCTTGGCGGGATAGCCGGCCGCGGCCGAGTTGAAGCTGATGGCGGCGGCGAGCGCAGGCAGCGCCCACCTGGCAAATAGTGATTTCATCGTTTTCTCAGAGTAGGGAGGAGCGGCGCGGGTTGCGCCGCCCGGCGCAGCGGGCGGGTTTATTCGTAGCCGCGCTCGATCAGCTTGACCATCACCGGGTAGTACTCCTTGACGTAGCCGGCCGCGCGGGTGCGCTCCAGCAGGTCATGCGTCAGCTTGGCCGAACGCGCGTCCACCTCTCCCTGCCTGGCCAGCTCCAGCGCCAGCAGGATGTCCTTGATGGCGTACTCGGTGGGGAAGGTCTTTTCGGGATAGTTTTCGGCCGCCAGCGCCTTCTGGCCGGGATTGCGCAGCACGAAGCTGTCCGCCGACCCCTTGCTCAGCGCGTCCAGCAGTAGCGCGCCGTCCACGCCGGCGCTGCGGCCTATCGTGATGGCCTCGGCCAGCGCATGCACCGTCATGAAAACCACCATGTTGTTCATGATCTTGACCACCTGGCCGTTGCCCACGCCGCCGCAGCGCAGCACGTCCGTGCCCATGCAGGACAGATAGGGCAGCACGGTCTCGTAGTCTTCGGGCGTGGCGCCCACGGTGATCATCAGCGTGCCCAGCCTGGCGGCCTCGCGCATGCGGGCGACGGGCGCATCGATCAGCAGAATGCCGTGAGCCCGCAGCGTCTCGGCCAGCTGGCGCGTGCGGGTGACGTCGCTGGTGCTCATGTCCACCACGATGCGCACGCGTCCAGCCGCTTCCACCAGGCCTCCCGGCCCGGTGCACACCTGTTCCACCTGCACGATGCTGGGCAAGGACAGGAACACGATCTCCGCGCTTTGGGCCACCTCGATGATGGAGGCGCAGGCGCGGCCGCCGAGCGCCCCGATCCGGGCTACCGGTTCGGCGCTGATATCGGTCACGTAGACGGGATGGCCGGACTTTCGGACCAGGTTGGCGCACATGGGTTCGCCCATCACGCCCAGGCCGATGAAGCCCAGCGGGGTCTTGCTGTCACTCATTACTTCCTCCTTTGTGTCGCGGGTTTTTTAGTTGTTGCATGCAGCTTACGGAGCGCGCCGGGCCGCCGGTATGAAAAATTGGCAACGCAACGTTCTCCAATTCCGTCCCCCCAGGAACAAGAACGCTCGTTTTCCTTTTTATCAACGCAGGCCGCCCACGCACGCCTAGAGTGATCGGCAGACACGAGCGACGCGCCGCCGCGCCGCGACAACAACGGAGACACGCATGTTGCTGGACACGATTGCGGCCTATGGCGCGCACGACACCCGGGCCAGATTGCCCGACGAAGTCATCCACCACGCCAAACGCGCCTTCCTGGACTGGCTGGCAGCGCTGTATCCCGGCACGCGCACCCAGCCATGCCTGCAGTTGCTAGGCGCCCATGGGGCGGAGCTGGGTTCGGGGCGGTCCAGCCTGCCGGGATGCGCCACCACGGCATTTCCGGTCACGGCGGCCTGGATCAACGGCAGCGTGTCCCATGCCGTCGAGTTCGACGACATCTACCGCGACGCGATCTACCATCCGGGCTGCCCGACCATCTCGGCGGCGCTGGCGCTGGCCGAGGACGCCGATGCCAGCGGCCGGGAACTGCTGAACGCCATCGTGGTGGGGTATGAAATCTCGACCCGCATCGGCGCAGCGGTCCAACCCGCCCATTACCGCTACTTCCATACCACCGGCACGGTAGGCTGCTTCGGCGGCGCGGCGGCCGCGGCGGCCCTGTGCGCGCCGGGGGACGCCGGGGTCATGCTGCACGCGCTGGCCACGGCCGGCACGTTCGCCAGCGGCTTGCAGCAGGCCTTCCGCTCGGACGCCATGAGCAAGGCGCTGCATGCGGGCCATGCGGCCGCGGTCGGCGTGCGCGCAGGGCAGGGCGCGGCCCACGGCATTACCGGCGTGCGCGACATCCTGGAAGGCGAAGTCGGCTTCGGCGCCGCGCTGGCGCAGGATCCGGACTGGAGCCTGGCGGTCGATGGACTGGGCGCGCGCTACAACATCCTCAGCATCACCCAGAAGAACCACGGCTGCTGCGGCCACACGTTTGCCGCGATCGACGGCGCATTGGCGCTGCGGCAACGCGGCGTGCGCGCGGACGACATCGCATCCTTGCGCGTGGACGCCTACCAGACAGCCCTGGACGTGACCGGCAACTTCGCCCCGGCCACCGCCTTCGAGGCCAAGTTCAGCCTGCCCTATGTAGTGGCGCACGCCCTGGTCCACGGCTCGGTGCGCCTGGATGCCTTCGAGCCGCAGCGCCTGCGGGATCCGCGGGTGCGCCAGCTGATGCAGAAACTGGAGCTGCGGGCCGATGCCGCGCTGAGCGCCGGTTTTCCGAAGATGCGGGCGGCGCGCGTATCCATCACCACCTGCGGCGGCCAGACCCTGGAACACCATTCCCCTTACCGCAAGGGCGACCCGGAGTCGCCGCTGTCCGACGCCGACCTGAACGACAAGTTCGAGGAACTGGCGGGGCCGGTGCTCGGCGGCGCCCGCGCCCGGGCCCTGCGCGATGCGGTCTGGCGCCTGGACGCCATGCCCGTGCGCGCCCTGCGGCTGGCCGCCGACATGCCGCAGCCTTGACGCATTTCCCCTCAGCCCATCCATGACACCTGCCTCATCCATGTCAGACATTTCTTTTGCAGACGCGCTCCTGTCGCCCCGATCCATCGCCCTGGTGGGCGCTTCCGGCGACGCGCGCAAGAACACCGCCCGGCCGCTCCGCTTCATGCGCAAGCACGGCTATGCCGGCGCGGTCTATCCCATCAACGCGGGGCGCGCGGAAATCCTGGGCGAGCAAGCCTATCCCTCCCTGGCCGGCCTGCCTGGTCCGGTCGACCATGTGTTCGTCATGATCCCGGGCGGCGAGGTCGCGGCCGTGCTGGATCAATGCGCCCAGGCCGGCGCCAAGGTGGTGACCATCTATTCCGACGGTTTCGGCGAGGCCGGCCCCGAAGGCCAGGCGCGCCAGGCGGCGCTGGTGGCGCAAGCCCGCAAGCTGGGTTTGCGCCTGCTGGGCCCCAACAGCATCGGCTGCGCCAACCTGCATACCGGCGGCATTCTTTCGGTCAACGCGGCGTTCGAGGCGGACACCCTGCTGGCGGGCGATATCAGCCTGGTGTCGCAAAGCGGCTCCATGATGGGATCGCTGCTGTCGCGCGCGGCGGCGCGCGGCTTCGGCTTCGCCAAGTCGGTCTCCGTCGGCAACGAAAGCGACATCACGGTGGGCGAAGTGGTCGATGCGCTGGTCGACGATCCGCAAAGCAAGGCCATCCTGCTGTTCCTGGAAACGCTGCGCGACGCCGCCACGCTGGGCCGGGCGCTGACGCGGGCGCGGGCCGCGGGCAAGCCCGTGATCGCCTACAAGCTGGGGCGCTCGGAACAGGGCGACGCGCTGGCTCAGTCCCACACCGGCGCGATGGCGGGCAACGACGTCGCGGTCGATGCCTTCCTCAGAGCCTATGGCGTCATGCGCGTGCGCAACCTGGAGACGCTGTTCGAGCTAGCGCCACTGGCGTCCCGCCATGCCCGCGATGGCAGTGCGTTGCGCGCGCCGGACCAGCCGGCGCGGGTCGCGGTGATCACCACGACGGGCGGCGGCGCGGCGACGGTGGTGGACAACTTGGGACTGCATGGCATGGTGGCCGTGGCGCCGCCCGCCGACTTCGTGCGCGATATCGCCGAACAGGGACTGCGCATCCGCGAAACCCCGGTCATCGACCTGACCCTGGCGGCCAGCAGCGCCCAATACAAGATGCTGCTGGAGCATTTGCTGCGCGCCAACTGGTGCGATGCGGTGCTGAG
This sequence comes from Achromobacter pestifer, assembly GCF_013267355.1. NCBI lineage: Bacteria > Pseudomonadati > Pseudomonadota > Betaproteobacteria > Burkholderiales > Alcaligenaceae > Achromobacter > Achromobacter pestifer. Next base: position 6,238,405 of record NZ_CP053985.1, read on the forward strand.
CGTGGTCGGTTCGTCCGCGCAGTTTCATCCCGGGCTGGCGGTCAAGCCGCTGCTGGAAGCCGACAAACCGGCGGACAAACCCTTGGCGGTGTTTCTGGCGCCCGAGGCGCCCGAGTCGCTGGCGCTGCTGCGCGCGGGCGGCATCGCCGCGTTCCGCACGCCGGAGGCTTGCGCGGACGCGCTGGCGGTGTTCTTCGCCACGGACGGCAGGCCGCCGGCCAGCGGCGCGCCGTACATCTGGCCGGCCGCGCTGCCGCGTTCGGGCATGTTGAGCGAGCACGAGGCCGGCGCCTTGTTCCGCAGCCTGGGCGTGCCCGTGGCGCAGGGCCAGCTTGCCGACCCGGCCACGCTGGCGCATGCCGTGCCGTATCCCGTCGTCGCCAAGGTCTGCTCGCGCGATCTGGCGCACAAGACGGAACTGGGCGCCGTGCGCGTCGGCATCGCCGACGGCGACGCGTTGCGCGACGCGGCCAGCGAAATGCTGGAGAACGTCCGGCGCCGGGCGCCCGGCGCGCGGGTCGACGGCATCCTGGTGCAGCCCATGGAGACGCGCCTGATCGAAATGATCCTGGGCTACCGCCATGATCCCCTGGTCGGCCCGACCGTGCTGCTGGGCGCGGGCGGCATCGCCGCCGAACTGTCGCCCGACTACACCGTGCGCCTGGCCCCGGTGGACGAGGAAGAAGCCCGCCGGATGATTCTCGAAGTCCGCCAGACCCGGCTGATACGCGGCTTTCGCGGCCTGCCACCAGGCGATTGCGATGCCTTGGCCCGCGCCATCGCGGCGTTCTCGCGCCTGGCCTGCGCGGCCGGCGTGCGCGTCGAGGAAGCCGAGATCAACCCCTTGTTCGTCCGCGCCGATGGCGTGGTCGCCGTCGATGGCCTGGCCCGCCTCGCCTGACGCCCAATCCGATTACCCCTTACCAGGAAGCAAAGATGGATTTCAACCTGACTCCGGAACAACAGGACTTTCAAGCCGCCGTGCGCCGCTTTGCGCAAGCCGAACTGCGCGACGGCGCGGTCGAGCGCGCGCATTCCGACGACTACCCCTGGGACGTCGCCCGCAAGATGGCCCGCCAGGGCCTGCTGGGCATCACCATTACCGAGGCGGACGGCGGCGTGGGCGGCTCGCTGATGGACGCCGTCATCGCCATCGAAACCGTTGCCTCGGTGTGTCCGCGCAGCGCCGACGTGGTGCAGGCCGGCAACTTCGGCGCCATCCGCGTGCTGGCCGAATATGGCAGCGCGCTGCAAAAGCAGAAATACCTGAGCGCGCTGCTGGCGGGAGAAGGGCTGATCTCGGTGGGCATGACGGAGCCGGACGCCGGCTCGGCGGTGACCGAACTCAAGACCAGCGCCACGCGGGCCGATGGCGGCTGGCGCATCAACGGCACCAAGATCTTCACCACGCACGGCCCGCATGCCAGCGTCATCCTGACCTACGTGCGTTTCGGGCCGGGCACGGGCGGCATCGGTTCGGTGCTGATCGACACCAAGGCTGACGGCGTCAAGCTGGGCAAGCGCTCGGCCTTCATGTCGGGCGAGGAATGGGTGGAGATCTTCTTCGACAACGTCTTCGTCGCCGACGACATGGTGGTGCTGGGAGAGGGCGGCTTCAAGAAACAGATCGCCGGCTTCAACGTGGAACGCATCGGCAACACCGCGCGCTCGCTGGCCCTGGGCCGCTATGCCTATGAAGAAGCGCGCAATTGGGCCATGCAGCGCAAGCAGTTCGGCCGCCTGCTGTGCGAGTTCCAGGGACTGCAATGGAAGTTCGCCGACATGCGCATCAAGCTCGATGCGGCCCAGCTGCTGCTGTACCGCGCCGCCAGCGCGGCCGATACCGGCTTTCCGTCAGCCACGGAGACCGCCATCGCCAAGGCCTATTGCAACCAGATCGGTTTCGACGTCGCCAACGACGCCCTGCAGGTGCTGGGCGGCCTGGGCTACAGCCGCGAATCGCTGGTCGAATACTGCGTGCGGCGCTGCCGCGGCTGGATGATCGCCGGCGGCTCGATCGAGATCCTGAAGAACCGCATCGCCGAGGGCATCTTCGAGCGCAGCTTCCCGCAGCGGCCGCCGCGCTAGGGCCGCTACACCCGCTTGGCCGACCAGCTCCCGCGGCCCGCGGCGCTGCCGCTCATCTGCTTGCCGTTGACCGTTCCGGTGTAGCGCACGCCGTTGGCCACAAAGGAGATCTCGCTGCCGTTCAGGCGCGCTTCCGAGATCGGCGCGCTGCCCAGTTTGCCGGATAGGCGCTGGTAGCGCTGCTCCAACTGCAGGGGCTGGCCGTCCACCTCCCAGTTGCCCGCCACCTTGGCGGGCACGATCCACAGGAGCGCCGTGCAGTAAGTGCTGCAGTCCTGCTTGATCGTCTCTTCCGCGTCCGGCTCCCAATCACCCATGCGGAAGGAGTTCGACACGATCCGGGTGCCGGGCGCCAGTTCCAGCAGCTTGGGCCGCAGCTTTTCGTTGATGGTCGACAGCAGGAACATGGTGATGACGTCCGCTTGCGACAGATCGGTGGCGAACAGGTCGGCGGTCAGGAACGTGGCGCGGTCTGCCACGCCGGCGCGCTCCGCGTTGCGGCGCGACAGCTCGACCAGGTCCGGGTTGTATTCGATGCCCTGGGCCGTGAGGCCGCGCTGCGCCGCCGTGATCACGGTGCGGCCGTCGCCCGAACCGAGGTCCATCAGCCGGTCCTTGGGGGTGACCTTGGCCATGTCCAGCATGGTGTCGACCAGGGTCTGCGGGGTGGGCACCCAGATGACGTCCTTGCCCTCCTGGCCGACGTCGGGCACGTATTCCTTCTGTTCCGAGGACTGCGCCGCGGTGGCGCTCAACACCGGTAGCGGGGCGCAGGCCAGGGCCAGCGCCGCCGCCGAGGCGAGCAGGGCGCCGCGCAGCCGCGGCGGGTTTGCCCGGGCGGCGGGCCTGAAGGACGGGATCGCGATTGGCATGATGTGGACTCCTTGCAGGTAAGGCATGCGGACGGGCTGGCCTTGCTCGGCCGCCGCCCCGGGGAAACCAGGCTAGGCCTGCTGCCGCGGCGGACCCAGCAGGCGCAGCAGCGGCAGGCCCGCGGCCAGCACCGCCAACCCGATCAGCGCGCCGGCGCCGGCATACATGGCGCTGGAATACACCAGCCCGGCGCAGGTCAGCGCCAGCAGCAGCGGGGGCAGGGGATAGAGCGGCACGCGGAACGGGCGCGGACGATCGGGATCGATGCGCCGCAGGCGCCACACCGAGGCCGCGACCAGCAGCATGAAGATCCAGAAAACCGGCGCGGTATAGGCGACCAGGGTCTGCACGCTGTTCTGGCTGAACGCGCCCAGCCCAATCAGCGCCAGCGTGATCGCGCCCTGCGCCAGCAGCGCAGACGCGGGCGTCTCGCCCTGCGCGTTCCAGGCCGCCAGCGCGCGCAAGCGCGGCACGTCGCGGCCCAGCGCGCAGTACACGCGCGCGCCGGTGATGATGGTGCCGTTGATGGTGCTGAGCGCCGTGGCGCAGATCGTCAGGCTGAGCAGAGCCGCGGCGTAAGGGCCGGCCGCCAGTTGCATCACGTCCGCGCCCAGCGCCGGCGTGTCGCGCAGCCCCTGCAGGCCGAAGATCTCCAGCAGCGCCAGATTGGTCAGCACGTAGGCGCTGGTCACCAGCAGCGTGCCGATCAGCAGCACCCGGCTCATGTTGCGCCCCGGGTCGCGCAGTTCGCCGCTGAGGTAGGCGGCCTCGTTCCAGCCGCCATAGGTCAGCAGCACGAACACCATGCCCATGCCCAGCAGACCCGCGGTGTTGCCCGTCAGCGGCGCCGGCTCGGCAGTGGAGCGCAGCGGGCTGTCTCCCGCTGCGGCCAGGCTGGCGATCAGCACCGCCGCCAAGGCCGCCACCGTCAGCGCGGTGAACAGCCATTGCAGGCGTTTCGAGTAGCGCGTGCCGGCCACGTTCAAGGCTGTCAGCGCCACCACCGCTATCGCCGCATGCAGGGCAGGGCCGTACGCACCCAGCGGCGCGAGACGTTGCGCGTAGTCGCCATAGATGTAGGCCACGACCGCGATGGCGCCGGTCTGGATGACGGAGCAGCGCGCCCACGCGAACATCAGTCCCACCTGCCGGCCCCAGGCGCGTGTCAGGTATAGATACTCGCCGCCGGCGCCAGGATAGGCCGAGCCCAGCTCCGCGTAGCACAGCGCGCCGACCAGCATCACCAGGCCGCCCGCGCACCAGAGCCCGATATAGGCCGCCTCGGAACCCGCGTGCTGCGCGACCAGCGGCGGGAAGCCGAAGATGCCGATCCCGATCACCACGCCCACCAGCACCATGGTGGCGTCCATCACCGACAGGCCAACCGGCGCGCGCGGCTGGAGCAGCAGGGCCGGATTCGTGGACGAGCGCAGGGTGGGCTGTGTCATCGGAGGCTCTCGGTTGGGCGCGGGAAGAAGGCGCCATTCGGGGACGGTGCCTGACAATCACCTGAACAATTTGCGACCGGTTTCCGAACAGGAAAGTTTCTCCGGGTTTTCCCGGAAAAGGCGTTGATTTCGCGAATTCAGCGATGATTCAGCATGATCCAATTTCTTATATTATTGCTTTAACTATTTGATAATTAATTATTTTTGTATATTTTTAAAGTGTTTTATTTAAAGTGATTTCTTAGCATTGGAGCAAACGCCATATGGACAGCCGCTGGCGCTATGCTGATTGCGCCGGACGCGCGCCACACGAGCCGCCGCCGCGAGGGGCAGGGAGCCAACCACAATTCAGGAGCAGCGACATGAAGCTATCCCTACGCGTGGCCACGGCAGCGCTGGCGCTTTCCGGACTGATGGGCATGGCGCCCATCGCGATGGCGCATCATGGCTGGTCGTGGGCCGAATCCGAACAGATGACGCTGCAAGGCACGGTCCAGCAGGTGCAGATCGCGCCCCCGCATCCTTGGCTGGACGTGCGCGCCGACGACGGCGTGTGGCGCGTGGAACTGGGCAACCCCAGCCAGACCAAGGACGCCGGATTCATCGAAGGCTCGGCCAAGCCCGGCGATGCCATCGTGGCCATCGGCAACCGTGATCGCGACGCTGGCGCCAAACGCATGAAGGCCGTCCAGATCAAGGTCGGCGGCAAAACCTACGATATCTATCCCAGCCGCATCAAGCAGCCCTGAACCGGGGCCTGGCACATGCCCGAGCTGCTGCGCCTTGCGCTGGAACAGCTTGAATCCCTGCCGCCGTCGATCTGGCTGCGGCGGTCAGGCACGTTATATCTGTTGGTGAACGCCGCCCATATCGGCGCGATCGGCCTGCTGATCGGCTCGATCGTCCCGCTCGATCTGCGCCTGCTGGGACTTTTGAAGCCGGCGCCGCTGGCTCTGCTGGCGCCGGTACTGGCGCGCACCGCGGCCGCGGGCCTGGCGCTGGCGGTCCTGACCGGAGCCATGCTGTTCAGCGTGCAGCCGCTGGAGTATCTGGCCAATCCCGCCTTCGGGATCAAGATGGGCCTCTTGGCCGCGGGCGCGCTCAACGCGGTGCTCGCGCGTCGCAGCAAAGCCTGGGTCACGGTACTGGACCAGGGCAGGGCCTCGGGTTCCATGCGCTTGCGCGCCGGCGCGTCACTGCTTCTATGGCTGGGCGTGCTGGTGGCGGGGCGTTGGATCGGGTTTCTTTAGGGGCCGGCGCGTAGGGCCAGGCGCATCGGGCTGGCGCACAAGCAAGTCCGCGCGCCAGCAGGCCCCTCACAGTCTAGAGGTACCTCAAGCGGGCTGCGCTTCGGCCAGCGCGCGCTGCACGGCCGGCCGGGCCGCGACCCTGGCCAGGAACGCCGTCAGCTTGGGAAACTGCGTCAGATCGACGCCATCGCCTTCCAGCCAGGTACCGATGGTGTAGAGGTAGCCGTCGACCACGCTATAGCGTTCGCCCGCCGCCCAAGGGCCGGCGATCTGCGATTCCAGATACGCGGCGCAGGCCGTCATGGTCTGCGGCACCTTGGCCTGCATGGCGGCATGCGCGGCGGGGTCGTCCGCCCAGCGCGCGCCGCGGCGTTTATGCGCGTGCGCCACGTGCGCGGTGGAAGCCAGATAGCTCGCCAACTCCTGCATGCGCGCGAACGCAAACGGATCGTCCAGCGGCGCCAGCCGCGCGGCCGGAAAGCTCTGCGCCACGAAGGCCAGCAGGGCGGGCGTTTCGGTCAACACGCCGTGCTCGGTCGCCAGCGCGGGCACGCGGCCCTTGGGATTGACGCGCAGGTATTCGGGACTCTGCTGCTGCGCGGCGCCCATGTCGAGTTTGACCAGATCGAAATCGGCGCCTGCTTCGCGCAACGCGATATGCGTCGCCAGCGCACAGGTGCCAGGGGCGGAATAAAAAGTCCAACGGGACATCTGCATCCTCTTCTTTCCACGGTTGAAAAGCCATGCCGCCACAAAGGGCTGCGCTACAGGGTAGCCCGATCACGTGGCGATTCCAAGCTGGGCCGAGACGTTCTGGAAGCAGCGGCGATGTCTGATCTATATCAGGCGGCAAGTCGAATTGTCCGCATGGCGCCATGCATCCGCGGCATCTGCTCCGCACCGCGTGATAGCATCTGCGCCGATAAGGAACGCCCGAATGCACGCAACTGCCCATGCCCGTAGACGTTGGGTCGCGCTGGTCGCGATGGCCCTGTTCGTCTTTCAGGCGCTGATCGCGTCCTCCGCGCTGGCGGGCTCGGGCATGGGAACGGGCAAGGCCGGCCTCACCACCATCGTCTGCACGGCCAGCGGCCCGCGCGTGGTCACGCTGGATGCCGATGGGCAAGAGCAGGGCGCGCAGCTGCAACACAGCGGCGCCTTGCCGCACTGCTGCAGCGCAGGCTGCGCCATGCTGAGCGACGCACTGCCGCCCGAGATCGTCCTGCTTGCCTGGTTCCTGCCGGTGGCTGCGCCCGCCGTCCATCCCCGGGCCGCCGTACCGTATTTCGCGAGCGCTTTGGCCCGGCTGCCGCAGCGGTCGCGCGCGCCGCCCCTTTCTGCCTGACCCCCTCCCCAGACCTCAACGACATGCCATCCACGCAGCCCGCGAATCCGCGGGCCTGAGCGCTTGCGCCAGCGTCAGCGGCGCGTAGCGGGCCATGGGCCTTGCGTGCCGCGGGGAGGGCACGTCCACGTCCCGTCCATGCGCGCAGACAGCGCGGTCTCGCCGTGTCTCCCAACAGGGGAGGCCAGGATCGCTGCCTGTCGGCGCCTGCCATCGCACTTTCCCGATCGACAGACACCAGACATGACCACAAGACAAAAACTCCTGCGGATGAGTAGCCTGGCCGCCACCTTGGCCGCCTCATTCCCCGCCTGGGCCCAAGCCGCCGAGACGAACAACGTCTACACCACCGAACCCGTGATCATCACGGGCGTGGAACCCAGCGCGCCATTGACGTTCACCACGGATCCCAAGATCCCGCGCCAGCCGCTGCCGGCCAGCGACGGGACCGACTACCTGAAGACGATTCCCGGCTTCTCGGCCATCCGCAATGGCGGCACCAACGGCGATCCCGTGCTGCGAGGCATGTTCGGCTCGCGCCTGAATCTGCTGACCAACGGCACGTCCATGCCAGGCGCCTGCCCGGCGCGCATGGACGCGCCCAGCTCCTATATTTCGCCCGAGAACTTCGACCAGCTCACTGTCATCAAGGGGCCGCAGACCGTGCTGTGGGGACCGGGCGCGTCCGCCGGCACGGTCAAGTTCGACCGCGACACGCCCCGCTTCACGGCAGCCGGTGTGCGATTCGACGGCAGCCTGACGGGCGGCTCTTTCGGCCGCAACGACCAGGCCGCCGATCTGACCGTGGGCAACGACAAGGTCTACACGCGCATCACCGCCAACCATTCCCACTCCCAGGACTACAAGGACGGCGACGGCAACACCGTGCCTTCGCGCTGGGACAAGTGGAACGCCGACCTGACCCTGGGCTTCACGCCCGACGCCGACACGCTGTACGAACTGACGGCGGGCACGGGCGATGGCGAAGCGCGCTACGCCGGCCGCGGCATGGACGGCTCGCAGTTCAAGCGCGAGAGCTTCGGGCTGCGTTTCGAGAAGCGCAACCTGGGTCCCGTGCTGAGCAAGGTCGAGGCGCAGCTGTACTACAACTATGCCGACCATGTGATGGATAACTACACGCTGCGCGCGCCGGACCCCATGAGCGCCATGCCCATGGCCATGGCGGCCGACGTGGACCGCGCGACCTGGGGCGGCCGTTACGCCGGCACCTGGGAACTATCGCCGGATGTCAGCCTGGTCACCGGCCTGGATTTCCAGCAGAGCCGCCATCGCTCCCGCAGCGGTACCGACACCGTGCCGTACAGCAGCCAGAGCTGGGTCAAGGACGCGGACTTTTCCAACGCCGGTCTGTTCGGCGAGCTGACCTGGCGCGCCGCGCAGGACAGCCGCGTCATCGGCGGCGCGCGGATCGACTGGGCGTCGGCCAAGGACTTCCGCCAGGACAATGGCTCGATGATGATGCCCATGCCCAATCCCACCGCGGACGAGCGCCGCAAGGACACGCTGCCCAGCGGCTTTCTGCGCTACGAGAAGGATCTGGCCTCGCTGCCCGCCACGCTCTATGTCGGCCTGGGCCACGTGGAGCGCTTCCCGGACTACTGGGAACTGTTCTCCCCGGACCGTGGCCCCGCCGGGTCCGCCAACGCCTTCCAGGGCGTGAAGCCCGAGAAGACCACCCAGCTGGACGTCGGTGCGCAATACAAGACGGAAGCGCTGGACGCGTGGTTCTCGGGCTACGCCGGTTACGTCGACGACTTCATCCTGTTCAGCTACACCTCGGGCGGCATGATGGGTCCGGCTTCGCAGGCCACCAATGTCAACGCGCGCATCGCGGGCGGCGAACTCGGCGTCTCATACAAGCCCGCGCCGTCATGGAAGCTGGGCGCCACGCTCGCATATGCCTGGGGCGAGAACCGCAGCGATGGCAGGGCGCTGCCGCAGATGCCGCCACTCGAAGCCAAGCTCAGCGCCGCCTATGACGACGGTACCTGGTCGGCCGGAGCCCTGTGGCGCATTGTGGCCGCGCAGAAACGCTATGCCTTGAACGAAGGCAATGTCGTGGGCAAGGACTTCGGCCCAAGCGCGGGCTTCGGCGTTTTCTCCGTCAATGGCGGCTATGCGGTCAACAAGCAGGTCCGCCTGTCGCTGGGCGTGGACAATCTGTTCAACAAGACCTACAGCGAGCATCTGAACCTGGCGGGCAACGCCGGCTTCGGCTATGCCGCCAACACCGCGGTCAACGAGCCGGGCCGCACGGTCTGGGCGCGCTTGAGTTTCAAGTACTGACGCGCCCAGTCCGGGATACGCGATCAGGACGCGCGCGCAGCCGCCAACAGGCGGACGATTCCGCGCACGTCCTGTTCGGCTTCCAGCCCGCGCAGCCTTCGCGCCAGCTCCTCTGTCTGGGTGGCAGGCAGGGGCGGCTGCGCGGACGCGCAGCAGGCGTCGAACTTGGCGTCCTGTTCCGCCACGCCGAGGGGGCGCTCGGGGCTGCCGGGAAAGGCCGGCATGTCGACCGTGAATTCACGGCCGTCCTTCAGCCGCAATTCGACGCGCTGAGGGCTCATGGCGTTGGGATCGGGGTTGCCGTCATCCACCACCTGGATGCGGGCAGCCAGCTCAAAGGTGCTTGCCTGCGCCAGCGCGTCCGGGTCGAAATCGGGTATGCCGACCCGGCCGCGCAGCATGGCCGTGGCCATGGCGTAGCCCATGCAGAGCCTGGCGGTGGCGGAATCCATGCCTGGATGGGCCCGCCGTCCAACCAGGCGCACGATCAACGAGGACGCGCGGACCGTGACGCTCTCCACGTCCTGGGGCTGCAGCGCATGTTGGCGCATCAGGTCCAGCACAGCGCCGATGCCGCTGTGCGTGGCACGGCCGGTCGGGTAGGGCTTGTGGCTCATGCGGGTGATCTGGAACACCCGGCCCACGTCCGCGCGCACCGCGTCCCAGTCGGCCTGGCCAGCGTCATAGAGCGCGAAATAGCCGTAAGGGCCTTCCAGGATGTCGCGCGGGCCGGGGAAGCCCGCGCGCGCCAGTTCAAAAGCCGTGACGGCGGCCCTGGCGTTCAGGCCGACCTGCAGGCCGACCGCGGGCGAGCCTTCGATATGCGCCTGCATGGTGCCGGAGAGATGGCTGTACGCCAGTCCCAGCGCATCGCGCGTGGCGGTCTCATCCAGCCCCGCGAGCTTGCACAGCGTGGCCGTGGCGCCCAGGCCGCCGCACATGGCCGGCCGGAAAAAACGCATGGGCGCGCGCTGGGCCAACGCAACGTAGATGGCGAAGTCCAGCCCGGTCGCGATTGCGGTGATGAGCCGGGGGCCGTCCACGCCGCCTTCACGTTCCGCGTATCCCAGCGCCGCGGGCACGATGCAGGCAAACGCATGCACCACGGCCCGGTCGTGGATGGCGTCGAACTCCTGGTTGAAGACCTGGTAGGCATTGAGCATGACGGCGCTGGCCAGCGGCAGCCGCTCGCCGCTGCCCCAGACGGTAGTTTCTGCCCCGCTTCCCAGCGCTGGAGCCGCCTGGCGCAGCGACACCATGCGCGGATGGCGCGAACCGGACAGCCCGACGCCGACCGCATCGAGAATGAAGGTCTTGGCCGCATCCACCGCTGCTGCCGGCAGATCCTCGTAACGGGTGCGCAGCACATGCGCGACGAGGGTATCGATTGCATTCATGCGGCGGCTCCGGCGAACTTGGCGGGAACCTGGCCGGCGTACCAGTCATGCATCGCGGCGCCGGTGACGAAGGTGGTCATCGGATGCCCTTGCAGCAGGTCCAACATGGCCAGCAGGTCGGCGTAGCGATGCGGCACCCCCATCAGATGGGGATGCAAGCCCAGCGTGACGATGCGGGGACGGCCGGCGGTCCGGGCCTCTTCGGCATACAGGTCCAGCGTCCGTTCCAGGCGCCGGCTGAACTCTCCGGTGGCATGCTTTTCCACGGCATGGATCACCGAATCGTTCAGCTCCAGGGCATACGGCAGCGCCAGCAAGGGATTCCCGGTTGTCCGCATCCAGTTGGGCAGGTCATCCAGGCACCAGTCGAACAGGTAGTCAATGCCGGCTTGGGCCAGAAGATCCGGCGTGTCCTGCGTTTCGCGCAGGCCAGGCGACAGCCAGCCGCGCGGCCGGCGGCCGCTGAAGCGCTCGATCCGGTCCAGCGCCGCCGCGATGGTGCGGGCCTGGCCGTCGCCGTCCTCTTGCGAAAGCGCCCGCTGGTGGATGCCATGGCCGATGAATTCCCAGCCAGCCTCCAGCAGCGCCTGCGCGGCATCGGGATAGGCATCGATGACGGAGGCGTTCAGGCTGGCCGAGGCCGGCAGGCCGCGGCCGCGGATGGCGTCGATGATCCGGGGCAGCCCGCAGCGCAGGCCATACTCGGCCCAGCTGTAATTGGGAACGTCAGGGACCGTCTCGCGCCCGTGCGGCGCGGTCAGCAGGGTGCGCGGCATGGGCTGGTCGAACGGCCAATGCTCCACATTGACGACCAGGTGCACCAGGATGGGCCGGCCGTCCAGTGCCGCCAGAGGCGGGCGCTGGCTGGAAAGCATGAAAGGAATGCGTGGATTGTTCATGGCATCTTGCTCATGGTTCAAAGACGGTTCAGCGGCCGAGGAAGACCGGATCGCGTTTCTCGGCGAACGCCCGCCGGCCTTCGGCGTAGTCCTCGCTGGCGTAGCACTGAGCCACCTGGGTATCGATCGCGTCAAGTTCGGCGGCTGTCGGCGGATTCATGGTCGCCAGTATGGCCGCCTTTGCCGCGCGCAGGGAGAGGGGGGCATTGGCGGCAATGGCGCGCACCCGCGCCCGGGTCTGGCGGGCGAAATCATCCTCGGCGTAACGTTCGTGGATCAGGCCGCGGCGTTCGGCCTGCTCGGCGTCCAGGGTGCGGGCGGTATAGAACAGATCGAAGGCGGACGCCGCGCCCACCACGCCCGCCAGCCTGCGCATGTCGGCATGGGAATAGCCCAGCCCCAGCCTTGCGGCGGGCATGCGAAAACGGGCGCTGGCGCTGGCATAGCGCAGGTCGCAGGCCAAGGCCAGGCCGATGCCGCCGCCCATGCACGCGCCTTGTATCAGCGCGACGGTAGGCGCCTCGAACTCCGCCAGCAGCCGCTGCGCATCCGCCACCGCCTGGTTGTACCGGGCGACCGCTGCCGCGCCGTCTCGGGCCTGGTCGAACTCGCTGATGTCGGCCCCGGACACGAAGGCCCGGGCGCCGGCGCCGGTCAACGTCAGCACCCGGACCCCGGCGCCTGCCAGTTCAAGCAGCGCGGCGGCCAGTTGTTGCCACATGGACAGTGTCATCGCATTGCGTTTTTCCGGATGGCAGACGGTCAATGTCGCGACGCCATCCTGGAAATCCACCTGGATCTGGCCGCCGCTCATACCACCCCCTCGTCATACAGGCGCTCGATGTCGCCTGCCGCATAGCCCATCTCCGCCAGCATCTCGCGGGTGTGTTCGCCCCAGCCGGGGGCGGGCCGCGCGATATGGGCGGGCGTGCGCGTCAAGGCCACGGGCTGCGAGATCAGGCGGTACTCGTGCCCGGTCTCGTCCGCAACCGGCTGCGCCACGCCCAGGTGACGCACCTGCTCGTCCTCGAACACCTGGGGAATGCTGTAGACCGGGCCTGCCGGCACGCCGGCGCGGTTCAGCAGCCCGACCCAATGCGCGACGCTCTGCTGGCGGAAACGCTGCGCCAGCGAATCGTTTAGCGCGGCCCGGTTCGCCACGCGCAGCTTCTCGGTCGCATAGCTCGGGTCCTCCCGCCATTGCGGCGCGTCCAGGCACTCGCACAGGCGGCGCCAGTTGCCTTCGCCGGATGCACCCAGGTTGAAGGCGCCGTCGTTGGCCTCGAACAGCCCCATCGGACTGCTGGTCGGATGATCGTTGCCCACCTGGACCGGCGTGTCACCGTCGTTCAGGTAGCGCGCTGCCTGGAAGTCCATCAGCGCGATCTGCGTGTGCAGCAGGGAGCTGTGGACCCATTGGCCCGCGCCGGATTGTTCGCGCTCCAGCAAGGCCAGCAGGACGCCAACTGCGGCGTAGATGCCCGTGCCGCAATCGGCGACCGCGAGTCCCGCGCGCAGCGGGCCGCCGCCGGCAAAACCTGTCACCGACATGAGGCCGCCCATGCCCTGGATGATCTGGTCAAAGCCAGGCCGATCCGCATAGGGACCGTCCTGGCCAAAGCCCGAGATGCTGGCCAGGATGATGCGGGGATTGATGGCGCGCAGGGCTTCATAGTCCACCCCCAGCCGCGCCTTGACGTCGGGGCGCCAGTTTTCCACCACCACGTCGGCGGTGGCGACCAGTTGCTTGAACACGGCCAGGCCTTTGGGCTTCTTCAGGTTCAGCGTCATCGACCGCTTGTTGCGGTTCAGGTTCTGGAAATCGCCGCCAGTGCGGTCGGCGGCGAACATGGCTTCGTTGGGATCGATCCCGGCCGGCGGCTCGATGCGGATCACGTCCGCGCCAAAGTCCGCCAGGATGCGTACGCAGGTCGGGCCGGCGCGCACGCGCGAAAGGTCCAGCACGCGAAAGCGCGCGAGGGTGGGGGAGGCGTTGATTCTGGCCATGATGAGTCCGTGGGGTTAGCGTTGCAGAATGGCGGAAAAGGGCAGGGCGAACTGATGTGCAAAGGCCAGCAGCAGGGCTTCGCTGCCCGGCGCGCCGACCGCTTGCACGCTGACGGGACGGCCCTGCGAATCGATGCCGATGGGCAGGACCAGCGCCGGCAGGCCCAGATAGTTCAGGTAGGCGTGGTGCCGGTGCAGCGCCGCGAGCGCGCGCGGATCGAAAGCGGGGCTGCCGGTGGTGACCGCGGCGCGGTCCGGCACGCCTTGCGGCAGGCAAGGCGTAAGCAGCAGGTCCGCATCGGCCAGATATGTGGCGAGGAAGGAGGCGCGCAAAGGCGCGATCTGCGACAAGGCGTGGCGATACCAGATCGCAGGCATGGCCCAGCCCGGCAGCGCGATGGACAGGGTGGCCGGCGCCAGCGAGGCCAGATCATGGCGTACGCTGCCCGCCAGCACGGCGGCGGCTTCGGCATGCAACACGATCTGCGCCAGGCGGTTCAGGCGGTCCAGGTCGGGCGCGGGGCGGGAATCGATGCGCCGCGGATCGGGCAAACCCAGTTCGAATTCCGACATCACCGCCGCCACGTCGGCGCGCGCCCCGGCGGTTGCCAGCGTCGAGGCCAGCCGCCAGCGCCGCGGTCTGGAAAGTTCCTGTTCGATCCGCGCCACGTCCGCGGGCAGGGCGGACGCGGCGGCCTGTGCTGGCAGCAACGCGGCGTAGACACAGGCTCCATCCAGCGCGCTGCGGGCTATCACGCCGACCGTGTCCAAGGTCGGCGCCAGGGCCGCGACCCCTTCCGCCGGCACCAGCCCTGGCGTCGGTTTGAGTCCCACCAGGCCGCAGGTCGCGGCCGGCATGCGCACCGAACCGGCCGTATCGGTGCCCAGCGATGCGGGAACCAGGCCCGCCGCCACCGCGACCGCGCAGCCGCTGGACGATCCGCCCACCGCAGCAGCGGCATCCAGCGGATTGGCCAGGGCCGGGCCATGGGGATTCTCGGCCGTCGCGCCGCAAGCGTGTTCGGCCATTGCCAGGGCGCCCAGGTTGAACGCTCCATGGTCCTGCAAGCGGCGCAGCGCCGTGGCCATCGGACCCGGAGCGTCGTCGCGCAAGGGCCGGCCGCGGCCGGGCGCGTGCTTGCCAGTCTGGAAGGCGTCCTTGTGCGCCAGCGCCACGCCTTCAAGCAGGCCGCCGTGAAGCGCGGATGCGGAAGACGGCAAATAGGTGCGAGTGGCGCAGTGCAGGTCGGCCGCGCGGCGCTGGAACGCCGCAGTCTGGGCCGCGACCAGCGCGGCGCGTTCGCCCGGCGTGGCCCGGGCGTAGTTGCGGCGCATGTCGGCCACAGCAAGATGCAACAGGGGCTCAGACATCGGCATCCCCGCGGGCTGCGATCTCGGCCTCCACGGCGGCAAGGCGCAGCAGCGTGCGCGCGACCGCCGATTGCGTCTCGGCGGACACGGCCAGGCCATGCGTCTTGCAGACCAGGGCGACCCAGGCCTGCCATTCCTGTTTGGGCGAGTCTTCCATGCTCACTACCTCCTGCCGCGTTTTGCTCGGTAAAATAAAAGACTAGTCTCATAAATATATTTATAGAAGTCAAGAAAATACTATGCTTTGCGTGAATTTTCTTCACCCCTTGACCGGAGTCCGCCATGAAAGCCGCTGAGCGCATCCGCCTGTCCGTCGAAGAGTCCATCCGCGATGGCAGCCTGTTGCCGGGAGATCCCGTCGATGAACAGATGCTGATGCAGACCTACGACGTCTCGCGCACGCCGGTGCGCGAGGCGCTGCTGCAACTGCAGGCGCAGGGTCTGGTGGCCAGCCTGCCGCGCGGCGGCATGGTGGTGGCCAAGATGGACGTGGCCCAGCTGCTGGCCATGTGGGAGCTGCTGGCGGAGTTGGAGGGCATAGGCGCGCGCCTGGCCTGCGAACGCATGACGCCGGCCGAGCGCGACGAGCTGGCGGCCATCCACGAACGCGCGGCAGCCGTGGTGCGGCGCGAGGACACCGACGCCTGGCAGGAACACAATCGGCGCTTTCACGATGCCCTGTACCAGGGCGCCCGCAATCCCTATCTGCGCCAGGAGATCCTGCGGATGCGGTCGCGCACCGGCGCCTACCGGCTGCACGCTTTTTCGGCCTTCGGCCGCCTGGCCTCGTCGTGGGAACAGCACGGCCAACTGCTCGAAGCCATCCAGGCGCAGGACCCGGCGCGCGCCGCCGCGGTCATGACGCAGCACATGAGCCCCGGGCAGGGGGCCACCAGCTTCGCTTCGTTTGTCGCCGCGCTACCCAAGAATCTGCTGGCCTGAAAGCGCGCCCGTCGGCGCACGGCCCGCGGGGTTCCCGCGGGTAACTCCCTATTATTGTATTTTTTTAAAATGGCAAAATATATTTATAGCAGTCAAAAACATCTGCTCGTGTGACCTTGCCCCGGTGCCAGCGGGCTAGGGCGCTCCCCCTGATCCGCTCCACCGAGGAACCCGTTATGGATGCTGTTTCACCGCAACCCCTCTCCGCGCCGACACACGGCGCCGTGCCCACCGCCGATCCAGGCCTGATGCACCGCAAGGTCGCCTGGCGCCTCATTCCTTTCCTGATCTTCCTGTTCCTCTTGGCATGGATCGACCGCGTCAACGTGGGCTTCGCCAAGCTGCAGATGCTGCAGGACCTGCGCTTCAGCGAAGCCGTGTACGGCCTGGGGGCGGGGATCTTCTTCATTGGCTACTTCATCTTCGAAGTGCCGAGCAACCTGCTGCTGCAACGCATCGGCGCGCGCAAGACCCTGGCCCGCATCACCATCCTGTGGGGCCTGACCTCGATGGCGATGGCGTTCGTCACCACGCCGGCTTCCTTCTATATCCTGCGTTTTCTGCTCGGCGCCTTCGAAGCAGGGTTCTTCCCCGGCGTCATGCTCTATCTGACGTACTGGATACCCGCGGGCAGGCGAGGACGCATCAACGGCTGGTTCATGACGTCGTTCGGAATCGCCGGCATCGTGGGCGGGCCGATAGCCGGGCTCATCATGAGCGGCATGGATGGCGTGGCCCCGCTGCGCAACTGGCAATGGCTGTTCGTGCTGGAAGGCATTCCTTCTGTGATCGCAGGGCTGGTGGTGCTGGCGTATCTGCCGGACCGCCCCCAGCAGGCGCGCTGGCTCAGCGCGGCGGAGAAGGCCGCGCTGACGGCTGAACTGGACAGCGAACAGCAGGACCCCGCCAAGCACGCCAGCTTCGCCCAAGCCTTGCGCCTGCCTGCCTTGTGGCTGTGCACCGCAGCGTATTTCTGCATCGTCGGAGGCAACGCGACGCTAGCTTTCTGGATGCCTTCCATCGTGCGTGAACTGGGCGTGCAGGGGACCTTGAACATAGGCCTGCTATCAGCCATCCCGTTCATCCTGGGCACGGCCGCGATGGTGATCAACGGCGCGCATTCCGATTCCACCCGCGAACGCCGTCTGCACTGCGCCGGCGCCACCCTGATCGGCGCGCTCGGCCTGTCCTTGACCGGCGCCTTCATCGGCAGCCCCGTGCTGGCGATGGCCGCCCTCAGCATTGCCGCCATCGGCGTGTTGGGCGCCTTCCCTGTCTTCTGGGCGATTCCTGCGGCATTCCTGACTGGCACCGCAGCCGCGGGCGGCATCGCCTTCATCAACTCGGTCGGCAACCTGGCTGGCTTCGCCACGCCCTTCATGATGGGCTGGCTCAAGGAATGGACGGGCGGCGTCGCCGCCGGCTTGTATGTGGTGGCCGGCATGCAGGTCGTCGCCACGGCGATCATCGCGCTCACGATGCGCAAGCTGGCGGCCTAGGCGCCAGCGCCACGCGTGCTTGCGCGGCACGGCGCAAAGTCGTGCGCAAGATCCGGCGCCGTGTCATCATCGGCGGTGCACGACTGAACGCGCGGCTCCAGCCTCGTGGCTGCGAGCCGCGTCCGTTATCGCCGGACTGCAGCACCGACAGCGTGGGAAAGACTCTGTGCGCCAGGATTGCAGATTTACCCGAAAGGCTTTGGCCGCGCTGGCTCTGCGGCTCCTGATCCTGCTGTGTGCCGGCCAGGCCCTTGCGGACGCGGCACAGGCCGAGACGAACGGCGACAGCGACGGCTTGGACATGGGCAACTTCCTGCTGCGCCAGAACGGCGCACTTCCGGTGCCCGTTATCATCACCGAACCCGCCGTGGGGTACGGGGGCGGGTTGATGCTGCTGTATTTTTCGGAGCCCGCGGCGCAGCCCGGCCAGGATGGCCAGACTGACAACACACACAAGGCGCCGCCCAATGTCACCGGCGTGGGCGCCATGGCCACTGAAAATGGTACCCGCGGCGGTGCGCTGTTCCATTTCCGCAGCTGGGACGCGGACCGCTATCGCTACCTGGGCGCGCTGGCCCAGGGACGGGCGAACCTCGAGTACTACGGCGCTTCCAGCCACGGACGCAGCTACGAGGTGAAGGGCACCTTCCTGATGCAGCAGATCCTGGCCAGGGTAGGGGACACGCCCTGGTATGTCGGTCCGCGCTACACCTATTTCCGCTCGAACACGCGCTTCATCGGCGAGACGGCCGGCGAGCTGTCCAAGGCCGAAATGGCCGGCCGTATTGGCAAGGCCGGCGTGGTCGTGGACTACGACACACGCGACAATATGTTCTATCCCAACCGGGGCAGCTATGCCGAGCTGGAAGCCCAGTTCTCGCGCAGCTGGCTGGGCAGCGACCAGTCCTTCGAAAGCTATCGCACGCGCGGCTACACCTGGCGGCCGCTGGCCCCACGCTGGACCTTGGGCCTGCGCGGCGACGGCCAGTTCACCCGCGGCACGGTGCCGTTCTACGCCCAGCCCTACGTCGATCTGCGCGGCGTGGCGCGGGGCCGCTACCAGGATCGCGACGCGCTGGCGTTCGAAGCGGAATTGCGCTGGGACGCCACGCCGCGCTGGTCCATACTGGGGTTCAGCGGCGTGGGCAAGGCGTATGGCAACTGGAAGTCGTTCTCCGAGGCTTCCAACGTCGTCAGCGTGGGCACCGGTTTCCGGTACCTCATCGCGGCCAAACTGGGGTTGGCCGTGGGCATGGACATCGCCCACAGCAAGGACCAGAACGCCTTCTACATTCAAGTCGGGAGCGCATGGCGATGAAGACAGATGACGACAGTTCCGTACTGCAGGCCGGCACCTCCCAGCTCGGCAACCTGCTGCAATTCCTCGCCTGGATCGCCGAGCGCCCGCGTACCTATGCGCAGACCATGGACGCCTGGCGCAGTTCATGCCCGCGCCTGTCGGCCTGGGAGGACGCGACCGCCAACGGGCTGGTGGACATGGCCCGCGACCGGGACGATGCGCAAGCCGAGCCGGTCGTCATCCTGACGCAAAAGGGGCGCGCGCTGCTGGCGTCGGCCGGCGGCCCTGCACGCCCCTGATGCCAAGGATCGGCCGCCTCCGGGTGCGCCAACCTTTGCTTACGCTTGGGCCAGGCTCGATGTAACCATGTGGCTTTTTTTGCGGATTTCGTCGAAAAAATCCACTGATTCATCGAAAAAAAGTTGCACCCGCCGCGCAGCCTGCGGATTCTAGTGGCGAAACTTTGCCAGTTACTACTGAGCGCGCGCCCGGCCACCGGGCGGCCTTCGCGCTCGGGCCACCAGAATCCGCAAATCCATGAAGCCTACCTCTCTCCCCGCGCGCGGCCCCGGCCTGCCTTTTCCGCTGCTGCGGCAGAACACCTTGCGGCTGGCCATCGTGTCGGCGTTGGGCGCCTGCGCCTGGGGCGCGGCGGGCAATGCGCAGGCCGGCTATGCGTGCGCAGGCGGCCCGTCCCTGAACATGCCGTCCGGCAACTACCCAAGCGCCCAGGCCATCTGCGAGGGCGATAGCGGGGTGGACCACGACAACGAGAAGGATGGCCAGAACGGGCCTGACGTATCCGTCACGTCCTCCGGCAACTACAACGCCGACGCGAACCAGACCCGGCTGAACCCGCTGGGCGTGGTCACGGCGATCTCGCGCGGCGGCGATGGCGTGGATGAAGGCACGGCGGGCGATGGCGGCAACATCACCGTGTCCAGCAGCGGCGACGTCGCGCTCAACGGCACGGCGCTCAGCAATTTCAACAGCCTGATCATGGCGGTGTCGTCCGGGGGCATCGGCGATCCCGCCAACGACAACAACGACTCGAATGGCGGACACGGCGGCCTGGGCCAGACCGTGAGCGTGAGCAACTCCGGCAAGCTGACGATGTCCGGCTCCTTGCCCGCCCCACGCCAGGGTCTGTACGGCATCAATGCGCGGGCCCTGGGCGGGGCCGGCGGCGACCAGAACGATCCGACGCTGGAATACGGCGACCAAGTGGGCGGCAATGGCGGCAACGCCAGCACGGTCACGGTCAGCAACACCGGCGCGATCAACCTGGGCAGCAGCGTCACGCGCCTGCGCACCTATGCCAACGGCGCAGCCATCTACGCCAATTCCGCGGGTGGCATGGGCGGCTACAACAATGGCAATGCCGGCACGGGCGGCACCGTGCAGGTCACGCACCAGGGCCAGGCCAACAGCTACTGGCAGGTCTACGACAGCGCCACGGTCTTCGGCATCTACGCGCAAAGCATAGGCGGCGACGGCACGGCGTCGACCGACAACAGCGACAACGGCGGCAACGGCGGCGGCACATCGGACACCTGGACCCAGAAGGTGACGGTGGACGTGAATGGCTCGGTCCTGCTGGACGTGGCCGGTTCGGCCGCCGGCGCCACCGTCCAAGGTGCCGGCGTTGCCGCCCGCGCCATCGGCGGCAAGGGTGGCAAGGGCCCGGATAAGGACCATGCGGGCGGCAATGGCGGCGCGGGCGGCGCCGTGGCGATCAATCTTTATCAGGGTGGCAGCGTCGCGACCCGCGGCGACAACCTGCCTGGCCTGGCGGCGCAAAGCCTGGGCGGACAGGGCGGCGACGGCAGCGACAGCACCAAGCTGGCCGGGCAGGGCGGCGGCGGCGGGTTTGGCGGCAACGCCAGCGCCGTCAACGTCTCCACCGCGAGCGGCAGCGCCATCGGCACCACGGGCAATTTTTCCACCGGCATCGTGGCGCAGTCGGTCGGCGGCGGCGGCGGCACGGGCAGCGACTTCGTGTCGGTGCTGGGGGGCCAGGGCGGCAACGGCGGCAATGGCGGCAACGCCGGCGTGGTCAATGTGGTGACCGCCGGCACGGTTACCACCGGCGGCGACCACGCCTACGGCGTGCTGGCCCAGTCCATTGCCGGCAGCGGCGGCGCGGGCGGCGCGGACACGGCCGAACTGGTTTCCTTGGGCGGCGACGGCGCGGGCGGCGGCGCGGCCAGCCAGGTCACCCTGAGCAACACAGGGTCCATTGCCACCTCGGGCTACAACTCGCACGGCATGATAGGCCAGTCCATCGGCGGCGGCGGCGGCGCTTCCGGCAGCGCCACCGGCCTGCTCAGCGTGGGCGGCAGCTCGGCCGGGGCCACCGGTTCGTCGGGCAGCACGGTGGTGATGGGCAATACCGGCGCCATCACGACGGCCGGCAACGCGGCAATCGGCATGGTGGCCCAGTCCATCGGCGGCGGCGGCGGCAGCGGCGGCGACAGCATGGGCGTGCTGGGCGTGGGCGGCGGCGGCGCGGGCGGCGGGGCGGGCGGCAACGTCATCATCCAGGATCTGGGCTCGATCCAGACGGCCGGCCAGTTTAGCGCGGGCGTGCTGGCCCAATCCGTGGGCGGAGGCGGCGGCAACGGCGGCGATACCTTCACCGCATCGGTGGGCGTGTCGGTGGCGATCGGCGGCAGCGCGAGCGGAGGCGGCAACGGCGGTTCGGTCTGCATGAGCAACCAGGGCGGCTGCGACGGCACGCTGACGTACTCCACATCGAACATCACCACCCACGGCAACTACGCGCCCGGCATCATCGCGCAGAGCATCGGCGGCGGGGGCGGCACGGGCGGGAGCGTCAAGAACGCCAGCGTGGCGTCCTTCGCGGCGCTGCAATTGGGCGGCAGCGGCGGCGCGGGCGGCAATGCCGCCGAGGTCAAGGCGGGATACAGCAACCTCAACATCAGCACCGGCGGCTCCCACTCGGCCGGCATCCTGGCCCAGTCCATAGGCGGAGGCGGCGGCAACGGCGGCGACGCCAGCTACTACGACGTCACGGTCGGCTTCAATGCGGCGGTGGTGCTGGGCGGCAGCGGCGGCTCGGGCGGCACCGGCTATTCCTCGATCGTGAACCTGAGCGGCTCCCATGTCGCCACGGGCATGGACTACGCCAGCCCGAACATCGATCCCGCCACCTATGCGCCCAACGATTCCTTCGGCATCCTGGCGCAGACCATCGGCGGAGGCGGCGGCAACGGCGGCAGCTCCAGCGCCAGCGACCTGGTGCTGGCCGTGCCCACCGGCGAGGGCGCGTCCCTGGCATTCAATTTCGAAGCCGCGGTCGGCGGCAGCGGCGGGGCGGGCGGCAATGCCTGCCCGCCGGGTGATGCGTCCTGCGTCACCCAGGTCAACCTCAGCAACGGTTCCACGGTCGTCACCTTGGGCGACGGTTCCCATGCCGTGATGGCGCAGTCCATCGGCGGCGGCGGCGGCAACGGCGGTGATTCATCCGTGCTGTCCACCGTGCTGGGCGATGCGACCACGATCTCGCTATCGGCCGGCATGACCCTGGGCGGTTCCGGCTCCGGCGGCGGCAACGGCGGCGCGGTAGGCGTGACCCTGGGCGACGCCAACGGCGCCTATGTCGGCATGCCACCATCGCTCTTGACCCCGCCCGGCGTGCGCGTGCCCCCGGCGTCCACCACCGTGACCTACGGCGATTACGCCAACGGCGTGCTGGCGCAATCCATAGGCGGAGGCGGCGGCAACGGCGGGGTTGGCAGCAGCAATGCCTACACCCACGGCGGCCCCACCAACGTCAAGCTGACCCTGGCCCTGGGCGGCACCGGCGGCACGGGCGGCATCGGCGGCAATGTGGACGTGACGCTGAACCCCAACTTCGCCATCCGCACGCTGGGCTCCGGTTCGCGCGGCATTGTGGCGCAGTCCATCGGCGGCGGCGGCGGGGCCTCGCAGGGCGGAACGCTGAACGTGGCCGGCAGCGCCGAAGACCGGCCGTCCGCCCGCCTGCAAGTGGGCCTGGGCGCGACCGGCGGTTCCGGCGCCACTGGCGGCAGCATCAATGCGACCTTGCAAGGCGCCATCCGCACCGAAGGCGGCGACGCCGATGGCGTGTTGCTGCAATCCATCGGCGGCGGCGGCGGGCTGGGCGGATCGCTGGGCGCGGACGCCTCGTCCTATCCCATCCTGGACCGCATCGGCAACCATAGCGACAACAAGGAACGGCTGGACGACGAAAACAGCACCTACCAGTTCGGCGTGGACGTGGGCGGCACCGGCGGCACGGGCGGCCATGGCGGCAACGTCACCGTGAACTACGCGGGCAAGATCGCCACCGCCGGAGACTGGGCCGACGGCCTGGTCGCCCAGTCGATAGGCGGGGGCGGCGGCGTGGGCGGATCGTCCAGCGCCTCGGGCAGCAAGATCAAGGCCAACGCCACCATCGGCGTGGGCGGCAGCGGCGGCGCCGGCGGCAACGGCGGCGTCCTGAGCTTCTCCTTCGACGACGACCATGGCAACAGCATCGCCACGACCGGCTACAACGCCTATGGCGTGCTGCTGCAATCCATAGGCGGGGGCGGCGGGCAGGGCGGCGACGGCTCCGACCAGGCCCAGGGCACCATCACCGTGGGGGCATCGTTTGGCGGGACCGGCGGCGTGGCCGGCAACGGCGGCAACATCCTCACCCCCAGCGGCGGGAGCTGGCTGAACGTCCAGACCGCGGGCGACGACGCGCCGGCGCTGGCGATGCAGTCGATCGGCGGCGGCGGAGGCACGGCCGGCGCGGGCAACAGCAGCTCCAAGCTGCAGCAGAACAGCCATTCCATGAGCGTCTCAGTAGGCGGCAGCGGCGGTTTGTCCGGCTCGGGCGGCGCCATCGACGTCACCACGGGCATCGCCGCCACCACGCAAGGCGCGCGCGCCTATGGCGTGCTGGCGCAATCGATCGGCGGCGGTGGCGGCCTGGGCGGCGCGGGCGACTCCAGCAACCTGACCGGCGTGTCGCTGGGCGGGCGCGGCGGCGCGGCCGGCGACGGCGGGGCCGTGACCTTGACCTTGAATGCCGGCGGTCACATCGCCACCAGCGGCGCGGGCGCGCATGGCCTGATCGCCCAGTCCATCGGTGGCGGCGGAGGCATCGCGGGCGATACCAGCAAGGGCTTGCAGTTGGGCTCGGGCGGTTGGAGCCCAAGCAGCGGCCAGACGGGCGGCAGCGGCAGCGGCGGCACGGTCAACCTCAATGTCGCCAGCAACATCACGACCCAGGGCGACTACGCCTTCGGCGTGATTGCCCAATCCATCGGCGGTGGGGGCGGGCTGGGCGGCAGCGCCGCCGGCGGCTTCGCGGGCAGCACGGCGGGCGCGGGCAGCACGGGATCCGGCGGGAACGTCACGCTGACGCAAAGCGGCAGCATCGCCGCCACCGGCGCCGGCGCCACCGGCATCTTTGCGCAAAGCGCCGGGCCGCAAGGTTCGGGACAGGTCGCGGTTACCGTCAACGGTTCCGTCAGCGGCGGCACTGGCGCGGGCGCCTACGGCGTCTGGATCGTGGGAGACATGCAGAACACGCTGACCGTGGGCGCGGCGGGAACGATCACGGCCGGCTCCGGCGGCAGCGCGGTGCGCTACGACGGCGCCTCCTTGCAGCAGGCGAAGACCGCCAGCATCCTCGCCAGCGTCCCTGGCGCCAGCCTAGCCATCAGCAATGCAGGGACCGTCCTGGGCAACATCGAATGCGGCGGCGGCGCGGGCGGCATCGCCTGCCATGTCTGGAACGCCGCCAGCGGCACCCTGAGCGACGCCACGCGCTATCAGGCCAATATCGACAACGCCGGCCTGGTGGCCATAGGCCGGTCCGGCGCGTTCGACAGCCTGACGGTGGCGGGCAACTTCAATCTGCGGGCCGGCGGCATCCTGCAAGCGGACGTGGACTTCGCCAACCTCAAGTCTCCGCGCATGGTGGTGCAGGGCGATACCCGCCTGGACGGCCAGGTGAATGTGCAGCCCATCACGCTACTGCCCGGCCACGAAGTCACCGTCGCGACGCTGCAAGGCAATGTCGCGGGCAACCCGGCCGCCAAGGACAGCCCGGTGATCGATTACGACGCCAGGCTGGACGGGCAGGACGTGCGCGTGCGCGCAGTGCAGGCCGACTTCGCCGCGCCGTCCATGCAGCTGGCCGCCAACCAGCGCTCGGTGGCGCGGCATCTGCAAGGCGCCTGGAACCTGGGCGGCAACACCGCCATGGCATCCTTGTTCGCGGCGCTGGACATGGCTTCCAGGGAAAGCGCGGCTACCTATTCGAACCGGCTGTCCGACCTGTCGGCGGGGGTAACCGTGGCACCCGCCGCGCAGATGCAAGCCAGCATGGCTCGCTTTACCGGCGCCATGATGTCGTGCCCGGCGTTCCAGGGCGGCGACGCGTTGACCGGCGAGCAGGATTGCCTCTGGGGCCAGGTGTCCGGCATCAATACCAACCAGGATGGCGACGGCGGGGTCTCGGGTTTTTCGTTCGATGGCGTCACCTACCAGTTCGGCGGCCAGCGCCAGGTAAAGCCGGGCTGGTTCCTGGGCGGGTCCGTCGCCTATCAGAACAGCCATCTGAGCGGCGACGACGGACGGGTCAGCGGCAAGGGCGACAGCGGCTATGCCGGCGTGGTGCTCAAACGCGAAACCGGGCCCTGGACCTTGTCCGCGGCCCTGGGCGGCGGCTACGGCCAGTACGACATCAACCGCAGCATCCGCATCCCCGGCATGCAGAGCACCGCCGACTCGGACCTGGACGTCTATGGCGCGGCCTTGCGCCTGCGCATCGCGCGCAGCTACGCCAAGGAAAGCGTTTATCTGAAACCCTATGTGGACCTGGACGCGTCCTATACCCACATGCCCAGCTATGGCGAGTCCCGCAACGCCCTGCATCTGGATGTGGAAAGCAGCAACCAGTTCGTCATGGCCCTGTCGCCGACGCTGGAGCTGGGCGGCAAGGTGGCGCTGAAGAACGGCGCGACCCTGCGGCCCTACATGTATGGCGGCGTGTCGTTCCTGTCCAAGGACGAATACACGGTCAAGGCCCGCTTGCAGGGCGCGCCGTCAGGCTCCGGCGCCTTCGAGACCTCGGTGCCCATGGACGACGTCATCGGCCGCATCGGCGCGGGACTGCAGGTGTCGAACGCCGGCGGCCTGGACTTCCGGCTGCAGTACGACGGAGACTTTTCGTCCCACATACAAAGCCACCGCGGCACGTTGAAGGTGATGGTGCCGTTCTGATCATCCGAGTTCTTGTTCACCCCTGTGACAAAAGGGGGCCGGAGCAACCGGATTCCTTGCGCATCGAGTAGGGCAAGAGAGGTCCCGCGCCGCTCGCTTTTTGTCAGTTCGATACTGCGAACGGTTCTTGGTATCATTTAGCCCTGCTGGCCGCCGGGCTGATACCGGGCAGGCCGCCATCCCGTGTCATCGCGCTGCCTACCGGGGCGTTCCAGCATGTCCAACCCCCTACAGCCGCTCCAGCTACTCTGCGAAACCCACTACGAATGGCTCTGCCAATGGTGGCGGCATCGCCTCGGCCATGGCGATGAAGCATCCGACTTCGCGCACGACACCTTTCTGCGCGTGCTGCGCCATCCCGAGGAAGTCCGCACGCTGCGCCAGCCCAGGGCCTATCTGACAACCATCGCCCGAGGGCTGCTCAACGACCACTGGCGCCGCCGCTCGCTGGAACGCGCCTGGCTGGAGGCCATGGCCGCGTTGCCGCCTGAATTGGAGGCCTCGCCCGAGATGCTGCTGGGCGTGCAGCAGGCGCTGCAACAGCTGGACCGCATGCTCGGCAATCTGGCGCCGCAGGCGCGCGAGGTGTTCGTCCTGTCGCAACTGGAAGGGCTCACCTATGTCGAGATCGCCGCCCGCACCGGCTTGAGCGACCGCACGGTGAAGCGCTACATGGCCCAAGGTTTCGAAATCTGCCTGACCATGCTGGAGGCCTGACGCCATGTCCGCCGCCGAGCCCAAGCCGCTGGATGCCTCGATCATCCGGGAAGCCGCCCGCTGGCTGGTGCGGCTGCACTCCGGCGAGGCCGGACCGGCGGACCATGCCGCCTTCGAACGCTGGCGCCACGGCCATCCCGAGCGCGAGCTCGCCTGGCAGCGGGCCCAGCGCCTGATGCAGCAATTCGACACGGTGCCGGCCTCGCTCGGCGTGCCGCTCCTGACGCGCCCGCCGCAGGTCAGCCGGCGCACGGTGCTGCGCACGCTGGCGGCATTGGGGCTTACGGCGCCCGCCGCCTGGCTGGCCTACCGCATGCATGCCGAGCCGGCAGGCGCCTATCGCACGGCCGTGGGCGAAAACCAGGACCTGCGCCTGGCCGACGGCAGCCAGGTCCACCTGAACACCGATACCGCCATGGATGTGCGCTACTCCGACGAAACGCGCCTGCTGCATCTGCGCGGCGGCGAAGTCTATGTGCGCACGGCCGCCGACCGGGCGGGCAGGACGCGGCCCTTCATCGTCGAGACCCCCCAGGGTCGCATGCGCGCCCTGGGCACCCGTTTCGTGGTCCGGCAATGGGATGACGGCGACGCCCTGACCGAACTCACCGTGCTGGAACACCGCGTGGCGGTCAGCCTGGGGAGCGGGGCGCCAGAGCGGATCTTCAACGCCGGAGAGTCCGTGCGCTTCACGTCCCGCGCCTTCCTGTCCGGCCTGTCCGCGAAGTCGGACACGCCCGGTTGGACGCGCGGCGTGATCGAAGCCGACAACATGCGCCTGGACTCGCTGCTGGCCGAGGTCTCGCGTTACCGGCGCGGCGTGGTGCGTTGCGATCCGGCGCTGGGCGGCCTGCGCGTATCCGGCGTGTTCCGCCTGCAAGACACCGACGCGCTGCTTGCCGTCGTGGCCACGACGCTGGATCTGCGTGTCGTGGCGCGCACTTCGTACTGGGTCACGCTGACGCGCTGAGGCAGCGCCAGGCCATGAAGTTTCACTTGCTTACAATCCTGCTGCCCTCCGCCTGTCCCTTTTGCCAGCGCTCATTCGGCATACCGCCAATTGACGACCTGTAGGGATGTGACCAAGTGGCAGCCGAAGACTATACCCAACCTCGTGTCCTGCGATTGGCCGGATTGACGCTGAGCCTGGCGGCCGCGTTCGCCGCCGCGCCGCCCGCGGCCGCCCAAGACGCGGCCCAAAATACCGCCCCAAGCTCCACACAAACCGCCGCGCAGGACTACCACATCCCGGCAGGCCCGCTGGACCAGGCGCTCTCCGCCTTCGCCAAGGCGGGTGGCATCACGGTTTCGTTCCGTCCCGAGGACACGGGTGGGCTGCGGACTCAGGGCTTGGATGGCAGCTATGGCGTGGACTCCGGTCTGGCCCAGCTACTGTCCGGCACCGGCCTGGTGGCAGTGGAGCAGGGCGGTCAGGGTTATGTGGTGCGCGCGCCGGCCCCTGCGGCCAAGGCCGCGCCGGCCAGCAACGCCAACACGCTGGAGTCGATCCAGGTCAGCGGCGACTGGCTGGGGACCGGCCTGGAGAACAGCGTGCAGACCTTCGGCGGCGCGCGCACGCTCGTCAAACGCGATGAAATCCAGAACAGCGGCGCCACCAGCGTCGCCGACGTGCTGCGCCGCGTGCCGGGCGTGCAGATCAGCGGCAGTACCAGCGCCAGCGGCAGTTCGGTGGGCCTGCATGTCGGCATCCGCGGCCTGAACCCGCGCAACTCGTTCCGCACCACCATGCTGCTGGACGGCATCCCCATGGCCATGGCGCCCTATGGCCAGCCGAACCTGGTGATGTCGCCGACCAGCCTGGGCAACATCGAGGCCATCGACGTGGTGCGCGGCGGCGGGGCAGTGCGCTACGGCCCGCAAAACGTGGGCGGCGTGATCAACTTCAAGACCCGCTCGATTCCGACCACCAGCGGACTCACCGCCGAGGCCTCTGCCCGCTACAACATCTTCAGCCAGGGCGGCACCAACACCCAGTACACCGGCTTCCTGGGCACGCAGTTCGAAAACGGACTGGGCGTGGCGCTGATGTATTCCGGCATGGACGGCGAGCAATGGCGCGACGCCAGCCATGACCGCTACAACGATGTGGCGCTGAAGTGGCGCTTCGAGCTGACCCCGACCTCGGAAATCTACGGCAAGTTCGCCCATTACGACGTCAAGTCCATGACGCCGGGCGGCCTGAGCGTGGCGCAATACCGCGACGATCCGTTCCAGAACACCCATCCGACCGACTACTGGAAGGGCCAGCGCGACCAGGTCGACATTGGCTACCTCAACTCCATCTCTGACACCCAGGAGTTCGAGGCGCGCGTCTATCACTACGACAGCTCGCGCCAGAGCTCGCTGATCAACGCCACGGCGGGCCGCAACGACTATCAACCCCGCAACAACCAGGTGCTGGGCATAGAGCCGCGCTACACGCAGCGCCTGGAATGGGGCCCGACCACACACGACGTGACCATCGGGTATCGCTACATCCACGAAACCGGCCAGGACCGGCGCTATACGGAATCCCTGGCCACAGGCCAGCGCATCGGCGCAGCCCAGGTCTTCGACAACGAAACCGAAGCGCACTCCATCTATCTGGACGACCGCATCGCCTACGGCAATTGGCGGGTGACGCCCGGCGTGCGCTATGAACACATCCGCACCAACCGCCAGCCCAGCGGCACCGCCCGCGACACGCCGTTCGACCTGCGCAACAGCCGCGGCCTGCCGTCGCTGAACGTCGCCTATCTGGTCGACGACGCGTTGACGCTCTATACCAACTACAACACCTCGTTCGGCGCGGTGCAGTACACGCAGCTGAACTCGATGTCGGCGTCCAACCCGCTCAGTCCCGAAGTCGCCAAGACCATCGAAGCCGGCCTGCGCTATTCGGGCGAGCAGACCCACACCGAATTCACCGTCTTCAACCTGAAGTTCGACAACCAGATCCTGTCGATTCCCGGCACCAACCCGGCGGTCTTCCGCAATCTGGGCGCGACCACCCACAACGGCGTCGAATTCGCCATCGACTACGACTTCGACAAATCCGGGCCGCTCGCCGGCCTGAACCTCTACGCCAACTACACCTACGTGCGCGCCATCCAGAAATCCGGTGAATTCGAAGGCAAGGACGTGCCGTTCTATTCGCGCCAGACCGGCACGCTGGGCGGACGCTACACCCGCAATAACTGGACCTTCAACCTGTACACCACGGCGCAGAGCGGCCAGTACTCCGACACGGCCAACACCGAAGAGGAGAACGCCGCCGCCACCAACGGCCGCGTGCCCGGCTTCAGCGTCTGGAACACGCAGCTCAGCTACAAGTTGCCGCAATGGAAGGGCAGCGAGTTGGCCCTGGGCGTGAACAACCTGTTTGACCGCCGCTACTACACCCGCAACGTCGACACCAACGGCGGCCGCATGGTCGGCGCGCCGCGCATGGTCTACCTGCAGGCGCGCCTGGCTTACTGATGCCCAGGCGCATCTGGCTGCTCTGCCATCGCTGGGTCGCGCTGGGCCTGGGCGGGATCCTGATCCTGTCCGGCCTGACCGGCGCCTTCCTCGTGGGCGCCCGGCCCCTGGACAAGCTGCTGCATCCGGAGTTTTTCCGGGCCGATAGCGCAGGCGGCAGCCAGCAGGCCTCGTTCGAGTCCATGCGCCGCGATCTGGCCGCCGACTTCGGCCCGCAAGCCTCCTACACCTTCCGCCCGCCGCGCGAATCCGGTGAAACCATGCAGGTCAGGGTGAGGGCGCCGGGCGCCTGGGACGGCACGGTCTTTCTCGATCCGGCCAGCGGCCGGGAACAAGGCAGAAGGGGAGACGACGAAGGCATCGTCGCCCTGGTCTACAAACTGCACAGCGCCTTGATGCTGGAACGGACCGGAAAAGCCGTGCTCGCCTGGACAGCGCTGGCCTATCTGGTCCTGACGGTGTCGGGCCTGATCGTATGGTGGCCGCGCAGATGGCCGCCTTCCTTGCGCATCGCCTTCGACAAAGGCGCATTGCGGGCCTGGTTCGACCTGCACCGCAACGGCGGCGCCATCCTGGCGCTGCTGCTGGCGGTATGCATGGCCAGCGGCGCCTATCTGGCATGGCGGCCCATGGGCGGCTGGATCACGCTGGCCAGCGGCCAGGTCCCGGTCGTGGCGCCCAAGCTGCCGGAGCAGCCCGCAGGCGCTATCCAGGTCAGGTCCCTGGACGAACTGGCCGCCGCCGCCCGGAAGGCATTTCCGGACGGCGCGATAGGCTA
Organism: Achromobacter pestifer; assembly: GCF_013267355.1. NCBI lineage: Bacteria > Pseudomonadati > Pseudomonadota > Betaproteobacteria > Burkholderiales > Alcaligenaceae > Achromobacter > Achromobacter pestifer. The sequence goes on from NZ_CP053985.1 coordinate 6,269,372, forward strand.
TCTGCTCTACACGCCGCGCACTGACCGGCCCCTGGCCATACGCATGCGCGTACCCGACGATCCGCACCCCAACGGCCGCTCCACCGTCTGGCTCGACCCGCGCGACGGCAAAGTGCTGGCTGCGCAGCGCTGGAACCAGCTGGATCCGGGCGCCCGCATCAACTCGGTGCTTTATCCGCTGCACACGGGAGAGTTGGGCGGGGTGGCCGGGGAAACCATCGTGGCCTTGCTCGGTCTGGGCCTGGGCGTGCTGGGCATCAGCGGCCTCTGGCTGTGGTGGCGCAGACGCACATTGAAAGCCCAGACGAAAAAAGCCCAGGCCCACGTCCCTGGATGACTCCGCCTGACGTGCGCTTGCTACCACTTGTACGTCACGCGGCCCAGCACCGTGCGGCGTTCGCCATAGAAGCAGGCATAGGTGCAAGACGCCACATATTCCTTGTCGAAGAGATTGCGCACCGTCAAGTCCACGCTCAAGCCCTTGAAGGCGGGATTCCGCGCACCCAGGTCATAGCGCAATGCCGCGTCGACCACCGTGTAATCGCCCACCTTGGCGGTATTGCCGGTATTGAAGGTGGAGCCCAGGTAGCGCACGCCGGCGCCCACGTTCAGCCCGCCCAGGGCACCTTGCTGGACCGTGTAGTCCGACCACAGCGACGCCATGTTGCGCGGCACGGCCTCCGGCGTCGCGCCCTGGGTGGACGTATTGCTCTTGGTGACCTCGGCGTCTGTATAGGTGTAGGCCGCGACGACGTTCCAGCCCTTGACGACTTCCGCGGTCGCGGACAGTTCCACGCCGCGGGAGCGGACTTCGCCAGTCTGCACGTTGTAGATCGGATTATCCAGGTCGCTGGTGGGAACGTTCGTCCGCGTCAGTTCGAACAGCGACGCAGTCAGGAACGAGTTGGAGCCTGCGGGCTGGTACTTCAGCCCGACTTCCCATTGCTTGCCCTCCGTGGGGTCGAACGGCGCCGTGCCCCGGGCGGGTGAAGTGGTGCCGGTCTGCGGCTGAAACGAGGTCGAGTAGCTGACATAAGGCGACAAGCCGTTGTCCGCCAGGTACAACAGGCCAGCGCGCCAGGTAAACGCATTGTCCGACGTGCGCGTGACGGTGTTATTGAGCTTGTTCAGGGTTTTGCCGGTCGCATCGTCGTAGCGGCCACTCAGCACCATGACGAATTTTTCGTCGAACTTGATCTGATCCTGGACATAGATCCCGGTCTGCGCCCGCGTCTCGACCGTATGCAAATTCGGGGTGGCGGGAATGTTTACCGGCGAGCCATAGCGTGGGTTGAAGAAATCGATCGGCGCCAGGTTGTTGTATCCGGCGTATTGCTCGCGAGTCAGCGAGGTCTGCGTATAGTCCAGGCCGAACAGCACATCGTGCTTGAAGCGGCCAGAAGTCCAGGTCGCATTGAACTGGTTGTCGACGCTGGTGCCGTGGGCGTCGTCGTCCCGCCGGTAGGCGCCGCGCTCCGCGGTACTGAAGTTGCTGCCGGGCACCCACGACCACCAGTACGCGTGATTCACGCGGTTGCGCGACTGCGCATACGTCAGGTTCTGCTTGAACTGCCACGTTTCATTTAAGCGGTGCGCAAATTGATAGCCCAGCGTTTCAACTTCCTGGTCCCACTTGCTCCAGTCCGGTTCGCCGGTGTACCGGTCCGAAGGGATGCGGCCATTGGGGTTGTACTTGACCGTGCCCTCCAGCGGATAGCCCGCGTTGTTGGTCGTCTTGTTCTTCATGTAGCTGGCCAGCACGGTCAGCGTGGTGTCCGGCTTGATCCGCCACGTCAGCGCGGGCGCGAAGAAATGACGATCATCCGGGATATGGTCGATCATGGTGTCGCTATCGCGGACCAAGCCCGTCAAGCGATAGGACAGCTTGCCGTTCGCGTCCAGCGGGCCGCCGAAGTCGCCCGCCAATTGCTTGTTGTTGTATGAGCCGCCGCTGACCTGGATTTCATGCAGTGGCGTGTCCGTTGGCCGCTTGGACACGGTATTGACGATGCCGCCCGGCGCCGCCTGGCCGTACAACACCGAGGCCGGTCCCTTGACGATCTCGATCCGGTCCAGGCCGTAGGGCTCGGCCGCCGCACTGTAGTGGGGCAGGGGCAGCTTCAAGCCGTCCCGGAACATCACCCCCGGGTTGGTTCGCACATCGAAGCCACGGATGATGAACGGGTCGTCCGTCCGGTTGAACCCTTCCTGGACCACGATGCCGGGCGTGTACCTGACGGCGTCGCCCAGCGTCTGGGGATTCTGCTCGCGTATTTGTGCAGCGGTCACCACCGAGATCGACTGCGGCACCTCGATCAGCGGCGTGTCCGTCTTGGTGCCCGCCGAACTATAGGTGGCCACGAAAGTATCGGAATCCGGCTGTTGGGCCAACACCGTGATGGGCGCGAGCGTGGAAGTCGAAGCGCCGCGCGTCAAAGTGATGGTGTTGTTGCTGATCGAGTAGCGGATATCCCGGCCGCGCAGCAGCTGGTCCAGCGCTTGGGCGGGCTCCATGCGGCCGGAAATGCCGGAACTGCGCTGGCCTTGCACCAAATCCTGGCTGTAGAGCACTTGCAGGTTGGCCTGCTGGCCCAGCGCGTGCAGCGCCTGCGCAAGAGGTTGGGCAGGGATGTCGATGTCTACCGGGGCGGCCTGTGCCACCACGCTTGCGCCAGCAAGCAAGCCCGCCGCGAAAAGCCGTTGCGGGTGAGTGGGCCGCGAAAAAACCGCAAGAAGGCGTACAGCCAGAAAACGGACGCGCATGATGGAGCACCAAGTATTGGATTTAAATGAGACTGAAAATGAATACCAATACCTAAGACGCTGGGGCTCGCCTTTTTAGGAACAGAAAAACGTAAATAAATGTAATTTACGGGGCGCGGGAGGCAGGCACCAGCATGAGACCGCCGTCACTGCCGCGCTGCGTACGCACGGGAAGAATGCCGGGGAGGGCACGCGCCAGTTCCGCGGCATTGCGTGTGTCATAAGTCCCGCCCAGCCGCAGCCCGCCGATCGACGGGTCGACGGAGGTGTACTGTTCATCCGCAGGCAGGTAGCGGTTCAGCTGCATGACCGCATCGCGCAGCGTCGTATCGTTCAGCACCAGCTTGCCGTGGCGCCAGGCCGCTATCTCGCTTTCCTGGACGGGCCGCAGCCACGGGGCGCCGCGCTCGCTGTAGCGGGCCTGGGTCATCGGCCGCAGCCGTAACGCCTTGACAAGCCCGCTTGCCGGGGCTGCCTGCACCTCGACGCTGCCTTCCAACAGCGTCACGATGACCGTTTCGCCCGATTTGAAGACATTGAATGCGGTGCCTGTGACCGTGATCGTGCCGCGCCCGGCCTCCACCACGAAAGGGTGCTCGGCGTCATGGGTGACGCGGAAGAACGCTTCGCCGTCATCCAGGCGGACGCGGCGGGCGTCGCGATAATTCCGATAGACCAGCGAGCTGTTCACGTTCAGGTCGACTTCGGTGCCATCACTCATTTCGACGGTCTGCGCCAACTGCGCGCTGCTGTAGCGATGGTATGAACTAGGCAGCCAGGCGAACGACCAGCCCAGCGCCCAGACAGCGGCACTGGCCGCACTGGCCACGGCCGCCAGGCGCAACAAGCGGCGAGCAGCAGGGGCTCGCCGGGCCGGCTGTTGCGCGGCGGGCAATCCGCCCGAGGCAGGCAGCTCGCGCGAGATCGACCATAGCTGTTGCACTGCCTCGAACTCGCGCGCATGCCGCGGATCAGCGTCCAACCAGCGCTGCAGGGCAATCAAATCCTGCTCGGTACAAGCGCCGTCATTCACACGCACGCACCATTCCACCGCCTGTTCGGTCAGGATGTCATCCTGCGCACGGGTCGTTGGGGAAGGGTTTGCTGACATCGCAGTTAAAGAGAATGAGATTTGTTACACTTGCGGCGTGGCGATCGCCAGAAAGATATCTGGCGGCATGGCTGCACATTATGCAGGATCCTACGGCGTGGCATCACCACCATGGCGGCACGAGGGGGATAGGTCGATGGAGCAGTACTACAAGGAATTGCTGCGCTTTCTGGCACGCAAGCTGGGCAATTCGCACGATGCCGCTGACGTCGTGCAGGAGACCTATGCGCGGGTGCTGGGCCGCGATGGCGGCGCCGCCATCGAACAGCCTCGCGCCTTCCTGTTCCGAGCCGCCATCAATCTGTCGCTGGACCTGCGCCGCCAGCAGCTTGCGCAGGCCACCTTGCCATTGGACGCACAGGCCGAATCCCAACCGTGCCCGGCAGCGGGGCTGGAAGACCGGGCCTACCGGCGTCAGCAGCTTTCACGCCTGGACCGGGCGCTGGCCGAGCTGCCGGCCAATTGCCGCCAGGCCTTCCTGATGCGCCAGGTGGAAGGGCTGTCGCACCAGGAGATCGCGTCGCGACTGGACATCTCGCGCGATATGGTTGGCAAGCATATCGTGCGTGCGCTGCGCCATTGCCGCCTACGGATGCGCGCCTGGGAGAGCACAAGTGGCGACTGAATTTCCGCTGGGCAGTTGGCTTGATGGGACGGCGAACGCCCAATTAAGCAAATGTTTTCACCACCGATGCCCTTGCCATGAATCCCCGAGATCGGCCTAGATAGACGCTTGCTTCATCCTGCGCGACAGCGTCGTGGCAGTCTCCTTGCGTTCGCTGTAGCGGTCCACGAGATAGGGCGACGCATCGCGCGTAAGCAGAGTGAACTTCATCAGCTCCTCGACAACATCCACGATGCGATCGTAATAGGGTGAGGGTTTCATCCGCCCCACGTCATCGAATTCCTGGTAAGCCTTGGCCACTGACGACTGATTCGGAATGGTCAACATGCGCATCCAGCGCCCCAGCACCCGCATCTGGTTCACGGCGTTGAAGGACTGCGATCCGCCCGACACCTGCATCACCGCCAGCGTCTTGCCCTGAGTGGGGCGCAGCGCGCCCACCGACAGCGGAATCCAGTCGACCTGGGTCTTCATCAACCCCGTCATCGCGCCGTGGCGCTCAGGCGAACTCCAGACCATGCCTTCGGCCCACTGGACCAGCTCATGCAGCTCCCGCACTTTGGGATGGTCTTCGCTGGCGTCATCGACCAGCGGCAGCCCCGAGGGATTGAACAGCCGGGTCTCGCCCCCCAGCGCCCGAAGCAGGCGCGCCGCTTCCTCAGCCACCAGGCGGCTATAGGAACGCTCGCGCAACGACCCATACAGCAGCAGGAACCGCGGCGCGTGCATGGCCCGCGTGGCAGGAAACAGCCCGGCCTCGCTGGGCGGATGGAACAACGACGGATCGATATTGGGCAAATCGGCCAAGGCTTCAGACATGGGCCACCTCCGCGCCGATGCAGGCCACAACGGTCTTCTGGATCAACTTCATGCAACACCTCTGTACATACAACACTGAAACTTCAATGAATCGAAGGCCGGGCGCGCAGCAGCAATAGGGCTGCAAAGGCACTCAAACCTATCCCTCCGGACAACCACAACGCATTGGCCCCCCAGCTATCCAGCGCCAGCCCGAAAAGAAACGGTGCTAGCGCCTGCGCAACGCGCGCCGGCATCATCAGCCAGCCTTGGCGCGCGCCATAGCCCTGAGGGCCGAACAGCGCAAGCGGCAAGGTGCCCTTGGCGATGGTCAGGATGCCGTTGCCCGCCCCATGCAGGATGGCGAACAGCGGCGCCATTACCGGACCGCCGCCCAGCAGCACGGCGACGCCAGCCGGATGAGCCAGGGCGGCAAGCCTCGCCGACAGCAAGGGATGGACCCGCCGCAGGAAGCCGAACTCCAGCAGGCGGCCTGCCACCTGCGCGGGACCGATGAGCGCGCCCACCGCCACGGCCGCGGCAAGCGTGGCGCCCGTGGCTTCCAGCATGCGCGGCAAATGCGTGGCCATCGCCGTGCTGATGAACCACGTCGCCGCAAACACGAAGGCGAGGAGGGCCGTGGCATACCCCTGCTGCCACGGCCCTGGAGGAGAGGAGGGGCCCTCCTGCGCACAGTCCGGAGGATCTTGCGTTCGAGCCGCGGCCGGCGCCTTCGGAAACCATGCGTTCAACGGCAGGCCGACCAGCAGGTGCAAGCCTGCCCAGCCCAGGCATGCACCGCGCCAACCGAATTGCGCTTCCATCCAGGCCGAAAGCGGCCATCCCACCGTGCTGGCGAAACCGGCGATCAGCGTGATCCCCGTGATGGCGCCGCGGGCATGATGGCCGTACAGGCGCACCAAGCTGGAGAAGGCAGCCTCGTACAGCCCGGCCCCCATCGCCACGCCGATGACGAGCCAGGCGGCAACCATGGTCCAGAGGCCCTGGGCGGCGCCCAGCAAGCCGAGCCCCAACGCAAACAGCAAGCTCGTGCCAGCCAGGACGACGCGCCCGCCATGACGGTCGATCGCTTGCCCGGCCCACGGACCGACCACGGCCGAGGCCACCATCGCAGCGGAAAAGGCCGCATACACTGCCGGCGCCGGCACCCCCAGGTCGCGGGCAATCGGATCCGCCAGCATCGCCGGCAGGTAATAGGATGACGCCCAGGCCAGCGTCTGGGCCGTGCCCAGCGAACCGACGACGTGTACGGGAGCGCGCTGCACGAGAATCAGTTCCGCTGGATGCCGGCGTCGTACCAGCCTTTGCTCCGGTTGACGATCCGCACCACCAACAACATGACCGGCACTTCGATGAGCACCCCCACGACGGTCGCCAGCGCGGCGCCAGACTGGAATCCGAACAGGCTGATTGCGGCCGCGACGGCGAGTTCGAAGAAGTTGGATGCCCCGATCAACGCGGACGGACACGCAATGCTGTGCTTCTCGCCCACGCGGCGATTGAGCCAGTACGCCACCCCCGAGTTGAAGAACACCTGGATGAGTATCGGCACGGCCAGCATCGCGATCACCAATGGCTGGCCAAGAATGGCTTCGCCCTGGAACGCGAACAGCAGTACCAGCGTCAGCAGCAAGGCCGCCATCGAGAATGGCCCGATACGCTCCAGCGCCGCCTCGAAGACCGCCTGGCCGCGGCGCAATAGCGCGCGGCGCAATAGCTGCGCCAGGAGCACCGGAATCACGATGTACAGGCCCACGGAAACGAGCAGCGTATCCCATGGCACCGTGATGGCTGACAGCCCCAGCAACAGCCCGACCACAGGTGCGAAGGCGAACACCATGATCGTGTCATTCAGCGCCACCTGAGACAGCGTGAACACGGGATCGCCATCCGTCAGCCGGCTCCAGACGAAGACCATGGCGGTGCAGGGCGCAGCCGCCAGAAGGATCAGGCCCGCGATGTAGCTGTCGAGCTGGTCGGCCGGCAACCACGGTGAAAAGACCTGGCGGATGAACAACCAGCCCAGGAAGGCCATTGAAAACGGCTTCACCGCCCAGTTGATGAACAGCGTCACGCCGATGCCGCGCCAATGCTGCCCGACCTGGCCCAGCGCCCCGAAATCGACCTTGAGCAGCATCGGAATGATCATGATCCAGATCAGAAGCCCGACCGGAAGGTTTACCTGCGCAACTTCCAGCCGCCCGATGGCCTGGAACAAGGTCGGCATGAGCTGGCCCAGCGTCACGCCCAGCGCAATGCAGAGGAAGACCCAGAGCGTGAGGTAGCGTTCGAAAATGCTCATCGCGGGGCGCTGGCGCGCAAGCGACGCCGCCTGTGTGCTGCATGTCATCGGTTTTTACTCGCGGGACTGACCGATGCCGCGCAGCTCGGCCTGGAGTGACATGGCGTCGAGGCGGTCCAGCGGCAAAGACAGGAACAGTTCGAGGCGGCGCTTGAGCATCCGCGCGGCATCTTGGAAGGCCCTGAGGCGCTCGTCCTCGCCGCCTTCATGCGCGGCAGGATCCGGCACGCCCCAATGCGCCGTCATCGGATGGCCTGGCCATACGGGGCAGGCTTCACCCGCCGCGTTGTCACAAACCGTGATGATGAAATCCATTTTCGGAGCGCCGGGGGAAGCGAACTCATCCCAGCTCTTGCTCCTGTAGCCCGCTATGGGCAGCGTATAGGATTTGAGGGTGGCGAGAGCGAGCGCATGGACCTCGCCCTTGGGAGTGCTGCCGGCGGAGTACGCGCGGAAGCGATCGCCGCCCAGCCCATTAAGCAGCCCTTCGGCAAGAATCGAGCGCGCGGAGTTGCCGGTGCAGAGAAAGAGCACATTGAAAGAAGAGTCTGACATGGGAGTTCCTGGTAGCAGCGGGTAAGGGAGTTGGTGTTCGGCACGCAGCAACCGGCCGCTGGCTCAGACAGCTCAGCAGGCTGTGCAGGCTCCCGGATCGGACACCTCGCACGGGGTGTTCTGGCAGCAGTGTTCGGTGAGATAACCCAGCAGCCCGTTCATGTGAGAGAAGTCGGCGCGGTAGATCAGGTTGCGACCCTGTTGCTCGACGGAGACCAGGCCGGCGTGCGCAAGCTCCTTCAGATGGAAGGACAGCGTGTTGCGCGCGAGGCCCAGCTGTTCGGCCATAACGCTGGGCGTAAGGCCGCCAAGGCCAACCACGACCAGGGCGCGAAACACGCGTAGGCGTTGGGCATGAGCCAAGGCACTGAGGGCGGAGACCGCTTGATCTTCATTCATAAATTCAATAATACAACGATTATTGAATTAATTGTGGAATCACAACTGCGAAGGGCCACAAGCGCAGCGTGCTGACGTGGAAGTGCACCCATGGAAGTTCACTGAACAAGCGGGAAACATGGAAGCACAAGTTCCGCAGTCAGGCCTCCACCTTCTCGGGGCTTTAGATTCAGCGTCCCCCCGAATCGCTCGGCGATGGCATGCACGATCGAGATACCAAGACCAGCGCCGTCGTTGCGGCTTCGGCCTTGGTCTGCGCGCCAGAAGCGTCGACCAATTTTGGAGACTTGATCTTCACTGAGCCCCGGCCCGCGGTCGGCCACGATGACACGGCATTGTCGAGTCGGGGACTCGAAGTGCGCCACGACTTCGACAGGCATGTCTTCGGGAGAGTAGCGGATTGCATTGTCCACAAGGTTTCGGACGGCAGCCTCCAGCATCCCGCGGGGAATCGGGCTACCACTATCGGAGCCATGGACGGAAAGCGCCAAGCGTACCTGTGCTTCGACAGTTGTTGCATTGATGACGCTGGCGATGACTTCCTGGATGGATGCGCACCTGTCTTCCAGGTTGATTGATGCCTCGGCACGAGCAAGAACCATCATTTGGTCGAGGGTGCGCCGCAAGCGCCTTACGCCTTCTTCGGCGCTGCAAAGTGAAGACTCCGCTTCTTCGCCTTCAGTCAGCCTGGCCACTTGCAGATGGGTATCGATCACGGTCAGAGGGGTTCGCAACTCATGCGCTGCCGCATCCGTAAACGCCCGCTGGCTTGAGAGTGCCTGGGCCAGGCGTCCCAATAGTCCGTTCATCGCATCCAGGACCGGACGAAGCTCCGTTGGCGGCTTCGCGACCGCAATAGGCGTGGTGTCGTCCGTCTCTTTGACCCGCAATTGCATGCGCAAGGCTTGCAGCGGCGCAAGGCCTTGCCCAATACCGATCCAAAGAGCAGCCAGTCCGCCAAGAAGTGCAATCAGGAATGGCACGCCTGCCGCAAACAGCAACTCATTGATCAGCGTGTTCCTTTGATCAACACGATCCGCTGTCGTTATTTGGTAGCCGTCGTCACGAAGCACATAAATCCGCCATTCGTGACCCTCTATCATGCGCGTGCTGTAACCGCCAGGCAGGCTTTCGAAGTCCGAGGCCGGGCTGCCGTTGGTGCGCGCCAGGACTTCACCGCGAAGTGCGCGAATCTCGCAAGCGATTCCTTCGCTGCCATTGACACGGACTGCTTGCGCGAAATCCGCCGGCTTGGCGTTGGGGTCCATCACCGAGCCTGCAAGCAGGCCAGAGACCATGCGAGCCGACATGGCCAGCCGGCCGTCGAGTGTACGGGCAACGTCGGCGCGCACGCCCAGCATCATCCAGGCGGCTGCCGCCGCCCATAAAACCATAAGAGAAATGCCTGCGATCAGGACGGCACGAAGACGCAAACTCATGCGCTGAGCCTCCAACCCAGCCGGTATCCCAAACCACGCGAAGTTTCAATCACTTCAGCGCCGAGCTTGCGGCGCAGGTTGTGGATATGGACGTTGAGCGCGTTGCTGCTCACTTCCTCGCCCAGCCCGTACAGGCGTTCGTTGAGCACATCAGGAGGAATCCACCTCGCATTGGCCGCGGCCAGATGCGCCAGCAGATCCACCTCGCGACGCGATAGGGAAATGGCTTGGTTTTCCAGCCAGGCAAGGCCGCTTTCGGGTTCCAGGCGCAATGGTCCCGCCGTAATGATCTGGGCTGCGCGCCCCTGTGTGCGTCTGACCAGCGCATGTAATCGCGCTGCCAGTTCGCGCAGATCAAACGGTTTGGTCATGTAGTCGTCGGCGCCCTGGTGCAGGCCCGCGATCCTGTGGTCTATGGCATCTCGGGCGGACAGTATCAGCACGGGTAAACACGGTTCAATGGTTCGCACGGCAGAGAGCAATTCCATTCCGTCACGGTCTGGAAGTCCCAGGTCGAGCACCAAGGCATTGAAGGAGTTTTCCGTTTGGGCGGTTTCAGCTTCAACGGCCGTGCAAACGTGGTGCACCGTGATGCCATGCGCGCGTAAGCCAGCCACGATTCCTTTGCCGATCAGTTCGTCGTCTTCTACCAGCAATACCCGCATTTGAATCCCAATCTGCTGCAACCAAGGGCCTATATGTTAGGCCAGAACTCTTCAGCGAAGAATGGCCGGCGCCCTGATTCCCGACCATTCCGCGCTAGCTTTCCCTTCTTTAGTTTCAGTTAATCGATCTCCTCCATCATGGCTGGATAAGCTCCCCTGCGCCTCAACATGAGGGCGGTCGGGGAAGGCCGACTATTGCCCCGGAGGAATGAGGTTGTTTGTATATCGACGAGTACTGGCCGTTGTCTTTCTATGTTTTCTCGCCATCGGCAGTGCATGGGCGAGCACTGGTCTGTTTTCCTGGAAGGAGGAAGCCGAATTCCTGGATCCGGTCAATGTATTCAAACTGGCGCAGGTGCAGCGGCAAGGGACGGAACTGGCGGCGCAAGGACACATTGCCGAGAACTACTATGTCTATCGCCACTCATTGAAGCTGCTTTCCGGACAGGGCGAGGAAGTCCGCCTGGATCTTCCACCAGGCACGCCCAAGAATGATGAGTTCTTTGGCAATACGGAAATCTATCTTGGAGATGCACTGCGACTGCGTTTTCCTGCCTCCGTCACAGGTCCGTTGACACTGCATTGGCAAGGGTGTGCGGAAGGGGGCATCTGCTACCCCCCGCAGACCATGGCCTTGAACTTGCCCGCGACGGCGGCTAGAGCCGGTAGCGTTGCCGTGCCTCCTGCCAGTGCCAGTCAGCCAGAGGCGGGCGCCAGCGGCGCAGCCAACGTCGCCGAGGACCAGGCGGCGGCTCAACGCCTGGCGACGCTGGGGCCTATCGCAGGCACATTGCTGTTCTTCGGCTTCGGCCTGCTCCTGGCCTTCACGCCTTGCACCTTGCCGATGATTCCCATCATCTCCAGCATGGTCGTGGGCGCTCAGGCCAGGCCGCGGCGCGCTTTCGTCACGTCCCTGTCCTATGTGCTGGCAATGGCCGCCACCTATGCCGCCGTGGGCGTGGCAGCCGGCTTGGCAGGCGCCAATCTCCAGGCGACCCTGCAATCCCCCTGGCTGCTGGGAGCGTTCGCGGCCTTGTTCTTGATTCTCGCCAGTTCCTTGTTCGGAATGTTCGAACTGCGCTTGCCTTCCGCCTTGTTGAACCGGGTCGGGTCCGCCAACGCGGGGAGGGCGGGCGGCAGCGCGGTCGGCGCTGCGGCGCTGGGGTTCTTGTCGGCATTGCTGGTCGGGCCGTGCATGACCGCGCCCTTGGCGGGAGCGCTGCTCTACATCAGCCAGACAGGCAGCGCGCTGTATGGCGGCTTGGCATTGTTTGCCCTGGGCCTGGGCATGGGCCTGCCGCTGCTGGTGATCGCCATATTCGGCGCCCGCGTACTGCCCAAGCCGGGCGCCTGGATGGATCGCGTGCGTATCGCATTCGGCTACGTCATGGTCGGGATGGCGGTGATGATGCTCGACCGCTTCCTACCATCCACCCTGAGCCTGGTGCTCTGGGGGGCTTGGATACTGTCCATCGCCATCGGTCTGCTGGCCTGGGCGCAAGCGGTGGCGCAAAGGCTGCGTCTGATGTGGGCCTTGCGCACACTGGGAGCCATTGCCGGCTTGTGGTCCATCTTCATGCTTGTGGGCGCCGCGTCGGGAGGTGATTCAGCGTCGCAGCCATTGGCGCATCTGCGCGCCGCCTCGTCGGCCGCCGCGCCGGCCACCGCCGACAAACCGGCCTACGTTGAGGCCAAGTCGGTCGAGGACGTGAGCAGGCGCCTGGCGGAAGCAGCCGCGCGAGGCCAATGGACCTTGATCGACTTCTACGCCGACTGGTGCATCAGTTGCCACGTGATCGAACGCAATGTGTTCGGCGACCCCGCCGTGGCGCAGCGGCTGGCGCGCATGCAGGTGCTGCGGCCGGACGTGACGCGCAACGACGCAACGGACCAGGCCCTGCTCAAGCACTGGGGCGTCATGGGGCCGCCCACGCTTATCCTGATGGGGCCTGACGGCACGGAGCGCAGAGACCTCCGTGTGGTGGGGGAGGTCAGCGCCGCTGATTTCCTGGAACGCCTGAACAAGGCGGGCACGCCATGATAGGTATCGGTCCCTTCTCCATTCAAAGCATAGGCGTCGTCGCGGCAGTGCTGCTTTCCTGGCTGGTGACGCGCGCGCTGGCCAGACGCTTGCCGGACGCTTCTCATCGGCTTGCCGGCGCCGTGCTGCTCGACGCCGTGTTTTGGGGCGTTGTGGCGGCTCGCCTGGGATACATAGCCTTCTGGTGGGAAGACTATTTCGCGGCGCCCATGTCGCTGATCGCAATCGGCGATGGCGGGTATTACTGGTGGGTTGGGGTGCCAGCCACGCTTGCCTTCGTCTGGTGGCGGACCCGTACCATGCCGGCGCCGCGCCGTCCCATCTATGTGGGCGTATTGGCCGGGGTCGTGGCCTGGTTCGCAGGCGGCGCCGTGTTGCCGCTGCTGCACGAGCCGCCACGTCTACCGGACCTGCAGTTGGCAACGCTGGATGGGAAGCCCATCGCGCTGAGGTCATACGAGGGCAAACCGCTAGTCGTCAACCTCTGGGCCAGTTGGTGCCCGCCTTGCCGCCGTGAGATGCCCGTCCTGGAACAAGCGCAGTCCGTGTTCCCGGACGTAGGCATCGTCTTGGTCAACCAGGGGGAGAGCGCGCAACTGGCGCATGACTTCATCCAGGACGAAGGCCTGGCATTGAGCAACGTTCTGCTCGACCCTGCGTCCGCGTCCATGCGGGCAGTGAATTCGCGCGGCCTGCCCACGACCTTGTTCTTTGACGCGCAGGGACGTTTGGTGGATACGCATCTGGGCGAGATCACCATGGCCAGTCTCAAGGACAAGATGTCGCGGCGTTTCGATCTGCCCCGAGGCGGCATTCAAGATTCACCCAAGTAAGGAATGACCATGTTTGCATTGCGTATGCGTATTTCGTCCATCGCAGCCATCCCGCTCATGCTGGCGGCCGGCTACAGTCAGGCCCAGACCGGCGGCCGACCGCCGGCCATCCAGGCACTGGAAGCGCAGGGCCTCACCATCGTGGGAGAGTTCGATGTCGAAGGCGGCCTGCGCGCTTTCGCGGGCACGGCAGAGGACCGCCCCATCGCGGTCTATGTCACCAGCGATGGCAACGCTATCGTGGGCACGCGCCTGGACGTCAATGGCAAGCCCATCGACCGGATGAAACTGCGGGACCTGGTTGAAAAGCCGATGGGTGAGAAGACTTGGAGTCAACTGGAATCCGCGACCTGGGTGCAGGACGGGAAACCCGACGCGCCCCGCATTATCTACACCTTCTCCGATGCAAACTGTCCCTATTGCCACCAGTTCTGGGAAGCAGCACGCCCCTGGGTGGATGCCGGGAAGGTGCAGCTTCGCCATCTGCTCGTGGGCGTGATCCGGGCAGACAGCCCGGCAAAGGCGGCGGCTATCCTGGGTGCTTCCGACCCAACGGCCGCGCTGACGGAAAACGAACACAAGTTTGATCAGGGTGGCATCAAGCCTGCCGACAACGTCCCCGACGCCGTGCTCCAGATCCTCGAAGACAACCACATGTTGATGCTGTCGAGCGGGTTCCGAGGCACGCCTGGCATCGTGGTCAGGGAGAATGACGGCTTGGTCAAGAAATTCAGAGGCATGCCTCAAGGAGCGCAATTGGCCGAGGTGTTGGGGCCGCGCTGAAGCTTGGCCTAGCCCAAACGGCAGATCGACTTGTTCTCGAAGCATGGGGGGGGGAGCTTAAGCGCAGGTACCCGTTTACGCTCGCGAAAGTACAGAGGACAATGTCCAGCTGATTTCATTCCCTCGCTGGCCGCATGGACCCCATATCCTCCCCAAAAAAGCCCGGACAAACGGGCCGCCTTACCACCACGCTTGAACGAGGGCTGCGCGTGCTGCAATGCTTCGACAGCCGCGATGCCGTGCTCAGCAACGGCGAAATAACCAAACGCACGGGGCTTCCCAAGGCTACGGTATCGCGGCTGACGCATACGCTGGTACAACTGGGATACCTGCGGGTGAGCCCGGACAATGGGCAGTTCATCCTCGGCATCGGCGTGTTGTGCCTGGGTTATCCGTTGATGTCGGGAAACTTCCTCAGTCCCTCCATGTCGCAGCACCTGACGCGCCTGGCGCAGCTGATCGACGGGACAGCCACGATCAGCATGCGGGACCACTTGCGCATTGTGTCGCTTCAATCGGAAAGCGCTAACGATGTGCTGCGCCGCCGGCCAGGAATAGGGCTTTCCCTGCCGTTCTGCGGCAGCACCGCGGGTTTGGCCTGGCTGATCGGCGCAACCGAAGACGAGCGGGCCAGGGCGATACGGGAGCTGCACTACGCCACGGATGAAGACGACGTCGTCAAGTATTTGAACCTGTATCGCACCGCGGCAGCCTTTCATCGACGGGAAGGCTACGTCATGACGGAAAACCTGGTGCATCAGGACACCGCCGTCTACGCCAGGACCCTGTACCGCCGGCCAGGCGAAGACCTGCTGATTCTGTCATGTGCGATCTCCACACGCACCCCGGCCGGGCAGGATGCGAGGACCGCCGTGCCGAGGCTGTTGGCCGGGGTGGCGGAAACCCTCAATGAGGAACTCAAGAAGCCCGCGCGTTCGCGGGCAAGGGATAGGCCGTCAGCGTAAATCGTCCGCCGCATACAGGCGATGAATACGCTCGCGCAGGCTTTCCGACAAAACAACCTTTTCCCCGGAAGCATTGCACAGCCAGACGCAGATTGCGTGGCTGGACGCGACCCGCCCCTGGTGCCACACCGCGAACTCCATGCGGAAGCTGGAGTTCTTCAGCCAGGCGAATTTTCCAGTGGCCACGACCCGGGTCGCGATGCCGATGGGCTTGTCATAGCCAACGCCCAATTCCCGGATGACCGGACCTGCGCCGTTCAGCGCGAAGGGCGGATAGTCCAATTCAAGAAACATCGCATTGCGGACTTCTTCGAACCAGCCCAGGTGTGCGCGGTGGTTTACGTGGCGAAACGCATCCAGTTCACTCCAGCGCACATCGAATTCCAGTCCAAATCGCCAACCGGTCTCGACGCCGTATGCGGCGATGGTGTCGTCAGTCAATTGAGGCATATCAATTTCGTCCTGTCAGTGTCGCCTGTTGCAGTCATACCCAGTCAAACCCGACCTTCTGGCCTGGCGTCTGCCCGATGGCTTGCCCGCGCAGGGTGTCTGCCGCACTGAGTAGCAAGCTGCGCGAAACGAAAGAGGGCAGCTCCTGCGCGCGTTGCTCACACAGTTCCGCCTTCAGGCGGCGGGCCTGCATGACGGCGGGCATATCTGAATCCGCCAACGCCAGCAGGTCGACGACATGCAGGGCAAGCTGGGTTTCTCCTGCCTTCTGCAAGGAGAGGGCATGCTGCAGCACTTGCTCTGGACGTTTCACGGCGCCCAGCACCGCACCAGCCGCCGCCCGAACCGGACTGGGATGCAGGTCCGTGGGATTGCGGTTCCACCAGCCGTTCTCGGAACGCCAGACATCGCGGATCACGAATTCCGCGCAACCATAGGAAGGTTTCATATACGCGTTCCCGAACAGTTCGGCGGGCAGCTCCACGGCATGGATGATTTCTTCGACCGCCATGCCGGCATTCATATGGCGCACCACCTCCTGCCGCAGGTATCGGAGGGCTCGCGCCGGAACGGAAAGGGCCTCGGCGATTTCCTCCTTCGCCGTCAAGGGCTTGCCGAACTCGGGGATCAATACCTCAGGATCCAGCTCGAGAAATCGTTCCAGCGTATCGGCCCACACGCAGGGGTCGCGCAAGATGCGGTAAGGGGAGCCGCTGTTGGGGCAGGTCTTGATGAATGCGTTCGAGCCATAGAGCACCTTGGATTCCGGAATCCAAATGGCGGTTCCATCGTCGGTTTCGCCCGGCGCGTGCAGCAATTGCACGCAACGCTCCGAGCCATGGACGAACATTGTGTGCCGGTACGTCGTATCGGCCGGCGTGAACCAGTTCGAGGGCGGATCTTCCGGGTAGGCCGTGCGGAACTGACGGGTATTGGTATGGCTTTGCAGGCCGGCGGTTTCCCGATAGCGGCGGAACCGGCGTGCGACATTTTCATGGGCGATGAGCTGAGGCGGCAAATGGCCGTCTTCCCGGGCCGCCTGTCGCCAGGCGTCGACGCCGTTGTTGTAGCCCATGTGGCCGTGGCTATAGACGATGAAGGCGACAGGCTTGCCCAGGCGCTGACGAATTTCTTGAATCATGCGGCGGGTGATGTCGCCGCCCGGTCCGCTATCCACCAGCAACAGGCTAGCGCCCAGGTCGACGACCAGGGAATTTCCCTGGCCGCCCAGCGTATACACATGGGGGGCATGTTGGATAAGCCCGTGGCTGCGCATCAGAACGTCGGCGGGTGTCATGGTTTTTGTCTCCTTTGGGATAGGCGTCATTGGTCACATATCCGGGCAAATTCTAGGTGTCGTATTGCCATCGGCGATCAACGTTTCATTCTTTGGAACAATGTGTTCGACATGCGCCGAAGTCCCTAGAATTTTGTCCACGCATGGACACCCTGGCATGGCCGCCGGGCAGACAGCGACATAGGCAAAAATCCACGGAGACAAGCATGTTCATATTTGCAAAGCACTTGGCCAGGCTGGGCTTGATGGCAATGTATTGCCTGCCGGCTTGGGCCCAGGCCACCTTTCCGACACACGCCGTGGTGGCGGTTTCCCCCTTCGCCGCCGGCGGACCGAACGACACCTCGCTGCGTCTCATCCTCCAGGGGATGGCCGCCAGGTTCGGCGGGGACTACGTGGTCGAAAACAAGCCCGGGGCAACGACGCGCATCGCCAATCAGTACGTGGCCCGTGCCAAGCCTGACGGGCACACCTGGCTCTATGCGGCGGCGCCCATCGCGAATTTCGCGGCTGCCAATGTCAAGACGTCCTACGACCTCCGGAAGGACTTCGCGTTCATCGGCCCGGTTGTTGTCACGCCGCTGTTTCTGGTGGTCAAGGCGGACAGCCCCTACCGTAACGTCGCAGACTTTGTCAGCGCTGCGCGCAGCCGCCCGGACGGCGTGACGTTCGCGAACTCCGGCTACGGGGCCTCGCCGCACCTGACCGCGGAATTGTTCTCGATGAAGGCGGGATTCAAGCTGCTGCCGATCCAGATGAAGGGCGATGCCGCCTCCTACATCGAACTTCTGGCAGGGCGCGTGGATGCGACGTTGACCTCGCTGACCGGCGCCTTGCCATTCATCCGCGAGGGGCGCCTGCGTGTGCTGGCCGTCGCCTCGCCCGAACGTTCCAGGATCTATCCGGACGCCCCCACGTTCAAGGAAGCCGGATATCCCGATGTGGTCGGGTTCGGCTGGTTCGGCCTGCTTGCGCCGAAGGAGACTCCAGCCGATGTGGTGCAACTGGTCAATCATCGAATCAATGAGTTGGCTTCCGATGCGGCCTTTACGGAACGACTGCTGTCCACCGGCGTGGAAATTGCGCCCCAGACGCCTGAACAATTCAAGCAATTCGTGAACGAGGAGGTCCGCAAGTGGGGCGAGGTCATGAAAGAAAACAACATCAAGCTGGATTGAGGAGGAACGAGATGCAAGGTGCTGATGCAGTCAAGAAGGGGACGGCAGGGGTCGTGCTGTTCGACAACCCCGTCCGCAGGGACATCGTCAAGGGCATCCACACGATCGGAGGGCAGGGGAATTCGCTTGCCATCGAGACAGGCCGCGGCGTCGTAGTGGTGGACGCCGGACCGGGAGGCAAGATCACGGCGGCGATGATCGCGAATCTGCGCGCCATCACTCAAGCGCCCGTCCATGCCATCGTCTACAGCCACGGGCACAACGGCTACAACTCGGGCGTTTCCGCCTGGCGCGAGCATGCGGAATCGCGCGGCGAAGCCGCACCGGTCTTGATTGGACACCGCGGCGTTGCGCGACGCTATGGCCGATACGTGGAGACGGCTGGTTTGCAGCAATGGTTGAACGGCCGGCAATTCCGCAGGGAATTCAAAGCGTACGCGGCCGACGCGTTCCCGTCGCCCGACGTTCAGTTCGAAGATTTTCTTTCGCTGGACTGCGGCGACCGCCGCGTCGAACTGATACATGCGCCCTCGGAAACCGATGACAGCATTGCGGTATGGCTGCCCCAGGATCGATTCCTGTATGCGGGACCCGCATTCATCCGTAGCATCCCGAACGCCGGGACGCCGCTGCGCACCTTCCGGGATCCGATGCGTTGGGCGGAATCCCTGGAGCGCCTTCAGGCGCTCGGCGCCACCATTCTGATGCCGGAATTCGGTGATCCTGTGACGCGCCCCGAAGAGATACAGGCAGCGTTTTCGGTCACCGTCCGGGCATTGCGCTACCTGCGCGCGGAGGTGGTGGCGCGCATGAACCAGGGCATGGACGAGCGGGATATCCTGGCGGACATGTCCTATCCGGCCGAGATCTTCGGTCACCCGTTCCTGCGGCCGATTTACGGCTGTCCGGAGTACATCGTGCGGGAGATCTGGCGTTCTGAGAACGGCTGGTGGGACCGCAACCCAACCACGCTGCATCCGGCGCATCCGCAGGCGGTTGCCGCCGCGTTGCGTGCCGCATTGGGCGACGTCGAGTCGGTGCTGAACCACGCGCGGACCTTGCAGCGACAGGGAGAAACGCAGCTGGCTTTGCATGTGGTCAACCTGGTGGCGTCAAGCCAGGACGACGATCCGCAAACCCTGCAAGCCCGCGAACTGAAGGCGGAACTGTGCGTGGAACGCGCTGCGCAAATGCCGTCCATCGTATCGCGCAACATACTGCTCAGCAGCGCTGAGGACGTGCTTGGTCTGCCTATCGGAACGCGCCGGGCGGACGACCCCGCGTTCGAATTTTCCTGGAACTAGGTGATGGAAAAGATACTTGACCACCGCGAAATCCGTCATGGGCGCGTGCTCGCCCATGAGGTATCCCTGCATTACGCGGAATGCGGCGACCCGGCGAATCCGCTGATGCTGTTCATCCATGGCTTTCCCGAGGCATGGTTCGCGTGGCGCGAGCAGATGCGCCATTTCGGCGACAGATATCATGTCGTTGCAGTCGACACCCGCGGCATCAACGAGTCCGACAAGCCCGGAGAGGTCGAAGACTACCGCATCAAGCCTCTGGTCAAAGACATCGTCGCCCTGATCGAGGCGCTGGGCCACGACCGCTGCATCCTGGTGGGACACGATTGGGGCGGCGCAATCGCCTGCGCCGTGGCGCTGGAGGCTCCGCACCGGCTGCTCCGGCTGGTTCTCATCAATGCGGTGCATCCAGTCCTGTTCGCGCGCCAACTGCTGCGCAATCCCGCGCAGCAGGCTGCCAGCCAGTACATGCTGGATTTTCGCCGCGAGAATTTCGCGGAAACTGTCCAACAGGATGATTGCGCCTACTTGAAGGCGATGCTCTCCGAGAATGGAAACAGGCCGGATTGGCTGAACGACACGGCGCTGCAGGAATACCGCGCGGCGTGGTCGCGTCCAGGCACGGTGGCTTCGGGTCTCAACTATTACAAGGCGACGGCGCTGTACCCCGGCAACGATGCTCAGCTGGCCGAAGTCGCCGACGCCAACGCCGATGCGTTCATTCTGCGCATGCCCACGCTCGTGCTCTGGGGGACGGGAGACCGCTATCTGCTTGCCGGCTGCCTAGATGGATTGGAGCAATTCATACCGGATCTGCAACTGCATACGCGCGACGATGCCTCGCACTGGATCGCGCACGAAAAGCCTGAATGGATAAATACGATGATAGAAACCTTTGCGCTTGGCGCCAGGGCAGGGGAGTGACACCGTGAGCGATATGCATCTGCTCTCCCGCCTGTTCTATCCCAGAAGCATCGCCATCGTGGGCGCGTCCTCGTCGCCGACCAAGATCGGCGCGGTGCCCGTATCGCTGCTTGCGCAACACGGCTACGGCGGCAAGCTCTATCCCATTAATCCGGCCGCCGCGACGGTGCAGGGCATGCCTGCATACGAATCGCTGACTGCCGTGAAGGCGCCGGTGGACCTGGCGATCGTTTCGGTGCCGGCGGCGCGGGTGTTGCCGGTACTGCATGAAGCGCTGGAACTGGGCACAAAGAACTTCGTGCTGTTCTCATCAGGTTTCGCCGAAGCCGGAGAAGCAGGGCGACTTCAGCAACAACAGCTGGCCGATTTGGCGCTTGATCACGGGGCCAACATACTTGGGCCGAACTGCCTGGGCTACATGAACATACGGGAGCGCGTTTACGCCACATTCTGCACCGGGCCGGCCGGAGGATTGGTGCTGCCGGGCAACGTAGCCATCGTTTCGCAAAGCGGGGCGTTCGCCGGCTACGCATACACCTTGGCTCGCGAGCGCGGCCTGGGCCTGTCGCATTGGATCACCACCGGCAACCAGTGCAGCATCGACGTCGCCGACTGCATCGCCTGGCTGGCGGGCGACCCGCAAACGCGCGTCATCATGGTCTATATGGAAGGTTGCACGGACGGCGAAAAGCTCAAGAATGCTCTGGCCAAGGCATACGCCGCCGGCAAGCCAGTCATGGCCTGCAAAGTTGGACGGACAGCGTCGGGGGCCCAGGCGGCCGCGTCGCATACCGCCGCCATGGCGGGCGATGACGCCGTCTATTCCGCCTTGTTCAAGCAATATGGGGTTATCCGTGCTTACACCGTCGAGGAATTCTTCAATCTGGGCTACGCCTTTTCCGTGGCGGACGCATTGCCTTCGAACCGGGACGTCGGATTGCTGACTATGTCGGGCGGCGTGGGCGCGCTGATGGCGGACGATGCACAGATCGCAGGCCTGACCATGTCGCCGTTGCCCGAAGCAGCCAGGCAGTCGATCTTGCGCAGGGTGCCATTCGCCGGCGTGAACAATCCGGTGGACATCACAGGGCAAGCCACGTCCGAGATGGACCTTCTGTCGTATACGGCTCGACTGATGCTGGACGAAGGGAGGTACGGGTCCCTGGTGGTCTTCGTGGGTGCTGTCGCCGCATCTCCGGCGCTTTGGCCGCATATACGCGAGTTCGTCCGCGATATCCGCAGCGCCTATCCCGACACGCCGCTTGTGCTCAGTTGCGCGATCGCCCCGGCCAACAAGCGGGACCTGGAGTCCTTGGGGTGTCTCGTGTTTTCCGACCCCAGCACGGCCATCCATATGGTTCGCGCCTTATGTTCCCGCCGCGACGTCAGACCGCCGCGCGGCCTGCCTGGCAAGACAGCCATCGGGGCCGTCGCATTTCCGCAGCGCCTGGGCGAAGCGGCATCGTTCGCGCTGCTTGAGACCGCCGGCATACCGACGGTCTGCGCGACGGTATGCGCGAATCCCGGGGAAGCCGTCGCGGCCGCGCGGCGGGCGGGCTATCCGGTCGCCATGAAAATCGCGTCGGCGGACATCGTGCACAAGAGCGATGTAGGTGGCGTACGCCTCGCCATCGCCGACGACGCGAGCGTCGAATCAGCATTCAGCGAGATAGTGGCCGCCGTGGCCGCCAATGCGCCTGCGTCGACATTGGACGGCGTCCTGGTTGCGCCGATGGTGCAGGGCGGTGTCGAATGCATTCTGGGCGCCCATATCGATCCGGTATTCGGCCCGGTAGTGATGTTCGGCCTGGGAGGCGTATTCGTGGAGGTCCTGAAGGATGTCAGCTTCCGGCTGGCGCCGATAGACGAGGACGAGGCGCGCAGCATGGTGGCTGAAATACGGGGCGCGGCCCTGTTGGCCGGTGCGCGCGGAGCAGCGCCGTCCGACATTCAGGCGCTTTGCCGCGCCATCGCCGCGCTATCGGAGTTTGCCAGCGCGAATCGGGAAGGCTTGTCCTCCATCGACGTGAACCCGCTCGCAGTCCTTCCGCAGGGCAGCGGCTGCATCGCGCTTGACGCCGTCATCGTCCCGCGGGCCGAAGGCGGTGCTCATCAGGTTGAAAATATCAGTTGATCGAACATCGAGACACGCTGGCGAGGAGGGCGGTGGCGAAAGCCTATGCCTTCCTCGCGCGGATTCCATGGCCTGGCCCGTGACGATGCCGGTGATGAATATCCGGATAGTGGAGATGCGTGTGCGTCAGGGCTTCATGCCGGTGTGGATGCGCATGCGGCTCGACGCCATCCCAGGCAAAGGAATGCGCGTGCTGGTGGTGTTCGTCGTGCACGTGCCGGTGGCTATGTTCCATGGGTTCATGGGTATGCTCATGCGCATGCCGTTCGCGCAGATGCAACCAGACGCCCAGCGCCATCAGGGCGGCGGCGGGCCAGAATAGCGGGCCAGGGTTTTCAGGCAACAAGATGAAGGAAAGCGCCACTCCGAACAGCGGCGCCACCGAAAAGTAGGCCCCCGTCCTGGCGGTTCCCAACGTCCGAAGCGCCAGAACGAACAGTGTCAGGCTCAAGCCATACCCAAGGAATCCCACGACCAGGCTGGCGCCCACCATGGCGAACGGCGGAAACTCGGCCCCGCCGAGCAGCGCCAGGCTGGTAGTGACCGCTCCCGCAGCCAAGCCTTTCAGCCCCGCGATCAACATGGCGTCATGGGTGGCGACCCGACGGGTCAGGTTGTTGTCCACGGCCCAGCAAAGGCAAGCGCCCGCGATGAGCAGCGCCCCGGATGACAATGCCGCGCCGCCGGGCTCCCAGGACAGCAAGATCCCGCCCAGAACGATCGCAATCATACCCAGCACGATCTGGCGGTCGGCGTTTTCCTTGAACACGCACCAGGCAATGATGGCAGTGAACACGCCCTCGATATTCAGCAAGAGCGAGGCCGAGGCGCCGCTCGTCTGGGTCAGCCCAAGCATCAGCAGCGCTGGACCGAGTACCCCGCCTGCCACAATCGCGCCCGCCAGCCAGGGCAGGTCTGTCCGCGGAATGCGCCACGAACGCCCGGCTTCCGGACTTTCGAGACGGCCGATACGCCGTAGCGTCAGCAAGATGCCCAGGCCCAGGCCGCTGCCCAGATAGAGCAGCCCAGCCAGCAGCAGCGGCGTGACGCCTTCGACCAAGGTCTTGGCGAGCGGTGTGCTGGCGCCAAACAGTAACGCTGCGGCCAGCGCCGGGGATGCTGAGCGGATCGACATGAGGGTAGCCGTCCAATGAACCAAAGGGCCGCGGAAAAAGTAGTTTAGCTAAACAATAATAAGTAGATATCTCTACTTATTTGTTCTATTGTCTACTTAAACATAGTGAGTTCACCCCATGAACTGGCTGACGCTTGTCCTTTCGCTCCCCACTGAAAACGCCACCGCCCGCATGCGCGCGTGGCGCGCCCTGAAGTCCTGCGGAGCCGCCGTGTTGCGCGATGGGGTCTATCTGCTGCCCGCAGGGAATGGCAACGACACCCTGGCTGGCATTGCGCGGGACGTGCGCGAAAACGGGGGCACTGCCTATCTCCTGCAAGCAGCCGCCAGCGCAGATGAGGAAGGCGAGTTCCAGGCGCTGTTCGACCGTTCGGCGGACTACGCCGAGCTTTTGCAGGAGGTTGCGCGCTTTCGCACTTCGCTGACATCCGACAACGCCATGGACACACTCAAGCAGACCCGCAAGCTGCGCAAGAAGTACGCCCAGATATCGGACATCGATTTTTTCGCCGGAGAGGCGCAGCGCCAAACGGACGGGGCGTTAAGGGAACTGGAAGAGGGCGCAAACCGTGCGCTATCGCCTGATGAACCGCACGCGGCGGCGGAAGGCGCCATTCCCCGCCTGTCGATCGCGGACTATCAAGGCCGCAGCTGGGCCACACGGGCGCGCCCCTGGGTGGATCGCTTGGCCAGCGCCTGGCTGATCCGCCGATACATCGATCCAGAGGCTCGCATTCTCTGGCTGCAATCCACAACGGATCGTCCCGCTGAAGCCTTGGGTTTCGACTTTGATGGCGCCGCGTTTTCGCATGTGGGCGCCAAAGTGACTTTTGAAACGCTGTTGGCAGCGTTTGGCTTGCAGCACCCCGCATTGGATCGTCTGGGGGCCATCGTTCACTACCTGGATGTAGGCGGCGTGCAGCCGTCAGAAGCGGCCGGCGTGGAGCAGATCCTGGCTGGCTTGCGCGACACGATCGCCACCGACGACCAGTTGCTCGCGCTGGCCAGCGGGGTGTTCGACGGTTTGGCGGCCAGCTTCGCGAAGGAGGGCGGCAAATGAAATCCACCGTGCCGGACAGCGGCGCGCCGCCGATTGACTCGACTCCGGCCGCCATGGAGCTGCCGCAGCAGGTCAGCCTGCGCCTGGCGTTCTGGTTCTGGTTGAAACTGGGATTCATCAGCTTCGGTGGCCCCGCTGGCCAGATCGCCATCATGCACGCCGAGCTGGTGGAGCGCCGGCGCTGGATCAGCGAGCGCCGCTTCCTGCATGCGCTGAACTACTGCATGCTGCTGCCGGGCCCGGAGGCCCAGCAGTTGGCCACCTACATCGGGTGGCTGCTGCACCGGACACGGGGCGGAATCGTCGCGGGAGCGCTATTCGTGCTGCCGTCATTGTTCATCCTGATCGGCTTGTCTTGGGTGTATGTCGCCTACGGCGACGTCCCCCTGGTCGCCGGCCTGTTTTACGGCATCAAGCCGGCAGTGACCGCAATCGTGCTGCACGCCGCGCACCGCATCGGATCGCGCGCGCTCAAGAATCCCGTGCTGTGGAGCATCGCGGGCGCGGCCTTCGTGGCGATCTTCGCCATGAACGTGCCTTTTCCGCTGATCGTGGCCGCCGCCGCATTGATCGGCTTCGC
This sequence comes from Achromobacter pestifer, assembly GCF_013267355.1. Classification (NCBI taxonomy): domain Bacteria; kingdom Pseudomonadati; phylum Pseudomonadota; class Betaproteobacteria; order Burkholderiales; family Alcaligenaceae; genus Achromobacter; species Achromobacter pestifer. The sequence continues at coordinate 6,294,734 of NZ_CP053985.1, forward strand.
CGGCGGCAAGCAATGGCCGCAGTACTTCCGCACTGGCGCGCGGCATGGTTCCGGCGCCCAGAGCTACGGCCCGGCGCTGATCGACGACGACACGCCCACGCCGGCCCACGCTCGATTCCGCTGGCCGCGCCTGGGGGCAATCATAGGGATGGGGCTGCTCCTATGGGCAGCGCCGATGGCAATCCTGACGGCAATGCATGGTTGGCACGGTGCGTACACGCAAATGGGCTGGTTCTTCACCAAGGCTGCCTTCCTGACCTTCGGCGGCGCCTACGCGGTGCTTCCGTACATCTATCAAGGCGCCGTGGATACCTACGCGTGGCTGACGCCGACCCAGATGATAGATGGCCTGGCGCTGGGCGAAACCACGCCAGGACCGCTCATCATGGTGGTCGCCTTCGTCGGCTTTGTGGGCGGATACGCCAAAGCGCTGCTGGGCCCCGAAACGCTGTTCCTGGCCGGCGCGCTGGCCGCGACGATCGTCACCTGGTTCACCTTCCTGCCGTCGTTCCTGTTCATCCTGGCGGGCGGCCCGTTGGTCGAAGCCACCAAGGAAGACCTGAAATTCACCGCGCCGCTCACCGCCATCACCGCGGCGGTGGTCGGCGTCATCCTCAACCTGGCGGTATTTTTTGGCTATCACGTCCTGTGGCCGGCAGGCCTGGCAGGGCGGTTCGACCTGGGCTCGGCGCTGATCGCGCTGGGAGCCGCCATCGCATTGTTCGGATTCAAGCGCGGTGTCATCGAGGTCATTGCGGCCTGCGCCGTCATTGGCCTTGTCGTGAAACTCACCCTATGAGGTAGCGCCATGAAGTGGATCACAAGGGAACACCCAAAGATCGACCGTATCGCATGTCCGTGGCTGATCAGCCGGCACATCGATAAAGACCCCGAGTTCCTGTTTGTCGAGGCCGACCGCGTCCTGAGCGAGGCCGACGCGACGGGAGCCATCCCCTACGACGTGCCGGGCGTAACGCTGACACATGTCGGGGAGAAATGCAGCTTCGACACTTTCCTTGACCAGTATGCGCTGCAGGATCCCAGCCTGAGAAGTTTGGCGGTGATTGTGCGCGGCGCCGACACCAACAGACTGGATCTTGCGCCGCAATGCGCTGGACTCCTGGCCGTGTCGCTGGGCTTGTCGCGGAACTTTCCGGACGACCAGGAAATGCTCAAGCATGGCTTGGTGGTCTATGACGCGCTCTACGCCTGGTGCCACGACGTTCGCGGCGAAACGCACGCGTGGAACTATCCCTCGCCAGGCAGGCTGATCGCCTAGCGGTCGCTTCAGGCATCGACAGGGAGAATAATCATGGATTTGACGCCCAAACCGCTGCCCGTGGATCCCGAGCAGGTTGCCGGGCTCGGCAGCAAGCTGATCAGCAGTCACTACGAAAACAACTATCTCGGCGCTTTGTCGCGCCTGAACACCATTAGACAGACCCTGGAGAGCAGGGATCGCGCGAGCACGCCAGGATTTGCGCTGGTCGGCGCCAAACGAGAGGAGTTGCTCGCGGCGAACTCGGTGTTCCTCCACGAAGCCTATTTTGACGCGCTGGGCGGCGATGGATCGCTCCCGGCCGGAGGACTGTCGGTAGCGGTGGAACGCGATTTCGGTTCATTCGAAAACTGGCTTGCCGAGTTCACTTCGCTGGCGCGGGCCATGGGCGGCGGCTCGGGCTGGGCGATTCTGGCGTGGTCCGCGCGGGAAGCCAGACTGCTCAATCACTGGGCGGGAGATCACAGTCAATTGCTGGCAGGGACGTCCACGCTGCTCGCGCTTGATATGTATGAGCACGCATACCACATGGACTTCGGTGCGAAGGCATCCGCCTACATTGATGCCTTCATGGCGCAGATCCGATGGGATGCCGTCGCTTCGACGTATGTCCGCGCAATGGGCGCGGCCAGCGCGGAATTGGGCATCCAAGCGCGCGAGGCGGCCAATGAAAGTAGGGCAGTCATCCTGGATGTGCGACGCCGCCCGGCTTTCGACCTTGCGCGTGAACAGATTCCGGGATCGGCATGGCGGGATCCCGCCATGGCCCTGACTTGGCAGCATGAGCTGGAAAACGCCCGGACGGTGATGGTTTACTGCGTCAAAGGTCATGAAGTCAGCCAGAGCGTGGCGTTGGCCCTCAGGGCCAGGGGCATTGCCGCACGGTTCCTGATCGGGGGAATCGATGCCTGGAGGGAAGCGGGTCTGCCGCTGGCGCGGAAAGCGGAGGGAACATCCCATTGACGCACGAGTCTGCGGGAGCCGGAAGTTTGCTCAATTGGACGGCTATGTCGCGGGATGATTTTTACGCCCATACGTTACTTTACATAATATACATTATGCGTATATTGCCGCAGGGTAAACGATTGCTTGCATCACTGGATCCAAATAACAATAATGGGAATCATTATTGAATATGCCCGTGAGTAAGCCTCTACCACGGACGCCGTTTTTTCCCCATTCCGATGTCCGCATCCTCCCCAATTCGTTCCGTCAAACGGGCCGGCGCCACCACGACGGTACGCGAATTCGTCGACGAGTTGCTTGGCCACTACCGCGACCTGCAGCGGCATCTCAACTATCAATTGCGCAATCCGGACGACGCCGCCGACATTGCCCAGGCGAGCTTCGAGCGCGTTTACGCCAATGGCTTGGACCAGGCCCGCAAGAACGGCCCTGGGATCGAGTCATTGCGCGGCCTGCTGTTCCGCGTCGCGCACAATCTCTGCATCGATGAGGCGCGCCGCCGCAAGGTCGCGCAGAACTGGCTGACCCTGCACGGGCCGCTGGAAGCCGAGGCGATGGCCCCGTCCGCCGAGCAAGTGGTGTCGCAACGCCAGATGGTCGAGCGCGTGGCGGCGGTGCTGGCGTCCCTGCCCGCGCGGCGGATGCAGGTCTTTCTGCTGTTCCGCGCCTACGGCCACAGCCGCGCCGAAATCGCACAAAAATTGGGGATCACGGAAGCGGCGGTTGCCAAGCATCTGGTGCGCGCAACCCTGGATTGTTCGCACGCTTTGCGCAATCTGTACCTGGACTCTAAGGCCGGCCCCGACGGCCTGGTCACGGGCGGCAGTGACTGACATCATGCAGCAGATACCCGACGAGGCGCTCATCGACCAGGCCTTGAGCCTGATTGCTACCGCGGAAGTCGCCACCGAGCGCGCCGCGCGCCAGGCTGCGTCGCGGCTGACCGCCTGGCGCACCCGTACGCCCCAACACGAAGCCGCTTATGTCGAAGCCTTCCGGCGCTGGCAACTGCTCGCCATCGTGGCGCCGGACATGCGCGCGCAGTTCGACCAGGAAGACATTGTTGTTGCGGCGGATCGCAGGCTCTCGCGGCGTGCGCTGCTGGGCTGGACTGCCGCAGGCGCCTGTACGGCCTTGCTCGGCGCGGGCTGGTATTGGCGGCAGCCCTTGTACCAGGCATCCTACGAAACCGGATCCCGCCAATTGTCGCAGGCGCAAGTGCCCGATCAGCCCGAGGGTGGCGCCCTGGCGACCCGGATAGACCTGGGTCCGAGTACACGCCTGGCAGTCAGTCTCTACCGGCACGAACGCCTGGTGGAACTCACCCATGGCGAAGCGCTGTTCACGGTGGTCCGCGACGCCAGCCGCCCATTCCGTGTCCGCACCCGCGGCGGCGAAGTGGAGGTCGTGGGCACGGTGTTCAGTGTCAGCGACCGTGGCGGCGCGGTCTCCGTCGCCGTGGAAGAAGGCCATGTGCGCTTCCGCCCTGCTCCGCGCGACGCCCGTTGGTACACCTTGGCGCGCGGCGGCCCTGCCCTGGATCTGCACGCCAATACCGCCGTCAGTTGGCGCAATGGCGAAGTCGATCCCGTCCGGCGCATCGATCCGGACAGCATCGCCGCCTGGCGCAAGGGTTGGCTGTGGTTCGACAACCAGCGCCTGGATGAAGCCCTGCCTGCCATCAACGCCTTCCGCGCGCGGCCGCTCAGGACGTCCGACCCGAAGGTCGACGCCCTGCGCTTGACCGGACGATTTCGCGGCGCCGACGCCGACAATGCGGCAAATCTGCTTGAAGCGATACTCCCGGTGCGCGCCGAATCGCAGCCGAACGGCGATGTCGTACTGCGGCTGCGCTGATTTCTTTCTACCAAGTGTCTCCGTTTTTGCGCCCCATCCGTCTTCTGTATCGATAGGGCTGCCACTGGGCGGCGTTTTTTTCGACAGACGGAGTTGAAATGCACCAATCCGGTATTTGCCGGCCCTTCCTGGGCCGTTCCGCGCTAAGCCTGGCGCTATCGGGCGTTCTGGGCCTGCCGCTGGCCGCCATGCCCGCACTGGCCCAGGCTCAGGCACAGTCGGAACAGCTCTATGCCATAGACCTGCCTGCGCAGCCGCTGAACACGGCGCTCACCACGCTGTCGCGTCAGACCAGCACGCCCATCATGGCCGGCGGCGCGCACATTGCCGCACACCAGGCGCCCGCCGTATCTGGCCGCATGACAGTGCGGGAAGCGTTGTCACGGCTGCTGCAGGGCTCCGGATTGTCCAGCACGGCCACTCCTGGCGGCGGATACGCGGTAATGGGCGCGGCGCAGGCCCCGGCGGTGACCACGCTGGCGCCGGTGCTGGTGACGGGGAATTCGCAGTTGCCCGAGCCCTACGCCGGCGGCCAGCTTGCCCGGGGCGGACGCGTCGGCATCCTGGGCGAGCGCGACGTCATGGACACGCCGTTCAATATTGCCAGCTACACCTCGGAACTGATCCAGAACCAGCAGGCCAACTCCATCGCCGACGTACTGGCGAACGACGCTTCGGTGCGCACGGTCAACGACGGCCAGGGCTCGGTCGCTGGAACCGGTGACGAATTCCAGATCCGCGGCTTTCCCGTGCGCAACCAGGATGTGTCCTTCAACGGTTTGTACGGCATGCTGCCATTGCGCAGCATCTCGATGGACGGCGTCGAGCGCGTCGAAGTGCTCAAGGGCCCCACCGCCCTCCTGAACGGCATGAGCCCCCGGGGAAGTGTGGGCGGCGGCATCAATGTGGTCCCCAAGCGCGCCGGCGACGATCCGTTGACCCGGCTGACGGCAACCTATCAGTCCGACTCCCGGTTTGGCGGCATGGTGGACATCGGACGCCGCTTCGGTGAGAGCAAGGAATTCGGCATCCGCTTCAATGGTTCGTACCGCGACGGCGATACCGCTGTGCAGAATCAATCCAACCAGCTGGGCGTGGCGGTGGTCGGCCTGGACTATCGTGGCGAGCGGCTGCGCGTGTCACTGGACGCCGGCCACCAGACCAACAACATCGACGCGCCGGGCGATTCGGGTGTGTTGATTTTCGGCGACAGCCTGCCCGTGCCGCGCGCGCCCGATGCCGCCAAGGGCTATTCCCCGGACTGGGGCTATGCCAGGTCGCGCGACAACTACGGCGTGCTGCGCGCCGAATATGACCTCACCCCGCACCTGACCTTGTTCGGCGGCGTAGGCTACCGCCGCAGCAACAACCGCTACCTGTACGCGGATCCGATAGTGGTCGGGCAGAACGGCGAACTCCTGATGCGGCCGTACTATTGGCCCAGCTACGAACAGAACGTCTCCACGGTCTGGGGCGCGCGCGGCAACTTCAGTACCGGTCCGGTAAAGCACGAAGTCAGCCTGAGCTATTCCACCTTCGAGCAGCGCGCCGGCTATTACGACTACTACATCTTCGGCCTGTCGCCATCCAATCTGTACGATCCCGCCGACATCCCCAAACCGTCGATCGACGGACTATCCAGCTCGCCGCCACGCACGTCCCTTCTGAAGCTGCCCACCGTCGCGCTGGCTGACACACTCTCATTTGCCGATGACCGCATCCAATTCACTGCGGGGTTGCGCTACCAGACGGTGAAGGCGACGAATTACAGCTACACCACCGGCCGGGAGACCTCCAGTTACGACAAATCGGCCGTCACGCCGGCCTTCGGCCTGATCGTCAAGCCATGGACCGATGTTTCGCTGTACGCCAACTATATAGAAGGCCTGACCGCAGGCCCCATCGCTCCGGCAGGCACCTCGAACGCGGGCGAGATCTTCGCGCCCATCAAGACCAAGCAGATCGAGGCTGGAGTAAAGGTCGATTTCGGCTCGGTTACGACCACCCTCGGCCTGTTCCAGATCAAGCAGCCTTCCGGCTTGACGACCGTCAATGACGGCGTGACCCGCTACGACATGAGTGGCGAACAGCGCAACCGCGGCGTGGAGTTCAATGCCTACGGCGAATTGGCGCGCGGCGTGCGCCTGCTGGGCGGCATCACCTACATCCAGCCCACGATGATCCGCACCGCCAAACCTGACACAGATGGCAATAGCGCCGTCGGCGTGCCGCGCTGGATGGCCAATATCGGCATGGAGTGGGACCCGTCGTTTGCGCCTGGGCTTACCTTGAGCGCGCGCGCACTATCGACCAGTTGGCAGTACCAGAACCTGGAAAACAGCCGCCGTATCCCGGGGTGGACACGCTGGGACCTGGGTGTACGCTACGCCACCCGGGCATTCGACCACCCCGTCACGCTGCGCGCAACGGTCAACAACGTGTTCGGCAAGGACTACTGGTCGTCGGCCTCCGAAGGATATCTGCGCCTGGGTTCGCCGCGATCCGTGCTGCTGTCGGCATCGATCGATTTCTAGGACGTCTGCCAGCCCACGAGCAGGGCCTGCCGCCAACTGCTGCGCGGCCTGCTCGTGTGCGCGCGCCTCTCAGCCTAGCGGGTCGAGTATCGCCCCTTCCGCCCGCAACGCAGCCTGCAGCCCCCGGACCGCCACCGACCGGCTGTCGCACCCTGCAGCCAGCGCCATGGCCGCGGCGATTCCCGCCGCTTCGCCCATGGCCATGGACGGCGCCGATACCCGGATCGATGCTTGCGCCTCATGCGTGGACGATACGCAGCGCCCGGCCACCAGCACGTTGCGTAGGCCTGCCGGCGTCAGGCAGCGATATGGGATCCGGCAATACTCGCCGGGTTCCAGGAATTTCCACACGGTTTTCAGCCCCTGGGCATGGACTTCGACGGGCCAGGCGTTGCAGGCGATGCCGTCCTCGGGCTTCGCGGCGCCCAGGACTTCTTCCGCCGTCAGCACGTGGTCTCCTTCGATCAGCCGGGTTTCCCGGATGCCGATCTGCGCGCCGATATCGATGATGCGCGCCCGCGCAAAGCCAGGCATGTGCTCGCGCAGCACGGATTCGTACAGATAGGCCTGGCGGCGCCCTTCTCTTTCCGCCTCGGACAGCTGCATCGGATCGGTCAGGTCGAATGGCTCGCCGTCGCTGCGCGCGACGCGGGTCGCATTCAGGTGCACCACGCCTTCGATCGGGTTCGGGTAGAGCGCGACCATGGTACGGGGCAACGGCGTTCCGGCCTCGACGATCGCGGCCATGCGTGCGCTGACGTCATCCCGGCTCAGCTTGCCGAACGTTTCCACGTCCACGGGCGCCATGCGGAACATGCTGGAGCCAAACTGCGTGATCCCGCCCGAGCCCAGCTCGAACGGCGCGCCCGCGCGCGCGGCGATGTCGCCGTCTCCGGTGCAGTCGATCACCATGCGCGGCCGCACGGCATGGCGTCCGCCCTTGTTTTCCACAAAGACGGTGGCGACCCGGCCGTCTTCGGCCGCGACGTCGGCCACCCAGGAGTGGAACATGACTTCCACGCCGTAGGCCGCCATCATCTCGTCGGCCACCAGGCGCACGCTGGTGGGATCGTAGGGCAGCGACGCGACCTGGGACCAGCGCCGTGGATCCGTCACGGCGTCGCGCTTCTTCAGCCGGTCCACCAGTTGGCCGAACAGGCCGTCGACGACCGGAATCAGGTCATCGGGGGTGACCGCCCAGACGCCGCAAAAGCCTCCCAGCGTGACCGCCGACACCGTGCCGCCGAGAAAGCCCCAGCGCTCCAGCAGCAGCACTTTGGCCCCCGCCCGGGCCGCGGCGGCCGCGGCGGCGATGCCGGCCACGCCGCCTCCCGCCACCAGCACGTCGGGCTCTCCCAGCACTGGAGTCTCGCGCGCCGGTTCCCTGACAGTCTTTGCGTTCATGCGAATTTCTCCCTCAGGGAACGCGCCTGGGCGCGCACGGGTTCAATACGGTTTCCGCTGTCCGCGTCGAACAGATGCACGCGGCTCCAGTCCAGGCTCACGTTCACGCGGTCGCCGGCGCGGTAGCGCACCTCGCTGTCGAGCTTGACGCGCAACGAGACGCCACAGGCCTGGAGCGTGACCACCTGTTCCGTGCCCAGCCGCTCCACCAGTTCGATCGCCGCCGGCAACCCCTCCTCCCCTATCCGGAGATACTCGGGCCGCATACCTAGCGTCAGGCTGTTCGGCAATTGGCCGAATCCTGAAGCGGCGCGGTACCTGACCGATCCGGGCAGCACCTGGCCGTTGATGGCGAACCCTTCCGCCGCAGGCTGCGCCGTGACCAGGTTGATGGCGGGACTGCCCACGAAACCCGCGACGAACGCGTTGGCCGGGGCGTCGTAGAGGTCGTCGGGCGTGCCGTCCTGCTGGATCTTGCCCTGGTTCATGACGATGACGCGGGTGCCCATGGTCATCGCCTCGACCTGGTCGTGCGTCACGTAGATGAAGGTGCGCTTGAGCCGCTGGTGCAGGCGGATGATTTCGGCCCGCGTGTGGGAACGCAATTGCGCGTCCAGGTTGGACAGCGGTTCGTCCATCAGGAATACGGACGGATCGTGGATCATGGCCCGCGCCAGCGCCACGCGCTGGCGCTGGCCCCCGGAGAGTTCACGCGGCTTGCGGTGCAACAGGTGCTGCATGCCCACCGCTTCGGCGGCGTGGGCGGCCTGTTCGCGGTGCTTGCGCTTGCGTTCGCGCGCCGCAGGAATCAGTCTTCCCAGCAGCGGGATCTCGTAATACCAGGGCATATCGCGCATGCGCAGCGGAAAGCTGATGTTGTCGGCGACGCTCAGGTGCGCATAGAGCGCGTAGCTCTGGAACACCATCGCGATGTCGCGGCGGCGCGGCGGGAAATCCGTCACGTCGCGCGTCCCGATGCGGATGCGCCCGGCGCTGGGCTCCTCCAGGCCCGCGATCAGGCGCAGCAAGGTGCTTTTCCCGCAGCCCGAAGGCCCCAACAGCACCACGAATTCGCCGGGATCGATCGACAGGTTCAGGTCGTGCAGCACGGCGTTGTCGCCGAAGCGCTTCGCGATCCCGTCGATCTCGATCCGCGAGCTGGGCTTAGACAAGTGCATAACGGACATTTTTCACCTGCGTGTCGTCCAACATTGCCAACATTCCGCGTTCCTTCCCGATGCCGCTTTCCTTGTACCCGCCAAAGGGCGCATCGACGGCCGCCTTGGCGCCATGGTTGACGCACACCGTGCCGGCCTGGATCTTGCGCACCATGCGCATGGAACGCGCCGCGTCGCGCGTGAAGACGGCGGCCGCCAGGCCGAACGGCGAGTCGTTGGCGATCCGCACCGCGTCGTCCTCGGTGTCGAAGGTCATGACGGTCTGCACCGGGCCGAAGATTTCCTCGCGCGCCACGCGCATCGAGTTGTCCGCGTCCAGGAACAGGACGGGGTCGATGTAGTAGCCCTTGCTCAGCTCTGGCCGGCTGGCGAGGTCCACGCCGCGTACCGTCCGCACGCCCTCCTCGCCCGCCACCTGCAGATAGGCCTGGATGCGCTTGATCTGCGTGGCGTTGACGATGGGTCCCATTTCCGTGGCCTCGTCGGCGGGCCGGCCGATCCGCACCTGGGCCATCCGCTTGCCCAGCTTCTCGACGAACTCGTCGTGCACCCGCCGCTCGACCACCAGCCGCGTGCACGCCGCGCACACCTGCCCGGTATTGCGCGTCATGTCGTTGTAGGCAGTGGTCACGGCAGCGTCGATGTCGCTGTCGGCAAAGACGATCAAGGGCGACTTGCCGCCCAGTTCCAGCGTCAGCCGCTTGATGGAATCCGCCGCCGCGCGGAAGATCTTGCGGCCCGTCACGGTGCCGCCGGTAAACGAAATCTTCGCCACGCCCGGATGGCGCGCCAGCGCGTCGCCCGCCTCTTCTCCGGTGCCGTGCACGATGTTGACGACGCCCGGCGGAATGCCCGCCTCCAGGACGGCCAGGCCCAGCTCCGTGGTGGACAGCGGCGTCACTTCCGAGGGCTTGATCACCACCGTGTTGCCCGCCGCCAGCGCTGGCGCCAGTTTCAGGACCGCCAGGCTGACGGGATAATTCCAGGGCACGATCAGCCCGCATACGCCCAGCGGTTCGCGCAAGGTGAAGTCCATGATGGTGGGGTCGGAAACATTGATCGTCTCCCCGCCCATGCCCAGCAGCACGCCGGCGTAGTACTCCAGCGTGGGTGCCAGCCCCGCCATCGAGGCGCGCGATTGCTTGATGGGCTTGCCCACGTCCAGCATTTCGATCTGCGCGAGCATCTCGGCCCTGTCGTTCAGCGCCACCGCTAGCCGCAACAGCGCCTTGCTGCGCTCCTTGGGCGTCATCCGGCCCCACGGCCCCTCGAAGGTCAGGCGCGCCGCCTGCACCGCGCGATCCACATCCTCGGCCCCGGCCTGCGCCACCTGCGCCAGGATTTCTCCGTTGTCCGGATTGATGCTGGCGAAGGTCGCTCCGGACGCCGCGGGCACTTCCTGGCCCCCGATCAGCAGGGGGTACGGCGTCTGGCGCAAGGTTTTCGGCAATGCCTGATCCATTTTTGTCTCCTATTGCTAGCCCTTGACCGATCCGGAGGTCAGGCCGCTGATGAAATAGCGTTGAAAGAACAGGTACAGGAAAATGATGGGAATCGTGGTGATGGTTCCCATGGCCATCATCTGGCCGTCCGTGACCGAGTAGTCGGCCGCCAGCAGGCCGACGGCCAGCGGCAGCGTGCGCATGCTGTCCGAGTTGATGATGATCAAGCCGAACAGATAGTCGTCCCAGGCCAGGATGAAACAGAACAGGAATGTCGCCACGATGCCTGGCAGGGCCACCGGCAGGACCACCCGCCACAAGGCGCCAATGCGGCTGGCGCCGTCCACGATGGCGGCCTCTTCGATTTCCGGAGGCACTTGCGCGAAATACCCTTTGAGGACCCAGACCGAGAACGGCACGGCGTAGGTCGCCACGGCCAGGATCAGCCCCAGCCTCGTGTCCAGCAGGCTGAGCTTGCTGAGCAGCAGATAGAACGGCAAGGCCAGCAGGATGACCGGCACCAGGTAAATCACCAGAACGAAGGCGCCCAACACCTGTTTGCCCTTGAACTCGAAGCGCGACAAGGCGTAGCCGCCCAGTATGGCCACCACGGTGCTGAAGACCGCCGTGGCGGTCGAGACAATCAGGCTGTTCAGGAAGTAGACGCTGAAGTTCTTTTCCAGCCAGGCTCCGCGCAGATGCGACCAGTCGATCGTGGCGGGTATCCATGACGCCTGCGGCGAGTAGATTTCCGCGGTGGGCTTGATCGCCGTCAGCACCATCCACACGATGGGAAACAGCACCGCGAACGTGGTCGCGATCACGGTGGCATAGGCGAAGAGCACGCCCGGGGTCGGCTTCCTAAGCATGGCGGTTCTCCCTCAGCGCCCTGGCGTACACGACCGCGACTGCCATCAGGACGATCAGCAGCAGCACGGCCAACGCGGACGCCTGCCCGAACTGATGCGCGCCGAACGCTTTCAAGTACACCAGGATCGGCAGGATTTCCGTGGAGTCGGCGGGCCCGCCGCCGGTCAACAGCCACATGAGCGAGAAGTTGTTCGCGATCTGCATGGTGCGCAGAAGCACCAGGGTCGCGATGATCAGCTTCAGGTTGGGCAGCGTCACGTACCAGAACTCGCGCAACGCCCCGGCCCCCGAGATGCGCGCCGCCTCGTACTCGTCCTTGGGTATGCCCTGCAGGGCGGCGACCACCATGATCAGCACGAAAGGCACGCCCCGCCACAGATTGATCAGCAGCGCGCTGGCCATGGCGGTGTCCGGCTCCGACAGCCAGGGCAAGGTCGCGCCCCAGTCGAACCCCAGGTTCCTCAGCGAGACGTTGACGATGCCCGATTGGGGATTGAGGATCCAGCGCCACAGATAGGCGATCACGGCCACTGGCATCACCCAGGGCAGGAACAGCGCGGCGCGGAAGAAATTGCGGCCGATGACGAGCCGGTCCAGGATCACGGCCAGCCCCACCCCTACGATGATCTGCGAGGAAACCGAGCCCGCCACCCAGATCAGGGTATTCCACGCCGAGGTCCAGAACCGCGCCTCCTGGAGGACCGCGACGTAGTTGTCCAGGCCGACGAAGCGCCCCAATCCCAATCCCAGCTGGGCTTCGTAGAAGCTCAGGAAAATGGAATACAGCAGCGGCACCAGCGTCAGCGCCGTCAGCAGGATGAGCGCGGGTGCCATCAGCAGATAAGGCAGGCTGTGCCGGGCCAACCTCGGACCCGGCCGCCACAGGGATATGGCGGGCGCGTTCATCACAGCATCCGCTGGTACATGGACTGGATCTCGCCGCGCGACATCTTGCGGCAGTTGATCAGCGTGGAACGGCTGTTCTCCGCCAGTTCCGACAGACGCTCTATCATCTCGGGTTTTACGCCCAGCGGCGCCAGGGAACGCGAAACGCCGATCTCGTCGCGCAAGGCCGTCACGCGCTCCAGCAGCGCCCGGGCGGCGGCCTGGTCGCTCGCGTCCTTGCCCGCCGCGCCTATCGCCCGCCCTATCGTGGCGTAGAGGTCGGGCCGCGCCTCCATGTTGAACGCCATCACGTGCGGCAGTATGGCCGACAGGCTCTCGCCATGCGTCACGTCCAGCAAGGACTCGACCGGCGTGGACAGTCCATGCACGGCATCGTTGCCCTTGCAGGAAATCGCGATGCCCGCCAGGTGGCTGGCCAGCATCATGTTCTCGCGCGCCTCCAGGTCGTCGCCCCGCTGCACGGCGCGCGGCAGGTGCTCCATTACCAGGCGCATCGCCTCCAGCGCCAGGACGTCCGCAATCGGATGCTGGCTGCTGTTGGTATAGGCGCCCATGGCGTGGATCAGCGCATCCATCCCGGTCGCGGCCGTCATGCGCGCCGGGACGCTCGCCGTGATCTCGGGGTCCAGCACCGACAGGACGGGCCGGCAGCGCAAGCTGCGGATCAGGTACTTGCGGCCGTCGTCGTCCTTGACCATCGCCGCCGAGGTCGCCTCGCTGCCAGTACCGGATGTCGTCGGCACGGCGAAGAACGGCACAGGCTCCCCTGGCAGATGGTCCACGCCGTGCGTCACCTGGTCCACGATCTCCTTGCCCGACAGCAAGGTCGTGGCGATGGCCTTGGCGGCATCCATGGAGCTGCCCCCGCCCAGGGCCAGCAAGCCGTCGAAGGTTTCCGCGCGCCAGAGTTCGACGCCCCGCCGCACCTCGGTCATCGTGGGGTTGGGCAGCACTTCGCCGAAGACACGCGACTCGATGCCGTCCTTGGCCAGCGTCTGCGCGACGCTTTCCGCCAGCCCGCACTTGACCAGCCCGGCATCGGTGACGATCAGCATGCGCCGCACGTTCATGGCCTTGGCGCGGGCGCCCAGCTGGTTCAGCGCCCCGCGCCCGAACATCATGTCGCGCGGCCATACGGTGGAGAAGTTCTTCATTTGGCGTTTCCTCGTGGAGTTAGCCGTTCCTGGGACGCAGCAAGGCGCCGACTTCATTGATGTCCTGGATCTTTTCCAGCGTGCGCAGCGCTTGCGCGGCCTCGCAGGCCTGCGAATAGGACAGCACGTCCTCTGCGCCTTCCATGAATTTCTCGACGTGATCGAAGGTCCTGTCGCGCGCGCCCAGCAACTGCTTGCGCTCCTCGTGCAGGACCTCGCCATCCTCCAGGTGCAGCTCCACCCGCGAGCCGTACTGGTAGTCCTTGTAATAAGCCTTCTGCATGTCGGGATCGGTGCGGTATTCGACGATGCCGTGCAGCCGGGCGATCTCGGGGTCGAAAATGCGTTCTTTCAGGAACTGCTGGTACGTGAGCTTGCCGTCGACCAGCGCGGCGGCCACCGCATAGCCCGCGTCAAAGCACAGGCCCATGTGGCTCAGCCTGTCGTCGCGGATCAGTTCGCGGATGTCCGGTTCGAAGCCGTGGTAGCGCCCGCTGACATAGATCGTCACGCCGGGGCATTGAATGACGATCTTGCGGATCCGGCGTGTCGCCTGCGCCCCAAGCCGGGCGCTGAGCGTGATGGCCGATTCGATCGCAGCCAGGTTGTAGGCGCAGGACGGATAGCGCTTGGTGTTCAGGGTCAGCGTGTACCAGTCCTGTCCCAGGCCCTTGAGCAGTTCGGCATGGTCCACCTCCTCGGATACCGTGGCCAGGTAGCCCGCGGGATGCTCGATCATGTCGAGATTGCCGATCAACCCTTCCTTGGCGAGATTCGCCGACACGATGCCCCACATGGCCGGCAGGCCATTGACCAGCACCTTGGAATCGCTGGCCCAGCCCAGGAAGCAGTTCTCCATCGCCAGGTAGGCCGAATGGCTGACGGAACGCGCCAAGGCGATGGGATCGAGTTTCATCAGATGGCCGGCGACCAGCGACGCCTCGGCCTGATGGTTGGGCATGCCGTTGCCGAGATAGGCGCCGCGTTGGATGGCCCGCGAGGTGCGGCCCGCGATCTCGTTGCCGATGACGACCGCCGTCACCACGTCGCGCCCGCTGCTGCGGCACGCTTCGCCGCTGGCGAACGCGATGGGCACGACACAGGCGCCGGTGTGGCTGATCAGGACCCAGTCATCCCACTCGATGATCTGGCCCGTGCCCGCGTTATAGAGCGCCGCAGCCGGCGCCGGCACCTTCTCAGGCAGGCCGAACAGCGTGGCGACCTCGCCGCTGCCCAGGATCCGGCTGCCCCTGCGCAAGGACTCCGCGCCCGGCATGCGCGAGCCGGCAAGGCACGATCCTATCGTGGCGAGGATCTGATCCTTGGCTACCGTGGCCACCGCCTCGGGCAGCGCCTCGTAGTTCAGTCCCGCCACGAACCTGGCGTATTCCATGGTGACCGGTTCGCGCACCAGTCCCGGTGTTTGCTGCAATTCTGACGCGCCCATTCATGCCTCCAGAAGCAAAAGTGCCTGCATCAGCATGGACAACTGCATGATGTAGCGGCGTTCATGCTTGGGAAAGTTGCTGCGGCCGCCCAGCACGACCGTCATCACCGACCACTTGCCGGAAAAGACCTGCTTCCAGTCCGCGGCGCCCATGGCGATGGTGGCGTACGCGGGCTGCGCAGGGTCGGCCGGACTGATCTCGGCCGTGCTGGCCGTCAGCTTCACGCTCATGGCGGGTTCGCCCGCGCATTCGAAACGGAATTCTCGTCCCAACGCCCCTTCCAGGCGGCGGCTCATCAACTGGTATCCGTTGCGCTCCCAGCGTTGCGCGAGCGCGCGCAACCCCGTGCCAAGGATGGTGTCATCCTGCATGCTGTTTCTCCGATGGATGGAAAAGCGAAAGAGGCAGCCCTCTTCGCGGCGTCAGTCGAAAATTTCCCGCAGTTCGCGCTGTATGGCCTGGGCGGTCTGGGCCGTGTCCTGCTTCTTGGCCAGGTGCATGTTCAGATTGCGCTCCACGATGCCCTTGGAGCCCACCAGGCCGCCCTTGGGATTCTGTCCATACCAATCGATGCCCGAGTAATAGCCCGAATGGTTGGAAAGCAAGGTCTGCACGACATCGGGGTAGGCCTTCACCGAGCCGACGCGGTCGAAGTACATTTCGATGGCTTGTTTGTCGTCGTACAGCGCCAGTCCGCCCAGCGCGCTGGCCTCCAGCCCGCGGGCGTACTGCTCCGTTTCATAGAGGAACTGCACGAACTTCTTGGCCTCGGCCTGGTGCTTGGACTTCTCGAAGACCGACCAACCCTTGTTGTTCTGCATGGTCAGGGCCAGTCCCGCGTCCGAAGGAATCAGCGCCCCGACCTGTCCGGCCTTGCCCGGATTCGCGTCGTGGAACTGGCTCAGCGCCACGGGCAGCGAGATCGCCATCGCCGCGGTGCCCGTGGCGAAGCTGCGGTTCACTTCCGCGTAGGCTGCGTTCAGGGAGCCCGGCGGCGTGTACTTGAAGAGTTCCGTGTAGATATCGATGGCCTTGCGGCCCACGTCGTTGTCGAACGCGGCCTTGCCGTCCTTGGTCAGCAGATGGCCGCCATTGGAATAAAGCACCAGTTCGAAGTTCTGGCGCACCGTCCAATCGTTCTTGCCAGCGATGGCGATGCCGTACTCGCCCTTCTCCGGCTTGTGCAGCACCTTGGCGGCGTTGACGATGTCGTCCCAGGTCTTCGGCGCGGGCAGGCCCGCTGCGGCGAACTTGTCCTTGCGCCAGAACAGGTAGAACGGCTGGCGCGTGTATGGGACCCCCAGGTACTTGTCCTTGTAGCGCCACGCGGACAAACCGTCTGGATGGAACTTTTCCTTGCCCAGCGCATTGACCACGTCGTCCATGGGCGCCAGGGCGCCGCCCGGAATGTCATTCACCCAGGCGGAAAACGCGAAGAACATCCAGGTGATGTCCGGCTGGTTGCCTGCGGCGATCGAGGCCGGCCATTTGATGTAGGCGTCGTTCGGCGACATCTGGACGATCTCGAAACTGACGTTGGGATGGGTCTTGCGGA
Source organism: Achromobacter pestifer (assembly GCF_013267355.1). Lineage (NCBI taxonomy): Bacteria > Pseudomonadati > Pseudomonadota > Betaproteobacteria > Burkholderiales > Alcaligenaceae > Achromobacter > Achromobacter pestifer. The sequence continues at coordinate 6,311,327 of NZ_CP053985.1, forward strand.
ACTCCGCCGCCGACTTCTCCAGCCAGGTCTTGTACTGCGCCCGCGAGTCGGTGAACCAAAGCGTCAGCTTCACGGGGTCCTGCGCATGGGCCAGAGGTGCGGCAAGTGATACTGCAAACAGCGCGGCCATCATCGCGCGCCGGATGGAACCAAACAGGGTATGCATGCATGCCTCCTTTAGTTATCATCATGGTTCACTTAATGAACCGTTGTATCGCTCTTTAAACCCATGCTAGTGGGCAAATAATGAACATGCAAGAACTAGTTGTTCTGCACCGCAGCGAAGCGTGCCCGCGGACGTCCTTGAAATCATTCGCATTTCTGCAGCGAGGGCGACCGAGCAGGACCACGCGCGCCTCCCATTTACACTAGGTGCCCACGCGCGGGAAGCATCAACACCAAGACGCTTGTGCGATAGTCTTTGCGGCAACAATAAGTCCGCAAAATCGGAGATACCGTGACCGTTTCAAACCGCTCGCTTTCGCGAGGCCTCGCCATAGTTCGCGTATTCAATGAAATCCCATCGCCGTCCCTTACGGAGATCGCGACGCGTGTGAATCTGACCAAGGCGACCTGCCTGCGCTTTCTGCGCACCCTGCAGGACGAAGGCTATGTGGGCCACGATGAGGAATCCAAGCGCTACCAATTGCGGCCGCTGGTGCTGGAGCTGGGCTATGCGGCGCTGTCCAGCCTGTCCCTGCCCCTCATGGCGGAAAGCGAAATGGAAGTGCTGGCCGACGCAGTCGGCGGCTCGGTGCATCTGGGGCTGCTGGATGGCGACGAAGTCGTGGTCGTGGCCCGTTCCATCGCGTCCCTCGAAACCCGCAAGCTGGTCACGATGAACATCCACGTCGGCAGCCGCTTGCCCGCGCACTGCACCGCGATGGGCCGCATGCTGATCGCACAATCCGAAGACATCGATGCGCACGTCGCCGCCATGGACATCACGCAGATGACGCCCAAGACCCTGGTTCACCGCGGCAAGCTGACGAAGGAAATCAAGGAATCCAGGAAGCGCGGCTGGTCGCTGGTCGAGGAAGACCTGGGCATGGGCTATTCCGCCATCGGCACCCTGGTGCAAGCAGGCGCCCAGCGCTATGGGCTGGCGGTGTCGGTCAACACCAAGGACTACACGAGAGACAGGCTGGTCGCCGAGGTCCTGCCGCTGCTGGAGGCAGCCGCCAACCGGCTGCAAAGGGCGTTCCGCCACGGCAAATCCTGACGGTGGCGCGGCAGTAGACCACGGATGTCGAGCAGATTGAAGTACGAGGAAGGGCTAGACTCCCTCGCCGTTCTGTCCTACTGCGCCCCCCAGCCAAGCGTCCCTTGCATCCATGCCCCGGCGTCCCGCGCCCTCATGGCGTGCAGATAGGCGCAGAACATCTCGGACAGGGAGTCGGCATAGTCTCGAATCTGGGCGGGCGTACGCGGAGTCATCGAAAACTGCTTGCCGGCAGCATTGAGGGTTGACCGTAACAGCTCGCCGGTACGAGTACGCGTATCGGCGGCGGCCTGCGGCAGAACGTCGGCCATGAACGTTTCCAGGGCGTGACCTATGGATTCCCGCGACTGCCCGAACCCCGGTGTCTCGCGATAACGGGGCGCGACAGTGCTCAGCGCTGCCCGAACCGCCGCTTCGTCGCACTCCGAAGCAATGAAGGCATGCACCCAAGCCTGCAGGCGCGCGTCGGACGATTGCGCTGAATCGGTGAGGATAGAGCTCAGCGTTTCGGCCGTCCGCGCCCACTCATCGCTTTGCAGCCGAAAGAGGATTGCGGCCTTGTTCGGAAAGTACTGGTAGACGGAGCCGACGCTGACTCCCGCCCGCTCGGCAACGCGGGCCGTAGTGAATCGTGGCGCATCGGCACTGGCCAGCACCTGGCTCGCAGCTTGCAGGATAGCCGCCACCAAATCCGCGGATCGGGCCTGTTGCGGCTGTCTGCGGCTGGTTAGCTGGGGCACGCGTCGGGTAGCCATGGTCACTTCGCCCTTCCCTCAACGCGCACGCCGGTAACGGCGCTGCCGGCCTCACGCTTCAAACCGAGCAAATCCAACATGCCAGCGCAGGAGACCACGGCAACCACCAGGAATGCCAGACGGTACGCGGCGCCCGGCGCGTGGTCCAACCCCACCACGGGCGCCGCCCACTCGCCAATCCGAATGGCAATCGCACCGAGCGCAATACCCATCCCCAAGGCCAACTGCGACATCGTGGAAAAAAGCGAGCTGGCCGCGCTAAGGTCCTCCTGCGGCATTTCCGCAAACGCCAAAGTGTTCAGCGCGGTGAACTGCATGGAACGCGACAACCCGCCAATGAACAAAATCACGGCGGTCGTCAAGAAGCTCATTTCCGGTCCGATCAGAGCGCAAGCTGCCAGGGCCAGCGTGTTGAACACCCCATTGCACAACAAAATCCGCCGAAAGCCGAATCGCTTCATCACGGGCGTCGTGAACATCTTCATCGCAAGATTGCCCGCGAATACGGCCAGCACCAGTTGGCCGGCATGAAAAGCATCCATGCCGTAACCGACTTGGAACATCAGCGGCAGCAGAAACGGCACGGCGCCCACCGACATGCGAAACAGCGAACCACCCCGGATGTTTACCGCATAGCTGTGCCGCTTGATCGGTGCAAGCGATAGCATGGGATGAGGATGACGGTTCAAATGCCTAACCCCAATGAAGAGAAATGCAGTGCCCACGCCCAAGCAAAGGATCATTTCTTTCCAGGGCGGCACCGGGCGCCCGCAAAGTTCTACTGCCCACAGCACACCGGCCAGCCCAGCGCCGATCCAGAAAAAACCCTTCCAATCGAAAGGACGCCTGGTGTCGCCGAGCTCAGTGGGGATCAACAGCCAAGCTGCGGCCAGCGCGGCGATGCCGACGGGAATATTGAGATAAAAGATCCATCGCCACGACGTGTACTCGGTAATGAATCCGCCCAGAGGAGGCCCCAGAACCGGTGCGAACAGCCCCGGCCAGATCAGGATGGACATGATTCGCATCAGATCGTGCTTGGGTGTGCTTCGCAGCAGGACCAGTCGGCCAACGGGTACCATCATCGCGCCGCCGATGCCTTGCGCCACGCGCAAAGCGATGAACGCCCATAGGTTGTTCACCAGGCCGCAGGCCAGGGACGCCAAGGTGAAGAGGATTAGCGCGGAGCAAAACACCCTGCGGCTGCCAAAGCGTTCACCCATCCATCCGCTGATGGGAATGAACACGCCTAGGGTCAAAAGGTAGGCACTTATTCCGAGGCCAAGGTCGGTGGGGATGACACCAAAGTCGCTGGCCATTGCAGGCATGGCCGTCGTTATCACTGTGCCGTCCAGGTTCTCCATGAAGAACGCTGTGGCCACCAGCAAGGCGGTAAGCGTATTGCGGCGTCTGCCTGTGTAGCCGGCCACAAGCGCGGGGGCAGGAATAGTTTGAGTGGAATCTTGAGCCATGAATAGCGGTTCCGATGGGAAACGCTTACGCCACGATCCGACTTGGCCCATGCGTACACGCAGCCACGCCTGACCGCAACGAAGGCGGTTCTAGGCGCGTTGGATGACGTGAACGCTTACGGCGCGTAGGGCTGAACGCCCGCGCGAGAAGAGACACTTTAGCACGTGACAGCAGCGTTTTCGACAGTTTCCGAGCCAGACTCTCATGGCTAGACTACTGCCGCTCTTGACGCCAAACATGAATAGCTCGGAGCCTTGAGAAAATCACATGCCGTGAAAAAGTGCCGAAAGTTCCAATACGCATGCATCTGTTCGATAGGCCTCGCTTCGGGCAAACGCGAACAACAACGCGAATTGTCCCCTCCTCCGTACTCCCGTAAATTTCGCGATCACGGGCGGATGCGGTTCACAGGTGCCCTGGTCTGCCTACCCTCTTGAACCATGAAAATCGACGAATTCGATGACAAAGGCCATATTCACGATCGCTGATCGGATCGCCCGGATCCAGCCCGCGCTGAGCCCCAAGCAGCACAAGATGGCCGAGTATGTCCTGGCGCACCAGTTCCGCGTCGCCACCATGACCATCGATGAATTTGCGGCGGCGGTGAATGTGTCGGTGGCAACCGCCAACCGGTTTGCGCGAGCGCTGGACCTGCCGGGCTATCCCCAGTTTCGGGCCGAACTGGCGCGCGGCTTCGAAGCAGCGCTGGAACCGGTCGAAAAGCTGCGCGCCGAGCTGACGCATTCCAGCACCGCCGTGCAGATCTTCGCCGCCACGCTCGACGAAGACATCCGCAACGCCCAGCGCAACCTGCAAAGCCTGGATGCCTCCGCCTGCGAGCGGGCGGTCGAGGCGATCCTGGCGGCCGACCGCGTCTTCATCATCGGCTTCGGCGCCAGCGGCTTCCTGGCAGGCATGCTGCAGCGGGGCCTATGCATGCACCTGCATTCGGTCGAGTCGCTGGCCGGCCCCGGCGGCGTGTCGCACGCCGCCCGCCAGATGTCGCGCATGACCAGCAAGGACTTGGTGATCGCCATCGGCTTTCCGCGCTACCTGGCCGACACCGTGACCCTGGCGGGCTCCGCCCAGCGAGCCGGCGTGCCGGTGCTGGCGCTGACTGACAAGCCCACGTCGCCGCTCGCGCCGACGGCGTCGGTAGTGCTGTACGCGGTGTCCACGCGCCAGTTGATCCCCAATTCCGAAACCGCCGCGCTGGGCCTGATCGAGGCCTTGTCGGCAGCGGTGGCTTTTCGCACCAAGGATTCCGTCGCGGCCGCCGCCTTGGTGAGCCCGCCCGTGATGCCGGGGCTCGTCCATGGCGCAGGCAAACGCTAATCCCGGCCCCCCCAAAGTCACCTCGCGAACCACGCCGCCGGCACCGCGTTCTGCAGTGTGATCGCCTTGAGCTGCGAGTACATATGCAAAGTCTCGCGGCAATGCTCGCGGCCGATCCCGCTTTCCTTCATGCCTCCAAACGGCGAACCGCCGCTGAGGTTGAAGTACCGGTTGATCCACACGTTCCCGGCCTGTAGCCGGTCCGCCGTTTCCAGCGCATGCTTGAGATTCGAGGTGTAGATGCCTGAAGCCAGGCCGTACGGGACATCGTTGGCTTCGGCGATCATCGTATCGACGTCGCTCCAACGGATCACGGAAAGCACCGGCCCGAAGATTTCTTCCTGCGCGACCCGCATGGCATTGCTCGCTTCCAGGATGGTGGGTTCGATGAAGTAGCCGTGCTCATGCCCGCCGACCTTGACCCGCGACCCGCCGGCCAGCTGCTTGGCGCCCTCGTCTCTGCCGATCCGTATGTAATCAAGCACCCTTTCGCCCTGCTGTTTGTTGATCAGACAACTCAAATGCACGGTTTCGTCCAGCGGATCGCCGATGCGCAGGCGCTGGGCGGCCTGCACCAGTTTTTCCATGAAAGCGCCGTAGATATCGGCATGCAGGAACAAGCGCGTCCCGGCCAGGCATGACTGCCCATTGCAATAGAGGGCGGCAAACAACGCGTTGTCCACGACCGCGTCGATATCGTCTATGTCTGGATACACGATGTTCGGGCTCTTGCCGCCCAGTTCCAGAGACACCGGAACCAGCCGCCTTGCGCCCGCCTGCCCGATCAGCCGGCCCACTTCGGGGCTGCCGGTGAATGCCAGTTTGGCGACGCGCGGATGGGCGCATAGCGCCGCGCCGGCCTCTTCACCCAGGCCGGTGACCACATTGATCACGCCGGGCGGGAATATGCCCGTCGCGATTTTCGCGAATTCCAGCGTCGACAGGCTTGCGTTTTCGTCGGGCTTGAGCACGATGGCATTGCCGGCCGCCACTGCGGGCGCAACCTTCAGCGCGACCATGATTGCGGGCACGTTCCACGGAATGATCTGGCCCACGACTCCCAATGGCGTTCGCTTGGCCAGCAGATAGCCGTCGTCTATCGGCCGCCCGAAGTCTTCATGCGTGATGATGGCGGCGGCAAAGTAGCGGTACTGCGCCACGGCGATCTGGTAGTCCACGGCGGTTTCGGCGACTCGCCGCCCAACGTCCTGCGCATCCAATCGCGCCAGCCTGGGGGCCGCTTGCTCCAGCGCGTCGGCCAGCCTGTTCAGGAGCAGCGCCCGGTGTTCATAGCTGGTCCTGCCCCAAGCCGTTTGCGCCGTGGCAGCCGCCTGGACGGCCTGGTCCACTTCGCGGGCTCCGCAGCGCGAGATCCGGGCCAGCAACCGGCCGGTAGAGGCTTCCAAGGCTGGGAGCGTCTGTTCCGTGGCGAGGGTGTGGTCCCCTATGTAGGCGGGATAGCGTTCGACAGTATCTTCATGCATCGCAATACTCCATGTCTTCAAAGCAGTTATCAGGCTGGCATGAGCAGGACCGGCTTCAGCGTCTTCCCGGATTCGCTATCGGCGGCGGCTTCATTGATCTGCGAAAAGTCGTAGAACCTGATCAGCTTGTCGATCGGAAAGCGCTGTTGCATGTGCAGCGCGATGAGATCAGGGATGAATTTCCGGGGAACGCTGTCTCCCTCGCATATGCCGCGTATGGTCTTGCCCTTGATCAAGAGATCATTGACGTCAAATCCGACCTGGGTTCCCAAATGCGAAGCGCCTACGATTCCCACCGCGCCAAGCTCGCCCAGGCTCGCTATCGCCTGCGTGGCGACGGCCGGAACGCCGGTAGTCTCCAAGGCGTAGTCCGCCCCTCCAGCGGTCAACTCCCGGATTGCCTCCACCGCATCAAGCTGTTTGGCATGGAGGGCATGCGTGGCTCCGACTTCGAGCGCCAGCTGGAGCCGGGAGGCAACGACGTCTACGGCCACTATCGTGGTGGCGCCCGTGGCCTTGGCGGCCATGATCGCGCTCAGCCCGACGGCCCCCGCGCCAAAGGAGACAAAGCTAGCCCCTGGCGCAACGCGCAGCGTATTGATGACGGCGCCCGCGCCAGTCTGGAAGCCGCATCCCAAGGGCCCCAGCAACTCCAGCGGCGCTTCCGGGGGGACCTTGATCGCGTTGTTTTCGCGCGCGATGCAGTAGGTCGCGAACGAGGATTGGGAGAAGAAATGATCATGGAGATCAGCATTCTGGGCATCCGAGAGCGCGTGTTCTCCATCGCGGCCGCTGCCGCCAAAGTTCAGGGAGAAAAAGTCCTTGCAGTAGGAGCTGAGGCCTTTCGCGCAGGAAAGGCAGCGACCGCAGCTGCCGTAGGTCAGCACGACGCGATCGCCGGGCTTCAGGTCGCGGACCAGCGGTCCGACCGACTCCACCACCCCTGCTCCTTCATGCCCCAGCACTGCGGGAAGCGGCACGGGATAGTATTGATCGCGGATGATCATGTCCGTATGGCATATGCCGGCCGCGACGATGCGCACTCTGACCTCGTCCTGCTTCGGCGGGCGCAAGTAGGCGTCTTCAATGGAAAAAGGGGCCCCCTTCTCACGCGTCACCGCGGCCCGGATCTTTAGCATGCTCGGCTCGGTCATCATGGTCTCCTGTCGCTTTTGTCGTGGCGCTCACCTGCCACGTTGCATGCATGTTGGACGCGAGACCGCTGAAGGGCTATCCAGTTTGGGCACGGTCATCCAGATTGCGCAGACGCCACGCCCTGGGGATATCCCTCATCCAAGCGCCCTGCGCCGCGCAATACGATGACTTGCCGCAGCGCTGCCTTACCGCACAATCCAGGGGAATGACCATGCAAGGGACTCGTGTTCAAACCAGAGACATGGAAGAAGCCATCTCCCATGTCAGTGCGGTTTACTCCGCGCATGGGTTGAGCCTGGGCCGACGCGCAAGACGGATCGATATGCGGCTGGAATCCTGCGGGCTGGAACGCGGCTCGGGCATGGTCAAGCTGGCATACGGCGCGGATGTCGATGTGGATGCCGCGGACTTTCCGGACCTGTTCCTGATCATGACCTGCATCAACGGCAATGGGTCGGTCACGCAGGCCGATAGCCGCGCCGCATGGCACAGCGGACTCACCCTGCCCGTATCCGCCAATGTCTCGACGCGGTTTCATTTCGAAGAAAATTTCGAGCAGATTTCGTTCCGCCCCGACGCCGCGGCCCTCAGCGCGCTCTGCAGCAATTTGCTCGGACGCCCCTTGGAATGCCCATTGCGATTCGAGCTGATCCCGTTTTCGGCCGATTTCTCGGCGGCCTGGCAACACGCGCTGCAACTGCTCGGTTCAGCGACGGGCATGCCGCTGCCGCCCATGGCCCGCCAATCGCTGAGCCAATTCTTGAATTCGCTGCTCCTGCATGGCCATCCCCACAATTTCAGCGCGGCGCTGAGCCGCCCGCCGCAGCCGCTGCCTCGCGCCGTGGTCGCCCGAGCCGAGGAATACATCAAGGCGCACAGCGATCAAGCGCTATCAGTCGCCGACATCGCCTCGGCTACCGGCGTCAGCATTCGCAGCCTCCAAGCGGGCTTTCGCGAAGCGGGGGCCGAATCGCCGATGAAGCGGCTGCGCCGGATCCGGCTGGAACAGGCGCGAGACCAGCTGCTGCGCACAAGCGGCACGGTCACCGATGTCGCGCTTCAATTTGGATTCTTGCACCTGGGGCGATTCAGTGCGCAGTACCAGGCGGCGTTCGGCGAATTGCCGGCGGCCACGCTGGCCCGCGCCAGACGCGCGCGCAGCGCTCGCCAGCGCGCATAGGTAATGACGTGTGCGACGCCCGATGTCCGCTCAGGGCTGCGCGCCGGTAGCCTTGGCCACATAGGCCGCCAGCGTCTCGATTTCCTTGTCCGACAAGGTCGTGTAAGCCGGCATCTGGCCGATGCCATTGCGGATGGCCGTCTCCACACGCGCCGCATCGGGCTTGATTTCGTCGAGCTTGGGACCGATGGCGCCGCTGGATTGCGCGTCGTTCAGGGTATGGCAGATCGCGCAGGCTGGCGTTGCGCCAACGAACAAGGCGCGGCCCGCCTCCATGTCGGGCTCGGCCGCCAGCGTGCCGGCGGGCAGGCTGGCGACCAACAATCCGGCGAAAAATGCGCGCTTCCCAGGCAACACCAATACGACTTCCCTCATGCCTGGACCACCACCGCCACGCCGTGGTCGCGCCAACTGCTGTTGATGTAGCCGCCGGAGTTCTGCGGGCGCTCTTCGTCCTGCACCCGGCCTTCGGTGTCGGTGGCCCGGCTGACCAGCAGGTGTTCGCCCGCCGCCAACTCCACCGGCAATGCGAACTGGCGCCAGGCATAGCGCCCGAGGTCCGGGCCGACCAGTTCCGCTTTCCGCCAGTTCTTGCCGCCGTCGGTCGAAACCTCGACCTGCTTGATGCCGTTGGTGCCGCCAAACGCCACCCCCTGCACCACCACGCGCCCGGCCTTCAAGGTGGAGGCGGCCGGATTGGGCGTATTGATCCACGACTTCACGCCCATGGCCCACACCGAGGGCTGGGTGGGATCTCCCTTCTGCCCAGGCGGCGCCAGGCGGTAGCCGGTCTGCTGGATCGCGGCCGGGCTTTCCTTTTCGGTGAAGGCCAGCCGCTTGATGTATTTGACGCTGTTCACGCCCGTGTAACCCGGCACGATCAGGCGCAAGGGGCCACCGTGAGCCAGCGGGATCGGCTCGCCATTCAGCTCCCACGCCAAGAGCGCATCCCGCATCGCTTCCTTGGGCACCGAGCGCTCGACCATGACCATGTTCGGATCCAGGCCGTCGGGCAGTTTCTCGCCGCCGGTGCCGGTCATGTACACGGCCGCGGCGCTCAAACCGCCGCAATGCTCGACCAGGACGCTGACCGGCAAGCCGCTCCAGATCACGCAGCCGGCCGCGCCGACCTGCCAGGGCGTGCCGCTGGGCTTGTTCGGAAAATAGCCGCGGCCGTTGCCCGAGCATTGCAAGACCATCGCCAGCGTCTGCAAACCCATGCTCTTGAGCTGCCCCACGCTCAGGGACATGGGCTTGGCCACCCCGGCGATTTCGATGACCCACGCGTCCCGGTCGGCCACGATGGACTCGTCGGGTGGCGGCAGGTTGTTACGCACATAGAGTTGGCGCAGCGGCGTGACCACCCCGCTGCCAAATGCCTCGCGCCGCGTTTCTATGGTGTTGGCGCTGTGCACGATCATCGCGTCGGGCTGCTTCCAGGCCGCATAGGCCGGCAGCGGCTTGGCGGCGGATGCCGGGGCGGGTGGCGCAGCCGCGGCTGGCGCGGCTTTCTGCTCCGCGGCCAAGGCCGCGCGTCCCAGGCCGGCTGCGGCCAAGGCGCTGGCGCCGCCAGCCAACAGGCGCCGTCGCGCCGCGCTCTCGATCAGGGATGAACGCATTGCAGTCTCCTCGTTGGGGGCCGGAATCGTTGTTGTTCCAGAACCCTGCCGGCCTGCTACGACGTGGCTGTCTACCCCGCACGCACGTGTCCCAGGCCGCCAATAGTTATGACTGCGATGTTGGTTGAGTGATCTTTTCGTGTCAATTAGTTATTTGCAATACCCTGCCCTAGCCCATTTGGCTAGGGCGAACCCTAGCCGCGCCCGCCGGACCGGCCTAGACCTGCCGGACCAGGCTGTACACCGAGGCGGGCGGGAGATTCAGCGGCACGAACCCGACTTTGCGCGCCCGCAGGCCGCAGGCCTCGAGCACGCCCGCGGAGATGGGACACCGTACCCCATAGGTGAAAAGCGCCATCGATCCCTCCGCCGGCAGCGCGTCGAACACGGCGGCCAGCAACTGATGATGATGCGCCGGGCTCATGTTGCGCAGCGGCAAGCCGCAAATGGCGGCACTGATCCCATCGAGTTCCGGATGGCTCTTGCGGCAGAGCTCCTGCGCCGGCACCTGCAACACCGCCGCTTCCGGGAACTGCATGCGCAGGCTGGAACTCATGGCCGAATCCTGCTCGACCAGCACCAGGCTGGCCGGATCCACGCCCCGGCGCAGCATTTCGCGGGTAAAGACACCCGTGCCGCAGCCCAGCTCCAGGACTTTGCCCGCGCCTAGCGGGATGCCGGCGGTAATGGCCGCCGCCAGCGCCGGGCCGGACGGCGCCACCGCGCCTATGGCCGCGGGGTTGGACAGCAGCGCCTTGACGAACTGGGCGCGTTCCTGCAGCCAGCCCATGGGTGAGCGGTTCGCAGGCTGGCGTGGAATGGCGGTTTTGTAGGATTGCGTGGAATGCATGGGGCCTCAGTCTCCTGGATCGGGAATGCCTTGCGACCTCGAAACCATAACTGCGTCAGGCCGTGCGCGCCCGCAACCGTCGGTAAGCACCCTTGTCAATTCGGTCTCTAAAGGCATGCCCGCCGTGTCCGCACCCGACCACACGCAGAGAGTTTACGTTGCATAACGCTCTCTGCGCTGCGTCATTGCGCCGCTCGATCAGCGGGACTCGCTGATCGAACGGCGCTCCACGGGCGGCCTGGCCTGAATCAGCGCGGCGCCGGACGCAGATTCAAGGTGCCGGCCTTCTCGCTATCCACCTTGGCGCGGCTGAACGCCATGGGGAAATACTCGCCCGTTGCCCAGTCCTTGAGCAGGTTCTGGTAGTACGGGCTGCGCGGGTCGGCGGACTGTCCTGGCACGTTCTGCATGCGCGAGTTATCCCAGTTGGCCACGTCTATCACCTGGCGGTACGACGCGCCGCTGGTCTGGCGGAAATCGCTGGCGCGGAAGGTGGCGCGATGGACCGTATCGTTGTCGCCGCTGACCGGGTAGCGCGGCGTGCCATAGGCATTGGCGGTGGCCTCGGGCAGCAGGCTGGCCAGGCTGTGCTCGAACTGGATGTGATGCAGCTTGCCCCACTGCCACTGCGAGGAGTCCGGCCCCAGCTTGGCGCGCAGCTTCTGCAGGCCGTCGTTCAGCGCCTGCAGCAGCAACGCATCGCGGCCCTGCTGCGGTTGCGGACCGAAAGCGCTGTCCGGCGAGGCCAGCTTCTCCAGCGTTTTGGCGGTGGACAGATTGCCGAATACAGCGCGGCCGTTGGCGGGAACATAGAGCTCGGACACGCGTTTGACCACCTCGGGCAGCCAGAACTCGTAGACGGTAGCGGTGCGCGACTCCGTTTCCACGCGGGCATCCCAATCCTTGAGCATGCTCAGGGCCTGCGCCGTCGCGGGATCGGCCGAGTTCAGCGACTTGGCGTAGCCTACCAGCGTGCGCGCCGGGATGGACAGGTTGTCGTACTGCAGCGCCTGCGAGTTCTGCACCGTCTGGCCTTTGCTGTTGGCCAGCACTTCGCGTATGCGCTGCACGCGATAGGGTTCGGCCCAGGTGCGGGCGGACATGTCCTTGTAGCGATAGTCGGCCGGCAGGTTGTACTCGTTGGCGGTGGCGAAGTAGCCTTCGGGCGGGTTGTAGGCGCGGGGCAGCGCGCTGCCCGGCAGAATGCCGCGCCATTCGAACTCGCCGTTGCCGGGCACGGGCAGCATGCCGGACCAGTCGGCGCGCGGACGTATCGGCGCGATGCTGCCGCCGAACCAGCCGATGTTGCCGTCCACGTCGGCATACACCATGTTCTCGCTGGGCGTGTAGTGCTTCTCCATGCCGGCGACGAACTCGTTCCAGTTCTGCGCCTGGTTCAGCCGCAGGCTGGCCAGATAGGCCGCGGTCCCCGGGAATTCCAGGTAGGCCGCGCGCAAGGCGTAGGCCTTGCGCCGCACCGGATCCACGTATATCACCGGACCGTGCCGGGTGAACTTCAACTGCCGCACCGCCGCGGCCTGCCCGCGCACCGGAATCGATTCATCGACCTGCCGCATCTTCTCCCAGCGGCCGTTGTAGCGGTACTCGTCGGGCTTGGCCGGGTTGGTGTCGTAGACGTACAGGTCTTCCTCGTCGCCAAAGGCGAAGATCGTCAGCCCGAAGGCGATGCGGTCGTTGTGTCCCATGGACACGCCGGGCAGCGCCGGTTCGCCCGCGCCGATCACGTTCCAGCCCGGCGCGTTCAGATGCACCATGTAGCGCAGCGACGGCATGGTGATGGACCGGTGCGGATCGCCGGCGAGGATGGGCTTGCCGGTGGCCGTGTGCTGGCCGGCTATGGTCCAGTTGTTGCTTTCGTAGCGGGTCGCCATGGGGTCGAACGCCGGGTCCAGCGACGCCAGCAGGTTGGCCGACAATTCGCGCGCCAGTTTGTCGCGGTCGGCGGCCGCGAGCGGGCTGCGCGGGAAGTCGGCGGCGACGAATTTCTGCCCGTTGCGCGCCAGGTTGTAGTCCCCCAGGACTTTGCTGTCGACATCGCGCACGTCCAGTCCGGCAGGCACCTGCAGCGCCAGGGGCGGCTCGAAGGTGCTGAGTCCCTGCACGGTGTTCAGGCCCAGCGCCGCGACGCGTTGCGCCATGCGGACCTCTTCGCTGAGATTGCGGGTCAGGCCGTAGATGCGGATGAGCGAGGTCTCGGGACTCCAGTAGCCGGGCTGCGTGCCGGTCAGCTTGAATTCGGGCGGCATCTGCTCGGGATTTGCCTTGACCCAATCGATATAGGCGTTGATGCCCGCCGCGAAGGACGTCAGGATCGCCTTGCCCTGCGGATGGTAGCTGGCGAACTCGGCCTGCATGTCGCCGCGGTAGAGGAACAAGCGGGCCGCGCGGTCCTGTTCGACGAAGCGCGGGCCGAACTGTTCGGCCATCTTGCCCTCGCCCTGGCGGCGCCAGAGGTCGAGCTGCCAGAGGCGGTCGCGCGCCGCGTTGAAGCCTTGGGCGAAGAACAGATCGTCCTGGTTCTGCGCGTAGATGTGGGACACCCCGTGGCGGTCACGCACGATCTCCACGGGCTGGGACAGCCCCTTCATATCGACGGTTTCTTTCTTGCCTCCGGGCGACGCGCAGCCTGCCAGCACTGCCATGAGCCCGCTCGCCAGGAATGCCGCGGCCCTGCGATTGAACGTACGCATTGACTCCTCCTCGGGTTTATTTGTCTTCTAATTGGCTGCCGGGCATCGAGGGTCATGCCGCCCAATGCGACAGTCAGGGCCGCTCCAGGCCCTCGCCATATGTACAACCAAATCGGCCCGCCGTGGAACGCTGTTTCATTTGATCAGCTTAGTCAGAATATGTAACCAGCGCCGGGACATGCCGAGGTTCAGGTAGACGTAAACGCATGGGCAGAGAATGGACTGCATAAGAACTTGCAGGAGACAACATCATGTCTCGGAGACTATTGCTTGCCCTGCCCGTCCTGGCGCTGGCCTTGTACAGCGCCGCCGCGGCAGCGGCGCCGGCGCCCGACATCCTGCTGGGCGCGTCCGTGCAGCTCACCGGCCCCGTCGCCAATACCGGGCGCTATTACCGCGATGCCTACCAGATGGCGGTGGACCAGATCAACGCCGCTGGCGGCGTGAAGATCGGCGCCGAAACGCGCAAGCTGGCGCTCAAGATCTACGACAACCAGTCGGACGTCAATCTGAGCGTGCGGCAGTACACGCAGCTCGTGACGCAGGACAAGGCCAATCTGCTGCTGGGGCCCTTCGCCAGCAATTTCGCGCTGGCCGACTCGGCGGTCTCGGAAAAATACAAGGTTCCCATGGTCCAGGGCGGCGGCGCCTCGGATCAGATCTTCTCGCGCAAATTCAAGTACATCTTCGGCACGCTGGCGCCAGCCAGCAACTACTTCGGCAGCACCGTGGAAATGCTGAAGACGCTCAAGCCCGCGCCGGCCAGCGTGGCCTTGCTTTACGCGGATGACGCCTTCGATGTCTCGGTGGCCCAGGGCACCCGCCCGCTGCTGAAATCCGCAGGACTGCCCATCGCGATGGACGAGCGCTACAGCACCAATGCCACCGACTTCAACTCGCTGCTGTCGCAGATCAAGAGCAAGAACGTGGATGCGGTGCTGGTGGCGGGCCACGAAACCGAGATCCTGAATTTCGTGCGCCAGGCCAAGAGCCTGGCCGTCGCGCCCAAGATGTATTCCTTCACCGTCGGCGTGCCGTCGGAGGATTTCCGCAAGGCGCTGGGACGCGACGCGGACTACGCCTTCGGCATGACCGCCTGGCTGCCTTCGGCCGCGTTGAAGGACCGCTGGTTCGGCGACGCGGAGCAGTTCGCCCGCGCCTACAAGGCCAAGTTCGGCTATGACCCGGACTACCACGCCGCATCCGGCGTGGCCGACGTCGAAGCGCTGGTCTACGCCATGGAAAGCGCCGGCAGCGCCAACCCGCAGAAGGTGCGCGATGCCCTGGCCAAGATCAAGTTCGACAGCCTGTACGGCCCCGTCGCCTTCAACGCCCAAGGGCAGATCGACCTGCCTCAAGTGGTGATCCAGGTGCAGGATGGCGGCCTGGCCGAGATCTACGGCGCCAAGGGCTACATCACCCAGCCCAAGTACCCCATGCCGGCCTGGAACGCCCGCTAGGGGCTTGGGGAGGACACGATGGATCTGCTCGCGCAAATCCTCGTCAACGGCATCCTGCTGGGCGGACTGTATGCCGTGATGGCGCAAGGCCTGGCGCTGGTCTGGGGAGTGCTGAACATCGTCAACCTGGCGCACGGCGCGTTCATCATGCTGGGTTCGTACGCGTCCTGGTACCTGTACAACGATGCGGGCATCGATCCCTTCCTGGGTTTGCCCTTGACGGCCGCCGCCATGTTCCTGCTGGGCTACGCCCTGCAGCGCGGCCTGCTCAACCTGGTGGTGCGGGCGCCCATGTTCAATACGCTGCTCATTACTTTCGGCCTGGAGGTCGTGCTGACCTATCTGGCGCAGCTGGCGTTTTCGGCCGACTTCCGCACCATCAATCCGCCCTACGCCGGCGACAGCTACACGCTGGGCCCCGTCACCCTGCCCGTGGCGCGGCTGGCCGCCTTTGGCGTGGCCCTGGCCATTACGCTGGGCATGTGGCTGTTCCTGTTGCACAGCCGCCTGGGCCGCGCCATCCGCGCCACCGCGCAGAACCTGGTGGCGGCCAGGCTCTATGGCGTGGAGCCGCGCCACCTGTACGCGGTGACGTTCGGCCTGGGGCTGGCGCTGGCGGGCGCCGCGGGCGGCCTGTACGGCACGGTCTCGCAGATCAACCCCTACATCGGCGCCACGCTGACCGCGAAATGCTTCGCCATCTCCATCATCGGCGGCCTGGACAATCCGCTGGGCGTGATGGTGGGCGGCCTGTTCCTGGGCATCGTGGAATCGCTGACCACGCTGTACGTCGGGCCGACCTACGCCGACGTGGCGAGCTTCGGCATCCTGGTGCTGGTGCTGCTGATCAGGCCCAGCGGCCTGTTGGGCAGAGCGGCATGAACGCGCCGCGCGCGCTGCTGGCATTGCTGGCGCTGGCCGTGATGGCAGGCGTGCCCTGGTATGGCTCGGACGTGCTGGTGCAGTTCGGCATCAACACGCTGTTGCTGGCGGTGCTGGCCCAGGGTTGGAACATCATCGGCGGATACGCCGGCTACGCGTCCTTCGGCAATTCGGTCTTCTACGGCCTGGGCAGCTACGGCGTGGCCATCGCCATGGCGCAATGGGAACTGCCCTTTGCCGCCGGGCTGGCGCTGGGCGCCGCGCTGGCCGTGGTTTTCGCCGTGGTGCTGGGACTGCCCGTGTTGAGGCTGCGCGGCCACTACTTCGCCATCGCCACCCTGGCGCTGGCGCAGGTCATGACGGCCATCGTCTCCAACATCGGGCTGGCCGGGCAGAACATCGGCCTGGTGCTCCCGCCCCTGAACAACGATACGCTGTTCTACGAGCTGGCCTTGGGCCTGCTGACGCTGGCCACGCTTACCATCGCCTGGCTCACACGCAGCCGCTTCGGCTTCGGCCTGATCGCGATCCGCGAGAACGAAGAAGGCGCGGCCGTGATGGGCGTGAACACCACGCTGTACAAGGTGGCGGCGTTCACGATCTCGGGCGTGTTCAGCGCCTTGGCCGGCGGCATACATGCCTACTGGATCACCTTTCTCGATCCGGAGAGCGCCTTCGACATCAGCCTGAATGTAAAGATGATCATCATGGCCGTGTTCGGCGGCGCCGGCACCGTGCTCGGCCCGGTGGTGGGCGCGTTCTCGCTGTCGGCCATTTCGGAGCTGCTGTCCAGTGAAATCACCAGCGTGGCGGGCCTGTTCTTCGGCGCGGTGATCGTCGCGGCGGTGGTGCTGATGCCGCGCGGGCTGGCCGACTTGCTGCGGCACGCGCGCAAGTCGGGCTGGCGTTATTTCGTCGACAACATACGGGCTCACCGGCTATGAGCGCGATCCTGGACGTGCGCAACGTGACTCGGCGCTTCGCCGGGCTGGTAGCCGTGAATCAGGTCAGTTTCACGCTGGCCGAAGGTGAAATCCTTGGTCTGATCGGCCCCAACGGCGCCGGCAAGACCACGTTGGTCAGCCTGATCAGCGGCACGCTCGCGCCGACGGAGGGTCAAATCCTGTTCCAGGACAGGCCGATAGGCGGATTGCCGGCCTACCGCCGCGCGCGCCTGGGCATAGGGCGCACCTTCCAGATCATGCGGCCCTTCCCCGGCCTGTCGGTGCTGGACAATGTGGCGGTGGGCGCCTTGTTCGGCCACGGCGGCGGCCAGCCCAAGCTGGCGCTGGCGCGCGAGCAAGCCCGTGCCTGCCTGGACTTCGTCGGCCTGGGCCACGCCGCGGACCAGCGCGCCGACGAGCTGGGCGGTCCCGGCCGCAAGCGGCTGGAACTGGCCAAGGCCCTGGCCATGCAGCCCAAGGTATTGCTATGCGACGAGGTCATGGCCGGGCTCAATCTGGTCGAGATCGACGAGGTCATCGAGATCATCCGCAAGGTCCGCGCCAGCGGCATCAGCGTGCTGGTGATCGAGCACGTCATCAAGGCGATCAAGAGCCTGTCGGACCGGCTGCTGGTGCTGCATCACGGCGAAAAGATCGCGGACGGCGCGCCCGACGAGGTGCTGGCCGATCCCAAGGTGGTGCAGGCCTATCTGGGCAAGAGACGCGCATGAACGACGCCGACGCCCCGCTCTTGAAGGTGGAAGGACTGAACGCCGGCTATGGCGAACTGCCGGTGCTGCGCGACATTGCGCTCGAGGTCCGCCGCGCCGAGATCGTGGCGCTGGTAGGCAGCAATGGCGCAGGCAAGACCACTCTGCTGCGGGCCCTGTCGCGGGTGCTGCCCTGCACCGGCAGCATCGTGATGGACGGCCGCCAGTTGTCGCGCGCCAGGCCGGACGAGGCCTTCGCCTGCGGCATGGTGCAGGTGCCGGAGGGACGCCAGCTGTTCGATCGCATGACCGTGCAGGACAACCTGCTCATGGGCGCTTACCGCCGCAGCGGCAAGGCGGCCATCGCGCGCGACCTGGACCGCGTCTACGCCTACTTTCCGCGGCTGTCGGAACGGCGCCGCCAGCTCGCCGGCAGCATGTCCGGCGGCGAACAGCAGATGTGCGCCATGGCGCGCGCGCTGATGGCGGCGCCTGCGCTCATGATGATCGACGAGATGAGCCTGGGCCTGGCGCCGGTGGTGGTCGAGCAGTTGATGGAGGTGCTGGCCGGTATCCGCCAGGAAGGCGTCACGGTACTGCTGGTGGAGCAGGACATCCACCTGGCGCTGACGGGCGCCGACCGCGGCTATGTGATGGAAACCGGCCGCATCGCGCTTTCCGGTCCGGCGCAATCGCTGCTGTCCGATCCCAAGGTGCGCCAGGCCTATCTCGGGATCTGAATACGCCCGCGGCGCCTCTTGCGCCGGCCTGCTTTCGAGCCTACATTGATTGTTGTCGCCCGCCGCCAGGCCCTTGCAAGCGCGCGGCGCGTATGGCGTCACTGGGTTGTTTTTTTGTCTTTTGTTCCTCCAAGGAGCGATGCGATGAAAGTGAAACACCTGTTAGGCCCGGCAGCGCTCGCGCTGTCTTTGCTGGTCGCCGCGCCGGCGGTGGCGGCGCCTACCGATCCGGCGCCCATCATCACCGGGAAGCAATGGACGGAGTCCGACGCGAATCTGAAGAAGGCCTACCTCCTGGGCATGGCGAACCTCATCCAGGTGGAGCAAGCCTATCAGCAGCGCCGCGCGCCGGCTGACAATCAGACGCTGATCCCGCGTTTCGCCAAGGGCTTGCAAAGCCATACGCTCGATTCCGTGCGCGAACGGCTGGATAGCTGGTACGCGGCCAATCCGACCCGGATGGACCGGCCCGTGGTCGAAACGCTCTGGTTCGAAATCGTCGCGCCCGCGGCGCCGGCCACGCCGGCCGCTCCCGCCAAGCGCGCCCGCTAGGAGTCCACCATGAAAGTCATCCGATCAATCGCCATAGGCCTCATGATGGGGTCGCTGGTTGCCTGCACCAACATGAGTTCCAAGCAGCAAGGCACGCTGTCGGGCGCAGCCATCGGCGCCGCGGCCGGCGCGGGCATTGCCGCCATCGCAGGCGGCAGCGGCTGGACCGGGGCCGCCATCGGCGCCGCCGCTGGCGGCATTGCCGGCAATATCTACGGCGACAAGCACTAAACCCCTGCCTGTGCGCAGTGACCAGTCCCGGGCCCAGGCCCGGGACTGCGGCTACAGATTGCCGGTGGACTTGCCGATCCGCCAGTAAACGCCCCCGCCCGTCATGCCGCCGTCGACCGGCAGGTCCGCGCCCGTAATGAACGACGCCTCCGGCCCCAGCAGGAACATCACCGCCGCCGCGATCTCGTCGGCGTCCGCGCCGCGCGACAAGGGCGTCGCGTCGCGGTTGCCTTCGTAGAACAGGCGCGCCCGTCCGGCGTCATGCACGGCATTGGGCTGCATGATCATGGGCGTTTCCACCAAGCCCGGGCATACCGTGTTGACGCGTATGCCGCGACCAGCCAGTTCCAGCGAAGCTGCCCGCGTCAGGCCGCGCAAGGCCCACTTGCTGGCGGTGTAGGCCGCGCTGAAGTATCCGGTAAGGCCGGCGGTCGAAGACGTATTGACGATGGCCGCGCCCTCGGGCATCAGCGCGGCGAGGTTGCGGATCGCGAGGAACGGCCCGTCCAGATTGATGTCCAGCAGGCGCCGCCATTCCGCATGCGTGGTTTCGGTCACCGTCTTGCGCAGGGTCACGCCCGCGTTGTTGACCAAGCCGTAGAGCGGCACGCCGCCCTGCGCAATCTCTTCGGCCAGCGCCAGCCAATCGGATTCGCGGGCCACGTCCGCCACCCGGATGCGCAACCGTTCGGCGTGGGCGCCCGCCGCGTTGCGCAGCTCCGCCCAGGTGGCGTCGCCTTCGGGCAGGACGTCCAGCGCATAGACGGTTGCGCCCGCCTGCAGCAGGCGCAACGCCTCGGCCGCGCCCTGCCCCCTGGCCGCGCCTGTCACGACGGCCGCCTTGCCGTTCCACCAGGATGCCATGTCCTTGTCCGTCCTCATGTCTTGGAGACTCCGCCGTCGACCATCAGCACGTGGCCGGTGACATAGGCTGACGCCTGCGAGGCCAGGTATAGCGCCGCGTCGGCAATCTCCGAGGGCTGGCCGACGCGCCGCGCAGGCAGGCGTTCGACGTATTCGGCATAAGTGGCGGCGTCGGCGTGCATCCAGCTGCTCATCGGCGTTTCGATGAATCCGGGCGCGATGGCGTTGACGCGCAGCCCCTTGGGGCTCCATTCCAGCGCCAGGCACTGGGTCAGATGGGCCACGCCGGCCTTGGCGGCCGCGTAGTCGGCGCAGTTCGGGCGCGGCTTGACGCCGGCATAGCTGGACAGGTTGATGATGGCGCCTCTGCCTTGCGCGATCATGTGGCGCGCGGCCGCCTGGGCGCCGAAGAACGTGCCCTTCAAGTTGATGTCCATGGTGCGCTGCCACGCGGCCTCGTCCAGGTCCATGGCGGGCATGCGGGCCATGAAGCCGGCGTTGTTGACCCACACGTCCAGCGCGCCGTATTGGGCGGCCACGGCGTCGGCCAGCTCGCGCACCGCCTGCGCTTGCGTGACGTCCAGCTGGCGGCAATCGGCGTCCACGCCGGACAGCGCTGCCAGCTCCAGGTCGGTGGCGACCACGGTCGCCCCCTGCTGGCGGAACGCCGCCGCCATGGCGCGCCCGATGCCGCCCCCGGCGCCGGTGACAACTGCGATTTTCCCTGCCAGATCCGGATAGTTCATTTTGCTCATGTGATGATCGAAAGATTGAAGTTCAGTTGAATGCCGCGCGCTTGGCGGTCTTGTTGCCCACGGCGTCGCCGGCTTCCTCGCCCGGCAGGCGGATGTCGTTCAGATCCATGCCCGCCGTTTCCTTGATGAGGAAGGCGCCGGCAAAGGCCATCAGCCCCAGCGCCCCCACATAGGCCGTGTAGACCCAGTCCAACCCCTGGGCGCCCAGCCACGCATTGATGTAGGGCGCGGTGCCGCCGAAGATCGCGACCGACAGCGAGGAAATGAAGCCCACGCCCATGGCGCGCGCGCCGGTGGGCACCTGCTCGGCCACCACGGCCGGGAAGATCGCCGCCAGCAGCGCCCAGACCAGCAAGCCGATCAATTGCCCCACGAACAGCGTCCAGGGCTGGTCGGTCACGATGTGCGATACCGGAAACACCGCCAGCGCCACGCCCAGGCCAAAGGCCATCACCATGGGCTTGCGGCCGTAGCGGTCCGCCAGCCAGCCGCAGACCGGCAGCCACAACAGGCACACCAGCTGCGCGATCAGGCTGGCCGTGTAGGCGCCCGCCGGATCCATGCCCTTGGTCGCGATGGCCGTGGCCGGCGCGAAGGTGACCCAGGTGTAGTAGGTGGCGTTGGACGCCGCGGCGATCATCACGATGTTGCGGGCGATTTTCAAAGCCTGAATGGCCGACACTTTCTGCGCGCCGCCCTGCTCCGTCCTGTGCTCGAACACCTCGCTCTCGCTGGCGCTGCGGCGCAGGAACAGCGCGTAGACGCCCAGCAGCGCGCCCACGCCGAAGCCCACGCGCCAGCCCCAGGCCTCCATCGCCGGCTTGCCCAGCCAGGAAGTCAGCAAGGCCGCCAGCGCGGTCGCGGCCATGACGCCGATGGTGACGCTGACGAACACCGAACTGGACCACAGCCCGCGTTTGGCCGGCGGCGCGATTTCGGCAACATAGGTATAGGCCACGCCAGACTCGCCGCCGTGCGCCAGCCCCTGCATCAGGCGGCAGACGAACAACAGCACCGAGGCCAGCACCCCGGCCTGCTCATAGGTCGGCAGCAGCGCGATCGCCAGGCTGGTCAGGGCCAGCAGGCACATGGTCAGGACCAGCGTGAACTTGCGGCCGTAGCGGTCGCCGATGCGGCCGAACAGCCAGCCGCCGATCGGCCTCGCCAGGAATCCGCCGGCGAACACGGCCAGCGTGGCCAGCAGCGCAGAACCGCGGTCGGACGGGTCGAACAGGTTCATGGCCAGGTAGGCCGAGAACGTGCCGTACAAGGTCCAGTCGAACCATTCCAGGGCGTTGCCCACGGCCGCCGCGCGCAGCGAAGCCTGGCGGCGTTGGCGGTCCTGTGTCTCCATCATTATTGTCGTCGTCATGTTCTTATCCGTGCTGGTCTTGGCCGAGGTGCTGCGCGAACCAATTGGCCGCCGCGCTGCTGGTGCGTTCGAAATGTTCCGTATAGACCGAGTAATGGCCGCCAGGCAGCAGCAGCAATTCCTTGGGCTGGTGCGCCGCGTTGAACGCGTCCTGCTGCAGGTCAGCGGGCGTCAGGCCGTCGCCCGTGGCGACGATCATCAGGAGCGGCGTGGGCGCGATGCGGCGCACGTACATGCCCGGCTCATAGGCGCGCGCCAGTTCCAGCGAACGCAGCGTGACTTCGTTGACCCAGCTCGGGCAACGGCGCGCTTCCCCGGTCATGTAGTTGTAGGAATCCGGGCCCGGATACGCGACCGCCGCATCGGGATCGGCGTCGACCATGCGCAGCGTTACCGGCGGCTGGCCCGCGTCGCGCGCCTCGCGGTCGGATTCGAAGGCGGCCTGCAGCGCCTGCGCCTTGTCGTAGCGCACGCGCCGTTGCGCCGCCGAGTAACCGCTGGTGGTGGGAACCTGGCTGACCACGCACTTGACGCGCCGGTCGATGGCGGCAACCGTCAGCGCATGACCGCCGCTATAGCTGCTGCCCCAGATGCCAATGCGCTCGCGGTCCACTTCAGGACGCTGGCGCAGATAGGAAATGGCCGAGCGGAAATCCTGGATCTGCCGCTGTGGATCGATCTCCTGGCGCGGCATGCCTGCGCTGCGGCCGAGATTGCGGAAGTCAAAGGTCAGCGCCGCCAGGCCCCGGGCCACCACTGCGGCGGCGTACTCTTCCAGGTCGCCGCCGGCGACCATGGACCAGCCGTGCGCGAGCGCGACCGCGCCGACCGGGCCACTGGCGTGTTCCGGCCGGTAGAAGGTCCCGCGCACCAAATCCCCTTCAACCAGGAATTCAATCGGCTCTGCCGATCCTTTAGGGCCTGATCGTTCTGGCATAGATGGACTCATGCCTGTCTCCTTATCGCTCATCAATGAGCTAAGCTTTTGTGAACAGGTCGAATTCTGCCCTTCGGGCCAGGCGCGAACAAGCGCTATTATTCACACTATTAATCGGCAATTCCGATTGTTTTAAGAACAACGATTACGCACCCCGCCGGTGCCCCGGAGCCATGGATCTACGCCAATTCGATTGCTTTCTGGCTGTCGCGGACAAGCTGCATTTCGGCCGCGCGGCGGAAACGCTGCACATGAGCCAGTCCTCTGTCTCGGAGGCGGTCAAGGCGCTGGAAAAAACGCTGGGCGCCCCCTTGTTCGAGCGCAGCAGCCGCCGGGTCGCGCTGACGCCGCTGGGGGTAACCCTGAAGCTGGGCGCCGGACCGGCCGTCATCATGCTGAAAGCCGCGCTGGACGACTGCAAGCGCCAAGCTGCGGGCAAGGCGCGCCATCTGCGCATCGGCTTTCTCGGCGGCGGCTTCTACGAGCTATACCGCCCGCTGGTCTCGGAATTCAAGGCGGCGCATCCCAACGTGGAGCTGGAGTTCGTGGAACTGACCTACGTCACCCACTACGCGGCGGTGGCCGACGGTTCGGTCGATATCGCGTTCTGCCGTTTGCCGCTGGGCGCGGACGGCCTGTGCCATGGGCCCATCGTGCTGCGGGACCAGCGCATGCTGTGCGTTCCGCTGGATCACCCGTTTGCCGGGGCGACGCTGCTGGACCCCGAACTGCTGGCCGAGGAACGGCTGGTGCGCATGGTGCCGGGATCGGTCAACCAGGAGTGGCAGGACTACCACTTTCCCCGCCACACCCCTAAGGGCAAGCCCATCGGCGACGGCCCGGTGGTGCGCACGATCCGCGAGGGCATCGCGGCCGTGAACACGCGCGAGGGCCTGTTGATGCTGACCAAGCGCGCTGCCAGCTATTACGCCACGCCCGAGATCGCGTTCGTGGAAATAGACCTGCCCGCCATGCCCTCGGCGCTGGTCAGGCGGGTGGACGACCACCGGCCCATCCTCCAGGAACTGGAAGCCTTGCTGCTGCGCATCGCCGAGCGGCATGGGGTGGCAGCCTGAGCCGGACCGCGAGGCCCGGACCGCCACTTTTATCAAAGCGGATCAGCGCTGCGAATCCAGCACTTCGTTTTTCTTCACCACTTCCTGCGCCTTGGAGTAGCTCTCGATCAGCAGCTGGTAGGCCGGGAACACCTTGGTATAGACCTCGGCCCACTGCATGGCGTCTTCGCGGTTCCAGGTCTTCTGCAGCTCGGAGGCCACGGCGGCGGTGTCCATCGGCACCACCCCGGCCTGCACCACGCGCGCCAGCGTGATTTCCTGCGCCATCTTGGTATAGGTGCCCGAGGCGTCGATCACCGCGAATACCTTGTAGCCGGCGGCGACCGCGCTGATGGCCGGAAACGCCATGCACACGCTGGTGATGGTGCCGGCGATGATGAGCGTCTTGCGGCCGGTGGCCTTTACCGCCGCGACGAACTCGGGATTGTCCCAGGCGTTGATCTCGCCCTTGCGCGCAATGTATTGCGCATGCGGCGCGTTGGCGTGGATCTCGGGAATCAGCGGACCGTTCGGGCCTTGCGGCACGGAAGCCGTGGTGATGACAGGCATCTTGGCCAACGTGGCCATCGACGCCAGCGCGCCGGCGCGGGCGCGCAATTCAGGCATGGGCATGTCGCCCACGGTCTGGAACAGGCCGCTCTGGTGGTCGATCAGCAGCATGACGGCGTCGTCGGCATCGATGACGGGGCGCTGGCCGTTGAAGTTGGCGGGTGCGGACATGGAGTACTCCTAATTTGAAAAGTCGACGGCACTGTTGCCGAATCACAAGCCTGATGGCTGCACAAATATTAAAAATAGAACAAAATTGGCGGAAGACCGATTTTTTGCTATCAGAGTTCTATTTTTTGAACTAAAGGCGCGACATGCAGGATCTCAACGACCTTTTCTATTTTGTGCAGACCGTGGAGCACCAGGGTTTCGCACCCGCCGGGCGCGCGCTGGGGATGCCGAAATCCCGCCTCAGCCGCAGGCTGGCGCTGCTGGAGGAACGGCTGGGCGTGCGGCTCATCCAGCGCTCTACCCGCCACTTCATGGTCACCGACATCGGCCAGACCTACTACGAGCGCTGCAAGGCGATGCTGGCCGAAGCCGAGGCCGCCCAGGAAGTGATCGACGCGGCCCAGGTCGAACCGCGCGGCGTGATCAAGCTGACCTGCCCCATCGCCCTGCTGCACACCCATGTGGGCGGCATGCTCGCGGACTTCATGCTGAAGTACCCGCGCGTCGTCATCCAGCTCGAAGCCACCAACCGCCGGGTCGACGTGCTGGGAGAAGCCGTGGACGTGGCGATCCGCGTGCGCCCGCCTCCGCTGGAAGACAGCGAGCTGGTCATGCGCGTGCTGTCGGACCGGGGGCAGAGCCTGGTGTCCAGCCCCGCACTGGCGGCCGAATGCGGGCTACCAGCAAGCCCGGACGACCTCGGCGCCTGGCCAAGCCTGGCGCTCGGCGCGCCCAACCAGGCCTATCGCCTGGAGCTGTACAAGCAGGACGGCCAGCAGGCCACGGTATCTCTCGCCCCCAGGATGATCACCACCGACATGATCGCGCTGCGCAACGCGGCAGTGGCCGGCGTGGGCGTGGTGCAGCTGCCCACCATGATGGTGCGGGAACAGCTGCAAGCGAGACAACTGGTCCGCCTGCTGCCGGACTGGGCGCCGCGCCGCGAACTGATCCATGCCGTATTCCCGTCGCGGCGCGGCCTGCTGTCGTCGGTACGGGCACTGGTGGATTATCTGGCGGAGCGCTTCGGCAAGCCGCATGAAGACTAGCCGGTGTTGCTGATGAAGTACTCAGGCATCTCCGGTCCCCACATGTAGAGCGCATCCTCTGGCGGATAGTCCCCTGCCGGCCAATCGTATCCCGCCGGCACGTAGTCGATGTGGGCAGAGTATTCCCAGAACGATCCCCAGGGATCGCGCACGTAGTAGAAGTAGTTCGAACCCAGCGTGTGGCGCGCCACGCCCCAGCCCTCCGGATAGCCGGCGGCCCGCATCTGCTCGGAGCCGCTGCCGACCTCTTCGATGCCCGGCACGTCCCAGGCGCTATGGTGCCAGCCCGGCGCGCGGTCCTGCACAAAGGCCAGCAGATGATGGTCCGAGCCGTGCCTCCCGTGCATGAAGGCGACAATATCGCGCGAGCGATCCGACAGGTACAAGCCCAAAGCCTGGGCGTAGAACGCCAGGCTGCGCTCCAGATCCGTGGTGAAGAGCAGCACGTGGGACAGCCGCGTCGGACTGACCGCGGCCCTTGCGGACCGGCCCAGCGCACCCCGCTGGCCAGGCGCGATTTGCACGCAGGCATTGCGACTCTTGGTATGGGGCGTGGTCTTGGGCCCCGCCTTGATCTGCAGCAGATTTCCGTCGGGGTCCAGGCACCAGAAACCCTCGCCTGCTGCCGCGGGGCTCTGGGCCCCCGCCGGCCGTGCGCCCTGGGCATAGGCCTGCGCCTTGATTGCCTCGAACTCGTCGCCGTGACAGTTCAGGCTCAGGTACGCCAGGCGCTTGGAGCCTTCGCCCACGATGCGCGCCCAGCAATGCTCGTCGCCCGCGCAGCGCAATTCCAGCCCGCCGGCGTTCGGCCGGACGTCCAGGCCGAACGCCGTCAGGAATTTCGCGGCTTCCGCCAGATCGGGCACGATCAGGGCGAAATGATCGATGGAATGCACCCCGTAGCGCGCGGCGTTGGCTTTGTTGAAGGACATGGCTCGTTCTCCCTTGGAACAGTGTCCGCTCAAGACAAGGCGGCTTCAGTCACGGCGCGCGCGCCAAGGCTGGCGCGGGCCTGCCGGCCCAGTACGCCTTGCAAGGCGTCCAACAACTCCGCCGCCGCCTGACGCTCCTCAGGCACGGCATGCTTGCGCCAGGCCACATGGCGGTCCGGGCGCACCAGCAGGCAGCCCGACTCCGACACTTCCCGCAGCCGCGCCCAGTCGCCGTAGATGTCCAGCACCTCGCAACCCGCCCCTATGCTGTACACCGGAAGGTCGATGCCCAATACGCTGGCGGCTTGCGCTGCAGCCGTGCGCCAAACCTGGTCCGTACGCCCAACCAGCAGGGCGAAGCACCCGTGCCCGGCCAGATCCAGCGTGGAAATCCGGCGTTGCCCCTGCTCCACCCAGGCATGCGGCAAGGACGCGCCCGGGAAGGTCGTGGCCTGATGATAGAGCTCACTATCGCGCTCGGACGGCCGGCTCGCGCTGCCATCAGGCACGATGGCCGAAGAGGCATACATCTGGCCGAGTTCGACGCCATGGCAGTTGAATTGGTAATTCTGCAACGCCACGGCTGCGTCCAGCTGCCCGCGGCGCTCGCGGCCGCGGTCGCTGTCGCTGAAAAGCTCATCGAGATTGGCCCAGCCTTCCTGCGCCGACTGCCCCGGCGTGAAACCGATGGCATCAGCGATGGCCTTCATGTCATTCACGGACTTCATGGCCCGGTCCACCACACCGCGCGCGACGGGCTGGCGTTCCTGGGTGTACGTGTCGAGCAAGCCCGGGCCGGCCTGGCCCTTCAGGACCAAGGCAAGCTTCCACGCCAGGTTGAAACCATCCTGGATCGAGGTGTTGGTGCCAAGGCCGTTGGCCGGCGGATGGCGGTGCGCGGCATCGCCCGCCAGGAACACCCTGCCCTTGCCCATTTCGCGCGCGGCGATGTGGTTGATCTGCCATTTGTTGGCCGACTTCACTTTCACGGGAATGTCCGGCACCCCGATCACCGCGCGGGCGCGGGCCACGATGGCGTCCTCGCTCAGATCCGGCTCGCCCTTGGACTTGTCGTACATGGAGAGCATGATCCATTCGTTCCAGGGCCGCACGCAGACAAAAGTGCCGCTGCCAAACCAATAGCTGTTGCCCGGCTCGGCCATCCAGTAGAGTACGCCGGGGCGATGCTGCACATAGGGCGCCAGCTCCACTTCCAGCCAGCAGCTGATGGCCGCCCCCAGCCCCATTTCCCCGTCGAATTCGAAGCCCAGCTGTTTCGCCACCAAGCTGTTGCCGCCATCGGCGCCCACGGCGTACTGCGCTCGGACGCGGATTTCCTCGCCACTGATCGTGTCCACCATCTCGGCGACCACCCCGCCCGCATCCTGGCTGATGGTCTTGAGTTCGGTATTGAAAAGGAATTGCGCGCCGTGCTCGCGCGCCGCTGTCAGGATGATGGGCTCCAGCAGGTGCTGCGGAATATTGCACATGCCACAAGGGCTGGCCTTGTCGTAGTCTCCGCGCCGCTGGTCCCCGCCGCCCCAGGTTTGCAGACGCGCCAGCTCCTTGCCCGCAAAGCTCGTGGCCCAGACGTTGTTCAGCATCAGCGCGTTGGGCGTGGCCTGGGCCCGCACCCGGTCCTCGATACCCAGGTCGCGCATCACTTCGATGGTGCGCTGATTGGTAATGTGCGCTCGCGGCGAATTGGCGGTGCCCGGGTAACGCGTGATAGCCAGGGTCTGGATGCCGTACTTGGCCAGCAAGGCCGTCGCCGCCAAGCCTGCAGGCCCGGCCCCGACCACGAGGACGGGGATCTCGATTTCTTTCATGTCTCTCTCCAAATTCCTACCAGGACCGGTATGGCCGGCCTCTAGCGGTATCCAATAATGTTCTTACCCGGCGGCAGGCACTAACGCTCCAGGGAAATGGGGTTGCGCAGCGTGCCCACGCCTTCGATCGACACTTCGCAAACATCGCCGTCCTGCATCAGCAGGCGCGGCTCGCGCGCCCAACCCACGCCCGAAGGGGTGCCGGCAACGATGACATCGCCCGCTTCCAGCGTGAACGCTTCGCTCAATAGCGAAATCAAGGTGGCCACGTCGAAAACCATGTCGCGCGTATTGGCCGACTGCACCACCTTGCCGTTCAGCCTGGTTTCCAGCGCCAGGCCCGCGCCGCCCGGCGGCAGTTCGTCCGCGGTGACCAGCGCCGGGCCGAAACCGCCCGTGCCGTCGAAGTTCTTGCCGACGGTCCATTGGGGCGACTTGAACTGGTATTCGCGCACCGAACCGTCATTGAAGATCGAATAGCCCGCCACGTGCTTGAGCGCATCCTCCTTGCTGATGTAGCGGCCGCCTCCTGACAGCACCACGGCCATCTCGCCTTCGTAATCCAGGGAGTCGGACGACTTGGGACGGATCATGGGCTGTTCATGCGCGATCAGGCTGCTACTGAAGCGGTTGAACACCGTGGGGTACGCAGGCTGTTCGAATTTGCTTTCCGCGGTGTGATCGGAATAGTTCAAGCCGATACAGATGATCTTTCCAGGATTCGCCAATGGCGGCAGGTACTGGATTTCCTTCAGGGCGAAACGCTTTCCGGCCGGCGCACGTTCGCGTGCAAACGCAGGCAGGTCCGTTTTTTGACGCAGCAGGTCCAGCAGTTCATGCTGGCCGAGGCTGATCACCTGGTCGCCTTCCAGGATTCCGAGATACTGCCCGTTGCCATGGGAAAAGCGTATGAATTTCATGATGAGCTAGACGTCCTTGATGAGCGATGTAGCGCCGCGCCCGCGCGGCAGGCGCCGGGCCGGATGGGCGCTGCGGCGTGCCGGTCCATCCTGCAAATCAGTATAGGCATTTTTATCTACAAATCAATGAAAATATATATTTATGGATTTGTCGATTTTGACGCCCACGCGTAAAATTCCCATGCCCAACCCGGATCTGTTTCTTCCATGCCTCAACCGATCGCCGCCGACCACGCCCCAGGCCATGCCACGCAGCAACTCACGCAGGCGTCGGTGCTCACAGCCGCCATCCAGGAAGACATCATTGCCGGCCGGCTGCTGCCCGGCGCCAAGCTCAAGCTGAAGGAACTGGCGTTGCGCTACGGCACGGGTGTGAATCCGCTGCGCGAGGCTCTCTCGCGTTTGGCCACCACTGGCTTCGTCAATGCCGAGGATCAGCGCGGATTCAGCGTCAGCCGCACATCCCGCGAAGAACTGCTGGACATCACCCAAACCCGCCAACGCATCGAGTCCGACGCGTTGCGCGCCTCCATAGCGCACGGCGATATCGAATGGGAAGGCCGGGTGCTGGCTGCCCTGCACCGGCTGAACCGGCAACCGATGATGCTCACTGAGCCCGAAGGCCTGAATCCCGCTTGGGAAATCGCGCACGACGCCTTTCACGAGGCCTTGCTATCGGCCTGCCCCTCGCGTTGGAGCATGCGTTTTTCCCTGATCCTGCGCCAGCAGACTGCGCGGTATCGCAATCTTTCGGTCATGGGGCCGGCAGAGGCCGGCGCCCGCGACGTGCAAACCGAGCACGAAGCCATCGCCAAAGCCGCCCTCGCCAAGAATGCCGACCTGGCATGCGCCCTCCTGTCCGAGCATCTGCGCCTGACCACCGCGCTGGTGCTCGAACATGCCGAGCGTCTGGGGAATGCGCGCTAGCACCCTAACGCTCTTGCGCGTTCCAGTCCGCCGCGCTCAACGCCAGGCGGAATCCGACGTTGGACGCACTGCTATATGGGTCTTGCCCCTGCCTCGCGCTTACCCTATAGCCTTCGCAGTAATCTTCGCTGCATAGGAACGAACCGCCACGGATGACGCGCTTGGGCGCCTCGGGCCTGACCATGGCGGGGTCGTAGGGCGCCGCGGGTCCAGCAGGATTGCGTACCGTCCTTTCCTGCGACTGCTGGCGAAACGCATCGGGGCGATACCAGTCCGCTACCCACTGCCACGCGTTGCCCGCCATATCGCGCACGCCGTAGCCGTTCGCCGGATAGCTGCCCACCGGTTCGGTACCCGGCATGATCTTGGGCGACTGCATGGGAAAAGCTCGGCTCGCGTCCCAGGTGCGCGCCATCGGCTTGCCATCGGGCCGCGGGTTTGTCCCCCAGGCAAAGTCCACCTGCTCCAGGCCGCCGCGGGCAGCGTACTCCCATTCGGCCTCGGTCGGCAGACGCTTGCCCGCCCAGGCCGCATACGTCTGGGCGTCCTCGTACGAAACCTGGACCACCGGATGCTCATCCTTGCCAGCGATGTCCGAGCCCGGCCCCTGCGGCTGCCTCCAACTGGCGCCCGGTGCAAAACGCCACCAGCGCGCATAGTCGTTCAAGTCGACGGGCTTGCTGCTGCCCACGAACACCAGCGCGCCTGGCACCAGTCGGGCGGGACGCGGCGTGCCCGCGGGCAGATGCACACGGATGGTGTCCCAGTCGGGCGTGCGCTCCGCCGTGGTCACATAGCCGGTCGCGGCCACGAATCTGGCGAAATCCCGATTCGTCACGTGGTCGCGATCTATCCAAAACCCGGCCAGGCGCACCGGATGCGCAGGCCGTTCATTGGCCTGCGAGCGCGGACTGTCGCTGCCCATCAGGAAATCGCCAGCCGGAATCCACATCATGCCTGCGGGTCCGCCGCGGCCATCGCCCAGCTGCCCCGCCTGCGGCCCCGCGCCTGGCAGGAGATACATCCCCGCCGCCGCAATCCCGCACAGAAGCGCGGCCGCGGTCCATGCATGTTTCATCGTGAGCATGGATGGCTAATGCTGATCGACGATCTGGCGCGGTACGCCGCGGCGCCAATCGAAGTAGTTGAAGAGCTGGGCTGCCAGATATTGACTATCCCACGCGATAACGCGATTGGCGTCGCTCCAGGCTTTATACTTGCCCGCCATCTCCTTGACGATCTCCGGGTGCCGGGCGGCGAGGTCTTCGGTCTCCCCCCGATCCGCGTCGGTATCGTAGAGCTGCCAGCCGGCGGTGCCGAAGGGTTCGGGCAGCCAGCTCAACTTCCACTTGCCCATCCGGTACTCCTTGTTGCCGAAAAGCTCGGCGCCCCGCTCGAAGTCCGGCGCGCGCGCGGATGCCGCGCTGCCGTCCAGTACCTTCAGGAACGACCCGCCCTTCAAAGGTTCCAGCGGCACGCCCTTGCGCGTTTCGCCGCGGCTTGCTCCCGCCATGGCCGTTACGGTCGGGAAGATGTCTTCTACCCCCAGGTAACCGTCATTCATCGCGCCGGGCTTGGCCACCATGGGACCTTTGACGATAAGCGGAGAAATCGTGCCGCCTTCGGTCATGACCAGTTTGAAGAGCTTAAAGGGCGCGGAACTGGCATAAGCCCAGCCTGGCCCCACGCCCGCGAACGACCCGGGCGCGCCCATGTTCTTGAAGGATGTATCGAACTCCTTGGCGATCCAGCTGCCGTCCGCGTTTCCCGGATAGAAATCCATATACGCAGCCGACGGGCCGTTGTCCGAAAAGAAGAAGATCACCGTGTTGTCGTACTGGCCGCTGCGCTTGAGCTGGTCGATGACCCGCCCGACATTGGTGTCCAGGTTGCTCACCATGCCGGCGTAGATTTCCATGACGCGCTCCTGGCGGGCACGCTCGTCCGGAACCAGATCCTTCCATGGCGTGAACAGGGGCGCCGGCTCGGACATGCGCGTGCCGGCGGGGATGACCCCAAGGCGCTGCATGTTCTCGAACATCCGTCTGCGATGCACGTCGTAGCCGTCCGCGAACTTGCCCTGGTATGGGGCGATGTCGGCCGCGGGCGCATGCAGCGGGTCATGCACTGCCTGGAACGCCAGATAGCCGAAGAATGGCTTGCCTGCTTGCTGGGCGGCCTGCATGTAGTCAACGAAACGGTCGGTGTAGAGATTTGACGAGAACTCGCCCGTGTCGCGCGCCACCGTCTTGTCATCCTCGACGAAGCGCGTACGCGGCTGTACCGCCAGCAAGCCCTTATTGTCCCAGTGGCTGCCCCCTGGATTGATCAGGGCGAACGAACGCTCGAAGCCTCGCGCCCCTGGCAACTGCTCTGGCTTGCCACCCAGATGCCACTTGCCCGCCATGAAGGTCGCGTAGCCGCGCTCCTTGAGCACTTCCGCCAACGTGTTGACCCGATCGTTAAGCGAACCTATGTAATTGCCCGGGTGCTTGTCCATCTCGGGAATGCGGTATTCGCCCATGGCGCCCATGCCGGCCAGATGATTGTCCACACCGGTGAGCAACTGCGCGCGGGTCGGCGAACAAGTTGGATTGACATGGAAATTGGTGAAACGCATGCCTTCCTGCGCCAATTGCTGGAGCGCGGGAGTCTTGATCACGTCCTGTCCGAACGGCTGGATGTCGTTGTAGCCCAGGTCGTCGGCCAGGATGATGAGCACATTGGGAGGTGGCGGGCTGGCTCCTAGCACGGGCGTGGCACACGCCAGGCCGGCCGCCAGGATGATCGCGGAAAAGCTTTTCACAATTGGTCTCCATTAGTGCGGCCGGCGGCCGCTCGAGGTCGTCTCTGCGACCTTCGGCGTCATTTTACTTATTTATATATTTTTTTCTATAAAAACCATTTTTTTAATTTTATAGATTTCGACGGCCAGCCATCCGCCCCACGCTTGAGGCGCGTTGCCAGAAGGCCTGTTCTGCTTCGGGGATGAATGGATGGCAAGCTTTGCGCGTAGGCTTGCCCGTTCAAGGCCTGCGTCATTGCAGGCGCCGAACGTTGGAAGGGTCAAACCAGACGCGTGAGAAAGTGCACCGCTTCGCGTCTCTCCACATTCGCTTCACCATGGGAATGGAAATGAGCGATGTGGGGAGATTGGTTGTGATGCTTGTCCTGCGCCGCGGCATCACGCCAGTGCTCTACAAGCACAAACCTGCGACTGTCGTTGGCATCGCCATAAAGCTCGTACCGCAGGTTTCCTTCCTCCGCCGCCGACTTTTCGGCAACGCTCACCAGGTCGGCGCGCAAGGCATCCTCTCGACCTTCCTTTGCATAGACCATTGCCAAGACGTGAATATCGTCCATAGCCTGCTCCTTCGGAAAATTTGCCCGGCAAGGCGGCGGCGGCCGACAGACCGTCGGCCACCGCTTGTCTATCCGCGTTACTCGTCGCGGTCGTAGGAGAATTGGATCGCAGGCGTTCCGCCCGTTTCGATAAAGAGGTTCATGAAGGCCGGCACGGTCTCGCTGCGCTTCCAATCCCGCTGCAGTTCGCAGAACAGTTGCACCGTAGAGATAAGCTTGCCACCTGCCTGTTCAATACGACGCAGCGCAGCCTCGTGCGCCGCCACCGACGTGCCGCCCACGGCATCCACCGGAACGTAGACCTCGTAGCCTTCCGCCAGCGCATCGAGTGCCGGGAAAGTCAGGCACGCCTCTGTCCACAGAGCCGTCATGATGAGCTTTTTGCGGCCGGTTTCCCGCACCGCCGTGCGGAACTCCACGTCCTCCCAGCTGTTGATGCTGGTGCGGTCGTATGTCGGATAGCTACCCAGCACCTTCTGCACGTGAGGGACCGGCGGCTTGTTGAGCCCCGTCTTCACATTGACCGTGGAATGCACTATCGGCAGCCCGTAAGCGACCGCACCTTTGGCGCAGCCAACAATGTTATTCAGCATCAATTGCCGATCCATCGACGCGATCGAGTTCACTTGTACCGGCTGGTAGTCAATGATGATGAAGGCCGAGTTCTGCGGCGTTAACAATTGATCCGCCTTGGGATCGCGAATGGCTTCACTAGTCATGATTCTGTCCTTTATTGCGTGGGTATGCGCCTGCCGCGGCTTGAGCGCGGAACTGCTTCTTGCCGAACGGGAGCGACTCGGGCGCCGCCGCCGCTCCTGCTCACCTACCTAAGCGCCAAAACGACCGCGCCTGGCACGCTATTGAAGTTACTCCCGCAACAAAAATCCCAAAAGATTGCAAAATCGGATGCAATATCCTAAAAATAAGACAATGAAAGATCTCAATGACCTCTATTACTTTGTGCAGGTGGCAGACCATGGCGGCTTTGCCGCCGCAGCCCGTGTCACCGGCATCCAAAAATCCATGCTCAGCCGTCGCATGCAACAATTGGAGGACCGTTTGGGCGTGCGCCTCATCAATCGTTCAACACGGCGGTTTTCAATCACCGAAGTGGGTCGGGAGTACTACGACCGATGTGTCGCCATGCTGGTGGAAGCGGAGGCGGCTGAACAGGTCATCGCACAGGTACGAGCCGAACCGCGCGGTATCATCCGCGTCAGTTGTCCTGTGGCGCTGATCAACTTCCAGTTCGGCGCGCTGTTCGCGCGCTTTCTCACGACCTACCCGGATATCGAACTCCATCTGGAAAGCTCCAATCGGCGGGTCGACGTGATCTCCGAAGGCTTCGACGTCGCCATCCGCGTGCGTTTCCCGCCGCTAGAGTCGACTGAGCTGGTCATGCGCTGGCTCGATGAAAGCACGCAATGCCTGGTTGCCTCTCCTTCTTTTCTGGCTGGACGGACGCTTCGGTCCCCCACGGATCTTGAAGGCGCGCGCAGTGTGACCCTCGGTCCGGCGCGACGCGAACACCAATGGCAGCTTCACCATGCCGATGGGCGAACCGCAAACGTCCGCCACGTGCCACGCCTCATCAGTGACGATATGGCTGCCCTGTGCAATGCCGCCATGGCTGGCGTCGGCGTGGTTTCGCTACCCACGATGATGGTTTGGCCATATGTCGAAGCCGGTCAGCTCATTCAGATCCTGCCAGAGTGGCGACCGCGCGCCGGCCTCGTGCATGCCGTCTTTCCTTCCAGGCGCGGATTGCTCCCATCTGTTCGCACGCTAATAGAATTTCTCGCCGCCGAATGCCAGGAAGCACGTAAGGCAGGCCCTGGGTAATTACCTGCCCTGCAGAAAATTAGATTCAATAATAGGACAGTCAGGACGAATATCGGTAACTACCGCATCAATGTCTCATTCTTTATTCTTATCGCACCGCTACAGCGCAAGCTGAAAGCCCCGATAGACATGACGGACTGCGCGCCTCGATTCCGCGGCGCCATACGCAAAGAGAGACCTTATGAAGCAAACTCATGCAGCATTTCTGACCAGCGCGCTCCTGGCCCTGAGCAGCTTTACGGCGCATGCCGCGCCCGTGGATTACCAAATCGATCCGGAACACACTGAAATCGTGGTTACCTGGGATCACCTGGGCTACTCCAAGCCTTCGGCCCATGCGGGTGGCGTGACCGGTGTGATCAGCTATGACGCCTCCCAGCCGTCGAAATCCGCGGTGAACCTGAGCGTGCCCGTCCCGCGCTTCACGTCGCACGTGCCCAAGCTGGACGAGATGCTTCAAGGCGCCGATTTTTTCCAGGCGGCCAAGTATCCCGACATTCAGTTCCGAAGCACCTCGGTGGCCGATCAGGGCAACGGAAACTTGAGCGTGAGCGGCGTCTTGCGCATCAAGGGCATCGAAAAGCCCGTGGTGCTGCAAGCTCGCAAGAACCAGCAAGGCGTCCACCCGATGCTGCAGCGGCCCGCCATCGGCTTTGATGCCACGACGGTGCTCAAGCGCAGCGACTTCGGCGTGGATGCGTTCGCGCCTGGCGTGAGCGATCAGGTGCAGCTGCGCATCACCGTCGAAGCCGTCGCCAACGCCGCGCGTTGAAACCAAGACAGTGGATCTGAGATGGGCGAATGGTATTCCCCCACCTCAGCGGAGTAGAGAAAATGCAAACTTCCAGACGTGAAATGATGATCGGCAGCCTGAGCATGATGGCAGGCGGCCTCCTGTCGGCTTCGGCCTCGTCCTCGTCCGCAGCGCCGCTTGCCGCCACCGCGACAGACGGCGCCTACAAGGCTGGCAGCGCCCAGAAAAAGCTGGACATCATCAACCTGTATGACCTCGAGGAAGAGGCCAGGAAACTCATCCCCGTTCCGCAGTTCAGCTACATCAGCAGCGGTTCCGGCGACGAATGGACGCTGCGCGAAAACGTGCGCTCGTTCGACGATCACGCCATCATGCCGCGCTATCTGGCCGGGGTTAAGCAACCCGACACGCGGACCGAGTTGCTCGGATCCAAGGTCGATATCCCGATCTTTGTGCCGCCCATGGCCGCGCATGGCCTGGCCCATGCGTCGGCCGAACTGGGCACCGCGAAAGGCGCGGCCGACGCCGGCGCGTTGTTCACCGCCCAAACGCTGGCCAACGTCCCCCTGTCGGAAATGGCCAAGGTCAGCCACGGCCCGAAGTGGTTTCAGCTGTATTTCACCAAGGACATGGGCGTGAACCGCGAACTGATCGCGCGCGCCAAGGCCATGGGCGCGACGGCCATCGTTTTCACGGTGGATCTGGAATGGTCGGGCAACCGCGAGTCGGACCGGCGCACGGGTTTCAAGTTTCCAGCTTCCCTGCCATTCCCCAATGTTCCCAATGCGCCCGCGGGAGCGACGCTGGCCGAACTGTTCACCATCTTCAAGCGCGACCTGGATTTCAAGGACCTGGAGTTCATCGCGCGCGAGTCGGGCCTGCCCGTCGTGGTAAAGGGCATTCAATCCCCCAGCAACGCAAAAGAAGCGGTCGATGCAGGGGCGGCCGCCATTCAGGTGTCCAACCATGGGGGGCGCCAACTGGATTCCGTTCCTGGGGCATTCACCACCCTGCCCGGCGTGGTTGATGCGGTGGGCCATAAAGTGCCCGTGTACCTCGATGGCGGCGTGCGCCGCGGCGTGCACGTGTTCAAGGCGCTGGCCATGGGAGCCAGCGCGGTGGCGGTCGGCCGCCCCGTGCTCTACGGCCTCGCCCTGGGCGGAGCCCCGGGCGTCACCTCCGTTCTGAACACATTGAAGTACGAACTCGAACTCAGCATGAAGCTTGCTGGCACAGCGACGATCAAGGACATCAACAGGACCTTCCTGGCATAACCGCAACGATGCGGACTAGCTGGACGAAGCCGCGCCCAGGGCTCGGACCAGCATGTCCGCATACGTTTTGCACAGGCGCGTGTCGGCCAGCGTGCCCGTCAGCATGTGCAGCCAGCTTGCCCCCATCGCCAGGGAGATGGCGGCCTCCACATCCGGTCCCCAGCGCAATTCCCCCCGGTCGCAGGCGCGCTGGAAGATCGACCGCAGGTTGTTCTTGCGCCGGTCCACGAACTCGTCGCGCAGCAGGGCCAGCGTCTTCGGATCGGATTGGGCCTCGGCAACGATGCTGCGCAGCGCTTCGCCGGCTCGCGTGCTGCTCCACCAGTTCCACAGCGCCGCCAGGAAATCGGCTAGTTCATCGCGCAAATTGCCCTTGCGGGACGTGGCCAGGCTCGATTCCCCCGAACGCTCATACACCTCGATGATCAGTGCCGCCTTGTTCTTCCACCAGCGGTAAATGGAAGGCTTGCTGGATCCCGCACGCTTGACGACCGCGTCCAGCGTGAAGCCCGCATAGCCGGATTCGTCGAGAATCGCCGCCGCCGCTTCGATGATGGCGCGATGGGTTTCCTCGCTGCGCACGGCGCCGTGCGACACGCGCGAGCGCTTCTGAGTCTTAGTTTCCACCACCTCTGCTCCTTGATCCCTGCGTTCTCCGGACGCCGCCGCGGGCGTTCATCGCTTACGCGGTCCGCAGCGTTCCACCAGTGTCGCCAATTCTCGCTGAATTGCGGTTGTTATAACGATACCAAGAGTATATATTTTGCCTAACGATACCATCGGTATTTATAGGCAATCCATGTCAACAGCTCTACCTCCAGCCCCCCCGCCCTTGCCCGGCCGCCTCTACGCCCTGGCAGTGGCGTCGCTGGGCGCGATGATCGGCTCCACCTTTCCCCTGGCCGCCATCCTGGCCTTGGGAGACATAGGCGGCGGCCTGTCGGCCAGCGCCGACGCGACCGCATGGCTGACCACGATCTACAACGTGGGCCAGATCTTCTGTCTGCCCATCGTGATGACTTCGGCCGCCGCCTTCGGCCGCGGCCGCAGCATGCGCTGGGCCGGCCTGGGCTTCGCGCTGGCGTCCGCCGCCGTGGCAATGTCGCCGAACCTGGCCTGGGCGCTGACCATGCGATTCGCCCAAGGATTCTTCGGCGGCATGCTGCCCGTGCTCATGTTCCTGTTGGTCATGACCACTTTGCCGCCGGGCCGGGGCCAGGTGCGTGGCCTTGCGGCCTTCGCCGCGTCCACGTCCATCGGGGTTGGACTGGCGGGATGGCTGGCGGCGGAACTGGCGGCCGTGGGCGGCTGGCGCATGCTCTTCTGGGCCCAGACCGTCCTGGGCGCGG
The DNA here is from genome assembly GCF_013267355.1 of Achromobacter pestifer. NCBI lineage: Bacteria > Pseudomonadati > Pseudomonadota > Betaproteobacteria > Burkholderiales > Alcaligenaceae > Achromobacter > Achromobacter pestifer. The sequence goes on from NZ_CP053985.1 coordinate 6,350,593, forward strand.
CGTACTACCTGCTGGCCCGGCGCGCGCTGCGCCAGGACCGGGGCGACATCCACTACCTCAAAGTAAAGGACTGGCCCAGCTACGCCCTGCTTTCGGCCAGTCTCAGCGCCATGGTGATCGCCATCTCGGAAGGCGAGCGCCATTTCTGGTTCGAAACCTGGTGGATCAGCGCCTGCCTGCTGATGGGCCTGGTTGGAATGGGATTGGGCGCGGCCAGCCTGCTCAAAGCGAACCGCCCGCTGCTGCATCTGAACATCTTCCGCAAATCCACCTTCAGCTGGGCCATCGTGCTGCAGATCATTTTCCGTTTTGGGACGCTGTTCGCCGTCTGGATCGCGCCCCAGTACCTGATGCGCATCCACGGCTTCCGGCTGGAACAGATTTCCGCGATGCTGCTACCACTGTCGCTGGGCACTATGGTCTCCCTGCCGATCGCCTTCTGGCTGGCGCCGCGCGTCGACCAGCGGCTGGTGCTCAGCGCCAGCCTGGCCTTGTTCGCGCTGGCCTGCCTGCTCAGCGGCAATCTCAGCCCCGACTGGACCGCGCAGAACTTCGCGCCAGCGCTGCTGGTGGCCGGGCTGGGACAGGGGCTGTTCTCTGTCGCGACCTTGCGCTTTGCGGTCTATGGCATCGGCAAGACCGACGGCGCAACCTGCGGAATCATCTTCAACTACTCGCGGGTCCTGGGCCTGGTCAGCGGCATCGCCGTGTTCAGCCACGTGGTCAACGAGCGCGAGAAGTACCACTCGGCCATGTTGAACGAAAGCGTGAGTTCGCTGGCCGCTGAAACCACCGCGCGGCTGAGCCAGAGCGCGGGCGGCATGGCCAATTGGGTCTCCGACCCGGGCGCCACCCAAGGCGCCGCGCTCGGCCGCCTGGCGCGCAGCGTCGCGGGACAGGCCTACACCCTGAGCTACAGCGACGCGTTCCTGCTGGCCGCCGCCCTGCTGACGCTGGGCGCCGTGCTGGTGTGGGCGCTGCCCAGGCTGCCCAGCCCGCTCGCCCCGCCCGTCCTCCCAGTTCCCTCTCTTCCCAGCAAGACCGCCTAAGTCCAGAGGCCATTCCATGAGCACCGAAACCACTCTCCCGCCAGCTCCCAGCGCCCTGCAAGTCATTCTGCACACCAGCCACCGCGTCCTGGTCGCGTCGGCCATCGTCCTGGCCCTGGGCGGCCTGGTCCTTGGCGCCTACACACTTTGGCATGGCGCGACGCCCTACGAACGCACCGAGAACGCGTACGTCAAGGGCGATCTGACCTACGTCGCCACCAAGGTCAGCGGCTACATCCAGACGGTCGATACGGAAAACAACCGCAAGGTGGAGGCCGGCCAGCAGCTGGTGAGCATCGACCCCAAGGACTATGAAGCCGCCGTCGCCGACGCGGAATCCGCCGTGGCATTGGCCGACGCGACGCTGGAACAGATTGGCGCGCAGCAGACATTGCAGGCCACGCAGATACGCATCGCCCAGGCGACCGTCACCTCAGCCCGTGCGCAGGCCGCGCGCACCCTCGCGGATTTCCGACGCGCACAATCGCTGGTCCAACAAGGCGGCGTCAGCCGCGCGCTCTACGACCAGGCCAGTGCCGAACAGGTACGCGCGGCGTCCACCTTGAACCAGAACGAAGCGCAGGCGGAGTACGCCCAACAGCAGTTGACCGTACTGCGGGCCCAGCGCGAAGCGGCGCAGGCCAGCCGCGACAGCGCTCTGGCCAGGCTGGAAAAGACCCGCAACGACCTGGCTGCTACCAGGGTGATCGCGCCGCGCGAGGGCCGCATCGCGGGACGCAATGTGCGTCCAGGCGAATACGTCGCCGTGGGTACCCGCCTGATGGCAGTGGCGCCCACCCGGGACTTGTGGGTGGAGGCAAATCTCAAGGAGACGCAGTTGGCGCGCATCCGGCCAGGCGACCGGGTCAGCGTGCGCGTCGACGCCGTACCGCACGCCCGCTACTGCGCGACCGTCGAGAGCGTGGCAGGCGCCAGCGGCTCGGAGTTCGCCGTCATCCCGCCCGACAACGCCACGGGCAACTTCACCAAGATCGTGCGCCGCTTCACTGTCCGCATCGTGCTGGACCCGGACCAGCCTGGCCTGGACCGGCTGGGCACCGGCATGTCCGCGGTACCAACCATTGCCATCGATTCCGGTCCGGGCGCGCAGGCATCCTGGAATCCGCTGCGCCTGTTCTATCCCGGCTTCACCTGCGCCACCAAGGAGCAATCATGAATGCGCGCCACTATGCACCCGCGCTGAGCCTGGCGATGGCTTTGCTGTTGTCGGCCTGCGTCACGCCGCCCGACCTCGGCCCCAGGCCCGCGCCGGCATCCAGTCAGAACCTGCCAAGCGAGCGCAGCTTGGCCGCGCCACACGCGGCGTGGCCCGCGAAGGAATGGTGGAAACGGTACCAGGACCCGCAGCTCGACCGTCTGATCTCGCAGGCGCTCTCCCAATCCCCGACGATGGCCGTCGCCCAGGCACGCATCCGGCGCGCCCAGGCTGGCGTGCAAGGCGCGGGCGCGGCGCTCTACCCGCATGCGTCGCTGACAGGCGGCATGACCGAAGCCAAACCCAGCACGCAGACCGGCGCGCCCGTCTCCGATGCGCTGCGCGGCTGGAACGACAGCGCACGCACCGCGCTGGATTTTTCCTACGAATTCGATTTCTGGGGAAAGAACCGCGCTCTGCTGGCGTCCGCCGTATCGGAGCTTTCCGCAGCCCAGGCAGACGGCGCCGCCGCTGGCTTGAGTCTGTCGACCGCGATTGCTACGGTGTACGCCGATCTGCTGCGTCTGTACAACGACCGCGACATGCTGCAGGAGGTGCTGCGCATACGCGAGGAAAGCGAGCGCCTGGTGCGGATGCGTTTCGACGCCGGCTACGATTCTGAAGCCGACCTGCGGCAGGCGCAGGCCGGTCCGCCCGCGGTACGGGCCGAACTGGCCGCATCCGAGGAGCAGATCGGGCTGGCGCACTTTCGCTTGACCGCACTGCTGGGCGCGGGCCCAGACGCCGCATTGGAGATCGAACGCCCCGCTCGCCCGGCGCTGCAAGCGATCGGCTTGCCCCCGAGCTTGCCCGCCGACCTGTTGGGACGCCGCCCCGACCTGACTGCCGCGCGCTGGCGGGTAGAGGCGTTGTCCAGCCAGATCGACGCGCGCGAAGCGGACTTTTATCCCAACATCAACCTGAGCGCGATGCTGGGCCTGCAATCGTTGGGGGTCGGTAATCTGTTCCGCTCGGGCTCGGACTTCGGCTCCGTGGGCGCGGCATTCAGCCTGCCAATATTCGATGCCGGACGCCGCAAGGCGGCCTACGGCGTGGCTCGCGCCGACTACGATGCCGCTGTCGCCAACTACGACGCCGCGCTGGCACAGGCCCTCAACGAGATCGCCGGCATCGCGCTGAACAACCGCTCGCTGGACGAGCAGATCCACTATGCGCGGGAATCGCTGCGGATGACCGAACGCGCGTGGGAACTGGCGCGCGCCCGCTACACCAGCGGCGCGGCGGATTTCCAGTCGGTGCTGATCGTCGAAGACCGGCTGGCGACCCAGAAGCGAGTGGTGGCCGCGCTGGACAGCCGGCGTTTTGCAATCGATGTCGCCTTGCATCGCGCGCTGGGCGGCGGTTTTCAGGAAGCCACGCATGGATGACCGGATGCGGGACATGGCGATGTTCATGACGATGGCGGAAACTGGCGACCTCGAACACGCCGCCGGAATATTGGAGACGCCAACTGCCTGCCTGGCCTTCAGCCTGCAAGCCTTGGAAGCGCGCCTGGGCGTGACGCTGCGCCCCCTCCACTTGCCAGAACGGGTGGGCCACGGGAATCGCCATCAGCACAAATACAATCAATGCGTCGGCGCCCAGCCACGACCAGCATCGCAGGATGACCAAGGTCGAACCCAGCAACTGCACCGCAACGGTCGCTGCGGCAAGCAGCGGCCAGTCCAGCAGCTTCGCCACCCAGGCGGCGTTCCCGTACCCGCATTCGCATCTACGCTCATCAACGATTCCAGTCTTGCTGATCGACTCGATATCGCCTGTTGTTCTCAGGTGTTCTGAGGATTGGCCTTGTCCGGTTGGATGCCGTATTGCGCAATCGCCTGCGCCAGCACGCCGCGGTCGATTTCGCCATCTTCGGCCAACGCCTGCAAGGAGGCCAGCACCACGAAGTGGCGGTCGATTTCGAAGTGCCCACGCAGTCGGTGGCGGAAGTCAGACAGGCCAAAGCCGTCCGTGCCCAGCACCTTGTAGGCCCGATTCTTTGGAATGAACGGGCGTATCTGGTCGGCGAAGAGTTTCACGTAATCGGTCGAGGCCACGACGGGCCCCTGCGTGCCGGTCAACTTTTCCGTCACGTAGGGAACCCGCGGATCCTCCTGTTCGCCGCGCAGCAGGTTATGGCGTTCGACATCGAGACCGTCGCGGCGCAGCTCGGTGAAGCTGGTCACGCTCCAGACGTCGGATCCGATGCCCCAATCCTCATGCAGCAGAACTTGCGCCGCCAGCACTTCCCGCAGGATCGTGCCGGACCCCATCAACTGGACCCGCCTGCCGCCATCGCCCCGTGACTGCAGCTTGTACATGCCCCTGATGATGCCCGCCTCATCGCCCGAGGTCAGGCCAGGCTGCGGGTAGTTCTCATTCATCACGGTCACGTAGTAGTAGACGTTCTCCTGGTTTTCGACCATGCGCTTGACGCCGTGCTGCATGATCACGGCGAGCTCGTGCGCGTAGGTCGGATCGTACGCCACGCAATTGGGGATGGTGGACGCCAGGATATGGCTATGGCCGTCCTCATGCTGCAATCCTTCGCCATTCATGGTCGTGCGCCCAGCCGTTCCCCCCAGCAGGAAACCGCGCGCCTGCATGTCGCCGGCCGCCCAAGCCAGATCGCCCACGCGCTGGAAACCGAACATTGCGTAGTAGATGTAGAACGGAATCATGATGCGGTTGCTGGACGAGTACGACGTCGCCGCCGCGATCCAGGAACTCATCGCTCCCGCTTCATTGATCCCCTCCTGCAACAGCTGCCCGTCCTCCGCTTCGCGGTAGTGCATGACCTGGTCCTTGTCGACCGGCGTGTATTTCTGGCCCTCCGGCGCATAGATGCCGATCTGACGGAACAATCCTTCCATCCCGAACGTCCGCGACTCGTCGGCCAGGATGGGCACCACGCGCGGCCCCAACGCCTTGTCGCGCAACAGCAGGTTGAGAAAGCGCACGAAGGCGTGCGTGGTGGAAATCTCGCGCCCGGGTATCGTCGGCTCCAGCAGCGATGCGAAGGCCTGCAAGGCAGGCGCAGGCAGGCTTTCATCCGCCCGCCTGCGGCGCTTCGGAACGTGTCCGCCCAACGCGTTGCGGCGGTCCTGCAGATACTTCATCTCCGGCGAATCCGCGCGTGGCAGGAAGAATGGCACTGCCTCCAACTTGTCGTCAGGCACCGGAATGCCATAGCGGTCCCGCAGATCCCGTATCACGTCCACGTCCAACTTTTTCTTTTGGTGGGTCGGGTTCTTGGCCTGGCCGACGTGGCCCATGCCGTAGCCCTTGATGGTCTTGGCCAGGATGACGGTGGGCTGGCCCGTATGCGCGGCGGCGGCGCTGAACGCGGCGTACACCTTGTGCGGATCATGGCCGCCACGGTTCAGGTTCCAGATCTCATCATCAGTCATGTGCGACACGGCTTCCAGCAGCTTCGGATGCTTGCCGAAGAAGTGTTCGCGCACGAACTTGCCGTCGTTGGCCTTGTACGCCTGGTACTCGCCGTCGACGGTGTCTTCCATGACCTGGCGCAGGATGCCTTCGTTGTCGGCGGCCAGCAGCGGATCCCAGTAGCCGCCCCAGATCAGCTTGATCACGTTCCAGCCCGAGCCGCGGAAGTCGCCTTCGAGTTCCTGGATGATCTTGCCGTTACCGCGCACCGGGCCGTCCAGGCGCTGCAGGTTGCAGTTGATGACAAAGATCAGGTTGTCCAGCTTTTCGCGAGCGGCCAGGGCGATGGCGCCCAGCGATTCGGGCTCGTCCATTTCGCCGTCGCCGCAGAACACCCAGACTTTGCGCTTGCTGGTGTCGGCGATGCCGCGGGCGTGCAGGTATTTCAGGAAGCGGGCCTGGTAGATGGCCATCAGCGGGCCCAGGCCCATCGACACCGTCGGGAACTGCCAGAAGTCCGGCATCAGCTTCGGATGCGGGTACGAGGACAGGCCCTTGCCGTCCACTTCCTGGCGGAAGTGGTTCAGCTGGTCTTCGGTCAGGCGGCCTTCGAGGTAGGCGCGGCCGTACATGCCGGGCGAGGTGTGGCCTTGGAAGTAGACCAGGTCGCCGCCGCGGTTTTCACCCTCGCCATGCCAGAAATGGTTCTGGCCGCATTCCACCATCGTCGCTAGCGATGCGAACGAGGCCAGGTGGCCGCCGAGGTCGCCGCCGTCAGCCGGACTTTCGAGATTGGCTCTGACCACCATCGCCATCGCGTTCCATCGAACCAGTGCGCGGATGCGCTTTTCAAGGACGGCGTTTCCAGGATAGGCGGGCTCGGCGCTTGCGGGGATGGTGTTCAGGTATGGCGTCGTCACCTCGGCGCGAGGCACCGCCACACCCGAACGGCGCCCTTGGTCAATCAGACGCTCCAGCAGATAGTGCGCCCGCCGGCTGCCCTCGTGCCGGGTGACGGAGGCCAAGGCATCCATCCAGTCCTGCAGGTCTTCATCCCTTGTTTGCTCAATATCCGGGTTTCTGTCATCCATGGCCAACCGCCTTCATGCTTGGTTCGGAATGCGGCGCGCATGGCGCGGCCGCGCACTGCGTGTAACGATAGACAAGGCAGTGCCAGCCGCCTAGAACCAAAAACAGCTCTCTGCAACCCAAAAATAGAACACAGGAAGCGCAGCGGAGCAGCCTGCTGAAAGGGGCACGCCCCTGCGCGGCCTACGCCTGCAGCGAGACAGATCGCACCCAGCGTCGGAAGGTGGCCAGGGCAGCCGAACGACGCTTGTAGCCATCCGGCGGCAGGACGAAGTAGTAGGTGTAGTTGCCCAGATCCACCGTCACGTCGAACGGGGCAACCAGCCGGCCCTCGCGCAGATCCCGGTCTATCAGGCCCTTCTGCGCGATGGCAACCCCGTATCCCTCCAGCGCCGCTTCGTAGGCCAGCGCCGATGACTCATACTTCATGCCGCGCTCGATATCGATGCCTTTGACCTTGGCGGCGCGCAGCCACGCCGTCCAATCATCGGGACGGCCGAACACATGCAGCAGCGTTTCGCCCGCCAGGTCCTTCGGGGTGCGCAGGGTCCTGCCCTTCTCCGGCGAACACACGGGGATCAGTTCATTGCGCAGCAACATGTAGCTGAGCACGCCCTTCCAGTCGCCACGCCCCAGCACCACCCCTGCGTCCAGATCTTCGCACTCGAAGTCCGGCGGCGTCAGGGAGGTGTGCAGCTTGACGTCGATGTCCGGATGGGCCGAGCGGAACTTCGCCAGCTCCGGCAACAGCCAGCGCATCGCGACGCTGTGGGGGGCACGTATCGTGAACGTCGCCTGGCGTTGCGGCTTCATGGCGACGGAGGTGGCGCGGCGCAATGCCACCAGCGACTTCGCCACATCCGACAGATACTGCTTGCCGGTAGGTGTCAGCACGATGGCGCGGTGCTGCCGATAGAACAGTTTGCGCCCCAGATGCTCTTCGAGCAGCCGTATCTGCCTGCTCACCGCGGAGGGCGTGACGCAGAGTTCAGCCGCTGCTTCGGAGATGCTTGCCAGGCGCCCCGCAGCTTCGAAGGTACGTACGGCATTGAGCGGTGGCAAAGCGTCCATGCGCGACGTCTCTTTTCGCTTGAGAAAATGTAAATCATGCTAGCGATAAAGTCGTTTGAACGCAACGCTGGCCCAAGCCACCATGGTCGAAAATCCGGGGGCGAATTCCCTGGGATATGAACCACCAGGGGACCACGCATGACACATGGATTGAGACGCGCCTGCGGCGCATTGTTGCTTGTTTGCATGGCGCAATTGAGCGCCACGGCCACCGCCGCCGATCCCTACCCGAACCGGCCTGTGACCATCGTGGTTCCGACCACGGCGGGCGGAACCGCCGACATCCTGGCGCGTCTGCTCGGGCCCAAGCTGGCGCAACGCTGGGGCCAGGCGGTGGTGGTGGAGAACCGCTCCGGCGCCGGCACCCTCATAGGCTCGGAATACGCCGCCCGCGCCCAACCTGACGGCTACACGCTGATGCTCACGTACTCCGAACTGGTCACGCTGCCCGCGCTGAACAAGAATGCGCGCATCGACGTGGTCCGCGACTACTCCCGCATCGGCAAGATCGGCAGCCTGCCCGTCCTGCTTCTGGCCCATCCGTCCATGCCAGCCGATACGATGGCCGAGGCGGTGCAGAAGCTGAAGGACGCGCCGGGCAAGTACACCTATGCGTCTAACGGCACGGGTTCCGCCCTGCAACTGTACGCCGAGATGTTCAAGCGCCAGGCGCGGGTGGACATGATGCATGTGCCCTATCGCGGGGCGCTGGAGGCTTCGCGCGCCCTGCTGGGCGGAGAAGTCGACATGCTGATGCAGCTGGGCAATGGCAACGTGATCTCGTACGTCACCAGCGGCAGGGCCAAAGCCTATGCGGTGGCATCCGAATCGCGGATGGCGGCCCTGCCGGACGTGCCCACCACGGCCGAAGTCGGCTTGCCGCAGCTGCGCCTCGAAGCCTGGTACGGACTCTTCGCCCCCGCAGGATTGCCGCCGGACCTCGTGGCCAAGCTGAACCAGGATCTGGGCGCAGTGCTCGCGATGCCCGACATCGAGGCCCGCCTGACGGCCCTGGGCATGCAGACGCAGGCGGGAACGCCCGCGCAGTTCGACACATTCTTCATGACGGAACACCAACGCTGGACGGCGCTCATCGAGGACGCCGGCCTGCAGGCCGACTGAAACCCGCGCATCCCCCTCGACACCCAAGCACAGGAGCAGACATTGCACTACGACCCCAGCACCCATGATCCATTGACCTTCCACGACCGCAGAAGCGGGTTCTCCGAAGGCGGCGATACGCCGCGCGAATACCTGGAGCGCTGCCTGGCCACGATAGCCGCGCGCGAACCCGCCGTGCGGGGATGGGTGGTCATCAATGAAGCCGCGGCCAGGCAGGCCGCCGACGCGTCCGCCAAGCGCTATCGAGAAGGCCGGCCCCTGTCGTCGATAGACGGCATGCCGATAGGCATCAAGGATCTGATCGAGACGCGCGACATGCCCACGCAGATGGGCAGCCCGGCCTACGACGGCAATTTTCCGAAACGCGACAGCGCGGTGGTGCGGGCCTTGCGCGACGCCGGCGCGGTCATACTGGGCAAGACCGTCACCACGGCCCTGGGCTTCCTCGACCCAGGTCCGACGACCAACCCTTTCGACGAACAGCGCACGCCAGGCGGATCCTCCAGCGGGTCCGGCGCCGTGGTTGGCGCAAACATGGTGCCAGTCGCCATCGGCTCCCAGCTGGTGGGATCGGTCATCAGGCCCGCAAGCTTCAGCGCGAACTGGGCGCTCAAGCCAACCTACGGCGCGATCAACCGCGGCGAACGCCAAGGCTTCAGCCAGTCCCACATCGGCGTGCACGCCGGCTGCGCGACGGACATGTGGCGCACATCCATCGAAATCGTAAAGCGCGTTGGCGGCGATCCCGGCCATCCGGGCCTGTATGAAATGCCCAAGCCCCGCCTGCCGCTCAAGCCGGAACGCTTGGCCGTCTTCGAGAGCGAGGGTTGGCAACGCCTGGACGCCGCATCGCGCCAGACCTTCGAGGATGCGCTGCGGCGCCTGGCGGCCGAGGGCGTGCATATCATCCGGCGAACAGACCTGCCCCTGCTGGAGGAGTTCGAGCGCGCCATCGCGAATGCCGGCGCGCTATCCATGCGCATCATCTCGTGGGAGCATCACTGGAGCCTGAAGAACCTGGCCGAACAGCATCCCGGCACCCTGGGCCCCAGCCTCGTGCGGCAGCTCGATATGGGCGCTGGCATGACTCTCGAGCTGTACCGCCAGGCGCTGCTGGAACGCGAACACGCCCGCCAACGCCTTGCCGCGCTGGCGACCCAATGCGATGCGCTGATCAGCCTGTCGTCCTGCGGCCCCGCGCCGCGCATCGCCGCGGTGCAGGACACACAGCAGCCAACGGGCGACTACTCATTCAGTTGCGTGTCGTCCTTGCTGGGCGCCCCGGCCGTGAACGTGCCGGCCCTGAGCTCGGAGGACATGCCCCTGGGAATTCAGGTGCTGGGACAGGCACATGCGGATGCGAAGGCGGTCGCGATCGGACGCTGGCTGCACGCCACCCTCACATCCTCGAACTGACAGCAAACCGCCAAATCGCGCGCTTTCCTTCGGGAAAGCGCGCGATTTGGCATATCTTGACGCCCCGTACCCGCTACTCAATGCTTGGCGCGTCCGCTGCTGAAGCCAGCCTCGCGCTGCTTGACCAGCCTGGTCAGGGTTTCATTCACGGGCGCGGATACGCCGGCCTTCCTTGCCTGAACGGGAATCGCGCCATTGATGTAGTCGATCTCGCTCGTGCGCTTGCGTTCATGGTCCAACAGCACCGAGGGCTTGGCATCGCGGATGCGCTCGCCGAAGGCGCGGACGTGCGCGACCGGGTCGGCGACCTGGATCGGCACGCCCAGGGCGCGGGCCACTGCCCATGCCTCGGTAGCCGCCGCCTGGCTGACCGCGCCTATGTGCGGATCGTCCATGACCGCGCCGATGGTCAGGCCGGTGAGCGCGCAAGGCGCGCTATAGGCAACGTTGCAAATCAGCTTTTCCCATTGCATCGCAGCCAGGTTGTCCACCGCCTGGGCGTTGAAGCCGGCACTGCTCCACACAGCGGCGATGCCCTCAAGCTCCGCCTGTGGCATCCCCGCATAGGCGCCCATGCGCACTGCGGACATGCCGTTGTGGTGGACGTGCCCCGCCGCGGGCAACGACGCGCCAAACGCGGCGGCGATGCCGACCGCCAATCGGTCCGCGCCTATGGCTTCGGCCACGCTGTCCGCGCTGCCCAGGCCGTTCTGTATCGTCAGCACCCGCGTCCGCGGCCCGAGCATCGCTCGCGCCTGCTCCGCCGCGCTGCCGGCTTGCGCCGCCTTGACCGCAATGATGATCAGATCGACCGTTTCCGCCGGCGCCTGGCGGAATGCGCGCACTCGCGCCACGCGGTCGCCGCTGGCGCCTTCCACCCGTAGGCCACGGGTGGCCATGGCCTCCACGTGCTCGGCCCAATGGTCGATGGCCAGCACATCGTGCCCGCCAGCGGCCAGCAGACCGGCGTACACGGAGCCCATGGCCCCACACCCCATAATCGCAATCTTCATGATGTCAGCTTCCTCAAGCACTGCCTGTAGCCAGGGCCGCAATATACGGCGCCAATTCCTGTTTCTGTTCCAGCCCGAATCCTGGAGCGTCGGTCGGCCGGACTTGTCCAGCCCCCAATGCGCACTGCGCGGGATAGCCGCCGAACGGCTGGAACACGCCCGGATAGGCTTCGCACCCGCCCAGCTCCAGACCGGCGGCGATGTGCAGATTGATCAAGTGGCCGCCGTGCGGGTGCAGGCAGCGGCGCGAAAAGCCGGCCCGCTCCACGGCCGCGACCATGCGCAGATACTCGGTCAGGCCGTAGGCCAGGCCCGCATCCATCTGCAGGATATCGCTGGCCGGGCGCATGCCGCCAAAGCGCAGCAGATTGTTGACGTCCGGCAGCGAGAACAGGTTCTCACCGGTGGCGATCGGGCCGGCATAAACCTGCGCGACCTGGCTATTGAGCTCATAGTCCAGCGGATCGCCGATTTCCTCGTACCAGCGCAAGCCGTAAGGCTCCATGGCACGCGCATAGGCCAGGGCGGTAGGCAGGTCGAAACGCCCATTGGCGTCCACCGCCAGATTGGCGCCCTCGCCCGCCACCGCCAGCGCGGCCTCGATGCGGGCCAGATCTTCGTGCAGCGACGCCCCCCCGATCTTCATCTTGAACTTGACGAATCCCTGCTCGCGATAGGCCAGGAACTCCTCCTTCAGGCGCCGCACCGGGTCGCCGCTGTCGTAGTAGTAGCCACCAGCCGCGTACACCTGCGCCGAGCCGCTGCCGGCCGCGCGCCCCGCGTGCCGCGCGATGCCGCGATAGGCCGGCTCGTCCGCCAGCTTGGCGTTCAAGTCCCAAAACGCCAGTTCCAACGCGCCGACCGCCGCGGCCCTGTCGCCGTGGCCGCCGGGTTTCTCATTGCGCATCATGACGGCGCTGGCGCGCGCGGGATCGAACGCCGTGCCTTCCTCATTGAGCAGCGCTTCGGGCCGCGCCGCCAGCAGGCGCGGAATGAAGCGTTCGCGCAGCAGCCCAGGCTGGGCGTAGCGACCGATGGAATCGAAGGCGTAGCCGATGACCGGACGGCCATGGCGCACCGCATCGCTTACCAGCGCCACCAGCGACACCGTATGTTCGGCGAAGTTGACCAGCGAATTCGATATGTTGCCTTGCAGGGGAACGGCGATTTCTCGTATGGCGGTAATGCGCATGGATGGGTCGTCAATGTGAGGTTATTGGACGGTGATGCCGGCGGCCTGGATGATCTGCGACCAGCGGACGGTGTCTTGCTTGATGAGTTCGGCGAACGCCGCGCGGCTGTCGACCACCGGCCACGCGCCCAGTTCGACCATGCGCGCCTTCATCTCCTCGGTTTGCAAAGCGGCCGCCAGGGCGCTATGGATTTTCTCCAGTACCGGGGCGGGTGTGCCGGCCGGCGCCAACAGGCCGTACCAGCTGGGAGAGTCGAAGTCCTTCACCCCGCCTTCGGCAATCGTGGGCACTGTCGGCGCGCCAGGGAAGCGCTGGCCGGAAGTGACCGCAATCGCCTTGAGCTTGCCATTCTTGAGGAACGGATCCGCCACCGCCAGTCCGGTGATCAGTAGCGGAATCTGGCCTGACACCACGTCCGCGATCGCCTGCGCGCCGCTCTTGTACGGAATGTGGGTCATCTTCATGCTGGTCGCGCGGTTCAGGCGTTCGCCGACCAGATGGCCCATGCTGCCGGCGCCGGCGCTGCCGAAGTCCAGCCGCGAGTCGCCGTTGCGCCCCAGCTTGACCAGTTCGGGCAGCGTGTCAGCCTTGACGGCGGGATTGGCCACCAGCACCAGCGGCACCACGGCGATGCGCGAGATCGGTGCGAAATCGCGTTCAGGCTGGAACGGCAACTGGCGATACAGCGAGGGATTGATGACCAGGGTGGCGTCGGCGGCGAACAACAGCGTGTAGCCATCGGCCGCTGCCTTGGCCACCGCGTCGCTGCCGATGTTGCCGTTGGCGCCCGGCCGGTTTTCGACGATCACGCTCTGTCCTAGCGCATCGCCCAGCTTTTGCCCGAGCACCCTGCCCAGGATGTCGGTGGTGCCGCCCGCGCCGAATGGCACGATCAGCCTGATGGGCTTCTCCGGATAGGCCGCCGTGGCGGCGGCAGGCGCCAGCGCCGCGCACATGCCCAACGCGGCCAGCATGGCGGCCGCCCTACTGCGAACCTGCTCTACGCACTTCATGGATGTCTCCTCTTTATTATTTTGGGAGTGACTTCTGATAATGCACACGTTTGCACTGATCGCAATATAATGAGGCCAATTTTCCGCGTCAATATTCTTTCAGATGCTCGTTTACCCGTGTTTCATCCTGATTCCATGAAATTCATACGTGTGCACTAGGGAGTAACCATGCAGAGCCCCGCCGCCGCACCGCCGCAGCCCTCTGACGGCGCGCCGCAAACCCTGTTCGACAAACTGTGGGATGCCCATCACGTCGCCGACCTGGCCGACGGGCGCAGCCTGATCCACATCGACCGCCACCTGCTGCATGACCTCTCCAGCCCACAGGCCTTCGCGTCGCTGCAGGCCCAGGGGCGCCGTGTGCATAGCCCGCAGCGGAATGTGGCGATCGCCGACCACATCGTGTCCACCGCGCCGGGCCGGCGCGCCGAGCATGTGCCCGGCAGCGAGGCCATGATCGCCGCGCTGGAAAACAACGCCGCCCGGACCGGCATACGCCACTATGGCGTCGATGATCCCGACCAAGGCATCGTGCATGTCATCGCGCCCGAGTTGGGCCTGGTGCTGCCGGGCATGACCGTGGCCTGCGGCGACAGCCATACCTCCACCCTGGGCGCGCTCGGCGCCTGGGCCTGGGGCATAGGCACCTCGGAAGCCGAGCATGTGCTGGCCACCCAGACACTCGCGCTGCGGCGCCCGCGCGCGATGCGCCTGACGCTGGCCGGCGCCCTGCCCGCCGGCTTGAGCGCCAAGGACCTGACCCTGCACGTGCTGCGCCGCATAGGCGTGCGCGGCGCGGCCGCCGGTTTCCTGGAACTGGCCGGCGCACCGGTGGCCGCACTGTCGATGGAAGAGCGCCTCACGCTTTGCAATATGGCGATCGAGGCCGGCGCGCGCGCCGCCGTGATCGCGCCCGACGCGGTCACCATCGACTATCTGCGCCGCCATGCGCCCGCCGCGTGCCTGGACGACGCAGCGCAACAGGCCTTCCGCGCCTTGCGCAGCGATGCCGGGGCGCGCTACGACACCGAGCTGGACCTGACGCTGGCGCTGGATGGCCCGCAACTGACCTGGGGCACCAGTCCGTCGCAGGTCGCGGGAGTGCACGAAATCCTGCCTGACCCCGATGATGCGGCCGAGGCCAGCGAACGCGCTGCGCTGCGTCAGGCTTATCGCTACATGGGCCTGACGCCGGGCGGGGTCTTGGCCGGCGTGCCGGTGCAATGGGTATTCATCGGATCCTGCACCAACGGACGGCTGTCCGACCTGCTGGCCGCGGCGCGCGTCGCGCAAGGCCGCCGGGTCGGCGCAGGGGTGCGCGCGCTGGTGGTGCCAGGGTCGCAGCGGGTCAAGCGGGCGGCCGAACAACTGGGCCTGGACCGCATCTTCCTGGCGGCCGGATTCGAATGGCGCGAACCCGGCTGTTCCATGTGCGTCGGCATGAACGCGGACAAGGTGCCCCCAGGCGAACGCTGCGTGTCGACCTCGAACCGCAACTTCGAAGGACGCCAGGGGCCTGGCGCCCGCACCCATCTCGCCAGCCCCGCCAGCGCAGCCGCCGCGGCCATTGCCGGCGCCATCATCGATCATAGGGATCTGGTCTAATATGAAGCCCTTTATCCAAGCCCACGGCATCATCCTGCCCATGAATCTAGACCACTTGGACACCGACGCGATCGTGCCCCAGCGCTGGCTGGTGACTATCGAACGCAACGGCCTGGCCGATGGCTTCATGGGAGGCTTGCGCTATGACGAGCACGGCCAGCCGCGCCCGGACTGCGTCCTGAACCAGGCTGGCTATCAAGGCGCCGCCATCGTGCTGGCGCGCGAAAATTACGGCTGCGGCTCGTCGCGCGAACATGCCGTGTGGGCGCATCAGGAATATGGCATCCGCGCCATCGTGGCCGCCAGCTACGGGCCGATCTTCCACGAAAACTGCCTCAAGAACGGCCTGCTGCCCGTCACCCTGCCCGCCGATGTCATCGACACGCTGATGGAGCAAGCCTTGGAGCGCCCCGGTAGCGGCTGTACCGTCGATCTCGTAAGCCAGCGCGTCACCGGGCCGGACGGCCAGGCCCATGCCTTCGATATCGATGCGGGACGGCGCCAATTGCTGCTCGACGGCACGGACGACATCGACCTCGCGCTGCAGCGCGCGGCCGAGATCGACGCGTTTCAGCAACACCAGCAACGGACCCAGCCATGGCTGACATAGCCGCCCGCACCAGCGTCACGATCAAGGACATCGCGACCGCGCTGGACTTGTCGCACGCGACCGTGTCGCGCGCGCTGGCCGACCACCCCAAGATCAGCGTCGCCACCAAGGCCAACGTGCGCGAGGCCGCCAACAAGATGGGCTACGTGCCCAACGGCACCGCCCAGAACATGCGCTCCGCGCGCAGCCCGGTGATCGGCCTGATCGTCCCCGACATCCAGAACGACTTCTACGCCTCCGTCGCCAAGATCGTGGCCGATGCCGCCGTGGCCCGCGGCTTCCAGCTGGCCCTGAGCATCACCGAGGACAATCCGGAGCGCGAACTGAACGACCTGCGCGCCTTCGTGGTGTCGCGCGCGGCTGGCGTGATCATCACGCCCACCGTCACGCCCAAACCCGAGACCGTGGCCTTGCTCAAGGGCGTGCACGCCATCCAGCTGATCCGCCAGCATGCCGCGATGGCGGCCGAAGCGGTGGTGATCGACGAACAGGCCGCGACCCGCGCTGCCGCCGAACACCTGATCCACTACGGCCACCGGCGCATCGCCTATGTCGGCACCACCACCGACCTGAGTTGCGGCGAGGACAGGCTGGCCGGCTTTTACGGCGCGATGCGTCACGCCGGACTGGACGCCAGCATGACCGCGGTTGGACCGCCCCGGGTCGAGTTCGCCCATCGCGCCGTACACGGCATGATGGGCGGCGCCCAGCCCCCGACCGCGCTGATCGTGGGCAGTTCGCGCCTGACCGTCGGCGCGCTCAAGGCCTTGCGCGGTCTGGGCCTGGCTTGCCCGGCCGACGTGTCGGTCGTGGGCTACGGCGATCCCGACTGGTTCGAGCTGGTCGGCGACGGGCTGACCACGGTGGCGCCGCCCGTCTACCCCATGGGCGCCTACGCCATCAATCTGCTGTTGGCGCGCATACACGGCGAGACCGAACCCGCCCCGGCAGACCCCGGCCATCCCCTGCCCTCGCGATTTCCGGCCACGCTCACCATCCGCAGTTCGACGCGGCCATACACCGGCTGAGGCCGCGCACGCCGCGCCTATTGCGGCTTGATGCCAGCCGTCGCGATGATGTCGCGCCATAGCTGCGCATCCTGCGCCAGGAAAGCGCTGAACTCGTCCAGACTCATCGCCATCGGCACATTGCCCAGGTCCGCGAACTGACGCTGCATCCGCGCATCGCCAGCCATGTTGGACAGGGCCGTGTTGAGCTTTTGCAGGATGGCTTTCGGAACGCCGGCCGGCGCCACCACGCCATACCAGATCTGGATATCGAAGCCGGGCACGTCCGCGGCCACCGGCCCCAGGCCCGGCATCGCGGGAAAGGGCTGGCGGGTGGACACCGCCAGGGGCCGCAGCTTGCCGGCATCAAGCAAGGCGCGGCTGGCTCCCAGCCCAGCGAAGGAAAAGTCGACTTCTCCGGTGGACAAGGCCACTAGCGCAGGGGCCGCGCCCTTGTAGGCCACCGCGGTCAGATCGGCGCCCGACAGGTGCTTGAGCCATTCGCTGGACATGGCCTGCAGGCTGTTGGGGCCGAGCGAGGCATAGTTCATGCGGCCCGGACTGCGCTTGCTGGCGGCTATCAGCGCGGCCAGATCGGCATGGGGCGAGCCCGCCGGCACCAGCGCCAGCATGGGCACGCCCACCAGCGGCGCGACCGCCGAGAACTGGGCAGGCCGGTAAGGCAGGCCGCTATCCAGCACCCAGTTGATCGAATAGGTGCTGGTCACCAGACCTATCGTGTAGCCGTCCGGCGCGGCGCGCGCGACGCTGCCTGTGCCGATGATTTCGCTTGCGCCCGGCTTGTTTTCCACCACGACCGGCTGGCCCAGCTCGGACTGCAGGCGCTGCGCCACCGCCCGCGCCACCACGTCGGTGCCGCCACCCGGCGGATACGGCACCACCAAGTGTATCGACTTGCTCGGGTAGTCCTGCGCCTGCGCCACGGCAGCGGCGCCGTACATTGCGGCTTGCAGCGCCCAGCGCATCGTGTGTCTGATCATGATCCGTCTCCGTGGTCAGAGCCTAGGCGGCGATCACGCCGCGCTGGCGCAAGCCTTGTATTTCTTCCTGACCAAAACCCGCCTGGGCCAGCACCTCCAGCGTATGCTCGCCAAACTCCGGCGGCGGCAGAAAACCGCTGCGATTGTCGCCGTCGAACCGGACGGCGCGGTTGGCCGCCGCCACTCGTCCCTGGCGCGGATGCAACAGCTCGTGGAACACCCCCAGATGACGTACCTGCGCGTCATTGGCCAGTTCATCGAGCAGGCGCTCGGGCGCGGCGGGAACGTCGTGCGCTTCCAGTACCGCCATCCAGTCCGCGCGCGCGCGCCGCGCGAACACGCCGGCCAGTTCGCTGGCGATGACGTCGTATTGCGCTATCCGGCTGGCACGGTCCGGAAACCTGCTCAATAGATCCGGACGCTCGATGGCGGCAACCAGCGCGCGCCAGAACTTCTCGGGGCTGGACAGATGCAGGCCGATGCGCAGGCCGTCGGCGCAGGTAAGGATGTACGACTGCGACATGGACGCCCTGCTGTAAAAGCCTGGCCGCTCGCCCTTGGCCGACAATTGGCCCAGCGGTTCCGTCGAAAACGCAATCAGCGACTCCAGCATGGACACTTCCACCTTGCGTCCCACGCCGCTGCGGGCCCGTTCCAGCAGCGCCGCCAGTACGCCCAGAGCCGCGTACAACCCCGTCAGGGAGTCGGATATGGGCGGTCCCGGCACGCGCGGGTCGGCGCCTTGATGGAACATCGACAGCCAGCCTGACAATGCCTGTCCGACATTGTCGAATGCCGGACGGTGCGCATACGGACCGCTGGAGCCGAAGCCTGTGATCGAACAATAGACCAGTCCGGGATTGAGCTGGCGCAGGCTTTCGTAGTCCAGTCCCAGCTTGCTTTCGGCACCTGGCCGCATGTTCAACAGGATGACGTCCGCGTCGGCAATCAGCCTGCGCAGTACCGCCAGCCCTTCGGCGTCGCCGAACTCCAGCGCCAGGCTGCGCTTGTTGCGGTTATGCGATTGGAAGTGCGGGCCGTACAGCCCGCCCTCGAAGGCGCGGAACGGATCCATCGCGCCCGCGGCTTCCACCTTCACCACGTCGGCGCCCAATTCGCCCAGCAATTGGCCCGCCAGCGGCGCGGTGATGAAACGTCCCAGATCCAGAACGCGGACATGCTCGAGCAGCTTCATGCTTCAGCCTCCCGCGCCGCCGCGTGCAGATGCGCCGACACCTCCGCATCCGTGCGCACCCACAGACGTTCGGCGATGGGGTTGCGCAATTCCTCCGCAATATGGCCGACCAACCCCACCGCGCGCCCGATCACGGCGATGCCGCGACACAGTTGCCAGGGTATGCCCAGTTCGCTCGCCAGGGCCGCCAGCGCCCCGGTCGCGTTCACCGGCAGCACGCCTGGCTTGTTCAACGCCCGTTCCGCCTCCGCCGACAAGGCCTGCATCAACGCCACGTATCGACCCTTGAATCCCGTGCGCTCGGCGACGGCGAACAGCGCCGTCGCGCGCGGGTCCACTGGCTTATGCACCGGATGCCCCAGGCCCGGCACCAATTGCTTGGAGGCGCGATGCTCGACGACGATGGCGCGCGCGGCCGTCTCGATGTCCAGCGGTTCCGCGCTGCCCAGCGGCAAGGCCTGCTGCAGCAGCCGCGCCGCCCCCTCCGCCGTGCCCACGAACTTGGTCCCCATGCCGCAGAGACCGGCGGCGATGGCCGCCTGCATCGATTCGGGGGCGCCGAGATACGTCAGGCGCGCCACCATCGCCGTCGGCGTCATGCCGTGCTCCACCAGCACCGCCAGCAGCGCATTGAACAGTGTCGACTCCTGCGGGTCGGGGGTACGGCCGGTAATCTCCAGGAAGGCGAAATCGCCAAGATTCAAATGACCAATGATGTCGCGGTTGAGATCGTGGCCTCGCACCACGATCTTCGTGGCATTGCTCCAGCCCATGTCGGAAGTCAGGGTAGTCATGGTTGTGCTCCGTGTCGTCTATGTAGTCTGTGCCCGGCCTAATCCAGCTTGACGCCGGCGGTCTGCACGCGTTGCGCCGCAACGGCGCGATCCTTGGTCAAGAAACCGGCAAACGCTTCAGGCGTTTCGCTGACAGGCTCGAAGCCGATCGCCTTCAAGTTCTTGTCGATGAAATCAGCTGCCCCCACGATCTCGGCCACGTCGGCGGCGATCTTGCTGCGTATGGCCTGCGGCGTGCCCGCCGGAGCGGCCAGCGCGAAGTACACCGACGCATCGAATTCGGGATAGCCGGCCTGGGCGAAGGTCGGCACATCGGGGGCGATCGCCACGCGATGGGGGCCGGCCAGCGCTATGGCCTTGAGTTTCCCCGTGGCGACATAGGGCATGGGGCCGCCGCTGATGGCGAACAACATGTCGACGCGTCCCGCCATGACGTCCTGCAGCGCCAGCGGCAGCCCCTTGTAAGGCACCTCGCTGGTCTGCACGCCGTAGAGCTTGTTGAACCACGCCGCCGCCAGGTGCAGCACCCCCCCTATGCCAGTAATGGCGAAGGTATGCTTGCCTGGGTTCGCCTTCAGATAGGCAATCGTCCCGGCCACGTCGTTGGCGGGAAAGTCCGGCCGCGTCACCAGCATCAGCTGCGCGGTGACGACGCGGCAGACCGGCGCCAGATCGGTTTCGGCCTTGTAAGGCAGCTTCGCGTACAGCTGTGGATTCAGGGAGAACGCGGCTTCGGAACCGAGCAGCAAGGTGTAGCCGTCGGGCGCGGACTTGGCCACCAGATCGGCGCCGATGATTTCATTGGCGCCGGGCCGGTTTTCCACGATGACCGGCTGGCCCCACTTTTCGCTCAGCTTCTGGCCAACCGCGCGCATCAGCGCATCGGCGGGCCCACCGGCGGAATACGGCACCACGACTTTCACGGGCTTCTCCGGATACCCGGCCGCCTGCGCCCAGACCGGCGCCGTGGAACCGGCCAGGGCCAGTGCGGTCAATATTGCAGCGAATTTGCTCATCGCAATCTCCTTGTGCCTGTTGGCCTACGCCTGCAGATAGATCGCCGCATCCACTGCGGCGGCGCCATGTTTTCCGACCGTGACCGGGTTCAGTTCGATCTGCGCTACCGACGGCGCGGCTTGCAGCGCGGCATCCGCCAAGGCGCCCAGCAGTTGAACGGCCTGCTCGAAGCCGCTTGCGCCACGGTAGCCTTCCCGCAAGGCGCGCCCCACCAGCGTAGATGCCAACGCGTCGGTCAGTTCGTCGGCGCTGGCCGGCAAGGCCACGAAGCGCACGTCCTTCAACAGTTCCACCCACTGTCCGCCCGATCCCACCATCAGCACCAGGCCCAGCTGCGGATGCGCAAATGTGCCCGCGACCAGCTCGTGGCCCGGCAGGTAGCGCAGCGCCAGCACCTGGTCGCTCTGCCACTGCGCCACGCGCGCCAGCGCCTGGGCCAGTTCTTCGTCATTGCGGATGTTGAGGATGACGTTGTCCTGGTCGGAGATATGGGTCTCGGTCGAATCCGCCTTGATCACCAGCGGGTAACCCAGTTCCCGCGCGGCAATGGCCAGGCCGTCGCGCGAGCAGGCGCGCATGGCAGGCACCGCCACGCCGCGCTGGCCCAGCCATTGCAGCGCAGCACCCTCGCTCATCGCTTGCGTGGCGTCGCCGGGCTTGCCCGCCGCGGGCGCGTCGCCGGCAGGCCGGCGGCCGGCGGCGCGGCGCAGGCGGTCCAGGCAGCCCGCCAGCAGCGTGGCCGAATGGAATACGGGAATGCCAGCCTCGCGCAATATTTCGCGCGACTGCGTTTCGTAGGAGCCGCCGCTCCACAGCACCGCCATGCCGCACCCAGTTCTCTCGCGCACGCCTGCCAGGATTCCGCAGACTTCCGTGTAATCGTCCAGCGTCGTCAGGATCGGCACCACCGTGCGCACCGCGGGATCCGTCAGCAGGACGTTCAGCACATCGGCGTGCAAACCCGGGTTTTCGTAGCCCAGGGCGGTGATGTCGATCGGGTTGTGCACGGAAATGTAGTCGGGCAGCACCTCGGCCAGCCGGGCTTCGGTGGCCGGCGCCAACTCGGCGAAACGCAGGCCGTGCGCGTCGGCCTGATCCGCGAACAAAGTGATGTTGCCGCCCGAGATGCACAGCGAAGCGATGCCCTGCGCATGCCCGGCGTCAAAGCCATGCCGCAGCAGTTCGCACAGGCCCAGGGCATCGTCGGCGTCGCTGGCGCACACGATGCCATGCTGCTCCGCCACGTCCCGCACCAGCCGGTAATCGCCCGCCAGCGATCCCGTGTGAGACAGCGCCATGCGCGTGCCTGTCTGGCCACGCCCCAGCTTCAGCAAAACCACCGGTTTGCGCAGGCCCAGCCTGCGCACCGCGTCTATGACCTCGCAGGCGGCCCGTTCGGCTTCGGTGACCGCAAGCACGACGTGCGTGGTTGGATCCTGGAACATGTATTCCAGCAGATCGCCGTATGAGACGCCGGCCGAGTTCCCGGTATTGACGATGTGGCTGAACCCCATGCCGGCGCGTTGCGCGAAATAGGCGATGGTGGCGTAGGCCAGGCCTCCGCTTTGCGACACCAGGGCCACGTCGCCCGCTCCCTGCGCGCGCTTGAGCACCGCCGAGGGCGCCGCCATCACCCGCGCCGCCAGGTTCGAGAACCCCATGCAATTGGGGCCGATGAAGGTCATGCCCCGGGCCAGGTCTTCCAGTGTTTGCTGGGCCTCATGGCCGCCCGCGCTGGCCTCGGCGTAGCCGGAGGTATAGATGCTGGCCCCAGGCACGCGCTTGGCCCGGCATTCTTCCAACACCTGCGGCACGCGCTCCTTGCCGACCACGATCACGCAATGGTCGACCTCGCCCGGTATCTGCGCCACCGATGCGTAGCACGCCAGCCCCGCGACCTCCTGGTAGCGCGGATTGACCGGGTAGATGACGCCTTGGTAGCCCCCTTCGCGCAGGGCCGGAATCAACTGACCCGCCAACTTGTTGGGCGCCTGGGAGGCGCCAACGATGGCAATGCTACGGGGGTTCAGCAACTTGTCGATGCGTTCTACGGCGTTCATGTAACTGTGTCTCCTAGGTGGTATCGCCTACCGGCTCGTAATTATTGATCTACGTTTTTGTAGGACAATAATGTACGGCCATGTGCCGTACAATCAGGGTAATCGCGTAGCAGATCGGACCCCATGACTGACACCAACAAGCCCACCGCCACCGCTGGAAGCACGCTCGAGTATGTCGTCGACACGCTGCGCCAAGGCATACTCAGCGGCCGGCTGGTGCCAGGCCAACGCCTGGTCGAAGCCGACCTCACCCGCCAATTGGGCGTCAGCCGCGGCCCGGTGCGCGAGTCCTTCCGCCGGCTGTCGGCCGAAGGCCTGGTCGAGAGCATCCCCAACCAGACCACCATGGTGCGCCGCTATTCCAAGGCGGAAATGCTGGAACTCTTCGAGATACGCGCCGAACTTGAAGCGCTCGCGGCCAGGCGCGCGGCGCAATGCATGCAGGATCCCGCCGCCAAGGCCAGCTTTCTGGCGGCCATCGGCCCCATCTGGGAGAGCCATCCCCTGGCCGCCACGCCCTACTTCGACGAAAACCGGCGCTTTCACCAGGCCATCGCCGATCTGTCCGGCAACACCCAGTTGGCTGACCTGATAAAGAAGCTGCAATTGCCGCTGATCATGTTCCAGCTGGGCGGCGCCATCAGTCCCCAATCCATCCAGGCGTCGATCAATGAGCATCGCCGGATCGCGCAAGCCATCATCGACGGCGACGGCCGCAAGGCGGCTGCCGAGGTCAAGGCTCACCTCAAGCGCGCCTGTGAAATGGTCGAGAGCATGCCTGCCTCGATCTTCCGTTCCTGATGCCGGCCCCGGTCAGCGCCATGCCCACCGATCGCTCCGTTCCCCAGACGCCGAACATCAATTTGAAGCTGCTGCAGATCTTCGCGCTGGTCGGCGAAGTGGGCAGCTTCCGCGAAGCGGCCCGCCGCGCCAACCGTTCCCAATCCGCCGTCAGCGCCCAGGTGCGCCAGCTGGAAACCCAGCTTGGCGTGGAACTGTTCCGCCGCACCACCCGCAACGTGCGTCTGACCCAGGAAGGCGAACAGCTGCTGGCGCACGCGCGCCGCGCCGTCCAGGAGATCGACGAGGGGCTGCGGGGCCTGCGCGAATCCGTCGAGGTCAGGCGCGGCCGCGTCGCGCTGGCCTGCGCGCCTACCGTGGCGGGTTCGCAGCTGGCCGGCATACTTGCCGTCTTCGAGCGCGACCATCCCGGCGTGCATGTCCAGGTATTCGAGCAATCGGCGCAAGCCATGTTTGACAGCGTGCGCGGCGAATTGGTCGACTTCGCCGTCGGCCCGGTGACCGACAGCGCGGATTTCGACTTCCGCCACATTTGCGACGACCCGCTGTACGCGGTCACGCCTAAGCAGTTCAGTCTGCCCACGTCGGCAGCCACCATCTCGCTGCAAGCGGTGGCGCGCATGCCCTTGCTGCTGCTGGACCATGCCACCGGCCTGCGCGCCATCATCGAGGACGCGCTGCGCACGGCCGGGCTGCAGTGGCAATGCCGCTACCAGTTCACCCAGGTCCAGACCCTGATAGAAATGGCGCGCGCCGGCCTGGGCTGCGCCATCCTGCCGAAGATCGCGCTGCCGGATACGCGTGCCGCGGGCCTGACGGCGCTGCGCATCGCGCGTCCATCGCTGACCCGCCAACTGGCCATCTGCACCCTGCGCGGCAGCGAACTGTCGCCAGCGGCCGCGCGGCTGGCCGATCTGGCCCAACGCATGATCGCCGGGGCGGCCTGACGCCCTAGGCCGCGATCGCCCGCGCCAGCGCCAGCACGCGGTGCGCTTCGTCCACATGCAGGGCCTCGATCAGCCTGCCATCGACCACGGCGACGCCGCTGCCGCGCGCCTGGGCCTCGCCCCAAGCCGCGATTACCGCCTGTGCCCGTTCGATCTCGCCATCCGACATGCCGAAAGCGGCATTGGCCGCCTCGATCTGACGCGGATGGATCAGCGTCTTGCCGTCGAATCCCAGATCGCGGCCCTGGCGGCACGCCGCCTGCAGGCCTGCGGCATCGTCCAGGTCCAGATGCACGCCGTCCAGCGCCAGCAGCCCATGCGCCCGCGCCGCCAGCACCGTCAAAGACAAAGCGACCGACACTTCCGTGCGCGCCGGCGTATGCCGGGCGTGCAAGTCCTTGACCAGGTCCGAGGTGCCCGCCACCAGCGCACGCAAGGGCGGCCCGGCCGCGGCGATGGCAGCCAGGTTCAGGATCGCTGGCGGCGTCTCCACCATGGCCCACAGCGGCAGGTCCGAGGCGCCCCACTGGCCAGCCAGCTTCGACACGTCGGCCAACTGTTGCGCCCGTTCCACCTTGGGTACCAGCAAGGCGTCGGGCCGCAGCGGCGCCAGCGCCTGCACGTCGGCCTGGCCCCAGGGCGAGTCCAGCGCATTGATCCGCACCACCACGCCACGGCGGCCGAAGCCGCCCTGCCGCAGCGCCTGCGCCACCAATCCGCGCGCCTCATCCTTGGCGGAAACCGCAACGGCATCCTCCAGGTCCAGGATCAACGCGTCCACGTCCAATTCCCTGGCGCGCGCCAGCGCGCGCGGATTGGCGCCCGGCATGTACAGCACCGAGCGGAAAGGACGCTCGACCCGCTCGTGCGCCGCGCTCATTTCCTCCCTCCGAGCCCAGGCGCCCCGCCCTCCGCGGCCTGCGGGCCGCCGGGCTTGGGCGCCAACCGCAGCATGTTCTCGGCCATCTTGATGCTGGCGATGTCTATGAGGCGGCCGTCCAGGCTGGCGGCGCCGCGGCCTTCCGCCTGCGCCTGCTCCATGGCGGCCAGGATCCTGCGCGCCTGGGCCAGCTCGGCCTCGGTTGGCGTGAACGCTTCGTTGGCCAGCGCGATCTGCGACGGATGGATGGCCCACTTGCCTTCGTAGCCCAGCGCCGCCGCCCGGCGCGCCGCCGCGGCATAGCCCTGGGCGTCGGAGTAATCGCCGAAAGGACCGTCTATCGGCCGCAGGCCATGGGCGCGGCAGGCCACCAGCACGCGGGATTGCGCGTAATGCCAGAGGTCCGCGGGATGAAAGGCGCGCGTCTGCGCCTCGCCCTCCGACAGGACGCCATAATCCGGATGGCCGCCGCCGATGATCGTGGACCGGGCCCGCACCGAGGCTGCGTAGTCGCCCACGCCGAACGACAGGGCCTCGATGCGGCGCGAGCTCTGCGCGATCTGGTCCACGTTGGCCAGCCCCAGCGCGGTCTCTATCAGCACATCGAACGCGATGCGCCTGCCCCGCGGATGCGCCAGCTCGATCTGGCTGACCAGCATGTCCAGCGCATACACGTCAGCGGCCACGCCCGCCTTGGGAATCAGCAGCATGTCCAGGCGCGGGCAGGCCTCCACGATATCGACCACGTCGCGGTACATGTATTCGGTATCCAGGCCATTGATGCGCACCTGCATCGTCTTGTCGCCCCAGTCGATCTCGTTGAGGGCGGCAATGACGTTGCGGCGTGCGGCCGCCTTTTCGCTGGGCGCGACCGCGTCCTCACAGTCCAGGAAGATCACGTCCGCTTGCGAACGGGCCGCCTTCTCGAACAGGGCGGTGTTGGATGCCGGCACGGCCAGCTGCGACCGTTGCAGGCGCGCCGTGGCCGGCGCAATCAGGGTTGCACTCATGCATGTCTCCTTTTGGTATGGGCAGGCTCTAGATGACGCGCGCTTGCCGCAGCGCCTGCATGCGCTCGGCCGACAGGCCCAGCAGGCCCTGGTAGACCGCGTCGTTATCCGCCGCCAGGCCGCGCCCGCTGTGACGGAAGCTGGCCGGCGTGGCCGACAGGCGCGGCACGGCCGCGGGCAACACCAGTTCGCCGGCGCGCGCATCCTGCACGGTCAGCATGTTGGCGCGCGCGGCGTATTGCGGATCCTTGAATATGTCTTCGATGGTGTAGATCTGGGCGCAGGGCACTCCTGCTTCCTGGGTCTGGCGCAACACTTCCACAAGCGACAATCCCGCAATCCAGTCGGCCACGCGCCGGTTGATCGCCTCGCGGTTGGCCACGCGCACCGTGCCGTTCGGATAGGCTAGCGCCAGGTCAGGCTGGCCCATCGCCCCCGCCAGCCGCTCGAACATGCGATGGTTGGAACACGCCAGCGCCACCCATTCGCCGCCCGCGCAGCGGTAGTGGCTGTGCGGAACCACGTTCACGACATCGGCGCCCAGCCGCTCGCGCACCACGCCATAGCGCGCATAGGCCGGCGCCATTTCGTCCAGCAGCCGGAACACGGATTCGTACAACCCGATATCGATGAACTGCCCTGCTCCACCCGCCTCCACCACGCGCAGGGCCAGCAGCACGCCTATGGCGCCCCACATGCCCGAGGTGTAATCCGCCATCGAAGTGGAACCCGGCACCACCGGCGGGCCATCCGCTTCGCCCGCAAGATTGGCCAGGCCCGAAAACGCATGCGCGATCCGCGCGAACCCCGGTTCCTGGTTCTTGGGCCCTGTCTGTCCATAGGCGGAAATCCGCAGCATCACCAGCCGCGGATTGATCTTGATCAGGTCTTCATAACCAATACCCCACTTCTCCAGAGTTCCGGGACGGAAGTTCTCCAGCACCACGTCGGATTCCGCGACCAGCTGCCGGAACAATTCCGCGCCTTCCGGCTGGCGCAAGTCCAGCGTCGCGGTCTGTTTGTTGCGGGCTTCGCTCAGCCAGATAAGGCTGTCGCCGCATTCCGTCACGGTGCCGAACTGACGCAGCGAATCGCCTTCGCCTGGCTGCTCTATCTTGATGACCTCGGCGCCGAAATCCGCCAGGATCGTGCCGCAGAACGGCGCGGCGATGAATGTCGCGATATCCAGCACCCTTACGCCTGCCAAGGGCCCTGAGCGCGGCGCGGCGCCTGTGGATGAAGAAGTGTTTTGCTGCGCTTGAGACACGATGGCGGCCTTATGCAAGGGTTGAAAACACGCGGCGAAGGATCTCGCCACCAGGCCACTCTATCGGGCCGCCGCAGCTGCGGCGAGCGCGATTTTCGCGTCGATTGATCGTATTTTCTTCAGCGCAGCCCCCCCATGGCATCTGGATCAGCGTTCTTTTTATAGGACGCATCGGGCGGTTGACGGCGACTACCGCCACCCCCGCGCTTACCCTATCTTCCCCGCCTGGCCCCGTCATTACGCTCCGCGTCCGGACACACCCGGCGCAGCCCAGGCAACTTGAACCTCATCCGTCTCGCAATCCCCCCGCTCGCCGCGCTGGCGCTCTCGGCGGCGCAGGCCGCCGAACCCGCGCTGCCGTCCATCGATCCCTGGCGCTATTCCGAGGACTACAGCTACCTGGACGATCCCGCCCGGCGCACCGGCGCGTGGGGCGAAGCCGGGAAATGGATCCGGCTGGGCGAGTCCTCTACGCTGACCCTGGGCGCCGAGCTGCGCGCGCGCTATGAGCGTTACCGCAACAACGAATTCGGCGACGCGGCGGTACCCGACGAGGGCTACCAGCTCTACCGCTTCCTGCCCTATGCCGACCTGCGGCTGGGCCGGCAGGTGCGCGCCTTTGGCCAGCTGAACCTGACC
The DNA here is from genome assembly GCF_013267355.1 of Achromobacter pestifer. Lineage (NCBI taxonomy): Bacteria > Pseudomonadati > Pseudomonadota > Betaproteobacteria > Burkholderiales > Alcaligenaceae > Achromobacter > Achromobacter pestifer. The sequence continues at coordinate 6,379,001 of NZ_CP053985.1, forward strand.
CACGCCGTGCGCGACGCCGGCTCCATCGGACCGCCCGACGACACCGGCCGCGATGTGCTGCAGGCTTTCGTCGACGTGTCCTTTCCGGGCAATGCAGGCACCTGGACCGCGCGCGCAGGCCGCCAGGTCATGGCATACGGTAGCGAACGGTTGATCTCGGCGCGCTACGGTCCCAACGTGCTGCGCTCGTTCGATGGCGGCGCCCTGGGCTGGCTGGGCGACGATCTGCGCGTGGACGGCTTTCTGGTGCGCCCGGTACGGAACGATCCGGACGATTTCAGCGACCGCGCCGACCCGCAGCGCAGGCTCGGCGGCCTCTATGGCACTTGGTCGGCGCCGGGTGGCGTGGCCGACACCGGCCTGGATGGCTACCTGCTGTCCCTGTCCAGCGACTCGGCCAGCTACAACCAAGGCAGCGGTTCCGAAACCCGCAACGCGCTGGGCACGCGCTACTTCGGCAAGCGCGCGGGCTGGCGCTGGGACCTGGAAGCGGTCTTTCAATACGGCAGCTTCGTCGGCGCCACTGCGCGGGCCTGGTCGCTCGCCAGCGATGCGAGCTACACCTTCCGCGGCGCGCCGTTGCAGCCGCGCTTGGGCCTGAAGGCCAACATCATCAGCGGCGACCGCAATCCGGACGATCCCAAGCTCCAGACCTTCGCCGTCTTCTTCCCCAAGGGCAAGTACTTCGGCGAAGCGGGCCTCATTGGCCCCTCCAACCTGATCAACCTGCATCCCTCGCTCACGCTGGACCTGGGTTCCGGCTGGACGCTGGGAACCGCGGCGGTCTTCTATTGGCGTCAAAGCCTGCAGGACGGCGTCTACGGCGTGGCCGGCAATCTGCTGCGCCCGGCCGGCGCCAGCCGTTCGCGCCACATCGGCACGCAGGCCGACGTGGTGCTGGGCTGGGAAGTATCGCGCCACCTGAGTTTCGAAGCCGCCTACTCGGTGTTCCGGCCTGGCAGCTTCATCCGTGATACGGGCCGCGCCGAGACCGTCCATTTTTTTGGCCTGGAAGCGCTATGGCGCTACTGAACACCCTCGATGACCGGAGACTACACATGAAAAGAACCACTGCGCTCGTCCTCGCGTTGGCCGCGGCGCTGCCCTGCGCCGCGCACAGCCGCGACGCCGACCTGGTGCTGCGCAACGCCCAGATCATCACCATGGACCCCGCGGCGCCGCGCGCCACGGCGCTGGCGATCCAGGGCGAACGTATCGTCGCGGTAGGCGGGGACGGCGATATGGAGCCGCACGTCGGCCCGGCCACGCGCCAGCTGGACCTGCAGGGCCGCACGGTGATACCCGGCCTCATCGACACGCACATCCACGCCATCCGCGGCGGCCAGACCTATGCGTTCGAAACCTATTGGTACGACGCGCCCAGCCTGGCGGACGCCCTGGACCGGCTGACGCGGGACGCCGCGCGACGTCCGCGCGACCATTGGGTCGCGGTGGTCGGATCGTGGCATCCGCGCCAGTTCCGCGAGCGCCGCGCGCCCACGCGGGCCGACCTGGACCGGGCGGCGCCCGCGCATCCCGCCTATGTGCAGTACCTGTACGACTATGCCTTGCTCAACAGCCGCGGCATCGAAGCGCTGGGCCTGAACGACGCGCAGCCGCCGGAGCTGCACGGCATCACGGTCGAGCGCGACGCGCAGGGCCGCGCCACTGGCAGGCTGCTGGGCGGCATCGGCCCGTTCAACGCGCTGTTCGCGCGCCTGAGCCATACCGCCGACCGCGCCGCCGGGCTGCAAGCCTTTCTGCGCGCCATGAATGCGCGCGGACTGACCGGCTTCATCGATCCCTCGGCCGGCGCCGCTGAAGCCTACGAGCCGCTCTACGCGCTGCGCGACCGCGGCGAACTCACCGTGCGCGCGGGCTACCGGATCTCGGCCATGCGCGCGGGCGGCGAGGCCCAATGGTTCCGCGAGGTCATGGCGTTCCGCCCGCCGCGCCATGACGATGGCAAGCTCGCCTTCCTGGGCTTGGGCGAGAACCTGGTGTCCGCCATGAACGACGGCGTGCGCATGGGACCGGGATTCAACCCGCCGCAGGCGGCGCGCCAGGAACTCACGCGTATCGCCAGGTACGCCGCCGAACGCCGCATCCCCCTGGAGATCCACGCCTACACCGACGACGCGGCCAGCGCCATCCTCGAGGTGTTCGAGGAAGTCGGCCGCGACCACGACCTGCGTCCGCTGCGCTGGTCGATCGCGCACCTGAACACTGGCTCGCGCCGCACGCTGGAGCGCATGGCACGCCTGGGGCTGGCCTATACGGTGCAGATGGGTCCGTACTTCGAGGGCGAGGCGATACGCGAGGCCCATCCCAAGGGGGCGGAGCTGGATTCGCCGCCGCTGCGCACGGCGCTGGACCTGGGCCTGCCGGTCGCGGGCGGCACCGACTCCACCCGCATCGGCGTGGCCGGCGTCTGGCAGGCGGTCGAGTATCACGTCCAAGGGCGGGCCATCGGCGCCACGGCGCAGCGCCAGCCCGAGGCCTTGCTCACGCGGGAAGAAGCGCTGGCGCTCTACACGCGCCAGGCCGCCTGGCTGGCGTTCGACGAAGACAACCGCGGCCAGTTGAACGCCGGCAAACTGGCCGACCTGGCGGTGCTGGACCTGCCCTACCTGACGATGCCGGCCGACCAGATCCACGCCATCAACGCCGTGCTCACGCTGTTGGGTGGCAAGCCGGTCCATGACACGGGCATGCTGCCGGCGGCGCCTGCCAAGGCGGTCCGGTAAATGAATGCGGCCCCGCACACGGAGCGGGGCCATAAACCCGGGCCGTACAGCGCCGCGGTCAGAACGAGTGGCTGATCCCCACCTGGAAGCCCTTGGAGTTCGCGCCCGGCACGCCTTCCGGCGCGACGTCCCCGGTCACGAAAGCGGCGTTGCCCTCGTTCTTGATCAACGATGCCGCCGTGTACAGCACGGTGCGCTTGCTGAGCGCGTAGGTATAGCCCAGCGCAAACTGCTGGGCGTCGTCGCCTTCGTACTGCCCGCTCTGGGTGGAACGCGAGTACGACAGCTTCACGTGGCCGCCGCCCACGGGCACCGAAGCGCCCACCAGGGCCACGTGCTGCTTGTCCGGCCCGATCTTCTGCTGCAGGTAGTTGGCAAACAGCTTCACCACGCGGAAGTCATAGCTCGCGCCCAGGGTCGCCGTTTCGTAGTGCGCGCCGCCGCCCATCGAGGTTCTGCCATAAGCGGCCGCGACGTTGAGCGGACCGGACTGGTAGCCCAGCCGTCCACCCGCGTAGTCGGCGCCGCGCAGGTCTTCCTCGCGCGCATAGTTCAGATGTCCGTACACGCCGCCCAGTTTCTTGGGCAGGAAGTAGGCCACCATGTTGCTGGCGCGCGAGAGCGTGGTGGCGCCTTCCATCCCCAAGGGCCAGCCCTTGATGATGTTGCTGCTGCCGCCCACGCCCACGGTGCCGAAGGGCGAGAATGACGACACGTTCCAGAAGGCCGCCGTGTAGTCCCGGCCCAGCCGCAGCTCGCCATAGCGCTCGTTGCTCAGGCTGATGGTCGAGCGCCGCGTCCAGTTCAGGCCCTGCGGCCCGCCAGTGTTCGGCAGGATCGGCGCCTCCAGCCAAAACCCGACCGAGTTGCCGTTGCCCAGGCTCTCGGTGCCGCGCATGCCGAAGCGGCTGGGCAGCATGTAGCCGCCCTGGTCCATCCCGATCCTGGACGAGCCGCCCGCCGTGGCGCTGGTCACGTTCAGGTCGATATGGCCGAACAGCGTCAGCGACGACGATTGCGCAAGCGCCGGACCCGCCAGCGCACAGGCGCCGAACAGCCCAATTCCTCTGATTATTGACATAGTCCCCCCAGCCCCCCGGGCTCAATTGCCAACACGTATGCCGGCGCCGCGGATCAGGCTGCCGGTGCTTTCCATTTCCCGGCCGATCAGCTCGGCGAATTGCGGCTGCGGCATGGGCGCGGGCTCGGCCCCCAGGTTCTCGAAACGCGCGCGCGTGGTGTCCGAGCGCAGCGCCTGTTCGGTGCCGGCATGGAGCTTGGCCAGGACCGCGGGCGGCGTCGCGGCAGGCACGAACATGGCCACCCAGAACTGCTGGTCCACGCCGCGGTAGCCGGCCTCTTCCGTGGTGGGCACGTCCGGCAGCGCGGGCGAGCGGCGGTCGGCGCTGATCGCCAGCGCAGTCAGCTTGCCGGCCTTGACCATCGGCAAGGCCAAGGGCAGCGGCAGGAAGAACCAGTCCACCCGGCCGGCGATCACGTCGTTGACCGCCTCCGGCGTGCCGCGGTATGGCACGTGGATCACCTGGATGCCGGTCGCCGCCCTGAACTTTTCGCCCGCGATGTGGGCGCCACTGCCGCTGCCGGAGGAGCCGTAGGTGTACTGGTCAGGTTCAGCCTTGGCGCGCTCCACCAGGTCCTTCAGCGATTTGAAGTTGCGCGAGTTCGACGCCACGATCACGTTCGGCATCGACGCCAGCATGGTCACGGGCGTGAAGTCCTTGAGGGTGTCGTACTTGAGGTTGGCGTATAGCGACTGGTTGGCCACGTGGGCGGCGGAGTGCACCAGCAAGGTGTAGCCATCGGCCGCCGCGCCTGCCACCAGGGTGGCGCCCAGCACGCCGCCGGCGCCCGGCCGGTTCTCCACCACCACCGGCTGGCCGAGTTTCTTCTCCAGCTGTTCGGCCACCGTCCGGCCGATGACGTCGGTGGTCGATCCCGCCGTGAACGGCACCACCATCCTGATGGGGCGCGCCGGATAGTCCGGCTGGGCCTGCAAGGTGGACGAAAGCCCCACGGCGCCGGCCAGGGCCGTCGCGTACTGAAGGAAATGCCTGCGGTGCAGTGTCATGGTTTGTCTCCTTTTATGCTTCTGCTGCGCGAAAAAAAGCCGATCGCCCATGACGGACAGGCGATCGGCCGGATAAAGCGTGTAGCGGATCAGGGCGCGAGAACCGGCCTGTCCTGCGCGCCTTCCAGCACCTTGATGTAGGCCTCGCGGGCCTGCGCCAGCGGCACCACGGCGCCGGGACTTACCGGGAAGGACTGCAGGCTGCCGTCCTCGAAACCGGGCAGCAGCTCGCGGAACACCGCAGCGCATCGGACCGAGTCCAGTTTCAGGCTATCCACGCCGATCAGTTGGAGATCGCGGCGGTAGAAGGCCTGGATGTCGAAGGGGACGTTGCGGTCAGGCGTGGAAATGACGATCTGCCTCCCGCCCACCTTGAGCGATTCCAGCGCCGCGGCGAAATACGGCGAGCCCACCGTGTTGTAGGCAATGTCGGCGCCCGCTTGGCTGGTCAGCTCCATGACCCGCTGGGCAATCCCGTCGCGGCTGCCGTCGATGACCGACACGCCCGAAACCGCATGGCCCACATAGCCTTCGCCGCCGCGCTCCACGCCGATCACCCGGGCGCCAACACGGCTGGCCAGCTGGATGGCGGCCTGCCCGACCTTGCCGTTCGAGCCGAACACCACCACCGTCTGCCCCACGCCCGTCAGGCCGGCGCGGCGCAAGCCTTCATACGCTGTGACGAAAGGCACGCCCGCCATGGCCGCGCTGGCGGCGGCGATGTGCGCGGGCCTGCGCACCAGCGCGGCGACAGGCAGCAGCAGGTAGCGCGCGTGGGTGCCGTCGCGCGTAATACCCAGGTCGCCGCCCGTGCCCCAGACCTCCTGCCCTATCCATTCGCCCGGACCGGCGATCACCTTGCCCGCGTAGTCGCGTCCGGGGGTACGCGGCCAGATCGCGTAAGGCATCATGCCCATGGCTGCTTTGACGTCGCTGGGATTGATCCCGGCCGCGCTGACTTCGACCACGGCGTGGCCTTCGGGCGGCTGCGGCACGGAGATGTCGACCAGGGCCGGCTGCAGATCGGCGACGGCGGAAACGCGTTCGATCACGCGCAGGGCTTGGGTTTTCTTGCTCATGTTTGTCTCTGGATTCTGGTTGTTGCGGGCAAAGCTCCCCCGAGGCGCCGCGAGCCGCGTCGGGTTGACGGCGTAACGGAAACGGGGAACGGGGGAAAGGCGGAATCAGGAAAGCGGCGGCTTGGGCATGCGGGTTTCGCCGGGCTCGAGCTTGAGCTCCACGTCCAGGCGGTAGGTGCCGTCGCCCGCCGGCTCGAACTTCCTGAGCAGCGATCCCACCGCGCCGAATGCCGCGTCGCTGTAGGCGTAGGCGTCGTTGGCGTCGAAGATCTGGGTGGTCAGCACCTTGTGCCCGGGCGCCGACGCGATGAAGTGCAGGTGCGCGGGCCGCATGTGATTGCGCTGCTGCAGCGCCAGCAGGTCGCCGCAAGGACCATCGATAGGCACGCCATAGCCGGCGGGCTTGACGCTGTCGAACCAGAAGCGGCCGTCCGCGTCGGTCATGAAGACGGCCCGCAGGTTCATGTCTTCCTGCTCGGGATCCTGGTTCTCGTAAAGGCCGCTGGGCGCGGCTTGCCAGGTTTCCAGGCGAGCGCCCGCCAGCGGCCGGCCGTCCAGCGTGCAGATGCGCCCGCTCACCAACAGCCGCTCGCCGGCCGTGTCCTCGGTGGCGATCGCCGCGCCGTTTTCGAGTATGGGCTGGTTGGCACGCCAGAACGGGCCGATCAGCGCAGGCTCCGTGCCGCCGGCTTCCAGCACGCCCTCGGCGTCCATCAGCAACACCAGCGTGGCCACGCCCAGGATGTCGGCCAACAAAATGCCCTCGTGGCGCAGCGGATTGCTGGCCTGGCCGACCTGCACCATGAAGTCCAGGCCCTGGTGCAGTTCCTCGTAGCTCAGTTTCACGTCCACCGCGAAGGCGTGCAGATGGCGGATCAGGGAATCAAGGATTTCACGGGTGCGAGGATCCTTGGCCTGGTTGGCCGCGAGGACAGCTTCCAGCAGCGCCTGGGGCGTGGCGGGAATGGCGCGCCGTGCGCCGGCGGCGCCCGCCTGCGTGGAGCAATTGGCATGACTCATAAACATTCAACCCTGTAGTCTGACTAGTGAAATTTGCCGGCCGCGCTTCAGTCGGCCGATATGCCCGCCTGGGACGCGACGGCAGCCCATTTGGGGACTTCCTGCGCCACCCTGGCTTTCAATTCCTCGGAGGAACTGGCGACCACTCGGAATCCGAGACCGTCCAGCTGCTTGCGGACCGGCTCCTTGCCCAGCACTTCGGCCACGGCCTTGTTGACGCGTTCAACCGTGGCGGCTGGCGTGCCTGCCGGAGCGAACAGCGCCTGGATGGTTTCGGAGCGGAAATCCGCAAAGCCGGATTGCGCGATCGTCGGCACGCCGGAAAGCGCCGGCCAGCGTTCGTCGCCGCCCACGGCCAGGGCCCTGAGCCTGCCTTCGGCAAGAAACGACTGGGCTGCGGGCAGCGCGGCCAAGGCGCAATCGACCTGGCCGCCCAGCGCGGCCAACACCGCGGGCGCGGCGCCCGAGTACGGCACGTGCAATGCCTGGACGCCCGCGCGCCGCCACAGCAGTTCGGCCGCCAAATGCACGCTGTTGCCATTGCCCGGCGTGGCGTACGTGAGCGTTCCCGGATCACGCCCGGCGGCGTCCTGCAGATCCTTGAGCGTGGCCAAGCCGCTTTCGGCGCGGACCACGATGACGTCGGGAGAACTGACCGCCAGGCTCACCGGCGCGAAATCGCGCACCGGGTCATAGGCGGGCCGTTCCCGGGCAATCGCGGGATTCGTGACGAACGAGGACGACACCAGCAGCAGCGTGCCGCCGTCGGCCTCGGCCTTCGCCACCGACGCCACGCCGATGTTGCCGCTGGCGCCCGGACGGTTCTCCACGATCACGCTCTGGCCCAGATACGCCGGCAGCTGCGCGGCAAGCAGGCGCGCGATGATGTCCGTGGTGCCCCCAGCAGCAAACGGCACCACCAGGCGCACGGGCTTGCGCGAACTCCTGCCAAAGAAGGGAACGAGCTGCTTGGCTTGGCCCATCGCGGGGACCGCGCAAAGCGCGGCCGTACAGGCGGCGGCCCGAAGCACGCGTCTTCTTGCCGCCAGCCGGGATATGCCATCGTCATCGCTCATTCCATGTCTCCTCGATAATTTTTTTTGTCGATGGCGCCGCGCGCAGGCTGGCGCAGGCCATCGTCCGGCATCAGCTGTCCGCTTTTTCCTTCAGGAAGCCGTCTGTGCCGTAGACCAAGCCGGTGTTTTCGGCAGCACGCACCACGTCCGGATGCCAGGCGATGCGGCCGCATTCCTCGTCGGTGCCGCCGACCACGGAATAGACGACCAGGGCATGCGGGTTGGGATTGCGGAATCCACGCATCACGCCGATGGGGCAGGAAATCACGTCCCACTGGTTCAGCATGACCGAGTGTTCGCCCTTCTCGCCCCAGATCACTTCCATCTGGCCGTTCAGCGGGCAGAAGACTTCCTCGGTCTTGTGGGCATGCAGGCTGGCGCCCTGTCCCACGGGAATTTCGATGAAGGTCACGCCAAAGCGATGGTTGCCGGGGATGGCGGGCTCCACGCCTTTGTTCTCCAGCACGCCGCGGTTCATAATCTTGTAGATGTTCTTCTTCATGCCCGGCAGGCGGCTCTCGATGAAGGTCTCGCGATAGGGCTCGACCTTGCCCCAGCGCGCGATGCGGGTGGCTTCCATTTCCTGGCGGTTGATATCCATGTCATTCCTTTTTTTGATGAGCCTTAAACGGAGAATTGCTGCGTATTTCTCGCGGCTGATGCAAGTTAAAGCTCCGCACTACACAGCGTCCACTACCATTTTCTTACCGCTCTCATATAATTTTGTTATGACTCAATCCACCCCATAGGGAAGATACGGAAATGGACCTGCGGCAACTCCGCTACTTTGTCGTCCTGGCCAACCAGGGGCACTTCGGCCGCGCCGCAAGCGTCCTGCATGTGGCGCAGCCCGCGCTCACGCGCCAGATCCGGCTGCTGGAAGAAGAACTCGGCGTCCAGCTCTTCGTGCGCCACTCGCGCGGCGCGTCTCCCACCGAAGAAGCCGCCTTCCTGCTGGAGCGCGCCTCCTTCCTGCTGCGCTACGCAGAACAACTCAAGCAGGACATGTCGGCCCTGCAACGCCATCCCAGCGGCCCCGTCGTCATCGGCATATCTCCCGGACTCGCCATGACGCTGGCCGTGCCCCTGACGCGCGCCGTGCAAGAACAGCTCCCTGAAGTCCGGCTGCGCTTCGTTCAAGCCTTCTCTCCCACGCTGCACGAGATGCTCCTCAGGGGCCAGGTGGACCTGGCCGTGCTCAACGGCCCGGTACCCGTCGCCAACCTGCTCACCTATCCCTTCCTGACCGAAGGCATGTGCCTCATCGGGCCGCCCGCGCATCGCAAGGCCCGGCCCGCGCGGATCGGCGTACGCGACCTGGCCGAGCTGCCGCTGGTGATGACCGGCTTGGCCAAGTCCGGTGTGAGGCTCGAACTCGAAGCCCAGGCGGCGCACGCCGGCGTGCATCTGAATCCGGTGGTGGAAGTCGAAACCATGGAAGTCGCCAAGCGCCTCATAAAGGAAAAGGTCGGAGTGACCGTGCACTTCGCCGCAACCGTGCTGGAAGACATCGAAGAAGGCCGCCTGTGCGCCCAGCCGATCGATGGTCTCAGCCTGCGCCGCATCCTGGCCCACCCGTCGGATAGGCCGGCCTCGCGCGCCACCAAGGCGACGGTCGAGATCCTGCGCCAGGTGGCGCGCGAGCTGGTGGCGAAGAAGCGCTGGCCCCACGCCACGCTGGACTTCTGATCCCGCCCCCGCGGGTTGCGGCATTTTTATCATCGTCCTGCGTTCCAGACGCAGGACGCAGCGTACGGTTGCCGCGCCTTCCAAAAGACCCTGCAATCGGGCAGGCATGAACCGTCGCGGACCGGCTCCCGGCATACACTGCTACGCGCTACGCCACGTCCCGGACCCCGCCATGCAGACGTTCAACCCATGATGTACCTTCTGTGGTCGTTACCCGCCCTGGCCGTCATCGGCGCCATCGCCAGCGGGCGCTTGAACACCACGGCCGCCGCCGTGCTGGGCTTGCTCGCCGCGACGCCCATCGCGCTGTTTGGCGCGCCCGTGCCCTTTGGCTCTGGCCAGCTGTGGCTGGCGCTGGAACGAGGGCTCTGGATAGGCTGGATCATTACGCCGTACATCCTGGGCGGGCTGCTGTTCTGGAACATGGCGGCGCAAGGCCGTGCGCCCCGCCAGGCGACGGACGGCGACAAAGCCGCATTGACCAGCCCCCTGGCGCGCCGCCGGCTGCTGTTCTTCGCCTGTTTCCTGGTCGGTCCCTTCGCCGAGTCGGCCACCGGCTTTGGCGTGGGCATGCTGGGAACGGTGCTGCTGATCCGGCCGCTGAACCTGAAGCCACGCGAGATCATGGTGTTCGCGCTGCTGAGCCAGACCCTGATTCCATGGGGGGCGATGGGCAGCGGCACGCTGCTGGCATCGGCCTACGCACGTGTCCCTGCAACGCAGCTGGCGCTCTACGGGATGGTGCCGGTGGCCTTGCTGACGGTGCTGTGGATGTTGCTGTACTGGCGCACCGCAAGGCGCGCGGGCCTACGAGCCGATCCGGCCGAACAGGTGCGCGAGGCCATCTGGATGATCGCGAGCCTGGCCGCCCTGAGCGCCGCGACGGCGCTGCTGGGGCCGGAAACCGCGCTGCTCTCGGCCTATGGCCCGCTCATCGTGCTGCGCTTCCTGCTGGACCGCCGGCCGGACCGGCCACGCTTGATGGCGGCCGCGCGCAAGGCCCTGCCCTACATCCTGATGATCGCCTGGCTGGTGGCCACGCGCCTGTTGCCGGGCCTGAACAGCGGCCTGGCGGGGCTGGCCGCATTCAGGCCGTTTGCGGACCTGCCCGGCTGGATGCCGCTCTTACATGCCGGCAGCTGGCTGATCATCGGCGCGCTGCTGATGGCGGCGCGGTGCCGTCAGAGCGGCCTGCTCACAACCCAGGCGCGGGCGGCCTGGACCACCGGACGCCACGCCGTGTACTCCGTGTTCCTGTTCGCCATGATGGCCGAAGTCCTGGCGGGCGCCGGCATCTCGCAAGCCTACGCCGACGGCCTGTTCGCAAGCCTGAAGGACTGGACCATCCTGATCACGCCGGTGCTGGCCGGAGTCTTCGGCATTCTGGCCAATAGCGGCAACGCGCCCAACAGCCTGTTCATGCCCGCGCAATTGTCGCTTGCGCTGAATGCCGGCCTGAGCGTCCCGGCCGCGGCGGCGCTGCTGCATGTGTCGGGCACGTCGATGGGAATATTTTCGCCGGTGCGGATGTCGATCGCGGCCGGACTGGCTCATGGCCGCGGCGAAGAGCGCGGCGTGTACGCGCAACTGCTGCCCTATGCGCTGGCGGCGTTCGGCGCGCTGCTGTGCCTGGCGGCCCTGGTGGTGCTGGCGGGATCCTGAGCCGCGCCGGCTTGAAGCCAGCCGCGGGTTGCAGGCCTCAGGCGTTGGCGTACATCCTCAGGATGCCGTGCCCGATCACGCCCTGGCTCAGCGCGTATTGACGAAACGCGCCCAGCGGCATCGGCCGGCCATGGTAATAGCCCTGGGTCACCTGCACGCCCAATGCACGCACCATCTCGTGCTCTTCATGGGTTTCGATGCCCTCGGCCACCACCGTCATGTCCAGCGACCTTGCCATCTCGATGGTGCAGGCCAGGATGCGTTGGGCGTGGCCCTGCCGCGCGGCGCGGGCGACCAGCTCGCGGTCGATCTTCAGTTCGTCGAAGGGCGCGCACAGCAGACGGTCCAGCGATGAGTCGCCGGTGCCGAAGTCATCGATCGCGCAGCTGAAGCCGCGCAGTCGCAACTGCGTGATGGCGCCGGCCAGTGCGCCATTGGAGCGCGCGCCGCCGTCCTCGGTGATCTCGATGACGATGCGGCCCGGATCCACGCCCGCGCGCTCGGCGCGGTCGGCGACGTCCTGGGCCCAGCGGATGGAGCTGGCGACCACCGCTGGCACATTGATGCCGATGACGCAGTCCGGGCGGCCGCCCAGTTCGCGTTGCGCCTCGAAGGCGCGCGCCAGCATGTAGTCGGTCAGGGGCTCGAGCAGGCCGGCGTCCTCGAAGGCCGGCAGGAACGCCGCCGGAGGCACCATCGCGCCATCCTCCCCAGCCCAGCGGGCCAGCGTTTCGGCGCCCCGCAGTTCGCCCGTCGCGGCGCAATGCTGCGGCTGGAAATGCGCGGTGATCTCCCGCAGCGCCAGGGCGCGCAGCAGGCGTTCGCGGTCCAGGCCGGCGAGCACCGCCCCGCTGCTCGCCGCCGCGGTGCGCAACGTGGCAACCCCGTCCGCCAGCGCCGAACGGGCCAGCGATTCGATCATCGAAACCAGGCAAGCGGCTTCCAGGGGTTTGCCCAGCGCGGCGATGATGGGCACGCCACGGTTGCGGGCGTAGGTCGCCGCTGCCTGCAGGATGCGCGAAGGATGGCTGCTGGCAATCGCGATGCCGCCGCAACCGCCGGCATCGGCCAGCGCGTCTATCATCTGCAGCCCGGTGCGGTCCGCCATGTCGAGGTCGACGATGACCAGATCCCACTGCCGTTGCCGGATCGCTGCCACGGCCGACGCGCCGTCGTGGGCCATTTCGACTTCGGGCACGCCGATCTTGCCCAGCATCCGCGCCAGCGCGAAACGTTGGAATTCGTCTTGATCGACAACCAGGGCGGATTTGAGCATGATGTTCCCGATGAACGCAGGGCCCACGGCGCTGCGGCAAGGCGCCTGCAGGCGGGAGGCCAGGCAGCGAACTGCCGACGAATTCATTGTTCCACCCGGCGCCGGGAACGGAAATCAGCCGAGTCCTATTTTGCCGATTCCGGCCGGTTTGGTTCTATCATGGCGTCACCCATCCCGGCGGAGCCGAATCCAGCATGGCCGCGCAACCCCAAGACGTACGTGAGCCCGAGGCCCCCGGCCGGCCATCGCGCAGCGCCATCAGCATCCTGAACCGCTACCAACGCGCCCTGCTGTACGTGGGCGGCGCCGTGACCACCCTGGTGCTGCTGGCCGTCGCCGGCGTCATGGTGTTCGCGCAGGCCAAGGATTACGTCGCGGAACGCTACGCCGGCTTTGTGGTGCGCAAGGCGCTGCTGCAGACGGCGCTGGGCGTGCGCGAGGGGGCGTTTCGCATCGGCCTGTCGCACGAGGAATACGCCTGGCCCGGGCGCTCGTCGGCGGCCGCGCCCGATCTGGTGCAGGCCTTCGCGCGGCAGCAAGGGCGCATGGAGTTCCAGCGCAATCCCAACTTCCCGCCGGTGGTGGCGCTGGCCGACATCGAACCGGGCCGGCCTGCCGCGGCCTATCTGCCCTATCTGCACCTGACCGACGAGATCAGCTATTCCGCCGCGGCCTATGCCAAAGCGCTTTCGGTCAGCGGCTTCTTCTACAGCCCCGACCGCAGCTTCCTCGGCGTGGGTCCCATGTCCGAGACCGTGGACCCGCTGACGCTGGTGGGTGCGAAAAACGTCCCGGAACTGATACGGGCCATTGCCCCCGACCTGGGCGACCTGGACTCGCCCGAGGTCCAGCAACGCCTGATGGCGGCAGGCGGACCCCGCTGGCTGCCGCCGGCCGTCGACCCGCTGACGCGCAAGCTGTCCTTGCGGCTGTACCAGGCCGCAAGCAGCCAGGGCCGCATATTCGCCATCTTTGTCGCGATCTACCCAGCCGATGCCCTGAACGCCTATCTGACGACAACGCGCTACGAAGAAGCCGCCCTGATCGTCGACAAGGACGGACGCCAGCTCCTGCCCACGGACAGGGACGCGCAGGACCCGCGGCTCGCCGCCCGGATCCTGGACGCAGCGCGGCAAGATCCGTCCATGCGGTCGGATCTGCGTTACCGCGATGGTCTTTTCATCCTGGGTGAACAGGTCTCGGAGTCCGGCTGGAACCTGGTCTATGCATTTTCTTGGCGCACCATCGTTGCCGACCTATGGCCGCGGCTGGCCAGCTATGCGGCCGCGACGCTGCTCATGGTGGCCTTCGTCTGGGCCGTGCTGCTGCTGCTCGACCGCAAGGTCTTCAAGCCCGGCTATGCCCGGTCGCAACGCATATTCGAAAGCGAGAACCTGAACCGCACCATGGTCGCCACCGCGCCCTCGGGCCTCGCCCTGCTGTCGCTGAACACGGGCGAAGTGCTGCTGCAGAATGAGGTCATGCAGGGCTATGCCGCCAGCGGCGCGCCCGGTGGCCCGCCCCTGCATGCGCGCCTGCTCGCCCGCCATGGCGGCGCTCCGGAAGCCGCCGGCGGGCACGCCGACCTGGAACTCTCCTACCCGCGCGCCGACGGCAGCCGCAGCGATCTGCTGGTAAGCGCGGTGCGGACCAAGTACCAGGGCGTGGAGGTATTGCTCTGCAACTTTACCGACATCACCGCCCGCAAGCAGCTCGAACAAAAGCTGGAAGAGGCCCGTGTGGCCGCGGATACGGCGAACCAGGCAAAGTCTGCCTTCCTGGCCACCATGAGCCACGAGATCCGCACGCCGCTCAACGCCATCCTGGGCAATCTTGAACTGCTGGAGCGCTCCGGCCTGTCGGCGCCCCAGAGCGAGCGCCTGCGCGCCGTCACGTCGTCGTCGGCCACCTTGCTGGACATCATCAACGACATCCTGGATTTCTCCAAGGTCGAATCCGGACAGATGAGCGTGGAGTCGATTCCGTTCGACCTGGCCGACGCGGCCCGCCAAGTCATCGCCGTCTTTACGCCGGCCGCGCAGTCCAAGGGGCTGGAGCTGGATTGCATCATCGACGACGGCCTTGCCCCCCGCTACCTCGGCGACCCCACCCGCATCCGCCAGATCATGTTCAACCTGGTGGGCAACGCCATCAAGTTCACCTCGCGCGGCGACGTGCTGCTGGAGGTCTACCGCCAGGACGACGACGATCCGGACACGCCTGTGGTGATCGGCGTCAGCGACACGGGCATAGGCATGACCCCGGCGCAGCAGGCCACGCTGTTCCGGCCGTTCACGCAGGCCGATTCCTCCATCGCCCGGCGCTATGGCGGCACGGGGCTGGGTCTGGCGCTGTGCGGGCGGCTGGCCTCGCTGATGCACGGCAGCATCGCTGTCACCAGCAAGCCGCAAGAAGGCAGCACCTTCCTCGTCACCCTGCCCCTATGCCCTGCGCCCGCCGAGATCCCGGATGCTTCGGCGGACGCGGGCATGGCGCCGCAAGAGCCGGACCGTCCCATCGCTGCGCGCATCCTGGTGACTGACGACAACCCCGCCAACCGCGAATTGCTGAAGATGCAGCTGGAAACCCTGGGCTACCAGGCGGACTTGGCCGCGGACGGCAGCGCCGCCCTGGGGCGCTTCATGGAGCAGGCCTATGACCTGATGATCACGGACGTGAACATGCCTGGCATGGACGGCTATGCCGTGGCTCGCTGCCTGCGCGCACAGGGCGCGCAGGTACCCATCATCGCCTACACCGCCCACGTCGGCGCCCAGGAACAGCAGCAATGCCGCGACGCCGGCATAGACGCGGTATTGGTCAAGCCGCTGCTGCTGGGCAAGCTGGACGCCGCGATCCGACGCCTGCTGCGTCCAGGCGCGGCGCCTGCCCCTGGCGCGCGCGCCCGGGACGAGATCGCACAAGGCCCCCTGCCCGCGCGCGTTCATGAGGCCCTGGTCCTGTCGCTGCGGCAGTCGCTCGCGGCCATGCGCAAGGAGCTCGCCTCGATCCGGGCCGGCAATGCCCCCCAGAAGACCGAGGCCGGGGCGCATCTGCATTCCCTGCGCGGAGCCTACGCCATGATTCACGAGACGGCGCTGGCGGACCTGTGCGCGCACATGGAAGACCTGGTTCGCAGCCAGCGTACCGAAGCCCTGGCTGACGCCCTGGATGCCTTCGAGCCCATGGCAGAGGCGGCGCTGACAAGGCGCGAACCCCGCGACAGCGAAAAATAGGCTTAGTCCTATTCGAATGGGGCCCGCAATCGGACCTGGCTGCTTATCCGCCAGGGCCCGCGCCCATACAGTCTGTGCTGCGCCGCCTAGCCGCGCCTGGCGGCCTCGCCAGCCTTGCTCCTACCTAGTTCCATGATGAAGCCACTCAATCTACGCGTCGTGGTCGCCGACGACCATCCCGCCGTGCGCGCCGGCATACAGCACACGCTGGCTACCAGCAGCACCGTATCCGTGATCGGCGCGGCCCGCGACTCCACCGAACTGATGGAGATGCTGAGCCAGCATCCGTGCGAAGTCCTGATTTCCGACTATTCCATGCCTGGCGGCAGGTTCGGCGACGGCGTCACGCTGTTCGGCCTGATCCGGCAACGCTATCCCGCCCTGAAAATCGTCGTGCTCACCATGCTGGAAAGCCCTGGCATCGTGCACTCGCTATTGAACCTCGGCATCCCCGCCGTCCTCAGCAAGTCGGATTCGCTGAACCATCTATTGCCGGCGATACATGGCGCCCATGCCAACGGCCGCTATCTTTCGCCGCGAATCTCCGAGCTGGCCAACGCACTGGATCGCGGCGACTACGGCATCCACATGCTGACCCGGCGCGAGCTGGAGGTGGTGCGTCTGTTCGTGTCCGGCCTGACGATCAATGAAATCGCCGAGCGCCTGCATCGCAGCAAGAAGACCATCAGCACGCAGAAAGGCACCGCCATGCTCAAACTTGGATTGGAGCGCGACATCGAACTGCTGCGCTACGGCATCGAATCAGGATTGATCAGCGCCAGTCCATCCGCAGGCCCTGCCGCCGCAGCGCAAGAACCGAGGTCGACGTAAACCCATGCGCGCATGGACCTTAGCCTGGCGTGCCTGAAGCCTGCTCCTGCCCCGCCGGCGCGGACTCCTCGGCCAGCGTGGCCGTCAAGCCGTTCTCCATCGCGTACCGGAACAGGTCGACCTCGCGCTCGATGCCGAGTTTTTCCATGGCCTTCGCCTTCTGGGTGCTGATGGTCTTCTTGCTGCGATGCAGGCGCTCGGCGATTTCATTGATGGTGAAGCCCGAGGCGTATAGCCGCACGACCTCGGACTCGCGCTGGCTCAACACGCTTTCGGCATTGCGCCCGCGCCGGTTCCAGTCTATGGACTGGATGACCTTGTTGGCGCTGGGCGAGTAGTACTTCCCGCCAGTGTGAGCGGCGTGGATGGCCGGGATCAGGTGCGCCAGCGCGTCGGACTTGCTGACGATGCCGCCTATGCCCAGCGTGACCAGCGTATGCATGACCGCCGCATTGTCCAGCATGGTCAGCACCACCAGCTTCAGCTGCGGATAGCGCCGCTGCAGCAAGCCGAACAGCGAGGCGCCATCGCCGAAGTCGCCGGCGGGCATGGAATAGTCGGACACCACCACATCGCAAGGCACGCGATCCAGCAGCGCGACCAGTTCAGTGGAGTTGGCCGCCGCGCCCACCAGTGAAATCGTGGCGACCTCGGCCAGCGCATGCTGTACGCCCGCGAGCATGCCGGGATGGTCATCCGCCAGCATTACCTTGATCTTGAATTCGTCCATGTCCGAGTCTCTAGGGACTGTTCATCTGAATTGGAGCCCTTGCACGGGCCCCTGGGGCCGGCGGTCCTCTGCCGGCCCGATGCATGACTTTACGCGGCCGGCGTCCGCGCACGCTTGCGCGGGCGCTGGCGGCTAGGGCTAGTCGTAGGCCAGCGTAACGATGGCTTTGGCCGGTCCCGCCAGAGGATGCGTCCGGCTCGCCGTCAAAGCCAGCGCGCCGCCACCCGCTGGCAGATGGCAGGCCGCATCTGGCTGCATGCGCACGCCCGAGCACGCCAAGCCGTACGACGCATCATCCAGGCTCCGCAGGCTGACGGTCGCGCTACTGCGCTCGACCCGCGCACCCAGGAACTGCAGCGTCGCCCCGGCCGGCGCCAGCCGCAGATCGTGCGTGAACGAAGCCGCCGAAACTCCCCCTGTGAACGTAATGGTTCCCGAGGCGGAATGAGCCGTCATGGGGATCACACCCGCCGCCAACAAGCCTGCCATGACCATACGAATAGAAACCCTCGCAGGATGCCTCATGTCAACTCCTCAACAAATGCGGCAGGGGCGCCGCAAATACTTCCGTGATGTCTTGATAACGGCTGCCAGCCGCCACGATTGAGAGCGGCCGCTGCCGGGCGCACCACTGACAGGCCCTGCGCTTGCGCCGCGACAAACCCGCGGGGCAAGGCTTCGTGGGATCACGGCTCGGCCGCCTGTCCTGACGCGACGCAAAGAAGCGGGGCAGATTTGAGTCAGCCTGGCGGCCGGCCGCCGCATGATCGGACCGGGCCGCACATGCAGGCGCTGGATCCGCGTAACGATCCGCAGCCTGCCCGGAGTCCTGTCTTGTGGCGAATTCATAAGCCTCGTCCTAGTTCATGCGACTTTGATATAGGACCAGTCCGAATACTGCAAAACAAATGCAAATATAGCCCTGAAAACGGATTACAAGCCGGATTTTCATGGGATTCTTCGCTTCTGCATCAAGCGCGCCACACCTCCACGCGCGCGACCCATACCGATAGACCGATATGCCTAACTCCACCGCCACGGCCGGACTTGGCGATTTGCAAGACCTGCTCAGCGCGGGCGTGCAACATGCCAGGGAACTCAGCCTCCTCGCCCGCTATCACTCCGTGATGCTGTTCGGCGGCGGCATGGTGCTGTCCGTCCTGATCGTGCTTGCAGCCTGCCTGGTTCTATACAACGCGGCGCATGCCGCCATCGCCAGGCTGCACACGGAACTCATGGCGCACCAGTCTCTGGTGAACCTGGATCTCGAAGGCAAGCAGACCGCCATGCGGCGTGGCGTCATCAATGCCGAGCTGCTCTGGAAGGCGCGGCCCGTCCCGACGCGCGAAACCGAGGCCGCGTTCCGCGCCGGCCATGGCCGGGTCCAGCTGCAAGCCAGCGTCGGCCTCACTCCCATTCTGGCGGTAGCCGATGCCGCGGCGGCCGATGCCGCGGCGGCCGATGCCGCGGCGGCCGATGCCGCGGCGGCCGACAAGCACGCCCGCTACCTGGGCATGCTGGAACTGCAGGCGTATACGGCGACCGCCAGCCAACAGGAAAGAAGATCGCCGCTGATGGCATACGGATACAGCCCCAACCTGCGCTTCCTGGCCCTGATGCCCGCACCGCGCATGGACTTTCCGCAACTGCTGGAGCGCGTCGGCGCCTCGGATACCGCTGACCTCATCAGCCGCCTGTCCTATGATCTGGGCGCCTTGGAGGATCCAGACCTGGCCGCGCTATGGGCCTCGACCCGCCGCATCTTGTGGCAACCTCCCGCGCTCAATCCTTTGACGGGCCAGAACGTAATCAAGCTCGTCGAACCCGCATTCGACGGACTTCAGCCTTTTTTCATCTTCGTGAGCGACTATCCCGTCGGCGCCTTGGCCGCGCGCCTGGACGGCATCCCCGCCGGCACGGCCGTGGCGCTGGTGGATGGCGACGGCCGCATTCTGCTTGAAGCCGACCGCGCGCGGTCCATCACTCACCCGGATGGGCCAGTGCGCACGGCCCTGACCTCCCACTCATGGAAGCAAACCGGACCAAAACCGCAGACGCACTACCAGCATGGCATCTTCAGTGTCAGCGGCCCGCTGCTGGACACCGGCTGGACCCTGGTGTACGCCTATCCCTGGCGCACCGTCGCCGCCGCGCTCCTGCCCAGCCTGGCGCTGTATCTGACCGTGACCATCCTGCTGCTCAGCACGCTCTGGGCGCTGTTGCTGTGGTTCAACCGCAAGGCGCTGGTCCCCGTGTATCGCCGCTCCCAGCACGTGTTCGAAAGCGAGCACATGAATCGCTCCATCATCGCATCGGCGCAGTTCGGCGTGGGCCTGGTGTCGTGCGCGAGCGGCAAGGCGCTGCTACAGAACGCGATGATGCAGCGCTACTCCGCCCGAGCCGCCGCCGGCGTGTCGCTGCACGGCTTGCTGCGCGACTGCCATGACCGCGGCGACCGCGACGCCTGGGTCCAGCGCGACCGCGAAGTCACCTTGAAGCTGGACGACGGCCGCGAGTGCGAGCTGCTGGTCAATATCGTCAAGACGCGCTACCACGGCGACGACGTGCTGCTGTGCAGCTTCTCTGATGCGACGGCGCGCAAGGACATCGAGAAGCGGCGCGAAGACGCCAGGATCGCCGCCATCGACGCTGCCCGGGCCAAGTCCGTATTCCTGGCGACCATGAGCCACGAAATCCGCACACCCTTGAATCTGGTGCTGGGCCATCTGGAACTGCTGGACCGGGATCCGAACGCCGTGGGCCAAGGCGGACGCCTGCGCACCGTCCGCGAGGCCTCGCGCGCGCTGGTCGATCTGATCAATGACATCCTGGACGTGTCGCGGATGGAGTCCGGCCAGATGACGATCGAGCGCATACCGTTCGATCTGGCGCAGGTCGCCACCCAGGTCGTCGCCATGTTCGAGCCCGCCGCCCGCGCCAAGGGATTGCGGCTGTCGTTCAAGCCCCACAGCGGACTCGCGCAGTTTTATGCCGGCGACCCGACCCGCATACGCCAGGTCCTGATCAACCTGGTGGGCAATGCCGTCAAGTTCACCGAAGCCGGCGAAGTGGAAATTACCGCGACGCCCGGCCGGGGTCTGGCCGGCGGAACCGGCGTGCAGCTGCGCGTGCGCGACACCGGAATCGGCATGACGCCCGAGCAGGCGGCGCGCGTGTTCACCCTGTACGCGCAAACCGACGGGTCGATAAGCCGCCGCTACGGCGGCACCGGACTGGGATTGCCGATCAGCAAGAAGCTGGTCGAAATGATGGACGGGACGCTGTCCGTCGCTTGTTCCACCGGTAGAGGCAGCGTCTTCAGCGTGGCGTTGCCGCTGCAAGCCTGCCAACAAACGGCTGCCGCGGCGCCACTGCCCGCCGGCCCGGTCGGCCCGCGCGCAGCCCCCGCGTCTCGCGGACTGGCGCAGGACATCCGCGTGCTGGTGGTCGACGACCACCCCGCCAACCGCGAGCTGATCCTGGATCAGCTCGCCGCCCTGGGCATAGCCGCCGACGCCGCCGAAGGCGCGGCCGCCGCGATGCGCTGGGTAAGAATGCGCCGCTACGACATGGTGCTGACGGATATCTCCATGCCGGAGATCAATGGCTACGCCCTGGCGCAGTTCCTGAGAGCGCGCGGCCCTGCGCTCCCTGTCGTTGCGGTCACGGCGCACGTGGAACCCGACGAACTGCACAGCAGTGCGGCGGACTTTGACGCAATATTGCTCAAGCCTCTGTCGCTACGGGCGCTGCAACGCACGATACGCGAGCACATTCCACAGGCTCCGCTTGGCGATGAACCCCTTGCCTTTACCGATCCGGCGACGCTGCCGCCGGATCCGGCGGTGCTGGCCGCACTGGACTCCAGTCTGAGCGCCTCGCTGGCGGCGATCCGCGACGCACTGGAGCGGGGGGACTTTCAAGGCGTGCGCGAACAGTGCCATTCGATCCGGGGAGCGTTCGCCATGATAGGAAAGACCGCCGTGGCCGAACTCTGCATGCAGATGGGACAGCACGCCGTGGCCCAAGACCGCGCCAAGCTCGATGAGCGGCTGCCGGACCTGGAGACCGCCGCGCGCGCGGCCCTGCGCTGAATCCTGGGTGTTGCCGATTGTCCTCCGGCGCGCGGCCACGTATAACGTCGTCTTGGCCGCCTGCCCAGGACCACCCGCCTGGCAGGCCCTGCGTCAACCCCCAACCAGGTGTCATCCAGCATGAAGGCATACTTCCACGACGACCAGAAACTGCACCATCCGCAGACCTATTTCTCGCGCGGCAAGATGCGCACGCCCCAGGAAGTGCCGTCGCGCCTGGACGCGTTGGCAGAGGCCGCGCGCAAGCTGGGCTTTGACGTGCAGGCGCCGCCCGACCAGGGCGCCGGCGCGATTTCGGCGGTCCACACGCTGGACTACCTGCGTTTCCTGCAAGGGGCGCACGCTGCCTGGAAACAGCTGCCCGACGATTGGGGCGACGAAGTCGTCTCCAATGTCTTCGTGCGCGAACCCAACGCCCTGCGCGGCGTGCTGGCCCAGGCCGCGCGCTACCTGGCCGACGGCAGTTGCCCGGTCGGCCAGCACACCTGGCACTCGGCCTACTGGTCGGCGCAATGCGCCATCGCCGGCGCCGACACGTTGTTGGCGGGCGAGCGCCACGCCTATGCCATCTGCCGCCCGCCCGGCCACCATGCGCGGCGCGACGCGGCCGGCGGCTTCTGCTATTTGAACAATGCCGCCATCGCCGCCCAGCGCCTGAGCTCGCGCTTTCCGCGCGTGGCGATCCTGGACACCGACATGCATCACGGCCAGGGCATCCAGGAGATCTTCTACGAGCGCAGCGACGTGCTGTACGTATCCATCCACGGCGACCCCGAAAACTTCTACCCCGTGGTCGCCGGCCATGAAGACGAACGCGGCGCGGGCGCCGGCTACGGCTACAACATCAACCTGCCCATGCCGCATGGTTCGCCGGAATCGGTGTTCTTCGACAAGCTGGACCAGGCGCGCCGCGCCATCGAACTGTTCCAGCCCGACGCCCTGGTCCTGTCGCTGGGTTTCGACATCTTCGAGAAAGACCCGCAGGCCATGGTCGCCGTCAGCGAGAACGGCTTCGAACGCCTGGGCCGGGAAGTCGGCGGCCTGAAACTGCCGACCCTGATCGTGCAGGAAGGCGGCTATTACATCGAAGGCCTGGAATCGAACGCCTCGCGCTTCTTCGGCGGACTGGCTTCGGCCTGACCCCATGCGCTGCCGGCGTCCCGCCGCGGACGCCGGCTGCAAGCCACCGCCGCAGGGAAACGCGGCGCTAGTGGTTTTCCCTAAAAATGGAAAAGCCCGGTTCACAAGCCGGATCGCCTCCGGTACATTTCGTCCAGTGGCCTGACCACTGGGCCACCAGATATCCAGACACTCCTGGCGCTCTCCGGGGCGCCATGCAAGACAAGCCCGGACAGACCCATTACCCTCTACCTCCCGATCACCCACCCGACCGCAACAATGACCTCTCTCCAGGCCGTCGCCTCCACCCGCCTCTACCGCATGATTGCCGACCAGATCGCCGCGCGCATCAAGGCGGGCGACTTCCCCGCGGGCGGGCGGCTGCCGGCCGAGCGCGAGCTGGCCGAACAGTTGCAGGTCAGCCGCGCCTCGGTGCGCGAAGCGCTGATCGCGCTGGAAATCGAAGGCTATGTGGAGGTCCGAGTGGGCACGGGCGTGTTCGTGAACCCGGCGCGCGAAGACGGCCAGTACCAGTCGCCGCAGCAGGCGCCGCTTGCCGCCAACGGCGTCGAAGCCACCGATATCGGCCCCTTCGACCTGCTGGAAACCCGCTTGCTGCTGGAGCCCGAGTGCGCGGCCCTGGCGGCGCAGAAGGCATCGCCGGCCCAGATCGCGGCGATCCGCGCGGCCCACGACGGCATGTCCCTGACCGAATCGCCCAGCGTCCACGACCGCGCCTTCCACAGCGCGATCGGCGCGGCCTGCGGCAACGCGGCGCTGGCCGCGGCAATTTCCCATATCTGGCACCTGAGCACGCTCAGCCCGGTATTCAACCGCCTTGAAGAACACTTCGTGACCACCAAGGTGTGGAGCGAAGCCCAGCAGGAACACGAACGCATCCTCGCGGCCATTTCCGACCGCGATCCCATCCGCGCGCGCCACGCCATGCACGACCACCTGGTTGGCATCCTGGCGCGCCTGCGGGAAGACTTCGGCAGCGTTGGGATCCGATGATTTGATGAACGCCTGAATCCTGGCCTGACGCCCAGGCCCCCTCCCTGACCGACCGTGCAAGCACCGCCGGCGCAAGACGCGCCGCCTGCGGCAAGGGGAGCGGCTTGCCCGCCGATACGCAAACAGCAGTTCCGCAGCACCCGCAGTACCCGTAAGTCCAATACCTAAAACACATCAAGGTGAAAACATGCAGCTGACCCGTACCGTGAAGCTTTTGAGCGCGGCGCTATTGGCGCTTGGCGCCCATGCCGCCCAGGCCAACAAGGCTGACAACTCCCTCAACATCGCCTTCGACGCAGCGCCCGCCACGCTGGACGCCTACAAGGAATCGGACCGTCCGGGCCTGGCGCTGGCGCGCATGGTGTTCTCGGGGCTGCTGCAGAAAAACCAGGACACGGGCGAATTCGGCCCGGCCATCGCCACCGGCTACAAGTTCGTGGACGACACCACCATCGAACTGCCGATCCGCAAGGACGTGAAGTTCCATGACGGCTCGCTGCTGACCATCGACGACGTGCTGTACACGTTGAACCTGGTGTCATCCGAAGGCTACAAGGCGCGCTTCCAGAACCAGGTCGCCTGGATTGCCAAGGCCGAGAAAGCGTCCGACGACACGGTCCGCATCAAGATGAAGACGCCCTACCCGCTGGCGCTGGAGATGCTGTCGGAGAACCTGCCGATCTATCCGCGCAAGTACTACGAGGCCAACCAGTCCGACATGGGCGCCAAGCCCATCGGCACCGGCCCCTACCGCCTGGTCGAAAGCCAGCCCGGCAGCCGCTACGTCTACGAACGCTTCGAGGACTATTTCGGCGCCAAGCCCGCCGTGCAGAAGCTGGTGGTGCGCGTGCTGCCGGACGCCAACACCCAGTACGCCGAGATGCTGTCCGGCGGCCTGGACTGGATCTGGCGCGTGCCGCCGGACGTGGCCAAGCGCATGGAAAAGCAGCCGGCCGTCACGGTCAAGAGCAGCAGCATCATGCGCATCAGCTATATCTCGCTGAACCCGCGCGCGGACGACGGCAAGTCGCCGCTGGCCAAACAGGAAGTGCGCCAGGCCATCAACTACGCCATCGACCGCGAAGCCATCCGCAAGGCATTGGTCGGCGGCGCGTCCAAGGTGATCAACGCAGCCTGCAACCCGGCGCAGTTCGGCTGCGCCGCCGATGTGCAGACCTACAAATTCGACCCCGCCCGCGCCAAGCAGCTGCTGGCCCAAGCCGGCTATCCCAACGGCGTGACCCTGGACCTGGTGATCTCGGCGCCGCCGCGCGCCATCCTGGACGCCGCCGCCGCGCAGATGGCGCAGGCCGGCATCAAGCTGAACCTGGTCGAGCAGCAGTACGGCACCGCCATGACCAACTGGCGCGAAGGCAAGATCGCCATGCTGTCGTCCAACTGGGGGTCCTACGGCATCGCCGACGCGGCGCTGTCGACCAGCAACTTCTTCCGCGGCGGCCCGGACGACCAGGCGCGCAATCCGGAAGTGATCAAGTTCCTGGAAACCGCCGACACCTCCGTGGACCGCGAACTGCGCGCCAAGAACTACGCCGCCGCCCAGAAGATCGTGGCCGACCAGGCCTACTGGGTGCCGCTGTGGAACCACTCGCTCAACGCCGTGCAGTCCAAGGACCTGAATTTCTCGGTCGACGGCGACGAGTTCCCGCGTTTCTACAAGGCCCGCTGGAACTGACCGGCCCCGCCGGCATGGCCCCGTTCCCACGCCCTGAGGGGCGCGAGCGGCGGCCAATCCGGCGCATACCGTCATAGGTAGCCCCATGATTGCATTCCTGTTTCGCCGCCTGGTGGTGTCCGCGCTGCTGGTGGTGTTCGTCTCGCTGATCAGCTTCTCGCTGGTGTTCGCTTCCGGCAATCCGGCTGCGCGCCTGGCCGGCGAAGGCAGCGCCGCCGACGCCGCCCGGCTGGCCCAGCTGCACGGCTTCAACGATCCCATCCTGGTGCAGTACGGCCGCTGGCTGGGCGGCGTCGCCCGCGGCGATTTCGGCGACAGCCTGTACTTCAGCCGCCCGGTGGCCGAACTGCTGACCCAGCATTTCCCGGCCACCGCCAAGCTGGGCCTGGCCGCCATGCTGTTCGCGCTGCTGCTGGCGATTCCGCTGGGCGTGCTGGCCGGTTTGCGCCGGGGCTCGCTGATCGACCGCGCCACCATGCTGTTGTCGGCCTGCGCCCAGGCCATGCCGCCGTTCTGCCTGGCCTTCCTGCTCATCATCGTCTTCAGCGTGCGCAACCAATGGCTGCCGGCCTCGGGCTTTGACAGCTGGAAGCACTATGTGATGCCCGTGACCGCGCTGGGCCTGTTCGCCATGCCGGCGATGCTGCGCCTGATGAAGTCCGAAATGGAAACCGTGCTGGCCACCGACTACATCCGCACCGCCCGCGCCATGGGCCTGGGCGGTCCCAGCGTCGTGCTCAAGTACGCGTTGCGCAACGCGCTGCGGCCGCTGGTGTCGCTGGCCGCGGCCCAGATGGGCACGCTGCTGGCCGGCTCCGTCGTCATCGAGACCGTGTTCGCCATCAACGGCGCGGGCCTCTTGGCCTGGACTTCGATCCTGCGCGGCGACTTTCCCACGATGCAGGCGCTGATCCTGATCTTCGCCCTGATCTACATCGTCCTGACCCTGGCCGCCGACCTGATCAACGGTTGGCTCGACCCCCGCGTGCGAGTTTCATCATGAGCAGCGTCATCGCCTCCTCCTTTCCCGTCCGCTCCCGCGGCGAACGCGCGGCGCGCGTGGGCCGCGGCTTCGGCCTGGCCATGCTGGCGCTGCTGGTGCTGGCCGGCCTGCTCGGTCCTTATCTGATCCCGCATGACCCGTACACGCAGGACCTGCTGGCGCGGCTGCAGGAACCCGTCTGGGCCGAAGACGGCAGCTGGAACCACATCCTGGGCACCGACCAGCTGGGCCGCGACGTGCTGGCGCGCGCGCTGTACGGCGTGCGCGTGTCGGCGCTGATCGGCCTGTCGGTCGCGCTGATGGGCGGGCTGATCGGCACCACGCTGGGCGTGGCCGCGGGCTACTTCGGCGGCGCAATCGACCGCGTCGTGTCCTTCCTGATCACCGCGCGCCTGGCGCTGCCCATCATCCTGGTGGCGCTGGCGGTGGTGTCGGTGGTCGGCGCATCGCTCACCGTGGTGGTGCTGGTGCTGGGCCTGCTGCTGTGGGAACGCTATGCGCTGGTGGCCCGCACCATGGCGGCCGGCCTGCGCAATGCCGAGTTCGTCACGGCGTCGCGCCTGCAAGGCTGCACCCACCTGCAGATCATCTGGCGCGACATTCTGCCCAACCTGGTGGGCAACCTGCTCATCATCGGCACCGTGGACGCCGCCATGGCGATCACCCTGGAGGCATCGCTGTCGTTCCTGGGCCTGGGCGTGCCGGCGCCGATGCCGTCGCTGGGTCTGATGATCGCCGAAGGCAAGGAAAACATGCTGTTCCAGCCTTCGTTGGTGGTGATCCCCAGCGTGGTGCTGTTCGTGCTGGTGCTGTGCGTGAACCGCGCCGGCGAATCGCTGCGCGCCGTGCAAATGAAGAAAGGCTGATCCCATGACCGACACCAGCCATCCCCTGCTGCGGGTCCAGGACCTGCACATCGACATCCAGACGCCCACCCACGTCAAGCACGTGGTGCGCGCGGTGGACTTCAGCCTGGAGCGCGGCAAGACGCTGTGCATCGTCGGCGAATCGGGCTGCGGCAAGTCGCTGACCGCGCTGGCGCTGCTGGACCTGCTGCCGGCAGCCGCGCGCCGCCGCGTCGCCAAGCTGGAGTTCGCCGGCCAGGACCTGGCGTCGCTGACTCCCAAGGCGCTGGCGCAGCTGCGCGGCGCGCGCATCGCCATGATCTTCCAGGATCCGATGACCTCGCTGAATCCGGTGTTCCCCATCGGCACCCAGTTGGTGGACGTGCTGCGCCGGCACAAGCGCGTCAGCCGCCGCGAGGCCGAGGAACGCGCCGAATACCTGCTGCGCCGCGTCGGCATCGCCAATCCCGACGAGCGCATGCGGCAGTATCCCTTTGAACTGTCGGGCGGCCTGCGCCAGCGCGTCATGATCGCCATGGCGCTGATGTGCGGCCCCGAATTGCTGATCGCCGACGAACCCACCACCGCCCTGGACGTGACCGTGCAGGCCGAGCTGCTGGACCTGCTGCGCGACATCCAGGCCGAGTTCGGGCTGGGCATGGTGTTCATCTCGCACGACATGGGCCTGGTGGCGCGCATCGCCGACCACGTCATCGTCATGTACGCGGGCGACATCGTCGAAGGCGGCAGCGTGCGCGAAGTGCTGGAGCGACCCAGCCATCCCTATACGGCGATGCTGCTGAACTGTATTCCCCAGCCTGGCCGCACCGCGCCGCGCGCCGACCTGCCCACCATCGCGGGCGCCGTGCCGTCGCTGGACAGCGCCATCCGCGGCTGCGCCTTCCGCGAGCGCTGCCCGGCGGCCGAGGCCCGCTGCGCCCAGCCCTTCCCCGCGCGCGTGCAGGGCGGACACCGCTGCCTGTGCATCAAACCCGGCGCGCTGCGCCATGGAGCCGTGGCATGAGCCTGCAACCGACGCCCTCCGCCAGCATCAGCCTGAACGCGCTGTGCTTCCAGTACGGCCGCGCGGGCCTGTTCTCGCGCCGGCCCGCGCCGCGCATCCTGCATGACATCGACCTGCACGTGCCGGCCGGCCAGACCATCGGCCTGGTGGGCGAATCCGGCAGCGGCAAGTCCACCATCGCCAAGCTGATGCTGGGCCTGTTGGCGCCCACGCAAGGCCAGGCGCTGCTGGACGGCAAGCCGCTGGCGGCGATGCCGGCGCGCGCCCGCGCCCGCCGCATCCAGATGGTGTTCCAGGATCCGTACTCTTCGCTCAATCCGCGCCGCACCATCAACGAAATCCTGACCGCGCCGCTGCGCACGCATGGCATCGGCAATGCAGCATCGCAGGCTGCCTCGGTGCGGCGGATGATGGACGCCGTGGGCCTGGTGCCGGCCTTCGCCGCGCGCTATCCGCGCGAGCTGTCGGGCGGCCAGCGCCAGCGCGTGGCGATCGCCCGCGCGCTGATGCTGGAGCCGCAACTGCTGATCTGCGACGAACCCACTTCCGCCTTGGACGTATCGGTG
The DNA here is from genome assembly GCF_013267355.1 of Achromobacter pestifer. Lineage (NCBI taxonomy): Bacteria > Pseudomonadati > Pseudomonadota > Betaproteobacteria > Burkholderiales > Alcaligenaceae > Achromobacter > Achromobacter pestifer. The sequence continues at coordinate 6,407,794 of NZ_CP053985.1, forward strand.
CAGGCGCAGATCCTGAACCTCTTGATGGAGCTGCAACGCGAACGCGGCCTGGGCTATCTGTTCATCAGCCACAACCTGGCCGTGGTGCAGCACATTGCCGACGAGATCGTGGTGCTGCAAGGCGGCCGCGTGGTCGAGCGCGGCCCCGCCAGCCAGGTGTATTTCGAGCCGGTCCACCCGTATACCCGGCAGCTCATCGGCGCCACCCTGGCGGTGCCGCAGGCGCAGGAGCTCGCGGCATGAACCCACAAGGCGCACGCCACCTGCTGCTGGTCGGCAACGATCAGAAAGTCACCTGGGACGACGGCCAGATCCGTTTCCTGGCGCCCGGCAACGACAGCCTGTGCGTCTACGACGCGGCGGCCAACCCCGCCGCGCCCGAACTCGTCGCGACCTTGTCCCTGCCCAATTCGCTGTTCGGCCCGCCGGTCAATCTGGCGGTCACGCCGGACCAACGCCTGGGCCTGATCGCCGATTCCATGGACTGGCGCGCGCGCGCCGACGGCAACGGCTGGCAGCCCGAGCCGGGCCGCGGCCTGTACGTGATCGACCTGGAGGCCAGCCCGCCCGCCATCGTTCAGCGGCTGGAGACCGGGCTGCAGCCTTCCGGCCTTTCCATCAATCGCGCCGGCACGCTGGCGCTGGTGGCCAACAAGGCTGGCCGCTCGGTGTCGGTGCTGCGCATCGCCGGCAAGCGCGCCGAGGTCTGCGGCGAGGTGGACCTGGGCACCCCGGTCGTGGCCGTGTCCTTTTCCGCCGACGGCCGCCGCGCCTTCGTGGTCAAGACCGACACACACCGCCTGGGCGTGCTGCATATCGACGAAAGCGGCGCGCAGCCCCTGGTGACGCACGATCCCGCCGAAGACCTGACCACGGGTCTCGTGCCGTTCAACCTGGTGGTGTCGCCCGACGGCGCGCTGGCGCTGGTGGTGGACATGGGCAGCCCGACCGCCTCGGACGGCCACGCGGATTCGGTCAGCGTGGTGGACCTGCGCGCCGACCCGCCGCGCGTGATCGACCGCGTCATGGTCGAGGACGGCCCGGAAGGCATCGCCATCAGCCCCGACGGCCGTTATGCGGCGGTCGCCATCGTGCAAGGTTCCAACAACCCGTCCAGCGCCTGGTTCCACCACCCGCGCGGACAGATCGTATTGCTGCGTATCGACGGCCAATCCGTGACCCGCGCCGGCGCCATGGATGTCGGCGCGCTGCCCGAAGGCGTGGCCTTCAGCCCCGACAGCCGTTACCTGTACGTCGGCAACTTCCTGGATGCCGAAATGCAAATCCTCGCCGTGGGCGACCACGGCCTGAGCGATACGGGCACCCGCATCGCCCTGCCCGGACGGCCCGCCTCGATGCGCGCCCAATCCTACTGACCCTACCCATCCCCCCTGCTCCCGGAGTTCCGCCATGACCACCGCTCCTCAAAAGAAACAGACCCTGCTGGCCGCCGCCCTGCTCGCCCTCGCCGGCCTGGCGCCGCTGTCGGCCCACGCCCTGGACATCAAGCTCGGCCACGTGCTGGCCCCCAGCCACAGCTGGAACAAGGCCGCGGAAGGGTTCGCCGCCGAAGTGAAGGAAAAGACCGCCGGCCGCGTCAATTTCGTGCTGTTCCCCAGCGGCCAGCTGGGCAATGAAAAGACCATGCTCGAAGGCCTGCAGATCGGCAGCCAGGGCGCGGCCATCATCGGCTCCGGTTCGCTGCAGCCCATCGAACCCAAGTTCGGCGTGGTGGAACTGCCCTACACCTGGTCCACCTCGCAACAGGCCTACAAGGCATTCGACGGCGAGCTGGGCGTAGCGCTGGCCAAGCTGGCCGACAAGAAAAACCTGACCATCATCTCGTGGTGGGAAAACGGCTTTCGCCACGTCACCAACAACCGCGGGGCCGTCAACAAGCCCGCCGACCTGGCCGGCCTGAAGACCCGCGTCACGCCCGACAAGATGCGGCTGGACACCTTCACCGCCCTGGGCGCCAACCCCGCGCCGCTGGCCTTCGGCGAGCTGTATTCGGCCTTGCAGCAGAAGGTGTTCGACGCGCAAGAAAACCCGCTGTCCATCATCTACACCTCGTCCTTCTTCGAGGTGCAGAAATACCTGTCGCTGACCGGCCACGTCTGGGGCCCGGCCAACCTGATCATCTCCAAGCCGGTGTGGAACCGCATTTCGGCCGATGACAAGAAGATCGTGCAGGCGGCCGCCGACAAGTGGCGCGATGCCCAGCGCCAGATGATCACCGACGGCGACCAGCAGTTCATCGCCCAGCTGAAGGACAAGGGCATGCAGGTCAATGAAGTCGACAAGCCCGCCTTCGCCGCCGCGGTGGCGCCGGTGTGGAAGACCTACTCGGTCACCTACGGCCCCGAGTTGATGGCGCTGGTACAGAAGTACCGCGAGGCCAAGTAATGCTCAACCGACTGTCCGCGATCCTGTCGGGCATCAGCAAGGCCTTCGCCGCCCTGGCGGTGGCCTTGCTGGCGATCCTGATCTCCTACGTGGTGTTCGCCCGCTTCGTCACCCACACCACGCCGCACTGGGCCGAGGAACTGCCGCGCCTGGTGCTGGTGTGGTCCGCCTTCATCGGCGGCGTCACCTGCAGCTTCGAGCGTTCGCACCTGATGGCCGGGCTGCTGCCCTTCGTGGTGCGCAACCCCCGCATCCTGAACGCCTTCGAACGCATCAACCAGGCGCTCATCATCGTCGGCCTGGCGGCGCTGGGCTACGCCGGCTGGCAGCTGGCCGAACTGACCATGGACCAGACCCTGCCCGCGCTGGACGTGTCGGCCGGCGCCGTCTATCTGGCGCTGCCCGTCGCCTGCGCCATCACCATCGTGGTGCACCTGGCGCAACTGTTCTCCGCCGCTCCCGCCGCTGCAAAGGATTAACAAGATGTCTACGGGTGCTCTCTTCCTGATGGGCGTGTTCACGATCACGGTGCTGATCGACATGCCCATCGCTTTCGGACTGGTGCTGTCCTGCCTGGCCTATCTGGCGGTCTTCGACTCCGCGCCCATGATGGTGGCGGCGCAGCAGTACGTGGTGGGGCTGGACAGCTTCACACTGCTGGCGATTCCGCTCTTCATCCTGGCCGCGCAGCTGATGAACGGCGCCGGCCTGACCCAGCGCATCGTGCGCCTGTGCGCCGCCATCGTCGGCGACATCAAGGGCGGCCTGGCGGTGGTGGCCGTGCTGGCCTGCCTGATGTTCGGCGCGCTGTCGGGCTCGGGCGTGGCTGACGTGGTCGCCATCGGCAGCCTGCTGCTGCCGGCCATGGCCCGCAGCGGCTATGACAAGGGCTTTTCTTGCGCCCTGGTCGGCAGCGCCGGCGCCACCTCCACCATCATCCCGCCCAGCATCGTGCTGATCGTCTACGGCACCATCACCGACACCTCGGTGGGCAAGCTGTTCGTGGCCGGCATCATCCCGGGCATCCTGCTGGGGCTGTCGCTGATCGGCGTGGCCATCTGGCAATCGCGCAAGCACAACTGGGCCGGTGGTCAGCCGTTCAGCTGGTCCGAGTTGCGCGCCGCCGCCATCGACGCGCTGCCCGCCCTGATGGTGCCGGTGCTGATCATCGGCGGCATCCGCTTCGGCATCTTCACCGCCACCGAGGCCGCCTCCAGCGCCATCATCTACGCCTTGCTGATCGGCTTCTTCTGGTACCGCACGCTGAGCCTGAAGTCGCTGTGGGACAACCTGAAGTCCACCGGCGAAAGCAGCGCCTCCATCCTGCTCATCATCGGCGCGTCGGGCCTGTTCGCCTGGGTGCTGGTGGCCGAACAGGTGCCGCAGGCGCTGTCCACGCTGCTGGTGGACTGGACCGACAGCAAGACCGCCGTGCTGCTGGTGCTGACCGTGGTGCTGCTGCTTCTGGGAACCTTCATGGAAGCGATCCCGGTCATCATCATCGTGGCCCCGGTCGTGATGCCGGTGCTGGCGCACTACAACATCGATCCGGTGCACTTCGGCATCCTGCTGTCGATCAATATGGCCATCGGCGCCAACACGCCGCCGGTCGGGGTCGACCTGATGGCCGCGTGCAAGATCGGCGGCATCAACATGATGCAGACCCTGCGCCCGCTGTCCTGGATGATGCTGGCCATGACCGCGGTCATGCTGCTGCTGACTTTCGTACCCGAACTGGTGCTGTTCCTGCCGAGGCACGTGCAATGACCCCTATCGCCCCCTCCCGCCGCCCCCCCTTCCTGCGCCGCAGCTGGATGTTCGTGCCCGGCCTGGACCAGACCGCCCAAGCCGACGGCCTGGCCAGCGGCGCCGATGCGCTGGTCGCGGACCTGGAAGAATTCACCGCCCCGGCGGACCGTCCGGCCGCGCGCCCCGTCATCGCGGCACTGTTCGCCCGCTGCCGCGCCCAGGGCGTGGTGGCCGCGGTGCGCATCAACAAGCTCGAGGACGACGGCATGGCCGACCTGCGCGGCGTCATGCCGGGCGCGCCGGACGCCGTGTTCCTGCCGCACGCCGAAAGCGCGGCCCAGATCGCCGCGCTGGACCAGGCGATCGGCGCGCTGGAAGCCGAGCTGGGCCTGCCCGCCGGCAGCACCGAAATCGTGCCCACCCTGGAATCGGCGCTGGGCCTGCACCGCGCCTACGACATCCTGACCGCCAGCCCGCGCGTGTCCGCCTGCCTGCTGGCCGCCGAGGACCTCACCGCCAGCCTGGGCGCCGAGCGCGGCAAGGATGGAATCGAACTGCACCACCTGCGCGCCCGCTTCCTGCTGGACTGCACGGCGGCAGGCTGCCTGCCCATCGACTGCCCGTTCAACTATCGCGACATGCCGGCGCTGGAAGCCGACGTGCGCTGGGCGCGCCGCCTGGGCCTGAAGTCCAAGTGCGCCACCGTGGCCGACCAGGTCAAGCTGATCCACGCCGTGTTCACGCCCGCCCCGGACGAGGTCGCGGCCGCGCATGATTGCGTCGCCCGCTATGAAGCCCAGCGCGCCGGCCGCCACGACGCCGAGCGCATCGATCCGCCTGTCTACAACACCGCGCGCCGCCTGTTGGCGCGCCATCACCAATTCGAACGATGGGCCGCCGAGCGCCGCGCGCAGGCCGTCCCGCAACAAGGAGACTCCGCATGACGTCAGCCGCAATTCCCGAACGCAATGGCGGTCAGATCCTGATGCAGCAGCTGCGCATCCATGGCGCGCGCCGCGTGTTCATGATCCCCGGCGAAAGCTATCTGCCCTGCATCGACGCGCTCAACGACCACACCGATGCCATCGAAGCCATCGTCTGCCGCCAGGAAAGCGGCGCGGCCTACATGGCGGAAGCCTACGGCAAGCTGACCGGCGAGCCCGGCATCTGCTTCGTCACGCGCGGCCCGGGCGCCACCAACGCCAGCATCGGCGTGCACACCGCCTTCCAGGACTCCACGCCGATGATCCTGTTCGTGGGCCAGGTGGGCAACGACTTCATGGAGCGCGAAGCCTTCCAGGAGATCGACTACCGCCGCATGTTCGGCCAGATGGCCAAGTGGGTGGCGCAGATCGACCGCACCGACCGCATCCCCGAGTACATCTCGCGCGCCTTCGCGGTGGCGACCAGCGGCCGTCCCGGCCCCGTGGTGCTGGCCCTGCCCGAGGACACGCTGTGGGGCCGCGCCCGCGTGGCCGACCTGCCGCGCTACCCGCGCGTGCACAGCCATCCCGGCGCCGCCGACCTGGCCCGCCTGACCCAATTGCTGGACGCCGCCGAACGCCCCTTCCTGCTGCTGGGCGGCAACGGCTGGCACCAGACCGCCATCGACCAGATCGCCGGTTTCGCCGAACGCTTCGAGCTGCCGGTGGGCACCGCCTGGCGCCGCCTGGAGTGCTTCGACCAGCGCCACCCCAACGCCGCCGGCCATGTCGGCTGGGCCATGACGCCGGAGCTGCGCCAGCGCCTGCGCGACGCCGACCTGGTGCTGGCCGTGGGCACGCGCATGGGCGAGGCCACGACCGAAGGCTATACCGTCATCGAGAGCCCGCTGCCGCGCCAGCAGCTCATCCATGTGTATCCGGACGCCGCCGAACTGGGCCGCGTGTTCTCGCCGACCCAGGCCATCGTGGCCGACGTGGCCAGCTTCGCCGCAAGCGTGGCCGGCCTGGCTCCCGGCCACAAGGCAGCGCGCGGCGAGGCGGTGCGCGCCGCGCACCAGGAACTGGTCGACAGTCTCAAGCCGCTGTCCTCGCCGGGCCCGATGAGCCTGGACCAGGCCGCCGCCTACGTCGACGCGCATGTCCCCGCCGACGCCTGCATCACCGTGGGCGCGGGCAATTACGCGCTGTATCCGCATCGCTATCGCCGCTATGCCGGGCCGGGCACCAGCCTCACGCCCACCGTGGGCTCCATGGGCTACGGTCTGCCGGCAGCCATTTCGGCCAAGCTGGAAGACCGCAAGCGCACGGTGGTCTGCTATGCCGGCGACGGCTGCTTCCAGATGAACATGCAGGAACTGGGCGTGGCCCTGCAATACCGCCTGGGCGTGGTCGTGCTGGTATTCAACAACGGCATCTGGGGCACCATCCGCGCGCACCAGGAACGCGAGTTCCCGGCCCGCACCATCGCGCTGTCCTTCGAGAATCCGGACTTCACCCAGATCATCCGTGGTTACGGCGGCTACGGCGAGGCCGTGGAAGACACCGCCAGCTTCGGCCCCGCATTCGAGCGCGCGCTGGCCTTTGCCGAACGCGAAAACATGCCGGCCCTGCTGGAAATACGCTACGACGCCAACGGCATTTCGCCGGGCGAAACCCTGATGGGCATCCGCGAGGCGGCGCTGGCCCGCAACGCGGCCGCCAGCCACTGACACCGAGGAACTCCACCATGACGACGACACTCTCCATCAACGGACAGCGGCTGTGGCAGTCGCTGATGGCCCTGGCGCAGATCGGCGCCACGCCCAAGGGCGGCAACTGCCGGCTGGCGCTGACCGCGCTGGACGGCCAGGGCCGCGACCTGGTCACCGGCTGGATGCGCGACGCCGGCCTGACGCTGCGCGTGGACCAGGTGGGCAACATCTTCGCCCGCCGCGCCGGCCGCAACAATGATCTGCCGCCGGTCATGACCGGCAGCCACATCGACACCCAGCCCACCGGCGGCAAGTTCGACGGCTGCTACGGCGTGCTGGCGGGCCTGGAGGTCATGCGCACGCTGAACGACCACGGCGTGGTCACGGAGGCACCGCTGGAAGTGGCCATCTGGACCAACGAGGAAGGCTCGCGCTTCGTGCCCGTGATGATGGGTTCGGGCGTGTTCGCCGGCAAGTTCCCGCTGGAAGTGGCGCTGACCGCGACCGACCGCGATGGCAAGTCGGTGGCCGGCGAGTTGGCCGCCATCGGCTATGCCGGCACGGACCCCGTGGGCGGCCGCCCGGTGGGGGCCTACTTCGAGGCCCACATCGAGCAGGGCCCGATCCTGGAGCACGAGGAAAAAGTGGTCGGCGTGGTGACCGGGTCGCTCGGCCTGCGCTGGTATGACGTGACCGTGACCGGCATGGAAATGCATGCCGGCCCCACCCCCATGCCGATCCGCCGCGATGCGCTGTACGCCGCCAGCTTCCTGCTGCAGGCGGTGGTGGACATCGCCAACGGCAACCAGCCGCATGGCCGCGGCACCGTGGGCGAGATCCACGCGCACCCCGGTTCGCGCAACGTCATCCCGGGCCAGGTGCGCTTCACGGTGGACCTGCGCCACGAGGACGAAGCCACGCTCACCCGCATGGACCAGCGCTGGCACGAAATCTGCACGGAAATCGCGCAGCGCCACAACGTGGCCGTGGACGTGAAGCACGTGCAGTATTTCCCGCCCACGCCGTTCGACCTGGACCTGGTGGGCAAGGTGCGCGACGGCGCCGCGAGCCGCGGCCTGGCCGCCATGGACATCGTCACCGGCGCCGGCCACGACGCGGTCTACATGGCCGCCGTCACGCCCACCGCCATGATCTTCGTGCCCTGCAAGGACGGCGTCAGCCACAACGAGATCGAGGACGCCAAGCCCGCCGACCTGGAGGCGGGCTGCAACGTGCTGCTCGACGCCATGGTGGCGCGCGCCAACGCCCAGGAGGCCCGCTCATGAGCCAGGACGCCGCCTACTGGCGCGCCCGCGCCGCCGCGCTCGCTTTCAACGGCCAGGCCTATATCGACGGCGCCTATTGCGGCGCGGCCGACGGCGCCACCTTCCCCGCCATCAGTCCGATAGACGGACGCAAGCTGGCCGACGTGGCCGCCTGCGGCTCCGCCGACGTGGACCGCGCCGTGCAGGCCGCCCGCCGCGCCTTCGAGGCCGGCGTCTGGAGCGGCCTGGCGCCGCGCCAGCGCAAGCAGCATCTGCTGCGCCTGGCCGCGCTGATCGAGGAGCACCGCGAGGAGCTCGCGCTGCTGGAAACGCTGGACATGGGCAAGCCCATCCGCGACGCGCTGGCCTTCGACGTGCCGGAGACGGCGCGCTGCTACGCCTGGTACGCCGAAGCCATCGACAAGATCTACGACGAGATCGCCCCCACCGGCCCGGACGCGCTGGCCACCATCACGCGCGAGGCCCTGGGCGTGGTCGCGGCGGTGGTGCCTTGGAACTACCCCTTGATGATGGCCGCCTGGAAGGTCGCGCCGGCGCTGGCCGCCGGCAACAGCGTCATCCTCAAGCCGGCCGAACAGGCTTCGCTGTCGGCCATCCGGCTGGCGGCGCTGGCCGAGGAAGCCGGGATTCCCGCCGGCGTCTTCAGCGTGCTGCCCGGACTAGGCGCGCAGGCCGGCCAAGCGCTGGGCCTGCATCCCGACGTGGACTGCATCGCCTTCACCGGGTCGACGGCCACCGGCAAGCGGTTCATGGAATATTCGGGACAATCGAACCTGAAGCGCGTGTGGCTGGAGTGCGGCGGCAAGTCGCCGCACATCGTGTTCGAGGACTGCCCGGACCTGGACCGTGCCGCCCAGGCCGCGGCGCTCGCCATCTTTTCCAACCAAGGTGAAGTCTGCATCGCGGGCTCGCGCTTGTACGTGCAGGACGGCATCTACGACGCCTTCATGGCCAAGGTCGCGGACCATGCCGCCGCGCTGCAGCCGGGCGATCCGCTGGATCCCGCCACCGCCATGGGCGCCATGGTCGACGAACGCCAGATGCGCGGCGTGCTGGCCCGCATCGAAGCAGGCGCCGCCGAAGGCGCCCAGCTGCGCATGGGCGGCCGCCAGGCCCGTGGCGCCACCGGCGGCTACTACATCGAGCCGACCATCTTCGATTGCGCCGGCCAGGACAACAGCCTGGTGCGCGAGGAGATCTTCGGCCCGGTGCTGGCCGCGCAGCGCTTCGCCACCGAGGACGACGCAGTGCGGCTGGCCAACGACTCCATCTACGGCCTGGGCGCCGGGCTCTGGACCGCCAACCTGTCGCGCGCCCACCGCCTCTCGCGCCGCCTGCGCGCGGGCCTGGTGTGGGTCAACTGCTACGCCGACGGCGACATCACCGTGCCTTTCGGCGGCGTCAAACAGTCCGGTTTCGGCCGCGACAAGTCGTTGCACGCGCTGGACAAGTACAGCGACCTGAAGACGACCTGGATCAGCCTGACGGTTTGATCCCCGGGGCGGACGCCTGCACGACGTCCGCCATCCATGCCATTTCGCGTTATCTGCTTGGCCGCCCGCGCCATTGAAGGCGGCCGGCCCTTGTGCGACCTTGAACGGCGACGGCCTGCCCACCAGGGCGCCGTTGCGGGCAAGCGCAGGCGCTCTCCCGCCATCAGAACCATGACGGGAGACAACCATGCGCAATGCGATAAGGCGAGGCGGAAGGCAATCCGCCCCCGGGGCAGTTCCACCATCGTGGCGGCGAGCCGCGCTGGCGGCCATGCTGGCCGCTTCGGCCTGGGCCGCGGCCGGGCCGGCTTGGGCGCAAGCCCCCTATCCCGCCAAGCCGGTCACCATCCTGGTAGGATTCCCGCCCGGCACGGCCACCGACACCGTCGCCCGCATGGTCGGCGACCGCCTGGCGCAACGCCTGGGCCAGCAGTTCATCGTCGAGAACAAGCCCGGCGCGGGCGGCTCCATCGCCGCCGGCCTGGGTGCGCGGGCCAAGCCCGACGGCTATACGCTCATGATCGGCGCATCCGCGCCGCAGGCCATCAACCCGCACGTCTATCCCAACCTGAACTACGACGCGCGCAAGGATTTCGCGCCCATCGGTCTGCTGACCTGGTTGCCCTACCTGTTCGTCGTCAGCCCGGACAACCCGGCCAACAACCTGAAGGACTTCCTCGCGGCCGTGAAGGCCAAGCCCAACCAGTACACCTACGCCACCACCGGCGTGGGCACCACCAGCCACCTGGTGACCTCGGTGCTGCTGGCCAAGGCCGGCGCCAGCATGATCCATGTGCCCTACAAGGGCAGCAGCCAGGCGCAGACCGACATCGTGGGCGGGCGGACCTATGCCACCTTCGACACCATGGTGTCCTCGCTGGCGCTGGTGAAGGCCGGCCGCCTGAAAGCGATCGCCGTCAGCACGCCGCAGCGGGTCGCGAGCCTGCCCGACGTGCCCACCGTCGCCGAACAGGGCTACCCCGGCTTCGACATGGGCGCCTGGCTGGGCCTGATCGCGCCCGCCGGCATTCCGCCCGAGATCCAGCAGAAGCTGGCCGCCGAGGTCAACACCGTGTTGGCGGATCCGGCCGTGCGCGACAAGCTGGCGGACCTGGGCGCCCAGGTCCGCACCACCGCCACGCCGGCCGAGTTCGGCGCGCTGATGAAATCCGAATACGAGTCGTGGGGCAAGGTGGTCCGCGACTTCAACGTCAAAGCCAGCGACTGAACAGGAGAGCCGAACCATGCATAGCGCCATGAGCCCCGCGGAACGCGACACCCGTATTCAACTGGCCGCCTGCTACCGGCTGGTGTCCCACTTCGGCATGAGCGATCTTATCTACAACCACATCACTGCGCGCATCCCCGGGCCGGAGGGGCATCTGCTGATCAACCCCTACGGCATGATGTACGACGAAATCACCGCGTCCAGCCTGGTCAAGATAGACCTGGACGGGAACGTGCTCGGCAATCAGGGCGAGTACGGCATCAACGCGGCCGGCTATGTCATCCATAGCGCCGTGCACGGCGCGCGCCACGACGTGCAGTGCGTCATCCATACGCATACGCGGGCCGGCATGGCGGTGTCGGCGCTGCAATGCGGCTTGCTGCCGCTGACCCAGACCGCCATGCGCTTCGCCAAGATCCCCTACCACGACTATGAGAGCGTGGCCATCGACCTGGACGAGCGCGCGCGGCTGGTAGCGGACCTGGGCCAATCCGAGGCGATGATCCTGCGCAACCACGGCTTGCTCGCCGTGGGCCCGAGCATCGCGCAGGCGTTCAACACGCTGTATTGGCTGGAGATGGCCTGCAAGGCGCAGGTCGACGCCCTGGCCGCCAATCGCGAACTCTGCATGCCGCCGCCAGAGGTCGTCGAGAAGACCTGGCACCTGTATCAGCCGACCACCCGCCGCCCCTTCGGCGAACTGGAATGGCCGGCCATGCTGCGCCTGATGGACAGGAAGGATCCGGGCTACCGCGACTGAGCCCTTGGCTAGCCGCGCCCCAGGAGGTCGATGCCGGCCGCGCTGTCCGCGCCGTCCGGCAGGATGGCCGCGAGGCTGGTCTTGACCTCCAGGAAGTACGGGGCGGCCGAGGCCAGCCCCCGGGCGATGGCGGCGGCCACCTGGTCGGTACGCGTGACGTACTCGGCCTGCATGCCGAAGGCGCGCGCCATCATCGTGAAATCGGGGCTGGCGAGATTGGTGCCCGCATAACGTCCGGGATAGCTGCGCGCCTGATGCAGACGGATGGAGCCATAACAATGATTGTTGGAGACGATGAAGAACACCGGCAGTCCGCGCTCGGCCGCGGCCATCATCTCGTTGCCCGTCATCATGAAGCCGCCGTCGCCCGCCATGCACACGACCTTGCTTTGTGGGTTGCGCAGCTGCGAGGCGATCGCCGCCGGCGTGCCATAACCCATCGCTCCGGACTGCGAGGCCATCAGCCGCTGCGGGTAGACGAAAGGAAAATGGCGGTACACCGGCGCGGCGAAGGTGCCCGCATCCAGGCAGACCATGAGGTCGGGCGGCGCCTGCTCGGCCAGGGCGCGGACCACGGACACGAACGGCACGCCGTCATCCGCCTTGGGGCTGGGCCAGGCGGCAGCGCGTTCGCGGATGGCGCGCAAGGACGCCGACCAATCGCCGCGCGCCGCGCCGCCCGTCGCGGGCAAGGCCGCCAATGCCTGCGCGGTGGCGACCGGATCGCCGATAATGCCGACGTCGGCCGAAAAATGCTGATTCAGAATGTGCGCGTCGACATGGCAATGCACCAGGGTCTGCGACGGCCTGGGATAGCGCGGAAAGGTGTAGCCCTGCGTGGTGATGTCGCCCAGGCGCGTGCCCAGGGCCAGGATCAAGTCGCTGGCATCGAAGGCCGCGACCTGGGCGGCCGGCGTCGCCAGGTCCAGGTCGCCCGCGTACAGCGGGTGCGTGTTCGGGAAGATGTCGTGCTGGCGGAACGATACCGCCACCGGTATGCCGTGCCGTTCAGCCAACAGACGCAAGGCGTCGCGGCCGCCCGGCGCATTGAATGCGCCGCCGGCGATGATGAGCGGCTTGCGGGCGGCGTCCAGCAGGGCTTGCAGCCGATCCAGCGTGGCGGGCGCCGGCCGCGCCGGACTGGACGGCTCCGCGACCCAGCCCGGTTGCGGCGCCATCGCCTGCTGCACGTCCTCGGGCACCACCAGTACGACGGGCCCGGGCGTCCCGGAGACGGCCACGCGCAGAGCCTTCCAGGCGGCCCAGGCCAGATCCTCGGGCGCGGCGACCTCGTGCACCCATTTGGCGATGGAGCCGAACATCTTCTGATAGTCGATTTCCTGGAAGGCCTCCTTGCGCAAGTCCTTGCGGGGCACCTGTCCGATCAGCAGGATCAGCGGCACGCCGTCCTGCTGCGCGGCATGCACGCCTATGGCCGCGTTCGCCGCCCCCGGTCCCCTCGACACCATGACCACGCCCGGCCGGCCCGTCAACCGGCCGTCGGCGCACGCCATGAAGCTAGCGCCGCCTTCGTGCCTGCAGGTCACCACATCGATGCCCGGAAAATCATGCAAGGCGTCGAGCACGCCCAGATAGCTTTCGCCGGGGACCAGGAAGACGCGGTCGATACCGTTGCCGGCAAAGACCCCGAGCAAGGCGTGGGAAGACGTGTTCAGTTCGGAAGCAGGTGTCATGGATGGCCGTAAACCTAGGGCAAGCGCGCAGGCGCGGGTCTGATACGCAGGAATTCTAGGATGGCTGGCGGCAGGCCATGTAGGCATACTGTGCCTATCAGATATACAAAAAACGCACACAAGGAGGGGCTGCCCGCAAGCGCTGGCGGCAAGACATCGCGATGGACCTACGCAAGATCGAGAACCTGATCCACGTGGCCGATTCGGGCAGCTTCTCCAAGGCCGCTTCGGTGCTGGGCATCGCGCAATCCGCGCTGGGCCGCCAGGTCAGGAAGCTGGAAGACGAATGCGGTTGCGCCCTGCTTTACCGCAACGGCCGCGGCGTATCCCTGACGCCGGAAGGCGAGAAACTGCTGGATAGCCTGCGCCCCTTGCTGGCGCAAATGGCGCGGGTCGTGACCGAATTCCACGACGAGCAGAAATCGCCCTCGGGCCAGGTCACCCTGGGCCTCACGCCCACGCTGTCCCATATGGTCGGCATGCCGCTGGTGGCGGAAATATGGAAACGCCATCCGCGCATCCAGTTGAACGTCATCACCGGCTACAGCGGCTATGTGCATGAATGGCTGGCCAGCGCCCGCGTCGACATCGCCGTGCTGCACGACGCGCGGCGGTCACAGCATGTCATCGTCGATCCCCTGGCCGAGCTGGACCTGGCGCTGGTTTCGCCGGCGCAGAATCTGTCGCCCGCCGCGCGCGCCCAGTCCTGCATCGACTTCGCGCAGATTAGCGGCCTGCCGCTGGCGCTGCCCACGCGCAGCCACGGCCTGCGCCGCACGCTGGAACAGGCGGCGGCGCACGCGGATGCGCCCTTGAACGTCGTGTTCGAAATGGACGCGCTGGAACTGATGAAGGAAATCGTGCTGAACGGACTGGCCCACACGGTCCTGGCCCTGCCCGCGGTGGTGGGCGAGTTGAACAGCGGCCAGCTGGTCGCCCGCAGGATCGTCAACCCCGCCTTGTCCACGCGCCTGATGCTGGCCACCGCATCGAACCGGCCGCTGACGCAGGCGGTGAAGATCGTGCAGGACATCCTGCGGGAGTTGCTGCAGGATAGGGTTCGGGCGGAACCTTATCGGTCGTACATGCGGATGGCGGATGCGCGGTCTGGGCCGCCATGAGCTTGCGGATCGGGGATCCATTTTCCGATTTGCTGGCCGCCTCCCATCCAACACCCGATCATCTTGGCACCGGCAACGGCGGCGCTGGCGTCAGCGGCCCCGTCGGCACGCCACGCTGCGCCGGCATCGGCGGCAGGCGGGATGGCGCCGGGCTCATCCAGCCCGGCTGCCGGCTGGGCCCGCTGGACGGCGGCGCGGGCGGGCCGGGCGGCCGGCCGGCGGTGGCGCATCCGGTGCCCAGGCAGGGTTCCTGGGCCGCGCCCGGATTGACGAGCCTGGGGCATGAAGCGCCGACGCAGGCATCCGGGATGACGCGGGCCGAAGGCGGGGGCTGGGGAACGGCGGCTGCGCCGCCTTGCGCGGCGGCGGGTCCCCAGCAGGCCGCCAGCAGCGCGGCTGCCCAAAGTGGTTTCATGACAGCATGCCCTGCCCCTGAACCGCCGTTGCGCGCAGCATGGCGCCGCGGCTGCACCCGCGTCGCGCCGGGGCCTGAGCGGGCGCGGGACGGCTCCAGTGTGCTCCCGCGCCTGGCGGCCTGTCCAGGCAGGCCCGGCCTCAATCCAGCCGGATGTCGGCGCTTTTCACCACCGAGGCCCAGCGCGCCCGTTCGCTGTTGAAGAACTGCGCCAGTTCGGCGGGATTGCGGGTGACGATTTCCGCGCCCTGTTCGTTCAACTGCGCCTTCACGTCCGGCTGGTTGACGATCTGCGCCATCAGTTCCGACAAGCGGATGGCGACGGGATCGGTCGTCGTCACCGGCGCCATCACCCCCTGCCAGGTGCCGGACTCGAAGCCGGCCACGCCCTGTTCGGAAATGGTCGGGATGTCGGGCACCAGCTGCATGCGTTCGCGCTTGGAGATCGCGATCGGCCGCAGCTTGCCAGCCTTGATGTGGGGCAGCGTAGCCAGCAACCCATTCATGATGACCTGGGTCTGACCGCCGATGGTGTCCGTCACGGCCTGCGAACCGCCCTTGTAAGGCACGTATTCCCATTGCGCGCCCGTGGCCTGCTGCACGGCGACCGCGGCCAGGTGCGGCGCGCTGCCGATGGCGGTCACGGCGAAATTCAGGCGCTGTTTCTTCGACAAGGCCACCAGCTCGGGCACGGTCTTGGCCGGCACGTCGGGATGCACGGCCAGCACGTGCGGCGAATAGGCCAGCATGCCGACCGCCCGCAGATCCGTGGAGGGATCGAAGGACAGCTTGGTGTACACCGAGGGGCTGATCGCCAGCGCCCCCACGTCGCACAGCAGCACGGTATGGCCTTCCTGCGCGGCCTGCACGACCAGGCCGGCGCCCAGGTTGCCGTTGGCCCCAGGCTTGTTCTCGACCACCACGGTCTGTTTCAAGGCGTCGGCCAGGCGCGGCGCGACGATGCGCGCGATGATGTCCGACGAGCCGCCGGGCGGGTAAGGCACGATGATGCGGACCGCGCGCGTCGGCCAGTCGCCCGGCTGCGCCCACGCCGGCAGCCACGGCGACAGGCAAAGCGCCGCGGCGCCGCCCAGGAACTGTCTCTTGCTCGGGTTCATGAAGTCTCCTCTGGAATTGTCTTGTGGACAGTCGCGGCCGCCTGTTGAGGCCGGCCGCTGCGCAGGCCCGCGCCGACCGCGCCTGGTTTTGCCTATGTCATCGTACAACTATGAAAATAATCTTGAAAAGCATAATGTTCTGATATCGGGTATGCACCTATAACGGCTCTTTTCAAGGTGGAAACAACCTTGAGTCGGCGCATTTCATGTTGTACGATGACTTACTTCTAAATTCGGCAACCAGCCGACTCCCGCCGTTCGATGGCGCCCCCATACGGATCAACGCAACATGACCACCCCGCAGGAACTCAAGCACATCGTGTCGGACGGCTTGCTGTCTTTCCCCGTCACCGACTTCGACCAGAACGGCGACTTCAACGCCAGGACCTACGCCCAGCGCCTCGAATGGCTGGCGCCCTACGGCGCGACCGCCCTGTTCGCCGCGGGCGGCACCGGTGAGTTCTTTTCACTGGCGCCAGAGGAGTACTCGGACGTGATCCGCACCGCGGTGCAGACCTGCGCCGGCAAGGTCCCCATCCTGGCCGGCGCGGGCGGCCCGACCCGCACGGCCATCGCCTACGCGCAAGAGGCCGAGCGCCTGGGCGCCAAGGGCATACTGCTGCTGCCCCACTACCTGACCGAAGCCTCGCAGCCGGGCATCGCCGCGCACGTCGAACAGGTCTGCAAGTCCGTGAATATCGGCGTCATCGTCTACAACCGCGCGCAGTCGCGCCTGTCGGCCGACAGCCTGGCGCAGTTGGCCGAGCGCTGCCCCAACCTGGTCGGCTTCAAGGACGGCGTGGGCGACATCGAAGCCATGGTGCGCATCCGCCGCAAGCTGGGCGACCGCTTTTCCTACCTGGGCGGCCTGCCCACGGCCGAGGTCTATGCCGCCGCCTACCGCGCGCTGGGCGTGCCGGTCTATTCGTCGGCGGTGTTCAATTTCGTGCCGCGTACGGCCATGGCGTTCTACCGCGCCGTCGCCGCGGGCGACCACGAAACCAGCAACCGCCTGCTGGACGATTTCTTCCTGCCTTATCTCGATATCCGCAACCGCGTACCCGGATATGCCGTCAGCATCGTCAAGGCCGGCGCCAAACTGGTCGGCCACGACGCGGGTCCCGTGCGCGCGCCCTTGACGGACCTGCTGCCCGCCGAGCTCGACATGCTCGACGGACTGATCCGCAAGCTCGGCCCGCAGTGAGGGGCGCTCCCGGTTGAGCCCAGGCTGCCGGCTCAGATCAGAAACTGGCGGTAGGCCTCGTTGCCGGTTTCCTCGGTGTGGGCGTAACCCAACTGCCGCAGGAATGCGTCCAGCGCGGCGCTGTCGGCCAGCGGCGCCTGGATGCCGACCAGCGCCGAGCTGAATTCCGTGCCCTGGTTGCGGTAGTGGAACAGGCTGATGTTCCAGTTGGGCGCCATCTCGGACAGGAACCTCATCAGCGCGCCGGGACGCTCCGGAAACTCGAAGCGGAACAGGCGTTCGCCGGCCGCCAGCGGCGAACGGCCTCCCACCATGTAGCGGATGTGCTGTTTCGACACTTCGTTGTTGCTCAGGTCGCCGACGGAAAAACCCTGTTCCTGCAGCGCCGCCATGATTTCCGCCGCATCGCCGCGCCGCGTGATCTGCATGCTGACGAAGATATGGGCAGTGCGCGCGTCGGCGATGCGGTAGTTGAATTCCGTCACGCTGCGCTGGCCGATCACGCCGCAGAAGCGGCGGAAGCTGCCGCGCTCCTCCGGCACCGTCACGGCGAAGACCGCTTCGCGCGCCTCGCCGACCTCGGCGCGGTCCGCGACGAAGCGCAGGCGGTCGAAGTTCATGTTGGCGCCCGAGGTCACCGCCACCATGGGCAGGCCTTGCACGCCTTCGCGTTCCACGTACTTCTTCAGCCCGGCCACCGCCAGCGCGCCCGCCGGTTCCAGCACGCTGCGGGTATCCAGGAACACGTCCTTGATCGCCGCGCAGACCGCGTCCGTGTCCACCAGGATGATCTCGTCCAGGTATGCACTGCACAGGCGGAAGGTCTCCTCGCCCACCAGCTTGACGGCCGTGCCGTCCGAGAACAGGCCCACCTCGGGCAGGTTGACCCGCTCGCCCACCTGCATGGACAGGGACATGGCACAAGAATCCTCGGTCTGCACGCCGATGACCTTGACGCCCGGATCCACCGCCTTGATGTAGGTCGCCACCCCCGCGGCCAGCCCGCCGCCGCCGATCGGCACGAAGACGGCATGCAAGGGGCCCGCATGCTGGCGCAGGATCTCCATGCCCACCGTGCCCTGGCCGGCGATCACATAGGGATCGTCGAAGGCCGGGATGAAGGTCAGATCCTGCGCGCTCGCCAGCTTCTGCGCATGGCCGTAGGCGTCGCTATAGGAGTCGCCCGCCTGCACCACCGTCACGGTGGGGCCGCCATGCGCCTTGACGGCATCCACCTTTACCTGCGGCGTGGTCTGCGGCACCACGATAATGGCGCGCACGCCCATCCTGGCGGCCGAGATCGCGACGCCTTGCGCGTGGTTGCCGGCGGACGCCGTGATCACGCCCCGCTCCAGCGCCGCCTGCGGCGTGTTGCGCATCTTGTTGTAGGCGCCGCGGACCTTGAAGGAGAAGACCGCCTGGTTGTCCTCGCGCTTGAAGTAGACCGGGTTGCCCTGCCGGGCGGACAGGCCACGGGCGCGATCCAGTTCGGTTTCGCGGGCGATGTCGTAGATGCGGGCGGTCAGGATCTGCCTCAGGTATTCCATCGGCGAGGCCCGGCCGTCCTGGAATGCGGTCGGCGTGGCGGTTTGCTGGCTGGCTTGCGGGGTGTGGTGCATCTGGCTCTCTGCTTCGGTGTGCTGGCCCGGCAGAGGCGGCCACAAAAAACCCGCCTCGTGGGGCGGGTGGCTGTGACTGTTGCGGTCGCGCGCTAACCCACCATTCCAGGAATGATGGTAATAATCAGCGAAATGCGGACGGCGCGGGAATTCATGGGTACGCAGCTTCCTCCTTGCGCGGCGCTTTGTCAAACGGGCAATCGGCTCCGGCTCGCCCGATTCAATACGTCCCTTTTTAATTTGGCGCCATTATGGCCATATCCCGGCCGAATCCGCGGGTTTTTGCTGCCCAGCAGGCGTATCGCGGTATTACAATGGAAAGTTCGTGGCAGTCGCACTTCCCCAGGCGGCCCAGGATCTTTGCCGGCAGCGCCGGCAGGGGCACCCAGGCCAGCCATATAAAAAGGGGCAGGCGCCAGCCATGTTGGGCAGACGCTTACCGACCATTTCCTCCGGGCGCGTCCGCTTAGCCGCCCGCCTTGTCGTTTGCTCAGACCTAGGACGGCAAAGCGAACGCGTCCAGTCCCGGTCGCACGCCTGCCCATACGAACCCACTCTCCGACAACATCTACCGGCTTCTGGCCGCATAGCATGTTCGGGTTTGCGCCTAGCGCCTGCCGAACAGATTCAAGGATCATGTCTCTTACTCCGAAGATTATCTATACCCTCACCGATGAAGCTCCGGCGCTTGCAACCCGTTCGCTGCTGCCCATCGTCCAGGCTTTCGCCAAGCCCGCAGGCATCACGGTCGAGACCCGCGACATCTCGCTGGCCGGCCGCATCATCTCGGTCTTCCCCGACTACCTAGAAGACAGCCAGAAACTGGGCGATGCCCTGTCGGAACTCGGCGCCCTCGCCATCCAGCCCGAAGCCAACATCATCAAGCTGCCCAACATCAGCGCCTCGATGCCGCAGCTGAAGGCCGCCATCAAGGAACTCCAGGACCAGGGCTACAAGCTGCCCGACTACCCGGACGCTCCCGCCAACGACGCCGAGCGCGACGTCAAGGCCCGCTACGACAAGGTCAAGGGCAGCGCCGTGAACCCGGTCCTGCGCGAAGGCAACTCGGACCGCCGCGCCCCGCTGTCGGTCAAGAACTACGCCCGCAAGCATCCGCACAAAATGGGCGCCTGGTCGGCTGACTCCAAGTCGCACGTGGCCCACATGAGCGAAGGCGACTTCTACGGCACCGAAAAGTCGGCGCTGATCGCCGATGCCGGCGACGTCAAGATCGAACTGACCGCCGCCGACGGCTCCAAGACCGTCCTGAAGGAAAAGACCCCGGTCAAGGCCGGCGAGATCATCGACGCCGCCGTGCTGTCGGCTGCCAAGCTGAAGTCCTTCCTGCAAGCGCAGATCGACGACGCCAAGGCTCGCGGCGTGCTGTTCTCGGTGCACCTGAAGGCCACGATGATGAAGGTCTCCGACCCCGTCATCTTCGGCCACGTCGTGTCCGTTTTCTACAAGGACGTGCTGGCCAAGCACGCCGACGCGCTCAAGCAAGCCGGCTTCGACCCCAACAACGGCATCGGCGACCTGTACGCCAAGATCCCGTCCCTGCCCGCCGACAAACAGGCCGAGATCACCGCCGACATCGACGCCGCCTACAAGACCCTGCCGCAGCTGGCCATGGTCAATTCCGACCGCGGCATCACCAACCTGCACGTGCCCAGCGACGTCATCGTCGACGCGTCCATGCCCGCCATGATCCGCGACTCGGGCAAGATGTGGAACGCCGAAGGCGCCCTGCAAGACACCAAGGCCGTGATCCCCGACCGCAGCTACGCCGGTGTCTACCAGGCCGTCATCGAAGACTGCAAGCGCAATGGCGCCTTCAACCCGGTCACGATGGGCAGCGTGCCCAACGTCGGCCTGATGGCCCAGGCCGCCGAGGAATACGGTTCGCACAACAAGACCTTCGTCATCCCCGCCGCCGGCACCGTGCGCGTCACGGACGCCTCGGGCAAGGTGCTGCTGGAGCAAGCCGTCGAAGCCGGCGACCTCTGGCGCATGTGCCAGACCAAGGACGCCGCGGTGCAGGACTGGGTCAAGCTGGCCGTGGCCCGCGCCCGCGCCACCAAGACGCCCGCCGTGTTCTGGCTGGACGAGAACCGCGCCCACGACGCGCAGATCATCGCCAAGGTCAAGCACTACCTGCAGGACCACGACACCAGCGGCCTGGATCTGCGCATCCTGAGCCCGGTCGAAGCCACCAAGTTCTCGCTCAAGCGCATCCGCGAAGGCCTGGACACCATCTCGGTGACCGGCAACGTGCTGCGCGACTACCTGACCGACCTGTTCCCCATCATGGAACTGGGCACCAGCGCCAAGATGCTGTCGATCGTGCCGCTGGTGGCCGGCGGCGGCCTGTTTGAAACGGGCGCCGGCGGTTCCGCGCCCAAGCACGTGCAGCAGTTCCTGGAAGAAGGCTTCCTGCGCTGGGACTCGCTGGGCGAGTTCATGGCCCTGGCGGCATCGCTGGAACACCTGGGCCGCAGCTACGGCAACGCCCGCGCCCAAGTGCTGGCCAAGACGCTGGACCTGGCCACCGCCAAGTTCCTGGACGAGAACAAGTCGCCCGAGCGCAAGGTCGGCGGCCTGGACAACCGCGGCAGCCACTACTACCTGGCCATGTACTGGGCCCAGGCCGTGGCCGCGCAGACCGACGACCGCGAACTGGCTGCCCTGTTCGCCGCCCCGGCCCGCGCGCTGGCTGACGGCGAGGACAAGATCCTGGCCGAACTGAAGGCCGCCCAGGGCAAGCCCGTCGATATCGGCGGCTACTACCAGCCCAACGAAGCCCGCGCCAGCCAAGCCATGCGCCCCAGCGCCACGCTGAACCAGGCCCTGGCCTCGATCGGCTAAGCGCCTGCCGCGCGCAGCGGCTACGACAAAGGCCGGCAGCCCCAAGGCAGCCGGCCTTTTTTCATTTCACGATGGCTCCCGCCGCGAGCCCTGCCGATTGCGCTGGCGTGATGCCATCGGACAGCGCAATGCATGACTGGCCGTCATAGCCCGCAGCAACTGCCTGGGCACCACCGCGGGCCCGCTGCAAGGCCGCGATCCAATTGCATGGAGAGACCCTTTCACGGACATGCCGCGTGGTCAGGCTGATTTCGGCCTCCTTGCTCCCGTGACCATCAGTACCACACCCACCATTACCGACGCGATTCCAGCCAGCGGCACTGCTCCTGGAATTTCGCCAAGCACTGGAATGCCCAACAGCACCGCCAGCGCCGGGGCCAGCGAACCGAAAATCGCCGCCCGTGACGCTCCCAGCCGACGCACGGCTTCGGCATAGAAGAACATGGCGAGGATCGCCACGAAGACGCCTTGGGCAATCACCTGGAACAGCACGTCCTGTACCGGTGCGGTGAAGATGCCGGGACTCAGGAAAAGAAAGTAGATGGGCGCAAAAAACAGCGCCGAACCTACGTTGACCAAAGCGGTTGCCTGCCACGGGCCAATGCCTGAGCGTCGCTGTGTCACTGTGTAGCTGGCGAAGAGCAATCCTCCGCAGAGAAACAGCAAATCACCGCGCCATTCCCCTTGAGCTCGATTGGCGATGAGCCCATAGCCTCCCATGCAGGCGATACCGGCGATTACGATAAGCAGGCCGTACATCTGCACGCGGCTGAAGCGCTCTCCATATAGGGCTGCGGATAGCAGTGCCACCCAGATGGGCATGGAGCCTATCATCAGTGTGGCGACGTGAGAGGCTGGCGCATACCTCATGCCCACCGATGCGGCCATCATGAAGGGCACTCCAGCGCCGATCAGCATGACGCCTATCCTGACCACACCGAGCGCGCGCAGCCCTGCGCCTTGCCGCAGCAGAATGGGCCACAGGAACAGCGCGGATACGCCGAAGCGGAGCATGGTCACGTCCGCCGGCGCCAGGGTGGTCGTCATCGCCAGGCGCGTAGCGACCGACCAACCTGACCAGATCAGGGCCACGGCCAAGCCGCACAGCACGCCGACAGCGCCTCTGCTCAACGCGATAGCGGTTGTATTGGGGCTGGTCATGCGGCCTCATGGTTGCGTAACACCTTGACGATGCCGATGGCATCGTCGTTGGCTTGACCTCGCCGCATCGCCAATTCGAACAAGTCACGGTTGGCGCGCGCGATGGGCAACCACAAGCCACGCTGCTCGGCCTCATCGCAGACCAGCCCGATGTCCTTGAAAACATGGCGGATCGGCGCCTGCTGCTCGAAGTCGTCCACTAGCAGCTTCGGCGCCTTCATGCGAAGCACGTCATTGGCCAGGGGGCCGGCCATCGCCATCTCCAGAAACAGGTTGACGGCGAGCCCGGACTCGCGCGCGAAGTGCGTCGCCTCCGAGATCGCCTCGAAGGTGGCGATCAACAGGAGCTGGTTTGCAAGTTTCATGCGCATCGCCGTAGGTACCGTTCCGCAACGCAGGACTCTCTTTCCAATGGCATCGAACACCGGCATGGCGTCGCCGATCCAGGCATCTTCCGGGGCCGAGGCAAGCACGACCAACTGAGCAGATTCCGCAGGCGCGCGCGAACCCGACAGTGGCGCTTCTATGTAGCGCCCGCCAGCCTCCACCACGGCGCTAGCAAGGTCGCGGGAGTACGAGGGGGCGACTGTCGCCATCAGAATGATGGTCTTTCCGTCCAAGCTGAACGGGATTCGACCATGGGTGCCCCGCCCCAACACCTGATCGACATCCTGACCGCTGGGTACCAGCAGGATCGTCGTGTCGCTAGCCTGGATTGCGTTCACCGCGGAATCCGACACCGCGATGCCGCTACCTCGAAACGCTTGTCGCGTAGCGGGCGTACGGCAATACACGGTTACGGCCATACCCGCCTTATGCAGATTGCGGGCGATGGGGTCTCCCATGACACCGACTCCGATCACACTGACTTTCACCATCACTTTTGGCACCTGAGATTTTTCGTAAGAATCAGTTTAGGCATCGAAAATGATCGAGTAAAATGAATAATTCAGAACAAATAATTCGGATACGCCGATATGTTCGAGCTATCGGATCTGCACACGTTTCGGGCGGTCGTTCAGGCGGGCGGCATCAACAAGGCTGCGCAGACGCTGCACCGCGCCCAATCCAGCATTACAGTGCGCATCCAGCAACTGGAGGACAAGCTAGGCGTTCCTCTGTTCATCCGCGAGGGTCGCTCGCTACAGGTATCCCCTGCCGGCAAGGTGCTGATGGACTATGCGGAGAGGCTGCTCGATCTTGCACAGGAGGCCTCTGAGGCGACGCGCAACGATAGGCCCACGGGCATGTTGCGACTGGGGGCGATGGAGAGCACGGCTGCCGTGCGCCTACCGCAGCCGCTAGGCCTTTATCATGAGATGTACCCAGATGTGACGTTGGAGCTGTATTGCGATGATCCGCGCGAACTCATCCAGCGGGTGCTGCAAGGCGAACTGGATACGGCGTTGATCGCCGACCCCATGTCGGACAAGCGCCTGAACTCAATGGCGATCTACGAAGAGGAACTGGTCATCGTGGCCGAGGCCAAGCATCCGCCCATTGCCTCACCCAGGGACGTTCCATCCCGAGCCCTACTGGCCTTTCATTCAGGTTGCCCCCACCGCCAGCGCCTGGAGGACTGGTTCGCGCGTGCTCGCACGAAGCCCCAGCGTATCGTCGAGGTAGGGTCGTACCATGTGATCCTGGGCTGCGTGGCGGTGGGCATGGGAATCGCACTGATGCCGCGCAGCGTGTTAGGCACGTACGCCGAGCGCTCGCGCCTGAGCGTCCACCCGCTGCCTTCCAAATTCAACCGTGCCATAACCCGCCTAATCTGGCGCAAGGATGGGCCCGAGGCTAACATTCTGGCGTTGTCACGAGTGCTGTTCAAAGCGCACGGGCGTTTCCAGGATTGAGCGCGTATCCCCGCCTCAATCACCGGCTCTCGCGGCACTAGCCAAACACGGCTTGGCGCCCGCTGGATTGCCCCAAGACTTGCCTTCGCATTGCACTTATGTGGCCCCCTTAACTCTTCAGGCGCCTAGAGCGTGCAATCGTTAAAGTCTGACCTAAACCATTGTGTTGCTTAAGTTTTCTCTATCGCACCATCATGGAAAAGAACCTGACAACAGACATTCTTCATGCGTTCAGGGTTTGGCCTGCAACGGCGCCGGCGGGCTCGCGGACGGATTCGCGGACGGCATGCCGGCGCACATGCGCTGGCGGAACGCCGCGTCCGCGTCGATGCGCCAGATCGCCCGCTTTTCGGTTGAAAGTCGCGCAGCCACGCCATCGAGCACCCGGTAACGCAAGCCATCCTCCTTCTCGCCCCATATCCAGAAGCGCGCTCCGTCAGCGGCCTCGCACATGCGCACGCGCATGTCCTCCTCGCCGATCAGCACGCGCTTGCCCGTGGCCGGGTCGAATTGCGCTGCGTCGTACAGCTCCTTGCGCCAGTTGTCCCGCTTGGGGATCTCGGGGTTTTGCCAGTTGTCGACGATCCAGGCGGGTTCGCGGGCCTGAGTATAGAAACCCAGGTCGAAGGGCACGGTATGCAACGCCATATGGATGTCCTGGGGCCGCATTTCCTGGCGCAGTTCCTTTGCCAACGGCCCGGCGCTGCCGCGCGGATTCGACGCCGCGACGATGACCGCGGCCAGGCATATCACGGCCGACACGCCGACGGCGATCCACGCGCCCCGCCGCTTGCCCGCTGCCCAGGCGGGTGCGACCCGTTCGCTGATCAGGAACGCCAGCGGCGGGAACACCGGCAGCACATAGCCGATCAGTTTGGAATGCGGAATCGAAAAGAACACGATCACGACCGCCATCCAGATCGCAGCCAGACGACGCAGGCCCTGCGGGTCGGACTCGCGCCAGTACGAGGGTTTGAAAATCGACGCTCCCCAAATGGACCAAGGCAGCGCCAGCCCGGCCACGATGGGCAGGTAGAACCAGAGCGGCTGCGCGTTGTTGAAGCCGCTCTGCGCGAAGCGCTCGACCTGCTGGTAGACGAAGAAATACTGGAAGAAACCGGGATACCGCAGTTCCATCAGCCAGAACCACGGCACCGCCACCACCGCGAAGGCCAGCAAGGCCGGCGCCCACAGCAAGGCGCGCACGCCCGGCCAGTCTCGGCGCAGCAGCAGCCAGGCCAGCACGATGGCGCCGGGCAGCGCCAGCCCGATCAGCCCCTTGGCCAGCACCGCCAAGGCGGCCAGCACGCCCGTTGCCACCGACATGGCGCGAAACGGCCGTCCCGCGGCGCGCCGCAAGGCGGTATCGGCCGCGGCCAGCACGCACAAGGTGATCATGCTGGCCACCAGCATGTCCATATTGGCGAACTGGGCGGCGCCGAAAAACAGCGGCGTCATGCCCAGGACCGCCACCGCCCAGCGCGCTTGCGCGACATCGCGGTAGCGCGACACGAAAGCATATAGCCCGGCGCCCGCGCTCCAGGCGCCCAGCACCGACGGCAGCCGCGCGCTGAATTCATGCACGCCGAACAGCGCGTAGCTGATCTGGGCCAGCCAGTAGTACAGCGGCGGCTTGTGGAAGTACGGCATGCCGTCCAGCAGCGGCACCATGGGCGAGTTGCTGCGCAGCATCTCCCAGGCCACCCCGGCGTAACGGCCCTCGTCGGGCAAGGTCAGCCAGCGCGCCCAGGCCAGCGCGCCCAGCCATAGCGCCAGGCACGCCAGCACCAGCCAGCCGGGCCAGGCAGTGCGGCTCGCTGGCAGCCTCATGGAAGTCGACATGGGAACGCTCATGCCCGGCGCCCCCGCAAGGCGCGCGCCGGGAGGCGGCACGCGCAGAAAGCACGGTGCCGCGGGGGGACTACGGAACTGGACGCAAGTGGCATGAGGATCCGGAAAAGGTTCAGGAAAATGCAAGATTGCGCGCAGTATCGCCAAGCGCGCGTCAAGCTTTCATGAAATTTCCGGAAAAAAGCAGCTTCCTAGGCCGGATGCAGCCGATCCAGCCTGAGCCGCCCGCGCTCGTCCGTCAACCGGCGCATGGCGCCATAAGCCGCGGCGATCGCCGCCATCCCGCTGGCGCCGCACAGCAGGAACATCAGCAGGATCTGGTACTTGGCGGCCTCTATGGGATCCATGCCGGCAATGATCTGCCCGGTCATGATGCCCGGCAGCGTGATGATGCCGGCGGCCGACATCTGATTGATGCTGGGCACGATGCCGCGCCGCACCGACTCGCGCAGCAGGGAGGAAAACGCCTCGTGCACGGTCGCGCCCAGCGCCAGCCGGGCCTCGATCGCCAGCTTCTCCCGCCTGGCGCCGGACAATACGCCGTCCAACGCCAGGCTGGCGGCGTTGAGCACGCTGCCCAGCACGATGCCGATCAGCGCAATGGTGTAGCGCGGGTCATACCAGGGATCCGGGCGCAGCGCCGTATTCAGGATGAACAGCACCGTGATGACCGTGGTTCCCGCCACCGCCATCGCGCCGACCCAGCCGTTGCCGCGTTGCGTGAGCCTGGCCCTGGGCCGCGCCGCGACCTCCCTGGCCGCCAACGCCATCATCACCGCCACCACCAGCGCGGTCAGCCAGGGAGCCGCGTGCGCGAACACGACGCGCAGGATGTGCCCGACCAGCAGCAACTGCACCACCGTGCGCAGCGCCGCCCACAACACCTGCCGCTGCAAATTCAAGCGCAAGGCAAAGGAAATGCCGGCACTCAGCAGCACCAGCAAGGAAGCGATCGCCAGATCCGTGGCCTGCAGCTTGATCACGTCCATAGCGGCTCCAGCCTGCCCTGCTCCATGCGCCAGGAACGGCGCGCCAGGCGCTCGGCCTGGGCCGGGCTGTGGGTCACCATCAGGATCGCGGCCCCGCCATTCAGGTAGCGCCGCAGTTCCTCTTCGACCTTGTCCGTGGCCGCCTGGTCCAGCGCCGCGGTCGGCTCGTCTAGTAGCAAGACGCGCGGCGCCAGCGCCAGCGCGCGGACCAGGCCCAGGCGCTGGCGTTCGCCCGTGGACAATTCGTGCACCAGCGCGTCCAGCTTGTCCGTAGACAGCCCCAGGCGCTGCATGATGGCCTCGGCGCGGGCACGGTCCGCGAAATGCGGCGCGACCAAGTCGTCCCACCAGCCGGCCTCGGCCTGGCAATAGATGACCTGCCGGCGCCATTCGTAGCCCCGCATGCCCGAGCGCGGCCGGCCATCCAGCAAGGCCTCGCCATGCCCGGGATCCAGGTCGGCCGCCTGGCGCAGCAACAGCGACTTGCCTGAGCCCGAAGGCCCCATGACGGCTGCGCACTCGCCCGCGGCGAGATCCAGGCTGACGGGAGAGAGACGTTCGCTGTAGAGGCCGCGCAGCCTGAACAGCGGGTGCGCGTCGATGGTCGTGGTCGGCATGGGTACGGATCTTAGACCGCAAATGCGCGAGCGCAGCGTGCCTCACCGTCCGCGCAACCCCGTAGAGATAAGAAAAACTAAATTCACGACAGAGAACTTATCGTTTCCCCAAGGGGGAGCGGCTCCCTACCATTGCGAATCCCGCCATCTGCGCATTTAGCGTAGCTACATTGACTATTCGAATGGGCCTCATGTATCAGAACCCGAATCCTGCGCCGCGGCGCGCAGCCCGCCGCAAGCTGGCCTTGACCGCCACGCTCGTGCTTGCCGCCATCGGCGGCCTCTACCACTACGACACGCAGCGCAAGGCCACAGCCCAAGCCGCGCCGGCCGGCGAAGCTGCGCCCGTCCCTGTCGTGGTGGCGCCCGCGCGGGCTGAAGCGCTGCCCGCCACGCTGCAAGCCATCGGCACCGTGGTCGCGGAACAGCAAGTGCTGGTGGCGCCCGAGGTCGCGGGGCGCGTCACCGCCATTCATTTCACCAGCGGCCAACAGGTTGCGGCCGGACTGCCGTTGGTACAGATCAATGATGGGCCGGTGCGCCGCGAACTCGATCGGCACCGCGCGTCGGCCGCGCTGGCCCAGGCAAACCTGGACCGCGCCAAACGGCTGCTAGGGCAAACCATGTCGCGTGCCGAGTACGAACAGCACGCGGCGCGGCACGCCGAAACCAAAGCGCTGGTCGCTCAGGGCGAGGAAGATCTGGCCCAGCGCCTGGTGCGCGCGCCGTTCGCGGGCACGCTGGGGCTGCGGCTGGTCAACCTTGGGCAGTACGTCGAGGCAGGCACGCCCATCGCCACCCTGACCGACACCCGCCTGCTGCATGTGGATTTCACCGTGCCGGACCGGCATGCCGCCGTGTTGCGGCTCGGACTGGACGTTTCCGTCGTCAGCGCGGGCGGCGGACAGGCGCAACTGACGGGCAAGCTCTCCGCCATCGATCCCCAGGTCGACGCCGGCAACCGCGCGCTGAGGGTGCGCGCCACGCTTGCGCCGGACGCGGCAGGCCGTCTATGGCCCGGCGCCTACGCCCAGATCAGCGTGTCGCTGCCCGCCGGCCCCGCCACGCTCACCGTGCCAGCCGAGGCCGTTCAGAGCACCTTGTCCGGCGCAACGGTATACGCCATGCGCAATGACGACCCGGCCCGCGTCCGCCTCGTTTCCGTGCAGACCGGAGCGAGCCAGGACGGCAAGGTCGCGCTATCGGGCGCGGATCTGCGCGACGGCGATCTGGTGGTCATCGCCGGCCAGATCAATCTGCACGACGGCGCCGCCGTCCGTCCGCGCCTGGCGGGAGAGTAAGACGCCATGTCATTCACCGATTTCTTCATCCGCCGCCCTGTCCTCACCACGGCGTTTGCCCTGCTGATCGTCCTGGTCGGCCTGCGCGCGCTGTTGGACCTGCCGCTGCGCCAGTATCCCCGCATCGAAAGCGCCGTGGTCACCGTCACCACCGAGTATCCCGGCGCTTCCGCGGACCTGATGCAGGGCTTTGTCACCGCCACGCTAGCGCAGGCCGTCGCCACCACGCAAGGCGTGGAATACCTGACCTCCTCGTCCGAGCAAGGACGCAGCACCATCAACGCCTACCTGCGCCTGAACGCGAACTCCGACACCGCCCTGACCGAGGTCCTGGCCAAGGTCAACGAAGTGCGCTATCTGCTGCCGGAAGACGCCTACGACCCGGTGGTCGTTCGCCAGTCTCCCGGCGCCATCGGCGTGGTGTATGCAGGATTCACCGCGCCTGCAGGCCAGCCCCTGACCGGCATCACGGACTATCTGATGCGCGTGGCCAAGCCCATGCTGAGCACCGTCGACGGCGTGGCTGCCGTGAACGTGCTGGGTGGACAGGCGCTTTCGATGCGCATCTGGCTCGACCCTCTGCGCATGGGCGCGCACGGCATTACGGCGGCTGACGTCGAGTCCGCGATCCGGGACAACAACTATCAGGCCGCGCCCGGCCAATTGCGCGACGCGCTCGTCGTGACCAATGTGCGCGCCGACACCAGCCTGGATAGCGTCAAGGGCTTTCGCGAACTGGTCGTCAAGCGCGGCCCCAGCCTGGTGCGCATGGAAGACATCGCCACCATCGAGATCGGCGCGCAAAGCCGCAACCAGGTGGCGGGCATGAATGGCGAACCCGCCGCGTACCTGGAAGTGATGGCGACGCCTGGCGGCAATCCCCTGGAGATCTCGCGCGAAGTGCGCCGGATTCTTGCCGGGCTGGACCTCCCCGACGGCGCCAAGATGGCGATTCCGTACGACGTCACCGTCTTCATCGATGCCGCGATCGGCAACGTGGTCGGCAAGTTCGGCATTGCCAGCCTGGAAGTGGTGCTCGTGATCTTCATCTTCCTCGGCTCGCTGCGCGCGGTGGCCGTGCCGGTGCTGAGCATCCCGCTGTCCCTGCTGGGCGCGGCGGCGGCCATGCTGGCGCTCGGCTTCAGCCTGAACCTGCTGACCTTGCTGGCCATGGTGCTGGCCATCGGCCTGGTGGTGGACGACGCGATCGTCGTGGTGGAAAACGTCCATCGCCGCATGGAAGAAGGCGAATCGCCGCTGGATGCCGCCATGAACGGCGCACGCGAAATCGTCGGCCCCGTGCTGACGATGGCCGCCGTGCTGGTTGCGGTCTACGCCCCGCTGGGCCTGATCGGCGGCCTGACGGGCGCGCTGTTCAGTGAATTCGCCTTCACGCTGGCCGCGGCGGTGATGGTATCGGCCGTGGTGGCGCTGACCGTATCTCCCATGGTCGCCTCCCGGCTGATGCGCCGGCAGGCGCCCAGCCGCTATGCCGTCGCGGTGGAACATGCAACCGCCAGGCTGGTGGGCGCCTATGAACGCGTGCTGGAGCGGGTGCTGCGCGACACGCGGCCGGTGCTGCTGGCCGGCGCTGGCGTGCTGCTCAGCCTGCCTATTCTGTTCAACGGCGTGCAGTCGGAACTCGCCCCCGCCGAAGACCAGGGAGAAATCATCGTAGACATGAAAGGTCCCCAGGCCAGCAGCCTGGAGTTCCTGGAAGGCGAGGCCAAACGGGTCGAAGCCGCGCTGCTTGCCCTGCCGGAAGCCGCCACCGTCTACATGGTGTCCGGCGCCGGTGGCGCGCTCAACAAGGGCTGGGCGGGCGTCATGCTGAGCCCGTGGGAAACGCGGAGCCGCAGCGCCGAAGCCATCATGGGTGACCTGCAGACCGCCTTGCCCGGCATCGAGGGCATTGCGGGATCCGCCTTCCTGCCGCCGCCCCTGCCCGGCTCCGTCGGCGGCTTTCCGGTGCAGTTCGTGCTGTCTTCGCCGGAAGGTCACGGGGCGGTCCATGACGAGATGGAAAAACTGAAGGCGGCGGCGCGCGCCAGCGGCCAGTTCGCCTTCGTGGATTCCGACCTGACCTTCAGCAACCCGACCACGCTGGTGCGGATCGACCGCTCCAAGGCGCACGACCTGGGCTTGAGCATGAAAGAGATTGGCGACACCCTGGCGCGCCTGGTCGGTGAATCCTACGTCAATCGCTTCGGCGCCCAGGGCCGCTCCTATGACGTGATCCCCCAGGCGCCGCGCAACCTGCGCCTGAACGCCGAGTCGCTGGACCTGTTCCACGTCAGGACCGCCACGGGCGGACAGGTACCGTTGTCCACCGTGGTCTCGCTGGAGAAAAGCGTCGAGGCCAATGCGCTCACGCAATTCAATCAACTGAATAGCGCCACCTTGGTCGCGATCCCTGCGCCGGGCGTTCCACTGGGCCAGGCCGTCGCCTTCCTGCAGGCCGAGTCCGCCAGCCTGCCGGCGGGGTTCCAGACCGGCTTCCTGGGCGAATCGCGGCAGTACCTTCAGGAGCAAGGCGGTTTTGCCTTGACGTTCGCCTTTGCCCTGGCCTTCATTTTCCTGGTGCTGGCCGCTCAGTTCGAAAGCGCCCGCGATCCGCTGCTGATCCTGACCACGGTTCCGCTTGCCGCCTGCGGCGCGTTGGCCGCCATGTTCTTCGGCTACGCCACGCTCAACATCTATACCCAGATCGGACTGGTCACGCTGATCGGCCTGATCACGAAGCACGGCATCCTGATCGTGGAATTCGCCAACGTTGAGCAGCGGCTCAGGGGCCTGGACCGCATTCAGGCGGTGCGGACCGCTGCAGCCACGCGCATCCGCCCCATTCTGATGACGACGGCCGCGATGGTCGGCGGCCTGATGCCGCTGCTGTTCGCCCGCGGCGCCGGCGCGGGCAGTCAGCGCGCGATCGCCACGGTGCTCGTCGCGGGCTTGCTCATGGGCACGCTGTTCACGCTATTCGTACTGCCTGCCGTCTATGCGCGGTTCGGGCGCAATCTTGTCGCTGCCGGCTCGCACGCCGGGCCGGAACGCGACGCCGACCAGACCTCCGCCTTGCCGGGAAATCCATAACATGACCTATGCCTTGACTCATTGCGCCATGCGCTTCGGACTGACTCTGTTGGCGCTGGCGCTGGCCGGGTGTTCGCTGCGCCCGGCGCATGCCCCCGACACCGGCCCGATCCCGTCCGCCTACAAGCATGCGCCCGCGGAATCGGCGGGAGCCTGGACAACCGCCCAGCCAGCCGACGACGCGCTGCGCGGCGCCTGGTGGACCCTGTTCCAGGATCCCGCGCTCAACGCATTGCAAACCGCCGCGCAAGACGCCAATCCGACGCTGCAAGCCGCTTACGCACGATTGCAGCTGTCGCGCGCCCAGCACAGGCAAGCGCAATCCGCGCTGTTTCCCCGGCTGGACGCGGGCTTCGGACCGACCCGCCTGCGGGAATCTCCAGCCTCGTACAGCGAACGCGACGACGGGCCGGCCTCGACCAGGACGCTGTGGCGCGCCGAAGCCGGCGTTGCGTATGAGGCCGATCTGTTCGGCCGCGTTTCCTCGACGATCAACGCGGCATCGGCGGAGCAGGCTCGCAGCGGAGCGTTGTACCGGCTAACGCTGCTGGCCTTGCAGGCCGACGTCGCCGACACCTACTTTCTGATCCGGGAGTTGGACGCCCAGCACCGCATCTATCGGCAAACGCTGGACCTGCGGGAACGCGGTCTTGCACTGAGCCTGATGCGCCTGGAGGCTGGCGGCGGCGCCGAGCTTGAGGTCGAGCGCGCCCGCGCAGAACTTGAAGTGGCGCGCACCGACGCCTTGGGCGCGCAACGCCTGCGCGCCAGCGCGGAACACGCCCTGGCAATCCTGCTGGGCAAGGCCCCGGCCGATTTCTCGCTGCCGCCTGACCCGCTACGGCGCATGGCGCTGGCCATTCCACCCGGCCTGCCTTCGGAGCTGCTCGAGCGCCGTCCGGACATTGCCGCCGCCGAACGCGCCATGGCCGCCGCCAACGCCCGCATCGGCGCGGCCCGCGCCGCATTCTTTCCGCGGCTCGAACTGACCGGGGCGGCCGGATTCGAATCATCCAGCCTGAGCCAGCTATTCCAATGGTCCAGCCGGACCTTTCTTCTGGGCCCGGTCCTGGGCACCGCGCTATCGCTGCCCATCCTGGACGGCGGCGGCCGCCAGGCGGACCTCGATGCCGCCCGGGCCGCGCATGAAGAAGAAGCGGCGCGCTACCGGGAAACGCTGCTCAACGCGTTCAGGGAGGTCGAGGACAATCTGATGCATCTGCGCATCATGGCGGCCCAGCAAACCGCACAAGACCGTGCGCGGCTGGCCGCAAGGCGTTCAGCCGACCTGTCGCGCCTGCAATACGAAACCGGCACGCACACCCAACTCGACGTCATCGATGCGGACCGCAACCTGTTGCAGCAGCAATTGGCCTCGGCCAGGCTGGATGGCGATCAGGCGCGGACTACCGTAAGGCTGATCCGGGCCTTGGGCGGCGGCTGGGACACGCCGCTGCCCGGCGCTCCCCTCAGCCTGT